>JAVEDI010000010.1 GCA_030841035.1 Actinomycetota bacterium
CATTCTCGACAAGGAGATCGAGCCGCTCGGCCCGGAGGCGCCGCTCGGCCAGGTCACCCGCATCCTGGCGACCTACAACCTCGTCGGCGTGCCTATCGTCGACGACGACGGCCGGCTGATCGGCGCCGTCACGGTCGACGACGTGCTCGACCACATCCTGCCCGACGACTGGCGCGAAGAGCGACGCGAGGTGACCCATGGCTGAACGCACCAGCGCCCGCGCCAGCAGCGGCCGCCTCGACCAGCCTCGCGAGACGCGGCGCGCGTTGCTGCCGCGGCCGACCGTCTCCCAAGAGACCTTCGGGGTCTGGAGCGAGCAGTTCGCCAGGTTCATGGGCACGGCGAACTTCCTCATCGCCATGACGGTGTTCGTCCTCGCGTGGATCGGCTGGAACGTCCTCGGGCCGAAGGAGTACCGCTTCGACCCCTACGCGTTCATCTTCCTCACCTTGATGCTCAGCCTCCAGGCCTCGTATGCCGCGCCGCTGATCCTGCTCGCGCAGAACCGCCAGGCCGACCGCGACCGCGTGCAGTACGAGCAGGACCGGGGTCGCGCGGAGCGCAACATCGCCGACACCGACTACCTCACGCGCGAGCTGGCCGCGCTGCGCATCGCCGTCGGCGACGTCGCCACGCGTGACTTCCTGCGCTCCGAGCTGCGCCAGCTGCTCGAGGAGCTGCAGGACCGGCGCTCGGCTGCCGCCGAGGACGAGGTCGGGCGGGTCAGCCCTCGGGAGTGAACCGTGCTGCCGGCGTGCGGGCCTGCCTCGGCAGGTCGGAACCGAGGATGGCCGCGCAGACCTCCCCGAGCGCCTGGACCTGCGCGCCGTCGAGCCGGCCCACGGCGTACCTCTCGACCCCGCGCAGGTGGGTGGACGACGCGCGCCGCAGCCGTTCGTAGCCGAGGTCGGTGAGCACCGCGAAGAGACCACGGGCGTCGTCGTCGCAGGCCTCGCGGCGCACGAGGCCCTCGCGCTCCAACCGGTCGACCAGCCGGGTCAGCCCGCTGCGCGAGATGAGCACCCGCTGGGCCAGCTCGGTCATCCGCAGCCGGCGCTCGGGTGCCTCCACGAGCTGGACCAGCACGTCGTAGGAGGCCAGCGGCAGCTGGTGCTCGGAGAGCAGGTCGGCCTCGAGCCGTCGGATGACGACGGCGTGCGCCTGCAGGAAGCAGCGCCAGGCGGTCAGCTGGTCCTCGCTGAGACGAGCGGCGGTCATCCTGCGATGGTACGGGGGTGGTCCCCCGGGCGGATGCGCTCCTGGCTGCCGGTCACGTCTCACGCGGCGCGACGTAGCATCGTCTCATGCCCACCCAGCCCACGAACGAGCAGATCCAGGCCGCGCTGGCCACCGTGAACGACCCGGAGATCCACCGGCCGATCACCGAGCTCGGCATGGTGAAGTCGGTGGAGACCGGGCCCAGCGGGCACGTGGCAGTGACGGTCTACCTGACCGTCGCGGGCTGTCCGATGCGCGACACCATCACCCGCGAGGTGACGGCCGCGGTCTCCGCCGTCGAGGGCGTCACCGGGGTGGAGGTGATCCTGGACGTCATGTCGGCCGAGCAGCGTCAGCAGCTGCAGTCGCGCCTGCGCTCCGACTCGGGCACGGCCGAGCGGGAGATCCCGTTCGCGAAGCCCTCGTCGCTCACCCGGGTCTACGCGGTGGCGTCGGGCAAGGGCGGCGTCGGCAAGTCGTCGGTGACCGTCAACCTGGCCGCCGCGATGGCCAGGCGTGGTCTGCAGGTCGGGGTGGTCGACGCGGACATCTACGGGCACTCGGTGCCCCGGATGCTCGGGGTGTCCGGGCGCCCGACGCAGGTCGAGGACATGATCATGCCGCCGTCCGCCCACGGGGTGAAGGTCATCTCCATCGGCATGTTCGTGGCCAACAACGCGCCGGTCGTCTGGCGAGGCCCGATGCTGCACCGGGCGCTGCAGCAGTTCCTCGCCGACGTCTACTGGGGCGACCTCGACGTGCTGCTCCTGGACCTGCCGCCGGGCACCGGGGACATCGCGATCTCGGTGGCCCAGCTGGTGCCCCCGGCCGAGCTGCTGGTCGTCACCACGCCGCAGCAGGCGGCGGCCGAGGTCGCCGAGCGCGCCGGCACCATCGCCCTGCAGACCCACCAGCAGATCGCCGGCGTGATCGAGAACATGTCGTGGCTGCCGTGCCCGCACTGCGACGAGCGGGTCGAGGTCTTCGGCAGCGGCGGCGGTCAGCGGGTCGCCGACGGCCTCGCCCTCGCGGTCGGCGCGCCGGTCTCCCTGCTGGGTCAGATACCGATCGACCTGCGGTTGCGCGAGGGCGGCGACTCGGGCCGCCCGCTGGTGCTCGACGACCCCGCTGCCCCGGCCGCACAGGCACTGGAAGCGGTGGCCGAGCGGCTCGGCGTCCGGGCGCGCGGCCTGGTGGGCCGGTCGCTGGGGCTGACCCCAGCGGGCCGCTGACCCCGGGTCAGCGGAGGCGCAGCGCGCTCAGGTCGTCTCGGGGTCGTACGGCGCGGGCCGCGGGCGCTCGCCGGACGCGTCACGGGAGGGCGCGGTGCCCGTGCCGTTGGCCCGGGCCGGTGTGTCGTCGTCGAGGTTGAGATCGAGGCCGTCGAGGACGTGCTTGCGGACCAGCGCCCGCGGGTTGATGTCGCGCAGTGCGAGCCCGTCGAGCTCCGGCCCGAGCCCCTGGGTGACCTCCTCGCGCGCCTCGTTGGCCATCCGGCGGACCTGGCGGACGAACCGCGCCGCGTCGGCGGCGTAGCCGGGCAGCTTGTCGGGCCCGAGCACCACCAGCGCCACCACCGCGAGGGCGAGCAGCTCGCCAGCACCGATGTCCAGCACGCGCTAGCCCTTCGTCGCTCCCAGAGTGACGCGGAAGGTCCGGTCGTGACCGCTGCGTCTGACTGTCAGGGTAACCGTGTCACCGGGCCGGTGGCTGCGGATAGCGACGATCAGCTCGGCACTGCCCGCGACGTTCGCGCCGTCGATGGCCGTGATCACGTCGCCCGGCCGCAGGCCAGCCCGGTCCGCCGGCCCGCCGGCGACCAGCGGTGGGGTTCCGTCGTCGGCCGCCTTGGCCGCGATGCGCGCGCCGGGGCCGTCGAAGGAGCCGTCGAGGCTCGCGCCGATGATCGGGAACTGCGCCTCGCCGTTGTTGATCAGCTGCTCGACCGTACGTCGGGCCTGGTTGATCGGTATCGCGAAGCCGACCCCGATGTTGCCGCTCTCGCCGCCGAGGACGCTGCCGACCGTGGCGATCGCCGAGTTGACGCCGATGACCTCGCCGTCGAGGTCGACCAGCGGGCCGCCGGAGTTGCCCGGGTTGATGGCCGCGTCGGTCTGCACGGCGTTGATGTAGGAGCTGTCGCCCTCGGCCCGCTCACCGGCGGTCACCGGCCGGTTCTTGGCGCTGATGATGCCGGTGGTGACGGTGCCCGAGAGCCCGAGCGGCGACCCGATCGCGATCACGGGGTCGCCCACGACGACGCTGTCGGAGTTGCCGAGCGGCAGCGCGACGAGGTTCGACGCGCGGACACGCAGCACGGCCAGGTCGTAGCTCGGTGACCTGCCGACCACCGTCGCCGTCGTGGTCTTGCCACTGGCGAACGAGACGTCGACGCCCCCCTGGGCGCCGGAGACCACGTGGTTGTTGGTGACGATCAGGCCCTTCTCGTCCAGGACGAACCCGGAGCCGGTGGCCTCGCCCTGGGCCGTCGAGACCTTGATCTGCACGACGCTGGGCAGCACCGCCGCGGCGACGGACGCGATGCTGCCCTCGGGACGCTGCACCGAGCGTGCGGGTGCCGCTCCGAGATCCGCGCCGTCGATGGTCACCGACCTGTCGGCGTGGCGGGCGAGCAGGTAGCCCGCCACCCCGCCGGCCGCCCCCGCGAGCAGGACCAGCACGACCAGCCCGGCGAGCACCGCGGCGACCCGCGAGCGCGGTCCCCGCGGGCGTGGCCCGCCCCCGATGGTGTCACCGTCCTCGTCCGGGGGCGCCCAGAGATCGTGGTGCTCGGTCGTGGCCTCGCTCGGCGCTGCCTCGCCCCAGCTGGGCGCCGGTGCCGCAGCGCCGGAGCCGGCGCCGAACGCGGGGGTGTCCCACGTGTCGCCGGACGGACGCGACCACCAGGGCGTCTCCTCCGGCGGCCGGGCGTCGTCCTGGGGCTGATCGGTCATGCGCCTCCGTCCCTGCTCACTGGTGCGTCCTGCGTGCGTGCTGCTGCCCTCAGCCGAACGGGTTGAACCACGACGCGACCCGGTCGAGCCCCCGGCCCAGCCGGTGCCAGGTGCCGCGGCCCCCCGGCGGGCGCGGCAGGGCTGCCACGACGTCCCCGACAGTACGCGCCGACGCGTCGGCCACCACCGTGAAGACGGTGCCGTCCGCCGACCAGACCAGCCGTTGCGGTACGCCGTCGCGGACGTAGACGTCGCGTCCGCGCACCGAGGCCAGCCGGTAGCCCACCAGGTGCGAGGACTCCAGCCGACCGCGCTGCTCGAACACCGACACGGAGGCGAGCCCGTCGCTGTAGGACAGGTGCACGATGTCGTCGTAGTCGCCGGCCCCGCGGCGCGCGTCCACCAGCTGGAGGCTGGTGTCCAGCCACTCGGGACAGTTCCAGCCCCGGTGGCGCAGCTGCGTCAGGGTTGCGGCGTCCAGCGAGTCGGGCCAGGCGTCGGGCCGCGACCAGTGAGCACGGTCGGCGTACTCCCGCTGCCCGTAGTTGCGACCCTTGTCCGCGGTGACGGCCGCGGCCCCCACGGCCACCTCGACGAAGGCGCTCGCCCTGGTCACGCGGCCACGCTCGTCGTAGACCTCGCGACGCAGCATGAGCCCGGTGGCGCGGTCGATCCAGAACTGGGCGGCAGGGCGCCTGGCTCCCGGCCGGGTGACGACCACGACGTCGGCGGTCCGACCGGCGACGGCGCTCAGCTCGCCGAGCCCGATGTCGTAGTGCTCGCCCAGCATGCTCAGGGTGGTGGTGCTGCCGCTCAGCAGCGACGGCTCGGCGACGTCGGACTTCAGGTACGTCGTCCCCGCCGGGGCCGTCGGTGTGCCGCGGGTGCTGACCGTCGTTCCCTGGCCGGGCTCGTGGGTCACGTCCGCGACCAGCCCGGTCGACCCTTGCGCGGTCCAGGCCGAGACGAACTGCACCCCCCGGTAGGTGACGTACCGCGGCGCCTCGGAGGCCTTCTCCAGCAGGCGCACGGCGCTGGGGTCGGCCTGGGGGGCACCGGCCCCGGGTGCGGCGGCGGGGAGCTCGCGCAGCAGCGTGGGGGCCGAACCGGGCAGCAGCACCAGGCCGGCGAGCGCCAGGGGTCCGAGGATGGCGAGGTGCCCGCCGGTCGCGACGAGCCGTCTCACCGGCCCGAGGCCCCCGGCACCGTCAGGCCGCCGAAGGATGCGGTCACGGCGGTGAACGCCGGGTCGCCGAGCGGCAGGCCGCCGGTGGTGGCCGCGTGCTCGACCGACAGCTCGGCGGCCGGCGGCACGACGGGGACCCCGGGCTCGGCGGCTTCGCCGCCGGCGACGAAGGCCGTCCCGAGCAGGAGGGCCGCGACCGAGAGGGCACCGGCCGTGGCGACGCGGGTCCGGGTGGCGCGGGTGGCACGGCCGGCCGAGGGCCGACGGCTGTCCCGGCGGCGCGCGAAGGGCCCACGGCCGGGCGGAGGGAGGGTGGGGACCACGGGACCGAGGGGCATCGCACGGGCGCGGGGGGCCACCGGGTCGCCGGGCTCACCGAGCTGGGTGAGGGCGCCGAGCAGCGCGGCCGACGGGGCCGGCGTGGCGGTCCCGCTCAGCAGCGCCTTGACGGCCCGTTCCGCGTCGAGCGCCTCCCGGCAGGTCGGGCAGTGCGCCACATGGGCGAGGGCGCGGTCACGGGCCTCGTGACCGAGCTGGCCGTCGACCAGTGCCGAGACGCGCGGGCCGAGGTGGCTCACGGCGTGACCTCCCCGGTCGGGCCGGGATGCCCCGGCTGGTCCTGGGCCACGGGCCGGCGGGGGGCGCGGTGCTCCAGGGCCGCGCGCAGCTGCGCGCGGCCGCGGTGGATGCGGCTGCGCACGGTGCCCAGCTTGATGCCGAGCGTGGCCGCGATCTCCTCGTAGGACAGGCCCTCGATGTCGCACAGGACCACAGCGGCCCGGAAGTCCGGAGCGAGCGCGTCCAGGGCTGCCTGCACGTCGCCGTCCAGGGTGCGGTCGTCGAAGGCCTGGGCCGGCGTCGGCTCGCGGCCCGCCAGCCGGTCGCCGGCGTCCTCGGCGAGCGCGTCGAAGCGGATGCGCTGCTTGCGGCGGACCTGGTCGAGGAACAGGTTGGTCGTGATGCGGTGCAGCCAGCCCTCGAACGTGCCTGGCGTGTAGGTCGACAGCGACCGGAAGACGCGCACGAAGACGTCCTGGGTGAGGTCCTCGGCGTCGTAGGGGTTGCCGGTCAGGCGATAGGCCAGCCGGTAGACCCGGCCCGAGTGCGTGCGGACGACCTCGTCCCAGCTGGGCGGTGTCCAGTCCAGGGCCGCGGCCGGCTCGGTGCGCCCCGGCGTCGGGTCCGGCACCGCGGCACCTCCTCGGGGTCGTGGACCGGTGAGGTCGAGAACAGCGACAGCACCCATGGTGCCTTGACTTCCTTTCTCTGCCCAACCCGGGCTTCGTGCGCGGTGTTCCCCCACAACGAGGCCGGCGCCCCCCGGGTTCCGGGGCGACCCTCGACCCGCCGCCCCTCCCGGTCGCGGCGACGGTCCGGTGGCCCGACGGAGCCGATAGGCTCGATCGACCCAGCGGCGTGATGCGCCGTCATGGCCGTACTGGACCACCGGAGGCAGCCATCAGCGGGAACCTGCAGGCCAGTTGGGACTACGCCGAGGACTTCATCGCCGAGGACGAGGTGCTGACCACGGCCCGCGCCAAGGGCGAGGAGCTGGGCTGCGTCCCCGTCCTGCCCGGCGCGGGGTCCGCGCTGCGGCTGCTCGCCGCGTCGGTGGGGGCGCGTGCCGTCGTCGAGGTCGGCACGGGCGCAGGCGTGGGCTCGGTCTACCTGCTGCGCGGCATGCGCCCGGACGGCGTCCTGACCACCATCGACGTGGAGCCCGAGCACCACCGCGCCGCCCGCGAGACGCTCACCGAGGCCGGTGTCGCGGCCAACCGGGTGCGGCTGATCTCCGGACGCGCCCTCGACGTGCTGCCGCGGCTGACCGACGCGGCCTACGACCTGGTCTTCTGCGACGCCGACAAGCAGGAGTACGCCGGCTACCTCGAGCAGGCGCTGCGCCTGCTCAAGCCCGGTGGTGTGGTCGTCTTCGACAACGCGCTGTGGCACGGCCGGGTCGCCGATGCCACCCAGCGCGACGAGCAGACCACGGCGATCCGCGAGCTGGGTCGACTGGTCCGCGGTGACGAGCGGCTGGTGAGCGCCCTGCTCGCCGCCGGTGACGGGCTGCTGGCCGCCGTCAAGCGAGCCGACTGACCGCCTCCAGCCAGCGCAGCAGCAGGCGGGCTCCGTAGCCGGTGCCCCCCTTGGTGACCTCGTGCTCGTCGCGCTCGGCGCGCGCCGGCCCGGCGATGTCGAGATGCACCCAGCGCCGCGCCCCGACGAACTCGCGCAGGAACAGCGCCGCCGTGATCGACCCGCCGGAGATGCTCGGGTCGCGCGAGATGTTGGACAGGTCGGCCACCTCGGAGACCAGCGCCTCGCGGTAGTCCTCGACCAGGGGCATCCGCCACACCCGCTCCCCGCTGGCCTGCCCGGCCGCCTCGAACGCGCCGGCGAGCTCCTCGTCGGCGGTGTAGAGGGCCGCGTGCCGACGACCGAGGCCCATCGAGGCCGCACCGGTCAGCGTGGCCAGGTCGACGAGCACGTCCGGCTCCAGCCGGGCGTCGGCGTAGGCGAGCGCGTCGGCAAGCACCAGCCGGCCCTCGGCGTCGGTGTTGAAGACCTCCACGGTCCGCCCGCCGTAGTGCCGGAGCACGTCACCCGGGCGCATCGCCGACGCGCCCGGCATGTTCTCCGCCGCGGCCACCAGCGCCGTGACCGGCACCCGCACCCCCGCGTCGCGCAGGGCGCTCATGACCGCCATCACGGCGCCGCCGGCGGCCATGTCGGTCTTCATCGGGACCATCGCCTCGCGCGGCTTGAGCGACAGGCCGCCGGAGTCGAAGGTGATGCCCTTGCCGACCAGCACGATGTGCGGCGCACGACGCGACGTACGGGTCGGGCGGTAGCGCAGCTCGATCAGCCGGGGCGGCCGGTGCGAGCCCGACCCGACACCGACGAGACCGCCGAAACCCTCCTGGGCCAACGCCTTCTCGTCACGGACGGCGACCTCCAGACCGCTGCTGCGGGCCAGCTCCGTGGCGCGCTGAGCCAGCCACGCCGGCCACTTCTCGTTCGACGGCGTGTTGGCCAGGTCGCGCGCCAGGTGGACCGCGCGCGCCGTCACCGTGGCACGGTGCAGTGCGTCACGCTCGGGCGCAGCCCCGTGGCGGTGCAGGTCGACGGTGCCCAGACTGGCGGGCTTGTCCTGCGAGGCCCGGCTGAAGCGGTAGGTCGCCAGCAGGAACCCCTCGACGTGGGCGCGCAGCCCGTCGGGATCGAGACCGGCGGCGGTGTCGGTGGCCAGCCGGCGACCGCGTCGTGCCGCGCGGGCCAGGGCGGCGCCGGCGCGGCGTACGGCGAGCGGTCCCCCGTCGCCGAGACCGACGAGCAGCAGCCGCTCGACGGGACCGTCCGTGGACAGGGGCAGGTCGACGATCTCGGCGGCCTCGCCCGACGCGGACGCCCGGGCGAGCGCGCGGTCGAGGGAGACCCCGAGCCGGTCCGCGAGCGCGGCGGCTGTCGGCGCGGTCACCGGCCCCTGTTCGCCCGGGCGGACACCCACGGCGAGGACGTCGGCGTCGGCGTCGACCAGCGGGTCGGCGACCAGACGCACCTCGGTCAGGCCCATCGGGGTTTCCTCTCCGGTCTCCAGCTGCGCTCCGGGCCACCCGGACACGGCGGCGGCCCCGGTCTGCAGCGGTGGCTGCGGTCCGGGGCCGGTCGCGTAAGTGGTGCCCGCGGCCTAGCCGGCAGCGGTCTTGAGTGCATCTCCGAGCGCGTTGGCCTCGTCGGCCGACAGCTCGACGACGAGGCGCCCGCCACCCTCGAGCGGGACCCGCATCACGATGCCGCGCCCCTCCTTGGTGACTTCGAGCGGACCGTCGCCCGTCCGCGGCTTCATGGCCGCCATGCTCGCTCCTTCCGATCGGACGCGGCGTCGAACCGCGGGCATGACCCTGCGGAGGCATCGACACGGCGCGCGTGTTGAGGGCAGTATCCCGCGAAACGTCCGCCCCGCGAAACGTGCGGCGCCCCGGCCGATGGAGACTGCCTGTCGTGAACGCCCGGTCCGCGCTGTTCGACCTCTACGGCGACCACCTTCGCGCCCGGGGCGGTGAGGCGCCGGTGGCCTCCCTGGTCCGGCTGCTCGCCCCGCTCGGGGTGGCGGCCCCGGCGGTGCGTACCGCGGTCTCCCGC
This sequence comes from Actinomycetota bacterium, assembly GCA_030841035.1. Taxonomy (GTDB): domain Bacteria; phylum Actinomycetota; class Actinomycetes; order JACCUZ01; family JACCUZ01; genus BP-173. The sequence continues at coordinate 9,502 of JAVEDI010000010.1, forward strand.
ATGGTGCGCCAGGGCTGGCTGGAGCCGGTGCGTCTCGCCGAGGGGCCGGGCTACGCGCTCACCACCCGGGCGGTACGCCGCCTGGACGACGCCGCAGCGCGCATCTACCGCACCCAGCTCGGCGAGTGGGACGGCGACTGGCAGCTGCTGGTCACCCGCCTGCCCGGTGAGCGCGGCCGGCGTGACCGGCTGCGCGCCGGGCTGACCTTCCTGGGCTTCGCCCCGCTCGACGACGCGACCTGGATCGGCCCCCGCTGGTCGGAGGAGGTCGACCTGCTGCTGGAGACCGAGTCGGTCCACGCGGAGCGCTTCGTGGCGCGCCACGACGGCGACTCGCTCGGCCTGGTGCGCCGCGCCTGGGACATCGAAGGCCTCTCCCGCGCCTACCTGCGTTGGCTCACCGACGCCGAGGCGCTGGTGGCGGGCGCCGAGGACGGTGCCGACGTCGACGAGCAGGCCTTCGCGGCCCGCTCGCGCCTCGTGCACGAGTGGCGCAAGTTCCTCTTCCTCGACCCCGGCCTGCCGCGCCAGCTGCTGCCCGAGGGCTGGGCCGGCGACCGCGCCGCCGACTTCTTCGACACGCAGAGCGGCCGGCTGCTGCCGGCGGCCGTCCGCTACGTCGACCACTGCCTGTCCGGCGACGGCGGTGTCCCCGCGACCGATGGAGTGCCCGCCCCGTGACGACTACGCCCACCGGCTCCGACACCGTGCGCTACGAGCTGCGCGACGGCGTCGCGACGGTGACCCTGAACCGCCCCGACGCCATGAACGCGCTGGACGACGAGCTCAAGACGGCGTTGCGCGATACCCTCGCCGCCGCAGCGCAGGACCCGGACGTGCGGGCGGTCCTGCTGACGGGCAGCGGGCGGGCCTTCTGTGCCGGCCAGGACCTCGCGGAGCACGCGCAGAACCTGCAGGGCCACCTCCAGGACGTGTGGCGGACCGTTCCGGAGCACTACAGCCCGATCGTGACCTTGCTCGCGACCATGCCCAAGCCGGTCGTCGCCGCCGTGAACGGCATCGCCGCAGGCGCGGGGGCGGCCTTCGCGTTAGCGTGCGACTTCCGCATCGTGGCCGACACCGCCGGTTTCACCATGGCGTTCGCCGCCGTGGGGCTGGCCGCCGACAGCGGCGCCTCGTGGACGCTGCCCCGCCTCGTCGGCGTCGCGAAGGCCAAGGAGCTCCTGATGCGGCCCTCGACCGTCCCGGCCGACGAGGCCCTGCGGCTGGGACTGGCCACCGAGGTGGTGGCGGCGGACGCCGTCGCCGAGACGGCACGGGCACTCGCCGTACGACTCGCCGCGGGACCCACCGTCGCGTACGGCGCGATCCGCCGCTCGATCGCGTTCTCCTCGGGCCACGGCCTGGAGGAGTCGCTGGACCTCGAGAGCCAGATGATGCACCTGACCGGCTCGACCGAGGACCACCGCAATGCCGTGGCGGCCTTCCTGGCCAAGCGGCGACCGACGTTCACCGGTCGCTGACCGGTCCCGGCCGGGCTCAGGCGCCGCGACCGCGGAAGTCGCAGCCGGCGAGGTGGTCGTCGACCATGCCGGTGGCCTGCATGAGTGCGTAGGCCGTGGTGGGCCCGAGGAAGCGGAATCCCCGTTTCTTCAATGCTTTGGCCATCACGGTCGACTCGTCGCTGAAGGCGGGTACGTCGCCGACCGTGCGAGGAGCCGGACGACGGGGCGACGGCGCGAAGGACCAGAGCAGCTGGTCGAGCGGCTCCCCGAGCGCCATCACCGCGCGGGCGTTCGCGATGGTCGCCAGGACCTTCGCACGGTTGCGCACGATGGCCGCGTCGGCGAGCAGCCGCGCGACGTCGCCGTCGTCGTACTGCGCGACCACCGCCGGGTCGAAGCCGGCGAAGGCCGCGCGGAACGCCGGGCGCTTGCGCAGGATCGTGATCCACGACAGGCCCGACTGGAACGCCTCGAGGGTCAGCCGCTCGAACAGCGCGACGTCGCCGTGCAGCGGCCGTCCCCACTCCTCGTCGTGGTAGGCGACGTAGTCGGGCGTCGAGAGGCCCCACGGGCAGCGCGCCAGGCCGTCCGCCCCGGTCACCGTGCCGGCAGGTGTCACCGCTGGCGCTCGACGTACCGCCCGAGGCGCCGCAGCGAGAACGCCAACGCCGCCCGGACCGCCACGCGCGCGAGCGGCCAGCCGACCCGGCCCAGGACCCCGAACGGCAGCTCGACCCACTCCGACCAGACGACGCGGCTGCGCCCCGGCCCGAGCTCGCGTACCTCGAACGCCCCGCTGCCGCGGACGACCGTGCCGGTGTGGCGCACCACGGCACGGTGCGGCGGCTCCCACACCACGATCGTCATGGTGTCGAGGAAGCCCAGAGGGCCGAGGCCGGTGAAGGCCTCGATCGAGCTGCCCACGCCGTGCCCGCCGCGGGCCCGGGTCGCGAGCATCCAACGGTGGTGGGCGTCCCAGTCGACCAGCGCGTCCCACACCTGCTGGGCGGGTGCATCGACATCGTGGGTGACGACCAGCTCCGCCACCGGCTCAGGCCTCGCCGCGGGCGCTGTCGCGCGCGCCGGCCTGGTCGTCGACCTGCTCACGGCCCTCGAGCCGGGCGATGCGCTCGTCACGGTCGCCGATCTCTGCAGCCAACCGGTCGATGGTCTCGTCCACCTCGTCCATGCGGTATCCGCGGAAGGCCAGGGAGAATCGCAGCCGGGCGACGTCGGCCCGGGACACCTCGCCGTCGGGCAGCAGCTCGGCCGGGGCCCGGTCAGGCGGGGCGTCGGCCAGCGAGCCGCCCTTGCCGGCCGCGACGACGGCGATGGCCCCGAGCACGCCGAGGAGCACGAGCACGAGGAGAAGGGACACGAGAGGATCGTGCCACGACCCTCCGGCCCGCACCGAAGAGGAGCACCGCACGTGGACTCACCGAGCGCTGCGAGCACACCGCCCGCCGCCCTGCGCCTGGGCCGGCGGGAGTTCGGGCCCGACGAGACCGTCGTGATGGCGATCGTCAACCGCACGCCTGACTCGTTCTTCGACCAGGGCGCCTACCTCGACGACGCAGCCGCGATGCGCGCCGTCGACGACGCGGTCGGGCAGGGCGCGGCGATCGTGGACGTGGGCGGCGTCAAGGCCGGTCCGGGTGAGCACGTGGACGAGGAGCAGGAGATCGCGCGTACGGCGGCCTTCGTCGCCGCCGTGCGACACCGGCACCCCGGGCTGGTCATCAGCGTGGACACGTGGCGCGCGTCAGTCGGGCGCGCGGTGTGCCAGGCGGGCGCCGATCTGCTCAACGACGCCTGGCAGGGGCACGACCCCGGGCTCGCGGTGGTGGCCGCGGAGTTCGGCGCGGGCCTGGTGTGCAGCCATGCGGGCGGCCTGCCGCCGCGCACCGACCCGCACCGGGCGGCGTACGACGACGTGGTGGCCGACGTGGTCAGGACGGTGACCGGCCTGGCCGAACGCGCGCTGGCGCTCGGTGTACGGCGCGACGGCCTGCTCGTCGACGCGGCGCACGACTTCGGCAAGAACACCTACCACTCGCTGGAGGTGACCCGCCGCCTCGACGAGCTCGTGGCGACGGGCTGGCCGGTGTTGGTGGCCGTGTCGAACAAGAAGTTCCTCGGCGAGGTGCTCGACGCCGACAAGGACAACCGGCTGGAGGCGACACTCGCGACGACGGCGCTGTGCGCATGGCACGGCGGGCGGGTCTTCCGCGCCCACCAGGTCGCCGCGACCCGGCGCGTGCTGCACACCGTCGCGGCGATCCGCGGCACCCGGCCGCCGGCGGTGTCCCGCCGCGCCCTCGCCTAGGTCTCGGACTCCATCAGGTCCTCGGCCACCGGCACGAAGCGACGCGCCGGCACAGGTGCGTCGAGGGCCGCCTCGACGAGGTCCAACGCCTGCGAGGCGTCGTCCGCCCACTGCACCACGTCGCGGGCTTCGGGGCGCACGAAGCCGGCACCGACCAGCGCCTGCACCTGGTCGCGCAGCGGCCCGAAGACCGCACCGGGGTCGACGACGACGATCGGCTTGACGTGCACGCCGAGCGTGCGCCCCACCCAGATCTCCAGCAGCTCCTCGAGGGTTCCCAGCCCACCGGGGAGACAGACGAACGCGTCCGCGCGCCGGTCCATCTCACCCTTGCGGCTGCGCATGTCCGACGTGATCACCAGCTCGTCCGACTCGTGATCGGCAACCTCCATGTCGACCAGGACCTCGGGGATCACCCCGACGGTGCGCGCGCCCCCGGCGCGCGCCGCGCGGGCCACGGCGCCCATGCAGGACACCCGGCCACCACCGCTGACGAGCGAGTGGCCGCGCCGGGCGATCTCGCTGCCCACCTGCTCGGCGACCTCGAGGTGGGCCGGGTCGATCCGCCAGCTCGACGAGCAGAACACGCAGATGGCCGCCACTCAGACGTCCCGGCGGCCGTCTGCCGCGCTCCCGCTGCGCATCGCGCTGGCCCGGTCGGCGGCGGCCTGCTGGGCGGCCTCGCGCTCGACGCGAGAGCGGTCCGACCCGCCGGGACCGTCCGAACCTATGATGATGCGCACCGCCTCCGCCGGGTCGTCGACGATGGTGAACAGGTCGAGGTCGCGCGACGCGATGTTGCCGTGCGCCAGGACCGTGCCGCGCAGCCAGTCGACGAGGCCCGACCAGTAGTCGCTGCCCAGCAGCACCACGGGGAACGACGTGACCTTGCGGGTCTGCACGAGCACCAGGGCCTCGAACAGCTCGTCGAGCGTGCCGAAACCGCCGGGCAGCACCACGAAGCCCTGGGCGTACTTGACGAACATCGTCTTGCGCGCGAAGAAGTAGCGGAAGTCCACACCGATGTCGACCCAGTCGTTCATGCCCTGCTCGAAGGGCAGCTCGATGCCCAGGCCCACCGACACGCCGCCGGCCTCGCACGCTCCCCGGTTCGCGGCCTCCATCACGCCGGGACCGCCGCCGGTGATGACGGCGTAGCCGGCCTCGGCGAACAGCCGCCCGATCTCGACCGCGAGCGCGTACTCCGGTGCATCACGCGACGTGCGCGCCGAGCCGAAGACGCTGACCGCCCGGCCGAGCTCGGCCAGTGCGCCGAAGCCCTCGACGAACTCCGCCTGGATGCGCAGCACCCGCCACGTGTCCGTGTGCACCCAGTCGGTCGGGCCGCGGCTCTCGAGCAGCCGCTGATCGGTGGTGCTGGTCTCGACCTGGTGCCGGCGCAGGGTCACCGGGCCCTTGTGGGTCTCGCGGGGTCGGTCGGCAGCCATTCTCGGAGGCTATCCCGGGCCGGTCGGCACCCGGTGAAGGGTCGTACGCGGTCGGGCGGTCGCCATGCTGGTCGGCACCGGGCCGTTGTGCTAGCGTCTTTGTTGAGAGTTCAACAATAAGGAGTCTGCGATGGGTGTGCACCGCCTCAACCATGCCGTCCTCTACGTGCGTGACGTCCAGCGAAGCGTCGAGTTCTACGGGGCCACCCTCGGCTTCCGCCACATCGAGGGCATGGAGGCCCTGCGGGGGGCGGCGTTCCTGCGGGCTCCGGGTTCCAGCAACGACCACGACCTGGGCCTGTTCGAGGTGGGTGCCGGTGCCCAGGACTCGCCGGCGGGCCAGGGCGCCGTCGGCCTCTACCACCTGGCCTGGGAGGTCGACACGCTCGACGAGCTCGAGCGCATCTCCGCCGTGCTGGCCGAGCGGGGCGCGTTGGTCGGCGCCACCGACCACGCCACGACCAAGGCGCTCTACGCCAAGGACCCCGACGGGCTGGAGTTCGAGGTGTCCTGGCTGGTGCCGGCCGACCTGCTGACACCCGAGATCATCGCCGGCCGCTCGCGCCTGGCACCGCTGGACCTGGCCCGCGACAAGGAGCGGTTCGGCGCCCAGACCCGCGGTGGCGTCGGCATCTCCGTCCCCGCCTGACCGCGGCGAGCCCGCGCCGCCCTCAGCTGGTGAGCCAGGCGCGGAGGCGGTCCTCGACGGCCGCGATCGACGCGATGTCGACGTACTCCTCGCGGGTGTGCGCGACGTTCGGGTCGCCCGGCCCGTAGTTCACCGCGGGGACGCCCAGTGCAGAGAAGCGCGACACGTCGGTCCAGCCGAACTTCGGCTGCGGCTCGCCGCCGACCGCGGCGACGAACGCGGCGGCGGACGGCTCGCCGAGGCCCGGCAGGGCGCCCGGCGCCGAGTCGGTGACGGCCACGTCGAAGCCGGTGAACACCCGGCGTACGACGGCCTCCGCCGCCGCCTCGGTCTTGTCCGGCGCGAAGCGGTAGTTGACCGACACCACGCACTCGTCGGGGATGATGTTGCCCGCCACGCCGCCGGTGATGGCGACGGCGTTGAGCCCCTCGCGGTAGACCAGCCCGTCGATCTCGACCTGGGCCGGCTCGTGCTCCTCCAGGCGCGCGAGCACCCGGGCCGCCGAGTGGATCGCGTTGTCACCCATCCACGAGCGCGCGGAGTGCGCGCGCTGCCCCCGCGTCGTGACGTCGGCTCGCAGCGTGCCCTGGCAGCCGCCCTCGACGGTGGCGTTGGAGGGCTCCATCAGCACCGCGAAGTCGCCGGCCACCCAGTCGGGGTGGTCGCGGACCAGCCGGCCCAGCCCGTTGCGCGCGGCGTCGACCTCCTCGCAGTCATAGAAGACGTAGGTGACGTCACGGTGGGGAGCCTCGACCGAGGACGCGAGTCGCAGCGCCACTGCGACGCCGCTCTTCATGTCCGTGGTGCCACAGCCGTAGATGCGCCCGTCGCGCACGGCGCAGGGCAGGTTGTCGGCGATCGGAACCGTGTCGAGATGTCCCGCGAGCACGACGCGCTCGGGCCGGCCGAGCGACGTACGGGCCACGACGTTGTTGCCGTGGCGCAGCACCTCGAGGTGCGGCAGGTCGCGCAACGCAGCCTCGATCTCGTCGGCGATGCGCTGCTCCTGACCGCTCACCGACTCGATGTCGCACAGCGCGGCGGTCAGGGCGGCCCCGTCGAGGGAGAGGTCGAGTGAGGTCATGGTCGGGCAGCCTACGGGTCAGGCCGGCGGCGCGAACACGCAGAACTCGTTGCCCTCCGGGTCCGCCAGCACGTGCCAGGACACGTCGCCGTCGGGCCGGCCGAGCACCGTCGCCCCCCGACCGACGAGCTGCTCGACGTCGCCGCTCACGAGGTCCCAGTGCACCCGGTTCTTCACGGCCTTGGGCTGGGAGACCGGCACGAACTTCCAGACCTCGAAGGGCAGCCCCGCGACGCCGGCCAGCCACCTCGGTGTCCCGTCGGGTGCCGGAACGACCTCCGCGTGCAGCACGCCGGCCCACCACGCGGCCAGTCCCTCGGCGTCGGCGCTGTCGACCACGAGGCCGCTGGCCTGGCCCTGCGCGCTGTCGAAGACGCACAGCTCGGCGCCGTCGGGGTCGTCGACGACGATCCACGTCTCTCCCCCGCCCATGACCTCCCGCAGCTCGTGACCGCCCAGCGCGACCAGGGGCCCGGTCGAGCGCCGCACCAGGTCGAGGTGCACGCGGTTCTTCACCGTCTTGGGCTCCGGTACGGCGTTGACCCACACCGTCTGCTCGGGGCGCGCACCGCGCAGCACCCAGTCGCCGTCGAGCCGCTGGGCCTGCAGGTCCAGCGCGTCAGCCCAGAACCGGGCCACCGGCTCCGGCCGGACGGCGTCGATGCAGAGGCACTTCCAGCGCGCAGCTGCCATGCGAGCGACGTTACAGGCGCAGGACGGTCCGCGGCCTTCTGGCAGGCTGTCGACCATGAGCGACAGCACGCCCCGCACGGCCTGGGGCTTCGGCCTGGCCACCGTCCACGAGTCGGGCGCAGTGCTCGACACGTGGTACCCCGACCCGCAGCTCGGCCGATCCGAGGACCGGCAGGCGCCCGCCGGGCTGACCGACCTCGCCGGCGCGGACGAGCGCCGTGGCGTGCAGCTCGACGTCGTATGCACCGAGATCGACCTCGACCGGCCGCCCGCCGACGCGCCGGACGCCTACCTGCGGCTGCACCTGCTCTCCCACCGGCTGGTCCGCCCGCACGGGCTCGACGTCAGCGGCATCTTCGGGGTGCTCGCCAACGTCGTGTGGACGAACGCGGGACCGGCCGCGGTCGAGGGCTTCGAGGCGACCCGTGCACGGCTGCGCCCTGACGGGCCGGTCACTGTCTACGGCGTCGACAAGTTCCCGCGGATGGTCGACTACGTGCTGCCCAGCGGCGTACGCATCGCCGACGCCGACCGCGTGCGCCTCGGCGCCCACCTGGCCAGCGGCACCACCGTGATGCACGAGGGCTTCGTCAACTACAACGCAGGCACCCTTGGTACGTCGATGGTGGAGGGCCGCATCAGCGCCGGCGTCGTCGTGGGCGACGGCTCCGACATCGGCGGCGGCTCGTCGATCATGGGCACCCTGTCGGGCGGGGGCAGCGCCGTCGTCTCCGTCGGCGAGGGCTGCCTGCTCGGCGCCAACGCCGGCATCGGCATCTCGCTCGGCGACCGGTGCGTGGTCGAGGCGGGCTGCTACATCACCGCGGGTACCAAGGTGACCATGCAGGACGGCTCGCTCGTCAAGGCGCGTGAGCTCTCCGGCCACGACGACCTGCTGTTCCGGCGCAACAGCGTGACCGGCAGGATCGAGGCTGTCGCCCGCGAGGGGACGTGGGGGCAGCTGAACGCCGCGCTGCACGCCAACGACTAGCGGCGTACGGCGCTAGTCGATCAGAACCCGCGCGGTCCGGTGATCAGGCGCAGGGCCCGGTCGGTGTACTCCTCGGACAACGCCTCGATCAGGGACTCCTCGCCGCTCTCGATCGCGGCGTTGACCTCCCAGGTGTAGAGGTCGTTCAGCTCCTGCAGCTCGTCTGCCATGGGGGCGGACATGGTGGTCTTTCTCTCTCTCGATGGTCCACGGCGGTCTCGCCGTTTCCGTTGTGCACACCCAACTGTGCCGGGCCCAGGTGTCCCGGATGTTTCGGGGCGGTTCCGGCAGCGCGTGACTCTCGTCACGTGGCAAGCCGGCCAGCAGCCGCCGCGATGTGCTCGTCGGAGGCCGTCAGTGCCACTCGGATGTGCCGAGCCCCCGCCGCTCCGTAGAACACCCCAGGGGCGACGAGGATTCCGAGTGTCGCGAGGCGACGCACCGACTCCCAACAGTCCTCGCCACGGGTGGCCCAGAGATAGAGCCCTGCCTCGGAGCTGTCCAGCGCCCACCCGGCGCCGGTGAGTGCCGCGCGCATCACGTCGCGGCGGGCGGCGTACCGCGCCCGCTGCTCCGTCACGTGGGCGTCGTCGCCGAGCGCGGCCACCATGGCGGCCTGCACGGGCGCGGGCACGATCATGCCGGCGTGCTTGCGCACCTCGAGCAGCTCGCGCACCAGCACCGGGTCGCCGGCGACGAACGCCGCCCGGTAGCCCGCGAGGTTGGACTGCTTGGACAGCGAGTAGACGGCGAGCAGGCCTTCCGACGAGCCGTCACAGACGTCCGGGTGCAGGATCGAGACCGGCTGCGTGTCCCAGCCCAGCTCGGCGTAGCACTCGTCGGAGGCCACCACGGCTCCCCTCTCGCGGGCCCACGCGACGACCGTGCGCAGGTGCTTGACCGCAAGCACCCGTCCGGTCGGGTTCGACGGCGAGTTCAGCCACACCAACCCGACGCGCTGCGGCCCGAGGCCCGTCAGCACGTCGGACGCCACGGGTGTCGCCCCGGCCAGCCGGGCACCGAGGTCGTAGCTCGGATAGGCCAACTCGGGGTGCACGACGACGTCGCCCGCCCCGAGCCCGAGCAGGCTGGGCAGCCAGGCGACGAACTCCTTCGAGCCGATCGTCGGCAGGACGCCCGCCGGGTCGACCCCGGGGACCGAGCGCCGCCGTGCGAACCATGTCGCGACCGCCTCGCGCAGTGCGGGCGTCCCGTGGGTCTGCGGGTACCCGGGGGCGTCGGCGGCAGCGGCCAAGGCGTCCTGCACGACCCGGGGGGTGGCGTCGACCGGTGTGCCGATCGACAGGTCGACCAGACCCCCGGGGTGCGCCGCCGCCTGCTCGGCGAACGGCGCGAGGCTGTCCCACGGAAACTCCGGGAGATGACGAGCGACGGGCACCCGCACGGCGCCCGCCGCCCCCGATCGTGCCTCGCCCCTCAGTGCTGCCCGTCCTGGTTCTGCGGGGGAAGGCTCGCGATCAGCGGGTGGTCCTTGTCGATCTTGCCCAGCTTCGCGGCACCGCCCGGTGAACCGAGGTCGTCGAAGAACTCGACGTTGGCCTTGTAGTAGTCCTTCCACTGCTCGGGCGTGTCGTCCTCGTAGAAGATCGCCTCGACCGGGCAGACGGGCTCGCAGGCGCCACAGTCCACGCACTCGTCGGGGTGGATGTAGAGCATCCGGTTGCCCTCGTAGATGCAGTCGACAGGGCATTCCTCGATGCACGCCTTGTCGATCACGTCCACGCATGGCTGCGCGATGACGTAGGTCACGGTGAGGTCCCTCCCGGGGAGATCGTCGAACCAGTCGGAGCCGTGGGCTCCCGCACCAGTGCCCCCTAGTATCGCTGTCCGGCGGGGCGGGCGCAGCAAGGGGGCCACAAGACGTGCTGAGCGAGGCCGACCTGGGCCGGCGGGTGTCCGTACGACGACTCGTCGACGGGCGACCGACCGATGCGCTCGGTCACCTCCTGGCGCTCGACCACGGCTCGTGGCGGGTGCTGCGCAAGGACGGCTCGGTGACCGACATCGACCCGCACGCCGTGGTGGCCGCGAAGACCGTCCCGCCCGCCACCGTGCGACGCGGGTGGGAGGTGCCCGACGTGTCGCCGGCGGCGATGCAGGCGATCTGCTCCCGGGGCTGGCCGGCCCGCGAGGTCGAGGCGCTGGGAGACTGGCGGCTGCGAGCGCACGCCGGTGTCACCGGGCGGGCCAACTCGGCGATGGCGGTGGGTGATCCGGGCCGACCCCTGCCGGATGCGCTCGCCGCAGTGGTGCGGTGGTACGCCGAGCGCGGCATCCCGCCGCTGCTGCAGGTGCCGCTGATCGACCCGGTCGACCGCTCGCTCCCGGCGTTGCGGTGGACACGCCGGCACATCACGATCGTGCAGGTCGCCCCGGTCCAGCCGCTGCTCGCCACGCTGCCCGCGCGCGAGGACCTCTGCCTGACCGTCGACCCGACGCCCCGGCCCGAGTGGTTGGCCCTGATGCACGACCTCGACGCCGACGACCCCCGGTCGCACGTCGCCATCCTCGCCGCGCCCCCGGTCGTCGGATTCGCCACGGTGCGCCGCGACGGGGAGCCGGTCGGCATCGGACGCGTCTCGGTCGAGGGAGGCTGGGCCGGCATCACTTCGATCGACGTGGCGCCGCAGGCCCGCCGGCAGGGCATCGGCAGCGCCGTCATGCGGGCGCTGGTCGGCTGGGCCGCCGAGCACGGCGCCGGCGCGACCTACCTGCAGGTCCGCGCCGCCAACGACGCGGGGCTGCGGCTGTACGCCAGGCTCGGCTACATGACCCACCACCTCTACGGCTACTGGTCTCCCGCGACGAGTCCCGACACGCTGCCGTAGCGGCTGCGGTAGTAGACGAGCGGCGCGGCGTCACGGTCGCCCAGCCCGAGGTCGAGGACCTCGCCCAGCACGATGTCGTGGTCGCCGCCGTCATAGACGGCCAAGGTGCGGCACTCCAGCCAGGCGATCGCGTCGTCGAGCAGGGCGACTCCGGTCGCGGGGCCGCGATGGTGGGGGAACCTGTCGAGCTGGCCGATCAGCGGACGTCCCTTGGTGGCGAACCAGTCCGCGGCCCGGCGTCCGGCGGTCGAGAGCACCGAGACCCCCCACAGCTGCGACTCCAGCACGGCGTCGCGGAAGCGCGCCTCCGTGTCGACGCAGACCAGCACCGAGACGGGTTCGAGCGAGACCGAGGTGAAGGCGCTGGCCGTCATCGCATGGTCGAGCCCGTGCAGGCGGGTGGTGACCACGGTGACCCCGGCCGCGAAGTGCCCGACGGTGCGCCGGAAGACGTCGACGTCCAGCGCCGGGTCGGGGACCGGAGGGACGGACATGATCTGCGACAGTACCTGCGCTCGCGCGTAGGACGCCGCACGTCCCGGCCGGTCGGTCGGACGGGCGGGGTCAGACCGAGGCGGTGTGGCCCGCCAACCGGGCGTTGCTGATCACGACGGCCGCGGGCTGCTCGACCAGGCGCAACGTGTTGAGCGAGGCCTCACCGAAGGCATTCTTGGTGGCGCTGGACAGTGCCAGGCAGCCGACGATGCGTCCGCCGGCCCGCAACGGCATCGACAGGAACGTCGCCATCCGGCCCTCGTCGTCGAGGCCGAGCAGGCCGTTGGGGTCCGCGACCCGGGGCAGCAGGTCGTGGACCATCACCGGGGCGTTGGTCACCTGGGTGGCGGCGTCCGCGATCGCACCGAAGAACTCGTTGTACTGCTGCTGCGAGCTCTCCCGCGCGACGGTCAGGTAGGTCGCCCGGTCGTCGAGCATGCAGACCGCGGCCATGTCGTAGTCGACGACCCGGCCCAGCACACCCAGCACGCCGGCGACGGTCTTCTCGAAGCCGTGTACGTCGGCCGCGAGCTGGGTGACCTCGGCCGACACCGACGCCTCGAACAGCTTGCGGTCGAGCAGCTCGGAGACCCGGGCCAGCACCTCGTCGTCACCGAGCTCGACGGCGTCGGCGCTCATCCGGGGGCGGCCACCGCGTGCCTCGTCGGCGGCGTTGATGACCTCACCGAGAGCGGCGACCAGGTCGGGCGCCTCGAAGTCCTTGGTGAGGAACCGGTCGGCACCCGTCTGCGCTCCCCAGTAGCGGTCCGAGGCCGCGTCCAGCGACGTGAGCAGCACCAGGGGGATCTCCGTGGTCTGCCAGTCGTCCTTGAGCAGCCGGGCTGCGACGTAGCCGGAGAGCCGCGGCATCTGCACGTCGAGGATGATCGCGTCCGGCTGGTGACGGAACGCGGCCTGAACCGCCTCGACACCGTCCTCGGCGGTCACGATGGTGTAGCCCGCCCGCTCGAGCACCGTGGACACGATGCGCCGCAGGGTGGGGCTGTCGTCCGCGATGAGCACGGTGGGCATCGGAGCCTCGCTTCGTACGTCGGGCGGACTGGCGCCCGTTCTGTGCCCGGGCAGGCGCCCGGTCAGCGGCCCACCAGTCGGCGGACCGTAGTGATGAGTTCGGCCTGATCGAAGCGACTCTTGAGCAGATAGGCGCTGGCCCCGGCGGCGAGGCCGGCGCGCTGGTCGGTCTCGTCACCGCGGGAGGTCATGATGACGACCGGGACGTCCTCCCAGCCGCGGGTCCGCCGGATCGTGCGGGTGAGCATGAACCCGTCCATGCCCGGCATCTCCACGTCGGAGAGCACCAGGTCGACGGGCGCCTCGCTCAGGTGGGCGGCGCCGTCGGTGCCGTCGACCGCGGTGACCACGTCGTAGCCCGCACCCTCGAGGATCACCCGCTGCAGCTCGCGGACGCCCACGGAGTCCTCCACGACGAGCACCCGGGGCCTGCCCTGCCCCTGCTGGGTGTCGTGCGTGCGGGAGTGCGGCGCCACCGGCGCATGCGGTGCGGCGGCGGCGAGCTGGCGGACGGCCAGCTCCCGCACGTCCAGGACGAGCAGGACACTGCCGTCACCATCGATGGTGGCCCCGGCGACCGTCGGCAGCCGCCCGAGGAAGCCACCGAGCTCCTTGACCACCATCTCCAGCTCGCCCTCCAGCTCGTCGACGGCCAGCGCCAGTGTCTCGTCGGTGACCGCGTAGTGCACGACGATCGCGGCCCGCGGGTTGCGCTCGCCGGGCGCGTCCAGGATCTGGCCGAGGTCCACCAGCGGCAGCATGGCGCCGTGGCGGGCGAGCACGGGTACGCCGGCCACCTCGTGGCGGGCCGCGCCGGCGAGCCCGAGCGTTTCCACCACGCCGGTCACGGGGACGGCGTACCGCTCGTCACCGACCCGGGCGATCAGGCAGCGCAGCACACCCAGCGTGACCGGCAGCGTGAGGACGAACCGCGTGCCGCGGCCGGCCTGCGAGGTGACGTCGATGGAACCGCTCAGCTCCTCGACCGAGGTCCGTACGACGTCCAGCCCCACCCCGCGTCCGGAGGTCTGGGTGACCTCCGCGCGCGTGGAGAAGCCGGCCCCGAACAGCACCTGCAGCAACGACGAGCCGGTCGCGGTCGAGTCGGCGGGCAGCAGGCCGCGGCTGATCGCCTGGGCCCGCAGCGCGTCCTCATCGACGCCGCGCCCGTCGTCGGTGACCTCGATGACCACGGTGGAGCCGGCCGACCGGGCCGCGACGGTGACCGTGGCCCGCGACGACTTGCCGGCGGCCACCCGCTCGGCCGGCGTCTCGCACCCGTGGTCGACCGCGTTGGTGACCAGCTGGCGGAGCGAGTCGGCGACGGCGTCGAGGACCCGGGTGTCCAGCTCGACGTCCTGCCCGGTGAGCACCAGGTGCACGTCGCGCGGCTCGGGCCCCGAGGCGGCGAGCTCCCGCACCAGCTGGGGGAAGCCCGCCACCACCCGGCGGACGGGCACCATGGCCAGCCCCATGGTGGCGTCGCGCACCGCGGCCAGGCGGTCGACGGCGTCCTCGGCGCGGCCCTCCAGCTCGCGGCTCTCCGCCGCGAGCCGGTCGCCGACCGACAGCAGCGCGTGCACCGCCTCCAGGAGGGCGGGAGACGCGCCCAGGCCCGACCCGAGGCTCTCGGTGGTCGCGTCGCGCAGGGCGCGGGCCCAGCGCAGCTGGTCGGCGGCGAGCCGGGTCAGCTCGCGACCGTTGGCGGTGATGCGACGTACGTCGAGCTCCACCTCGCCCACCACGTCGAGCAGGTCGTGCACCCGGCGGGTGGGCACGCGGATGGAGTGGGCGCCCCGGCTGCGCCCCGGCCCGTCGGGCTCCTCGGGCTCCGGGTCGGCGAACCGGGGTACGACCACGGGGTCCTCGCCGGCGACCGCGGCGTCCAGGGCCGCGACCATGGCGGCCAGCTCGTCCGGGTCGACCGGGTGGTCCGCTCCGGGCATCGAGCGTGAGATGCCTTCGGCCGCGACGAGCAGCACGTCGACCAGGTCCGAGCGCGGCTGCAGGCGGCCGTCGCGCAGGGCGCCGAGCAGGTCCTCGGCTCGGTGCGCGACGTCGACCACCCCGTCGAGGCCCAGCATGCGCGCGGAGCCCTTGACGGTGTGGGCGTCGCGGAACAGCGAGGCGACCAGCTGACGCGGCGACGGGTGCGCCTCGAGTCGCAGCAGTCCCTCGCACAACGAGGCGAGCCGCTCGTCGACCTCCGCCCGGAAGGTCGCGACCAGCTCGGGGTCGTCGGCCCAGCCCTTCACGTCGGCTCCCGGACCTCAGGAGACGCGGAACTGCTCGATGGAGGAGCGCAGCTCGGCGGCGAGGACGTTGAGCTCGGCGGCCGACGCGGCCGCCTGCTTGGAGCCGACGGCGTACTGACGGGACACGTCGGAGACCTGCGTCATCGCCGAGACGACCTGGTCGGACGCCGAGCGCTGCTGCTGGGTGGCGATGGAGATCTCCTTGGCGGCAGTGGTCGTCTCGTCGACCATGCCGGAGATCCGTTCGAGCGCGTCGACGACCTCGCGCGCCAACGATGCGCCGCCGGCGACCTGCTTGGCGCCCTCCTCGCTGGCGAGGATCGTCGCGTGCGTCTCCGACTGGATCTGGGCGACGATCGCCTGGATCTGGCCGGCGGACTCCTGCGAACGCTCCGCGAGCTTGCGGACCTCGGAGGCGACGACGGCGAAGCCGCGGCCGTGCTCCCCGGCGCGGGCGGCCTCGATGGCCGCATTGAGCGCGAGCAGGTTGGTCTGGTCGGCCAGGTCGTCGATCACCTGCAGGATGCGGCCGATCTCCTGGCTCTTCTCCCCGAGGGACAGCGCGCGGGTGGCGATGGAGTTGACCCGGTCGGCGATCGCGTCCATCGAGGTGACCGAGGTGGCCACGGCCGCGCGACCGTCCTCGGCGTACCGCAGGGTCTCGGCGGCGTAGCGGGCGACCGACTCGGCGGTGTCGGCGATCTGGGCGGCGGTGGCAGCCAGCTCCTCGATGGTGGAGGTGGTCTCGGCCACGGCGGAGGACTGCTGGGTCGCGCTGGCGGCGTGCTCCTCGGCGGTGGCAAGCAGCTCGCCCGCGCTGGCCGTGATCTGGTCGCCGCCGGAGCGGATCTGCTCGACGAGGTGACGCAGGTTGCGCAGCGTGTTGTTGAACGAACCGGTCAGCGCGGTGACCGCCTCGCTGCCCCCGTCGGAGGTCGCGTGGACGGCCAGGTCCCCCTCCGCGGCCTGGGCCAGCACCGCGGAGAGCTCGCCGACGCGGCGGCTGAGCTCGTCGCGCTCCTCGCGGGCAGCCTGGCGCTCCTCGCGCAGCGACCCGTTGAGCAGGCCGACGAACCAGGTGACACCCGGCCCGAGCGGCAGGACGACGGCCAGGAAGCCGAGCGTCGCGGTCGAGACGGGTCCCGACACCAGCACGCCCGCGAGGGTCGCGAGCATGCCGAAGACGCCGATGAGCAGGCTGCGCATCCGGCTCATGGACACCGCGGCGACGAGCAGCGGCACGGCGGTGAGCGACCAGTAGGGGCGTTGCGGGCCCGCGGTGGCGACCAGACCGGCCACCCAGACCACGTTGGCGATGATCAGTCCGGCGCGGTAGCGCTCGACGTGGCTGCGCTCGTGCACGAGCCGGTCACCGAAGAGGGTCAACCCTCCCAGACCGCACGCGCTGATCAGACCGACGCCGAGCCACATCCCGGCCGCGACGTAGGAGTAGCGCACGCCGCTCGCATGGTCGGCCGCCACCCCGACCGCCGCGGCGACCACGCTCAGCCCGAGGGCGACCGTGCTCGCGCGGTTGAGCATCTTCCAGAAGTCCACCACGGCCTCCAGCCAGGTACGTCGGCGCGCCCCACGTGGGAGAGGGACGCACTGCTCACATCGGGAGTTCAGCGGCCCGGCTGTAGGCCGATCGGGCTACCGGTTGGCCGCCGTACCGGCCGCCGCCGACGCGCCGACCCGGGCCGGGTCAGCTGCCGTGCCGGCGGCGTTCGACCCGCTCGCGCAGCCCCAGCAGGGCCACGACGTCGAGCACCGCGATGGGACCGTGCGCGTCCGTGACCTGGCCGACGACCAGCCGGGCCGCCTCGGGCGGGAGCGTGGCCGGCGAGGGGGCGAGGTCGTCGAGCGTGACGTCGTTCACGCCGGGCACGGCCTCGGCGACCAGCCCGGCGCTGAGCCCGCCCGGCACGCCGTCGGAGACCACGACCAGCCGGGCGCTGGTGGGCAGGGGGGTGACGGGTACGCCGACGAGGGCGCGGATGTCCAGCACCGGCAGCACCCGGCCACGCCAGTTGGCGACCCCGCGCAGCCAGGGCGGCGCGCCGGGCAGCCGGGTGATCGCGGGCACGCCGGTCACCTCCGCCACGTCCGGCATCGGGACGGAGAAGCGGGAGTGGCCCAGCCGCAGCAGCACCCCTCCCGTGGGCGACCCCTCCTGGTCCGCCTCGGCGAGGGGCCGGTGCTCGGGCAGCGCGTCGCGGGGGGCGTCGACGATGGTCACGCCCTGGTCATCGGCGGCTCGCGACCTGCCCTGTAGGCGCCTCCCGGGCCTCGGTGGGTCGCGGCAGCAGCGAGTAGGGCCAGGTGAGCGTCAGGCCCGCGACCAGCGTCCCGCCCAGCAGCCAGCTGTAGCCCAGCGCGGTGGCCGGCACCACCAGGTCGCCCTCGGACCGGGGCAGCGACATCGTGACGACCGCCACCAGCCACCCCAGGGCCACCAGGCCGGCGCCACTGCGGGAGCGCACGGTCAGGCCCGCGGCGGCTGGCACGGCAGCGCTCAGCGCGAGGGCGACCAGCAGTCCGACCGGGAGGCCCGCCCGGGTCAGCGGGTGGATGAACGACCCGACGACCCCGACGGCTGCACCCGCCACGAGCGCCACGCCGTGCACGGCGAGACGGACGGCTGCGGGCACCGCCCCAGGCTACGAGGTGGGATCGGCCTGCTCGGTGCGGGCGTCGGTGCGCAGGTCGATGACCGGGCCCACCGGGCCGGCTGCCCGGGCGGCCTCCAGCACGTCGGTGATCTCGCGGCCGATGAGCTCGTGGCGGTCCAGGAGGGCGTCGCGCAGCGCCGTGACCAGGTGCTGGTTGCTCTCCATCAGGCCGCGGACGGTGACCTTCTGCCGCTGCAGCAGCTCCTCCACCCGACGGCGTCCCTCGCTGTCACCCAGCACCCGGCCGACGATGTTGGTGTCGGTCAGCCCGCTGTTCTGCACGGCGGCCAACGACACCAGGGTGTCGGTCATGCCGGCCGCCCCCACCATCTGCGCGGCCACGTTGGTGGCGTACAGCAGGTCGCCCGCGGGGCCGGTCGACACGTCTCCGAAGAACAGCTCCTCGGCGCACTGCCCGCCCATCGCGATAGCGATCAGACCGGTCATCTCGCTGCGCGAGCGGGTGTAGACCTCGTCCCGGTCACCGTGCGCGAGCAGGCCGAGCGACTCGCGCCGCTTGATGATGGTCAGGATCTCGAGACGTCGCTGCGGGGCGACCAACCAGGCGATGGTCGCGTGCCCGGCCTCGTGCGTCGCGATGAGGCGCTTCTCGTGCTCGGTGTAGGCGACCGGCTGCCCGAGGCCCACCTCGGTGAGCAGCCGAGCGTGCTCGACGTCACGCCACAGCATCCGGGGTCGCGCCTCGCGCACCGCCTGGACCAGCGCCTCGTCGAGCAGGCCCTCGAGCATGGCGGGGCTGTAGCCCTGGGTGACCGCCGCGAGCGCGTCGCGGCGTTCCGCGTCGTCCAGCTCCACGTCGTGCGCCTTGCGCGCGAGGAAGTGGTCGATGAGCTCGCGGCGGCTCTTCTTCGGGGGCAGCTCGAAGCTGAGCCGTTGGTCGAACCGTCCCGGTCGCAGCAGGGCCGGGTCCAGGGAGTCGGCCCGGTTGGTCGAGGCGATCAGCAGGATGTTGGCTGGCGTCCCCTTGGGCCCGCGCAGCTGCCGGTGCGCCGGCAGCAGCAGGTTCGCCGCGTCGACCAGCCGGCCCAGTGCCTTCTGCTTCCCGGACGGCTCCTCGAACGACTGCATCTGCACCAGCAGCTCGTTGACCGCCATCTGCAGGTCGTTGCCACCGACGAAGGGGGTGCGAACCATCGCCGGCGCGGCCGCTGCCATCGGCAGGCCTTCCAGACCTCCGCAGCCGATGAGCGAGGAGGACGCACCCGCCGCGGCCGTCATGGCCGCGCCGTGGCGAGCCAGCCCGATCGCGTCGAACTCGTCGATGAACCCGACCGCGCCGCCGTGCTTGCGAGCGGCTTTGCGCAGGGCCCGGAAGTACTGGCGCACCTTGCGCTGTGTCGCGCCTTGGAAGCTGGACTGGAACGAGGTGGCCGTGGCGAACAGGAACGGGACACCGGCCTCGGCCGCGAGCGCCTTGGCGGTGTAGGTCTTGCCGGTACCGGGTCCGCCCTCGAACAGGAGCCCGCGTCGCGGCCGGCCGCCCATCTCGCGGGCGAAGCGCGCGTGGGACAGGAACAGCTGCAGCGAGCGCACGACCTCGTCCTTGACGATGTCGATGCCCACGACGTCGGCCAGGCGGACGTCGAGCTGCTCGGGGCGGACCATCAGGTGCGGCGAGCGGCCGGTGAAGAGGAACTGCCCGCCCAGCAACAGGATCAGCATCAGGAAGAACAGGACCGGGGTCAGGACCAGCCAGTCGACGTGCGGCAGCTGCAGCAGGTCGAGCGGGTCGCCGGTGAGGATGCGCATCCACAGGTAGGCGGTCGGCAGGCCCAGCAGCACCGCGATGCCGCGCAACCGGCGGCGTCGCAGCCGCTCCCGGCTCTCGCCGACGTCGGCCGCTCCTGTCGCGAGCGGGAGCTCGAGGCCCCCGGGCTGCGCCCCTTCAGAGACCACCTGCTTCGCGTCCACCGATCCTCCAGCTCGTCGCCCGCCTCGATCCCACCCCCCATGGCTGCGGTGGCATCACCCGTTCGGAGTATCAACTCCGCGGGCCGGCCTACCGATGCAGACTCGGGCGGACGAGCATCTACGGTGAGTGTGGCCGCCCGGCGCACCCGCGCGTCCCGCCCGGAGCGCATTCACCCGGATGCGGGCGGGGCTGTCACCCGTTCGGCCTAGCGCGAGCACGGGGCCGCCGCTAGTCCAGACCACCGAAGAGGTCCGTCTCGCGCCCGTCGCCGTCGGTGTCGCCACCCGTGTCGCCCTGCACCAACCGGTAGTGCTCGACCCCCCAGACGGCGTTGCCCAGGTTGTTCGAGAGCGCGAAGAACGGCCCGTCGACGGCGATCTGGGTGGCATGGGCGCGCATCGCGGCGAGCTTGGCCTCGACGTGGTCCGTGGCGTCGACGGCTGTCGTCACGAGCTCGTCGGGCGTGGCCATGGGCAGCTCGCCCTCCGGGTCCATCCCCTCGAACGTCGTCAGGTCGCCGCTGGCGCGCAGCCGGCGGAGGCCGTCGCGCATCCAGGACACCGGCAAGGCGCTCCAGTAGACCTTCGCGACCGCCCACGGCTCCCCCTCGCCCCGCGTGGGGTCGGCCGCCAGCTCGACGGCGCGCATGGTGACCCGGTGCGACTGGACGTGGTCCGGGTGCCCGTAGCCGCCGTTCTCGTCGTAGGTCACGACCACCCGGGGACGGACCTCGCGGATCACCTCGAGCAGCAGCGTGGCCGCCTCGTCGAGGTCGGCCTGCCAGAAGCACTCAGGACGGTTGTTGGTCTCCAACCCCATCATCCCGGAGTCGCGGTAGCGACCGGGACCGCCGAGGAACCGGTGGTCGCGCACGCCGAGGGCCTCCATCGCGGTCGCCAGCTCGCCGATGCGGTGCTGCCCCAGGCCGTCGTCCTGGTCGGCCGCGAGATGCGTGAGGTCCGCCACCAGGACCTCGCCCTCCTCACCGAGGGTGCAGGTCACCAGGGTGACGTGCGCGCCCGCGGCGGCGTACTTGGCCATCGTCGCGCCGGTGGCGATCGTCTCGTCGTCCGGGTGCGCATGCACGAGCAGCAGCCGCCGGGGCGAGTCCAGCACGTCCATGCTCGCGACGGCCTCCGGCTCGGCCTGCTCGAGGACCGCCTCGGCCTCGCGCAGCACGGCCTCCTCCGGTCCCGCGGGCCTCGCCTCGGGCTCCTCGGAGAGCGGGTTGTCCGGCGTCGTCGTCATGGTCGCGACACTACCGAGACGTACGTCGCCACCGCCCGCCCCCGGCCCTTTCGTGATCGTGAGGGCGATCGGCACCGGCCCTTTCGTGATCGTGAGGGCGATCGGCACCGGATCGGTGCCGATCCGCCTCACGATCAGGGGCTGCGGAGGGCACTCGGTAGGTTTCTGGCATGCCGCAGACCAGCACCACGCCCGAGCAGTCGGCGCTGCCGTCCTTCCCCGTGCAGGCCGCGCGGACCCAGCGGTTCACCCGGGGTGCGCCGCGCAACCTCTCGGTGACCCGCGACGGCGCCCGGGTGCTGTTCGTGCGCTCGGGGCACGGCACCGACCCGGTCGGGAGGCTGTGGTCGCTCGACGTCGCGAGCGGCGAGGAGCGGCTGCTGGTCGACCCCCGGGTCCTGCTCGCCGACGGCCAGGAAGAGCTCTCCGTCGCCGAGCGGGCCCGCCGGGAGCGGGCTCGGGAGTCCTCCTCGGGCATCGTGAGCTTCGCGACCGACGACGCGGGCACCGTGGCAGCATTCGCGCTGTCCAGCCGGCTGTGGCTGGCCGACCTCATCAGCGGCGACGTGCGGCAGCTGCCGGCGACCGGGCCGGTGCTCGACCCGCGACCGGACCCGACCGGCGCCTGGGTCGCCTACGCGGGGGCCCGCGCGCTGCATGTCGTACGCGTCGACGGCTCCGACGCGCGGGTGCTCGCCTCGCCCGCCCACGACGACGAGACGTGGGGGCTGGCCGAGTTCGTGGCGGCCGAGGAGATGGAGCGCTACCGCGGCTACTGGTGGGCGCCCGACGGCAGCGCGGTGCTCGCGGCCCGGGTCGACGAGTCCCCCGTGCAGCGCTGGCACATCGCCGACCCGGCGAACCCCGGCGCCACGCCGGTCGAGGTCGCCTACCCCGCGGCCGGCACCGACAACGCCGTGGTTAGCGTGCACGTCCTCGGCCTCGACGGCTCGCGGGTCGACGTGACCTGGGACGCCCAGCGGTTTCCCTACCTGATCACCGCTGAGTGGAGCGGTCGAGGCGCGCCGTTGCTCGAGGTGATGACCCGCGACCAGCGCGACGCCCAGGTCCTCGCGGTCGACCCCTCCGACGGTGCGACGCGGGTGGTCAGCGAGCGCCACGACGACCGGTGGCTCGATGTGGTGCCGGGTACGCCGGCGTGGCTACCCGACGGGCGCCTGCTCACCACGGTGGAGCGCGACGGGGCACGCCGGCTGCTGCTGGGTGGCACCGAGGCCGAGCTGGGCGGCGCGCAGGTCGGGCGGGTCGTCACGATCGGCGACGACGGTGTGCTCGTCGAAGGCACCGACGACCCGACCGAGTGGCACCTGTGGCGGGTGGCGCTGGAGGGCGCTGCGACGAGGTTGACCGCACCCGGCGGCTACCACCTGGGTACGTCGTCCGGCGGCACGCTGGTCACGGTCCGCCGCAGCCTCGACACCTCGGGCGCGCGCGTCGACGTGTCGCGCGACGGGGTCGCCGTGGCGACGGTGGCGTCCTACGCCGAACGCCCGGTGATCACCACGACCCCCCGGCTGCTCACCGTCGGCACCCACCAGCTGCGGGCGGGCGTCGTGCTGCCGCGCGACCACCGGCCGGGCACCGCACTGCCCGTACTGATGAACCCCTACGGCGGCCCGCACCACCGGGAGGTGGTCACGGTGCACGACCGTTGGCTGGAGTCGCAGTGGTTCGCTGACCAGGGCTTCGCCGTCGTCGTGGCCGACGGTCGTGGCACGGGCGCCCGCGGGCCGGAGTGGGACCGCAGCGTCCACCACGACCTGGCGAGCGTCACGCTCGACGACCAGGTCGAGGCCCTGCAGGCGGTGGCCGAGGAGGTGTCCGACCTCGACCTGTCGCGCGTGGGCATCCGTGGCTGGTCGTACGGCGGGTACCTGGCCGCGCTGGCCGTGCTGCGTCGACCCGAGGTGTTCCACGCGGCCGTGGCGGGGGCCCCGGTCACCGACCTGCGGCTCTACGACACCTTCTACACCGAGCGCTACCTGGGGGACCCGCGCACGGAGCCCGAGGTCTATGCCCGCAACTCGCTGATCGACGACGCGCCCTCGCTGACCCGACCGTTGCTGCTCATCCACGGCCTGGCCGACGACAACGTGGTCGCTGCGCACACGCTGCGCTTGTCCTCGGCCCTGCTCGCGGCCGGTGCCCCCCACGACGTGCTGCCCCTCTCGGGGGTCACCCACATGACGCCGCAGGAGTCGGTCGCCGAGAACCTGCTCGTCCTGCAGGCGAAGTGGCTGCACAAGGCGCTGCCCCCGCGCAGCTGACCGGCGCGCCCGTCGTCGTCAGATGAGGTGACGCTCCTCGGGGAAGTGGCACGCGCCGTAGTGGCCGGGGGCGAGCTCGCGCAGCACCGGGATCTCCTGGGCGCACCGGTCCTGGGCCTTCGGACAGCGCGTGCGGAACACGCACCCCGAGGGCGGGTTGATCGGGCTCGGCAGGTCGCCGTGCAGCAGGATGCGCTCCCGGCTGCGCTCGGCACGCGGGTCCGGCAGCGGCACGGCCGAGGTCAGCGCATGGGTGTACGGGTGCAGCGGAGCCTTGTAGATGCGCTCGGACTCGGCCAGCTCCATGATGCGGCCGAGGTACATGACCGCGATCCGGTCGGAGATGTGCCGCACGACCGACAGGTCGTGAGCGATGAAGATGTAGGCGAGGCGGAACTCGTCCTGCAGGTCCTCGAGCAGGTTGACGACCTGCGCCTGGATCGACACGTCCAGGGCCGACACCGGCTCGTCACACACGATCAGCTTCGGGCGCAGCGCGATGGCCCGGGCGATGCCGATGCGCTGCCGCTGGCCACCGGAGAACTCGTTCGGGTAGCGGTTGTAGTGCTCGGGGTTCAGGCCGACGCGGGCCATCAGGTCCTGGACCTCGGCCTGCACGCCGCGGGTCGGCTTCACGCCCTGCACCTTGAACGGCGCCGAGATGATCGAACCGACGGTGTGGCGCGGGTTCAGCGAGGAGTAGGGGTCCTGGAAGATCATCTGCATCTCGCGACGGAGCGGGACCATCTCCTTGCGCGACAGGTGCGTGATGTCGCGTCCCTCGAACTCGATCTTGCCGCCCGTCGGGTCGAGCAGCTTCATCACCGTGCGGCCGGCCGTGGACTTGCCGCAGCCGGACTCGCCCACCACACCCAGCGTCTCGCCGGGGACGACGTCGAAGCTGATGCTCTCCACAGCCTTGACGTCGCCGACCTTGCGCTTGAGCAGGCCACCACCGGTGATCGGGAAGTACTTCTGCACCTGCTCGACCCGAAGGAGTGCGTCGGCACGACGCGCCACGACGCTGGTGTTGCTCTCGTCGACGGCGGTCACTTGTCCTCCATGGCCGGGTCGGCGGTGGCGACACCGAGCCGCTCGGCCGCGATCTCGCGGCGCTGTGCAGGATCGAGATGGCAGCGTACGGCGTGTTCGGGCGTGACCGGGAGCAGATCGGGCCGTTCGGTGTCACAGCGGTTGCCCGGGACCAGCTCGTGGTAGGCGCAGCGCGGCCGGAAGACGCAGCCCTTGGGCAGCCGGATCAGCGACGGCGGCTGGCCGGGGATCGGCTGCAGCCGCTCGTTGCGCCCGGCGTCCATGCGCGGCACGGAGCCCAGGAGTCCCCAGGTGTAGGGCATCTCGGGGCGGTAGTAGATGTCGTCGATGCTGCCGCGCTCGACGACCCGGCCGCCGTACATGACCACGACGTCGTCGGCCATGTCCGCGACGACGCCCAGGTCGTGGGTGATCAGGATGATGGCGGTCCCGAACTCCCGCTGAAGGTCCCGCAGCAGGTTGATGATCTGTGCCTGCACGGTGACGTCGAGCGCCGTGGTCGGCTCGTCGGCGATGAGCAGCTCGGGGTTGTTCAAGAGGGCCATGGCGATCATGACGCGCTGGCGCATCCCGCCGGAGAGGTTGTGGGGGTAGTCCTTCAGCCGCCGGTCCGGGTTGGGGATGCCGACCCGGTCGAGCATGTCCCGGGCCTGTTGCATGGCCGCGGACCGGCTGACGTCCTGGTGGACGTTCACGGCCTCGACCAGCTGCTTGCCGATCGAGTAGAAGGGGTGCAGCGAGGAGAGCGGGTCCTGGAAGATCATCGCCATCCGCTTGCCGCGCAGCGAGCGGACCTGCTCCGGCCGCGCCGTGAGCAGCTCCTCGCCGTCGAGGCGGATCTCGCCGGTGACCTTGGCGGTCTTGCGGTTGATCAGACCCATGATCGCCTGGCTGGTCACCGACTTGCCGGAGCCCGACTCACCGACGATCGCGAGGACCTTGTTCTTGGCCACGGCGAAGTCGACCCCGTCGACCGCGCTCACGACGCCGTCCTCCGTAGGGAACTGGACCCTCAGGTCCTTGACCTGCAGGAAGGGGTCACTCACGCGAGCCTCACACGGGGGTCGATGACGGCATAGAGCAGGTCGACGACGAGGTTCGCCAGGATGATGAAGAACGCGGCGACCATGACCGTCCCCGTGATGACCGGCAGGTCGGACGTCGTGACGGAGTCGACCGACAGGCGCCCGAGCCCGGGGAGGGCAAAAACCTGCTCGATGATCAGCGCCCCGCCGAGCAGGCCGGCCAGGTCGAGGCCCGCGGCGGTGACGATCGGCGTGAGTCCCGCCCGCAGGCCGTGCTTCCCGATCACGGTCCGCTCGCGCAGCCCCTTGGCCCGCGCCGTGCGGATGTAGTCCTCCCCCAGCGTCTCCAGCATCTGGTTGCGGGTCAGCCGCGAGTAGAACGCCGCGTAGAGCATCGCGACCGCGATCCACGGCAGGACCAGCGCCTTGAACCACTCTGCGGGACTGTCGAAGAACGACGTATAGGAATGGAAGCCCAGCACGGCGAACTTGATCTGCACGAAGAAGATCAGCAGCAGGGCGATGAAGAAGGAGGGGAACGAGTAGCCGACCAGCGCCGCCCCCATGATGGTGCGGTCCTGCCACTTCCCGCGTTTGAGTGCGGCGACGATGCCGATGCTGACGCCCACGAGGATCCAGAGGACGAAGCCGCCGAGCGCCAGCTGTGCGGTGATGGGCAGGGTGTCCTTGATGAGGGTGGTGACGTCCTCGTTGCGCAGGAACGAGTAGCCCAGGCACGGGACGTGGCAGTCGAACGCCGCCTTGCCCTCGCCGTAGGTGCGGCCCACGAAGATGCCCTGGACGAACTCCTTGTACTGCACCGCCAGCGGCTGGTCGTAGCCGAACTTGTGGTTGATCGCCTTGATGATCGAGGGCGTGCAGGACTTGCCGCACACCAGCCGGGCGGGGTCCGCGGGCAGCACCGAGAAGAGCAGGAAGACGATCACGCTCAACGTGACCAGCATCCCGGCCATCGCGATCAATCGGCGGATGATGTACGCGCCCACGGGGTCCTCGATCCTCCTGCTGACCGGCGGCTCGGCGCACCCAGGTCTGCGCCGGCTCGAGTAGACGATAGAACCGGTGGTCTGGCCGCGCGAGCCGGGGAGCAGTGGTGCGTACGCTCCCCGGCCCGCGCGATCAACTGTTGACGGACGTTACGTCCTACTTCTGCACGTACATGTCGTTGTACGGCCAGTTGCCCGCCGAACCACCGATGTACAGCTGACCGTTCTGGCCCGAGGCGGACTTCACCTTGGAGCCGGCCAGCCGCTGGTCGTTCTCGAACAAGGTCGGGACGACCCAGGCCTGCTGCATGGCCTCCTTGTTCAGGTCCTGCCACATGGTGGCCTGCTTCGCGCGGTCGGTCTCGGACAGGGCCGCGGCGACCTTCTCGTTGTAGGCCTTGTCATTGACCAGACCCACGTCCCAGCCACCCTTGAGGGTGAACAACGGCGGGATGACGGTCGACGCGTTCGGCCAGTCCGGGCCCCATCCGTTGGCCATCAGCTCGGTCGCCCGGCTCTTGTCGAAGATGGTGGTGTAGTAGGCGCTGGCCTCGATCGGGTTGAGCTTGACCTTCATGCCGGCCTTCTCCAGCGACGACTTGATCGACGCGGCACCCTTGTCGGCGTCCGGGTTCTGCGAGTAGGAGTACGTGATCGTCGGCATCGGCTTGCCCGAATCCTTGATCAGCTGCTTCGCGTACTCCGGGTCCCCGCTGTCCGGGATGGTCTTGCCGAGCAGACCGGTCCACATGCCCGAGGGCGCGTAGTCCTGGGCCAGGTTGGGCTTGATCACGCCGTCGGCGATGTCCCCGGCGAACTTGCCGCCGAGGATCTGACGCAGCTGGGCGCGGTCCATGGCGACGGCGATAGCCTGCCGCTGCTTGAGGTCGGGCACCTTCTCGACGTTGATCACGCGGTAGATGACGTACGGCGAGAAGTTCGTCACTCGCCGTGACTCGTAGCGCGGGTCGTTGAAGACGGTAGCCAGGTCGGAGGAGAGCAGCGACTCACGCATGAACGCCTGCTGGTCGGCACCCGAGTCACGGATCATGCGCTGGTCGATGACCGACTGGTCGAGTCCGAACTTGACCACGATCTTGTCCGGGTAGGCCGGACGGTACGAGTCGCTGTCCTTCGACCAGTTCTCGTTGCGCACCAGGACCATCTGGTTGCCCTTGGTGTACGCCTGGATCTTGTACGGCCCGTTGGACACGATCTTCTTCGTGTACTTCTCGGCGGTGTCGGCCGCCTTGGGAACGGCGCCCATGCCCAGGGTCACGGTGTAGTTGAAGTCGCCGACCGGCTTCGCGAGGTGGAAGGTGATCTTGTTGCCCTCGCACACGACGGCCTTGTCGTAGGCCGCGGTGTCGTTGCCCTTGGTGGTGTAGGGGCCCTTGTAGACCGAGGACCCGTCCTTGGCGCTGGGGATGTCGAGGTACTGGATCGCGTAGGTCGGACCGCCGGTGATGACGTCGGTCGCGAACGTGCGGGACACCCCGTACTTGACGTCCTCACAGGTGACGGGACTGCCGTCCTCCCACTTCATGCCGTCGCGCAGCGTGAAGCTCCAGTCCTTGCCGCCGTTGGCGGGGGTACCGGTGTCGGTCGCCATGTCCGGGACCAGGGTTCCCTGCTCCTTGGGGTCACGGCTGACCTTGAAGGCCGTCAGCGAGCGGGTCATGTAGGCGTTCAGGAACGCGATGTCCTCGCCGGTGTAGGCGCGCTGCGGGTCCAGGTCGGTGAACTCCTGATTGAGCGACAGCATGGTCAGCGTGCCGCCCTTGACGGGCTGGCCTGCCGGGGTGTTGCCGCTTTTACCGCTGGAACCTCCGCTGCTGCCGCCGCCACACGCGGCGAGGGCCATCGCCGCAAGGGACACGACGGCCGCAGAACGAAGGCCGATCTTGGCCTTGCCCATGTTTCTCCTTCTGGTCTCGGCCCGGGACATCCGTCCGGGCCCTTTGCCCCGCCAGCGGTCTTGGTCCGGCGGGACGATCCCCTCGACGATCGCCGAGGAAGCTTGGGTCAGGTTCCCGGCGCGTCACTGCGCCGAGGGACCGTCATGCCCGCCCTGCCCGGGGGTCCAAGGCGTCGCGGACTGCGTCGCCCAGCAGGTTGAACGCGAGGACCACGACGAACAGGTAGGTGCCGGGGATGAACAGGAACGCCGGGTCCACGGCGAAGTACCGCACCGAGTCGGCGAGCATGGCGCCCCACGACGGCGTCGGCGGGACCAGTCCGACGCCGAGGTAGGACAGCGCCGCCTCGGCGGCGATGTACGTCGGCAGCAGCAGGGTCGCGTAGACCAGGATCGGGGCCCACAGGTTGGGCAGGATCTCGCGGAAGAGGATTCGCGGGGTGCCCGCGCCCATCGACACCGCCGACTCCACGAACTCGCGCTCGCGCAGGCTGAGCACCTGTCCGCGGACGATGCGCGCGAGGTACGGCCAACCGAACAGGCTCAGCACCAGGATCAGGTAGAGGACCCGGGCGACCAGCTCACCGAGGTGGAAGGTCGTCTCCAGCCGCTGGGTCAGCACGTTGGACAGCGCCAGCAGGATCAGGATCAGCGGGAAGGCGAGGATCACGTCCATCAGCCGGCCCAGTGCCGAGTCGAGCCAGCCGCGGGAGTAACCCGCGACGATGCCGACCGACACTCCCAGGGTCACCGTGATGAGCGTGGCCGACAGCGCGATCAGCAGCGAAATGCGCGAACCGTAGAGCAGCCTGGCGAACAGGTCGCGCCCGGTGCCCGGCTCGACGCCGAGCGGGTGGGCGAGGCTCACACCTCCGAGCCGGCCCAGGGGCAGGCCGCCGGCATCGCTGACTGCCTTGTCGTTGAAGCTGCTGGGGTCGACGCCGACCAGACGGGTGATCACCGGGGCCAGCGCGGCGATGGACACGATGACCAGGACCACGAGCAGGGAGGTCATCGCGACCTTGTCGCGGCGCAACCGCCGCCACGCGATCTGCGTGAGGGACCGACCGGCGATCTCGGCGGATTCGGCCGAGGTGGAAGTGGCCTCCACTGCATGATCGGATGCGAGCGACATGGACTGGCGCTACCTCCCTTTTCTCGCGGCGGGTGCTGCTGCGAAAAAACGCGCGAAACGAGTCACGGGTACGCGCGGGCTCCGGCCCTCAGCGGGGGTCCGCGGTAGTGGACTGTAGGTCATGGGCAGGGAAAGACATACAGCCCAGGACCTCTGTTGCACAATCGTGACCGCCTGAGACAAAGTCGTCACACGCACGTGACAAGACAGGAACATCTCCGGCAAGGCACGCCCAGCGCCCTAATCCCTCTTGCGGCGGGCGGCGAGCCGGCCCCGCTCGCTAGCCGCAAAGATGACCTTGCGGATGCGCACCGCGCCCGGCGTCACCTCGACGCACTCGTCCTCGCGACAGAACTCCAGGGCCTGCTCGAGGGACAGCTGCTTGTGCGGGATGAGTGGCACCAGGATGTCGCCCGAGGACTGTCGCATGTTGGTGAGCTTCTTCTCCTTGGTCGGGTTGACGTCCATGTCGTCCGAGCGGGAGTTCTCGCCGACGATCATGCCCTCGTAGACCTCGGTCCCGGGCCCGACGAACATCGTGCCGCGCTCCTGCAGGTTGGCAAGCGCGAAGCCGGTCGTGGAGCCGCTGCGGTCCGCCACCAGCGACCCCGTCGGGCGCGTGCGCAGCTCCCCGTGCCAGGGCTCGTACCGCTCGTGGATGTGGTGGAGCAGCCCGGTCCCGCGCGTCTCGGTCAGGAACTCGGTGCGGAAGCCGATCAGGCCGCGGGCGGGGACGATGTACTCCATGCGGACCCAGCCGGTGCCGTGGTCGACCATCTGCTCGAGGCGTCCCTTGCGCAGCGCCATCAGCTGGATCAACACGCCCTGATAGTCGCTCGGCGCGTCGATCGTGAGGCGCTCCATCGGCTCGCAGAGCTTGCCGTTGATCTCACGGGTGACGACCTGGGGCTTGCCGACCGTGAGCTCGAAGCCCTCGCGGCGCATGATCTCGACGAGGATCGCCAGCTGCAGCTCGCCGCGGCCCTGGACCTCCCAGGTGTCCGGCCGCTCGGTGGGCAGCACGCGGATGGACACGTTGCCGACCAGCTCGGTGTCCAGCCGGTTCTTCACCAGGCGCGCGGTGAGCTTCTTCCCGCTCCTGCCCGCCAGGGGAGACGTGTTGATGCCCAGCGTCATGGAGATGTTCGGCTCGTCGATCGTGATCACGGGCAGCGGGCGGGGGTCCTCGGGGTCGGCAAGGGTCTCGCCGATGGTGATCTCGGGGATGCCGGCGATGGCGACTATGTCGCCCGGGCCGGCGTGCTCGATCGGCACGCGCTCGAGGGCTACCGTGCCGAGCAGCTCGGTCAGCTTCACCCGATCGATGGTGCCGTCCTGTTTGCACCAGGCGACGGTCTGCCCCTTCGTGAGGTAGCCGTTGTGGACGCGGCACAGCGCGAGGCGCCCGAGGTAGGGCGACGCGTCGAGGTTGGTGACGTGCGCCTGCAGGGGCATCGCCTCGTCGTAGGACGGCGGGGGGATCGTCTCGCGGATCACCTGGAAGAGCGGCTCGAGGTCGGGGCTGTCGGGGCTCTCCCCGTCGGCGGGCCGGTTCAGCGACGCCTGCCCGGTCTTGGCCTGGCAGTACACGATCGGGAAGTCGATCTGCTCCTCGGTCGCGTCGAGGTCCAGGAAGAGCTCGTAGGTGTCATCGACGACCTCCGCGATCCGGGCGTCGCTGCGGTCCACCTTGTTGATGATCAGGATGACGGGCAGGTTCTGGGCCAGCGCCTTGCGCAGCACGAACCGCGTCTGCGGCAGGGGCCCCTCGCTGGCGTCCACGAGCAGCGCGACGCCGTCGACCATCGACAGCCCCCGCTCGACCTCGCCGCCGAAGTCGGCGTGGCCAGGCGTGTCGATGATGTTGATGGTCAGGTCGCCGTGGCGCACCGCGGTGTTCTTGGCCAGGATCGTGATGCCCTTCTCACGCTCCAGGTCCATCGAGTCCATGACCCGCTCGTTGACCGAGCCCTCCTCGGCCTGGTGGGTCGAGAAGGCTCCGCTCTGCCAGAGCATGGCGTCGACCAGCGTGGTCTTGCCGTGGTCGACGTGGGCGACGATCGCCACGTTGCGCAGGTCGTCGCGGGTGGAGCTGGGCATGGCTGGGTGCTCGTTCCTCGTGGGGGCCGGTAGCCGGGCGCTGTGCAAGCGGCCAGCGGGTGGGGCTGGGCGGACGCGCTCGGGACGCCCATTCTAGGGCGCCGGGGCCCGGCGACCGGGAACGGCCGGCGACCGGCCGTGAGCCACGTCACAGGCTCCTGGGGAACCAGCACTCCCGCGAGGGTGACAAACTGGCCAGCCGGACCAGCAGGTGAGACTTCCGCGGGGACCCGCGGCGGCGAGAGCGCACTGGACGGCGATGAGTACTGGCATCTTCAGCGAGAAGCGGGCCAAGATCCCCGGGCGCACCCTGCGCACCGACCGGTGGTGGCTGCCACCGTTGCTCAACGGGCTCGCGCTGACCTCGTTCTTGGTCTACGCGACCGTCCGGCTGTTCTGGGACAAGTCCTACTTCGTGGCGGACTTCCACTACATCGCGCCGTTCTACTCCCCCTGCCTGTCCACCGACTGTGTCCCCGGCACCTCGCCCCTCGGTACGCCGGTCGGCTCGCTGCCCGCGTGGCTGTCGCCCGCGATGATCATCCTGGCGCTGCCGGGCGGGTTCCGGGCGACCTGCTACTACTACCGCAAGTCCTACTACCGGGCGTTCTGGCTCTCGCCCCCCGCCTGCGCCGTCGCCGAGCCGCACAAGAAGTACACCGGGGAGACCCGGTTCCCGCTCATCTTCCAGAACGCCCACCGCTGGTTCTTCTACGCGGCGGTCCTCATCGGCCTGGTTCTCACCTATGACGCCGTCGAAGCCTTCCACGGCAAGGACGGCGGCTTCGGCGTCGGGCTCGGCACGATCATCCTGTGGGTCAACGTGGTGCTGATCTGGGCCTACACGCTCGGCTGCCACTCCTGCCGCAGCATCACCGGTGGCCGGCTCAACCACTTCTCCAAGCACCCGATCCGCTACTGGATCTGGCAGCAGGTGTCCAAGCTCAACGCGCGCCACGGCCTGTTCGCGTTCGCCTCCATGTACTCCATCGTGATCGCGGACGCCTACGTCTGGCTGGTCGCCAGCGGCACGATCGACGACCTGCGCATCTTCAACTGACCTGCGGGCCGGGCATGCGCCCTGACCGGCTCGACCGACTGACGAGGGATACGGATGACCGAGATGGAACGGCACACCTACGACGTCGTGGTCATCGGCGCCGGAGGTGCCGGTCTGCGCGCGGCGATCGAGGCGCGGCTGCAGGGCAAGCGCACCGCGATCGTCTGCAAGTCGCTGTTCGGCAAGGCGCACACGGTCATGGCGGAGGGCGGCGCCGCAGCCGCCATGGGCAACGTCAACCCCAACGACAACTGGCAGGTCCACTTCCGCGACACGATGCGCGGCGGCAAGTTCCTCAACCACTGGCGGATGGCCGAGCTGCACGCCAAGGAGGCGCCCGACCGCGTCTGGGAGCTCGAGACGTATGGCGCGCTGTTCGACCGCACTCCGGACGGCAAGATCAGCCAGCGCAACTTCGGCGGACACGAGTACCCCCGGTTGGCCCATGTCGGCGACCGGACCGGGCTGGAGATGATCCGCACCCTGCAGCAGAAGATCGTCTCGCTTCAGCAGGACGACCAGCGCGACCTCGGTGACGCCGAGGCGAGGCTGAAGGTGTTCGCCGAGACGACGATCACCTCGCTGACCAAGGACGGCGACCGCATCTCCGGTGCCGTGGGCTACACCCGTGAGAACGGCACCTTCGTCGTCTTCGAGGCACCGGCCGTCGTGCTCGCCACAGGCGGCATCGGGAAGTCCTTCAAGGTGACCTCGAACTCCTGGGAGTACACCGGCGACGGGCACGCCCTCGCGATGAAGGCCGGCGCCACGCTGCTCAACATGGAGTTCATCCAGTTCCACCCGACCGGCATGGTCTGGCCGCCCAGCGTCAAGGGCATCCTCGTGACCGAGTCGGTGCGCGGTGATGGCGGCATCCTGAAGAACTCCGAGGGCAAGCGCTTCATGTTCGACTACGTTCCGGCGGTGTTCCGCAAGCAGTACGCCGAGACGGAGCAGGAGGCCGACGGCTGGTACGACGACTCGCAGAACAACCGCCGTCCGCCCGAGCTGCTGCCGCGCGACGAGGTCGCCCGCGCCATCAACTCAGAGGTCAAGGCGGGCCGCGGCTCGCCGTCGGGGGGCGTCTTCCTGGACATCGCGTCGCGACTGCCCGCGGACGCGATCCGCAAGAAGCTCCCGTCGATGTACCACCAGTTCAAGGAGCTGGCCGACGTCGACATCACGGCGGAGCCGATGGAGGTCGGCCCGACCTGCCACTACGTCATGGGTGGCGTCGAGGTCGATCCCGACACCGCGGCCGCAGTCGTGCCAGGGCTCTTCGCCGCCGGCGAGTGTTCGGGTGGCATGCACGGCTCCAACCGGCTCGGCGGCAACTCGCTGTCGGACCTGCTCGTGTTCGGCCGGCGGGCCGGCGTGGGCGCGAGCGACTACGTCGACTCGCTGGGCTCCGCCCGCCCGACCGTCACCGACGAGGACGTCCAGGCAGCCCGTCGGCACGCGGAGGCGCCGTTCGACGGCGATGGCGGTGAGAGCCCCTACGCCCTCCACGCCGAGCTGCAGCAGACCATGAACGACCTCGTCGGAATCATCCGTAAGCGCGAGGAGATGGAGGAGGCCCTCAAGCGGCTGGAGGACCTCAAGGCGCGCGCCCGCCGGATCAGCGTGGTGGGCGACAAGATCTTCAACCCGGGCTGGCACCTTGCTCTCGATCTGTCGAACATGCTCATCGTCTCCGAGTGCGTCGCCCGCTCCGCGCTCATCCGCGAGGAGTCCCGCGGCGGGCACACTCGCGACGACTTTCCGGCGATGAGTGACGAGTGGCGCAAGGTCAACCTCGTCTGCCGCCCGGACGGCGACGGCGTTGCCGTGGAGAAGAAACCGTTGCCGGTGATGCCGCCCGAGCTGCTGGCCCTGTTCGACCGGGACGAGCTGAGCAAGTACATGACCGAGGACGAGCTTGCCATCCTGCCCGGAGGGGACGCCTGATGACGTACAACGCCCGCTTCCGCATCTGGCGCGGCGACGACGCGGCCGGCCAGCTCGAGGACTTCACGGTGGAGGTGAACGAGGGCGAGGTCGTGCTCGACATCATCCACCGGCTGCAGGCGACCCAGACACCGGACCTCGCGGTCCGGTGGAACTGCAAGGCCGGCAAGTGCGGATCGTGCAGCGCCGAGGTCAACGGCATCCCGAGGCTGATGTGCATGACTCGCATGAGCACCTTCCCCGAGGCCGATGTCGTCACGGTCACGCCCCTGCGCACCTTCCCTGTCGTGAAGGATCTCGTCACCGACGTGTCCTTCAACTACGAGAAGGCACGGGAGGTCCCCTCCTTCGCTCCCCCTGCCGAGCTCCAGCTCGGGGAGTACCGCATGCAGCAGGTCGACGTGGAGCGCAGTCAGGAGTTCCGCAAGTGCATCGAGTGCTTCCTGTGCCAGGACACCTGCCACGTCGTCCGTGACCACGAGGAGAACAAGCCGGCATTCTCGGGGCCGCGCTTCTTCATCCGGCTCGCCGAGCTCGACATGCACCCGTTGGACACCAAGGACCGCAAGCGCGAGGCGCAGGCCACTCACGGCCTGGGCATGTGCAACATCACCAAGTGCTGCACCGAGGTGTGCCCCGAGCACATCAAGATCACTGACAACGCCATCATCCCGATGAAGGAGCGCGTGGTCGACACGCGGTACGACCCGCTGATCTGGCTGGGCAGCAAGATCCCGCGTCGGTCGTCGACGGCTGCCGACAAGGCACTCGGCAGCGGCCAGAACGCCCAGGCCGAGCAGCACGCCCGGACCCGGCTGCGCGAGAAGCCGAGCGACCGTACGGCGCGGCGGGCGCTCGCCGACGCGCTGCGTGCGCAGGGCCAGTTCGCCGCGGCGGCCGAGCAGACGCGGGTCCTCGTCGAGCAGGCCGGCCGTGGCCGCGGCGCGCGGCTCGACGCGCTCTCCGCGCACGCGTTCGCTCTGCTCACCGCGGTGGAGGCCGGGCAGCTGACGCTCGACCGGGTCGAGGACGAGGTCTCCACCACGGTGCAGGACGCGCAGCGCCTGGTCAGCACCGGCACCGTCCTGTCCGGCACGCACGCCCTGCACCACCTGGTGCACGGCCGGCTGGCCGAAGCCGTGTCGCACGCCCGCGAGGCCATCGCGTGGGACCGCGACCGGGTGGCCCGTGCCGACGACCTGGTCACCCTCTCCGAGGCCCTCGCCGGGTTGGGCGAGGACGCCGAGGCGGCGTCCGCCCTGCGCGAGTCGCGCTCGCTGTGGCCGACCAACCCACGTCTGCAGGCAGCCTCGGTCAACCTGCGCAGCCTCGGGGTCGCGTCGAGCTGAGGCAGCAGCCGCCGCCTCAGGCGGCCGGGTGTCCCTGCTGGTCGCGCAGCGCCCGCACCACGGGCAGGTCGGCCGCGAGCCACGCCACGTCGAACCACTCGTCGGGCTCGAGCCAGCGCAGCTGCGAATGCTCCTCCAGCGGACGTGGCTGGCCCGAGACGATGGTCGCGGTCCAGACCCGCAGCGCGGCGCCGCCCGCCATCGGCCAGTCGTCGCCGACCCGCTCGCCGAGCTCGACCTCGACGCCGAGCTCCTCGCGGCACTCCCGTACCAGCGCGGCACGGTCGTCCTCGTCCGGCTCGACCTTGCCGCCGGGCAGCTCCCACCCACCGGCCAGTGCCGACGGCGCGCTGCGCCGCGCGGCGAGCAGCCGCACGCCGTCGAGGATGGCTGCGCCCACGACGATGACCGTCACGACGGACCACTCTGTCATGGCGGCGCAGCCTGCAGACCGGCCGACGTGTGCCCGCCCGCGATCGGCGGTAGGCATGGAGACACACCCACGAGGACCGGAGGTTCCCATGGCGACACTGCTCGAGGACGCCGCGATCGAGACCGCTCTCGCCTCGCTGCCCGGATGGCGGCGCGAGGAGAACCGACTCGTCAAGGACGTCGAGGTCAGCGACGACTCGGCCGAGGCGCTGCAGGACGCGGTGGGGAAGGTGGCCGACGAGCTGGATCACCACCCCCTCGTCGACCGCTCACCGGGCTCGCTGCGCTTCCGCCTCTGGAGCCACAGCGCCGGCGGCATCACCCAGAAGGACGTCGAGCTGGCCGCCCGCATCGACCAGGTGATCTCGGGCAGTGCGCAGGGTCCAGCCAGGTAGGCTTCGCCACCCATGCCGCGCCTCACTGTCGTCCTGACCGGCGGCGGCGACGACGCCGCCCTGCAGCGCAGTCTCGCCTCGCTGGTGGGGCAGGGTGTCGACCTCGAGGTGCGTCGCGCCGACGCGACGGACGTCGAGGCCGCGGTGGAGCAGGCCGGCGGGGAGTACCTCACCTTCCTTGCCATCGGCGACGAGGTGGCAGCCGGTGGTCATGCCGCGCTGGTGGGCGCCCTCGACGAGTCGGGGTCCGACGTCGCTGTAGGCAGGCCCGCCGCAGCGCCTCCCGAGGTCGCCGAGGCGTTCGCCAAGCGCCGTACGGGGACGACCGTGGAGCGCGTTCCCGCCCTGCTGACCGACGACGCCGCAGGCAACAAGGTCTGGCGGCGGGCCTTCTGGGAGGCACGCCCGCTGGGGTGGCCGGGTATGCCGCCCACAGCGGTCCGCGCCGTCGTGCTGTGCGGCCTGGCCGTAGCGAGCACCATCGACGTGCTGCCCGACCTGGCACTGGCCCGGCGCGACACCGGGCCACCCGCCCGCGCCCATCGACCGCGCACCGGCGACATGACTGCGCTGGCCGATCACCTCGACGCCCTGCTCGCCGTGAGCGCGGCGCTGGAGCGCGAGCAGAGGCCCAGGGCCAAGAAGGCCTTCGACGGCGCCACCATCGCCGGGGTCCTGCGCTTCACGCTCTCGCAGCTGACCGAGGCCGACGACGCCACGCAGCGACGCCTGGTGGAGACCACCGGGGCCTTCCTGGTCGGCGCCGGGCCCGTCGCCGAGCGGTCGGAGCGCGCGATCCACCGGCTGAAGTTCCACCTCGCCCGGCGCCGGCTCCTGCCGCAGCTCATCGAGGTGGTCAAGGCCCAGCGCACCGGCGAGCTCGTGCACGCCAAGGTCGTACGCCGCGGCATCTCCTACTACGGCGACTACCCCTTTCGCACCGACCGGGCGTTGCGGGTGCCCCGGGAGGTCTACCGCCTCCGGCAGGAGCTCAACCTGCGCACCCGCATCGACGACGTGCGGTGGGAAGGCGATGCCCTGGTCGTCGACGGCGTCGCGCACATCGGCCTGCTCGACGTGGCGACGCCGCGCGCCGGCCGGGTCTGGCTCTCCCTCCTGCCCAGCGACGGCGGCAGATCGGTGCGGTTGCCGGTGGAGCGTCGGCACCGTCTCGACGTCACCGCGGAGTCCAAGGACTCGCCCTACACCTACGACTGGTCCGGTTTCCGCACGTCCATCCCCCTCAGCGCACTGGCCGGGCGCGGCCCGGGGACGAGATGGCAGCTGCGCGCGGCGGTCGTGCGCGGCGGCGTAGCCCGCCGGCGGTTCGTGACCGCGACGTCGCCCGGCAGGGCCCGCCGGCCCCCGCTGCGGGAGCTGGCCGACGGGTCGCGCATCGTGGCGGTGACCGAGGCCGGCACGTTCGAGATCGAGGTCGACCCGGTGCCCGCCGTGGCCGAGCACCTGACGGTGGACGGCGCGGAGCTGCTCCTCGCGGGTCGGGTGCGCGTGGCGGCCGGCGAGGGCGCGACGCTTCGGCTCGACACCCCCCTCGGTGACGGCCCCGTCGTCCCCGTGACGCTGCGAGAGGAGCACGGCGCAGGACGGTTCGAGGCTCGCCTGCCCCTCGACGCCATCACGCGGGACTGCCACACCGCGACACTCGTGCTCCCGGGGGGCACGTCGCACGTGCTGCGGGCCGCACTGTCCCTCTCGCCGATGCTGGTCGCCCGCCCCGACGGCAGCGAGGTCCGCGCCAGCACCTCCCGCACCGGTCGGCTGCTGCTGACCAGTGCGCCGGCGCGTCCCGAGCTCGTGGCCGCCACGTGGCCCGACGGCGGTGAGCTGTGCCTGCGGCTGCGCGACGTCGGTGACGACACGGAGGTGGTGCTGCACGCGGCCAAGGCACAGCGCGAGGTGGTGGTCGCGACGCGCGCCACGGACACCGGACGGGTCGCCCTTCTCGATCCGGCGCGGGTCTCGTCGTTGGCGGGTGCGCTGCCTCTCACCGAGGGGACATGGCGGATGGGCGTACGTCGTCGGGGGCACAGCGCACAGGAGCCGCTCACCGCCGACGCCACCGTGGTCGGCTCGCTGCCGCTGCGGCGGCAGGTGGGTGCCAAGACGTTCACCGTGCAGGAGGTCGATGGTGGCGTGGAGCTGGTGGCCGGTCCCGACCTGCTCGACGACGAACGCGGCGCGGTCAACCAGCGACGGCTGCAGCGAGTGGAGTTCCCCGCCTTCCGGGCCCGAGGGCTGCGCGACGAGGTGCTCTTCGAGAGCTATGAGAGCCGGGCGTACGCCGACAACGCGCGCGCGGTCTTCGAGGAGCTGGCCCGCCGCGACACCGGGCTGACCTGCCGCTGGGTGGTCCTCGACGGGCAGACCGAGCTACCGGACGGGCTGGAGCCGGTGCGGCGCCACAGCAGGGAGCACTACGAGGCACTGGCGCGCTCGCGCTACGTCGTGGTGCCCAACTACCGGCCGCTGCGCGACTGGTTGACCACGCCGCAGGACCAGGTCGTCGTGCAGACCTGGCACGGTGCGCCGTTCAAGAAGATCGGCTTCGACAACGAGCGGGGCGAGCGGACCTCGTCGCGCGACTACCACGACCGGCTGCTGAGGGAGAGCGCGCGCTGGGACTACCTGCTCTCGCCCAACCCGCCGAGCACACCGATCCTGCGGGGAGCCTTCGGCTTCGACGGGAAGATGCTCGAGACCGGCTACCCCCGCACCGACATCTTCTTCCGCCCCGACCGTGACGAGATCGCCGAGCGGGTACGGTCCCGGCTCGGCCTGCCCCCGGGCAAGAAGGTCGCGCTCTATGCGCCGACGATGCGCGACGACCTGCGTTACGGAGGCAACCGGTTCTCCCTCGACCTGCGCCTGGACCTCGAGAAGGCGCGGATCGCTCTCGGCGACGACCACGTCCTTCTGGTGCGACGGCACGCGAAAGTGGTCGACACGATCACCACCGCCGACGGCGAGTTCGCCCGGGACGTGTCGCTGTGGCCCGACGTCAACGAGCTGCTGCTCGCCACCGACGTACTCATCACCGACTACTCGTCGCTGATGTTCGACTTCGCCGACACCGGGCGACCGATGCTGTTCTTCACCTATGACCTCGAGGACTACCGCGACCGGCTGCGGGGCTTCTACTTCGACGTGCACCGGGTGCCGGGGCCGCTGCTGATGACCTCCGACGAGGTCATCGCCGGCATCCGTGAGGCCGAGCAGCTGCGCGCCGAGCACGACCCGGCGTACCGGGCCTTCGTCCGTGACTTCTGCGCCTGGGACGACGGTGGCGCGGCGGCCCGCTTCGTCGACGAGGTCTTCACCCGCCACTGAGCCCACGTCGCGCCCGGCCCGCGCGTCTCGCCCCGCCTGCGGGCCCTGCTGGAGGGGACAAAGTTGCGGCGAGTCGGTTTGGCAGGTTCGCGATCGGGGCAGCCCGGACACGTGGCGCCAGCCTGCCCGCGTCGGCGCCCCCCGAGGAGGCGTCCATGACCGAGGCCCCACCCCCCGCCAAGCTGACCGCCCTCGAGCGCAACCAACGTAAGCGGGCCGTGATGGCCAGCACGGTGGGGACCACGATCGAGTGGTACGACTTCTTTCTCTACGGCACTGCAGCGGCGCTGATCTTCCCCAAGCTCTTCTTCCCCGACCACGCCGCCTACTCAGGCATCCTGCTCTCCTTCGGCACCCAGTTCGTGGGCTTCGCCTCCCGGCCCGTCGGTGCCGCGATCTTCGGCCACTTCGGCGACAAGATCGGCCGCAAGGCCACCCTGATCACCACACTGATGCTGATG
The DNA here is from genome assembly GCA_030841035.1 of Actinomycetota bacterium. Lineage (GTDB taxonomy): Bacteria > Actinomycetota > Actinomycetes > JACCUZ01 > JACCUZ01 > BP-173. The sequence continues at coordinate 50,161 of JAVEDI010000010.1, forward strand.
GGCATCGCGACGTTCCTCATCGGCCTCCTGCCGACCCACGCGACCATCGGGATCGCGGCGCCGATCCTGCTGACCCTGCTCCGCATCGCCCAGGGCGTCGGCGTCGGCGGTGAGTGGGGTGGCTCGGTCCTGCTGTCCATGGAGTGGGGCTCGCCGAAGCGGCGAGGCTTCATGGCGAGCTGGCCACAGCTCGGCGTCCCGATGGGCCTGCTCCTGTCGACGGGAGCGGTCAAGCTGACGAGCGGTCTCACCGGTGACAACTTCGAGAACTGGGGCTGGCGCATCCCGTTCCTGTTCAGCATCGTGCTCGTCGGTGTCGGTCTCTACGTCCGGCTGCGCGTGCTCGAGAGCCCCGAGTTCGCCGCCGTGCGGCGCGAGGCGACGGTGGTCAAGCAGCCGATCCTCGAGGTCATCCGCACCCAGCCACGCGAGATCATCACCTCGGCCCTGATCCGCATGTCGGAGCAGGCGCCCTTCTACCTGTTCATCACGTTCGTGCTGACCTACGGCACGGAGAAGCTGCACTTCGAGCGGGACGAGCTGCTCAACGACACCCTGGTCGCCGCAGCCATCGGGCTGTTCTCGGTGCCCTTCTTCGGCTTCCTGTCCGACATCATCGGCCGACGCACCATCTACGCCATCGGCATCCTCGCCACGGCAGCCTTCGCCTTCCCCTACTACAGCCTGCTCGACACGCAGCGCTCCGGTCTGGTGCTGCTGGCGATCGTCCTGTCCCTGGTGGTTCACGACATCCAGTACGGCCCGCAGGCCGCCTTGATCTCGGAGAACTTCGGTACCAACGTGCGCTACTCCGGTGCCGGGCTGGGCTACCAGCTCGCCTCGGTCATCGCCGGCGGGCCGGCTCCTCTGATCGCCACCCGGATCCTCAGCCGCACCGGGTCCAACACCGGCATCAGCTGGTACATCATCGGCTGCTGCGCCCTGGCCATGGTGGGACTGCTGCTGATGCCGCGCCGCGACGGCGTCGAGGACAAGCGGATCGTCGACCTGGTCGAGGCCGAGCGGTCCCGCGTGAAGGTCGGAGGTAGCACCTGACCGGCGACCAGCCGCGTCGGGCCCTGGTCACCGGCGGAGCGAGCGGCATCGGCGCCGCGTGCGCTCGGCGTCTCTCGGCCGACGGGCTGCACGTCACCGTGGCCGATCTGGACGGTGACGCGGCGGAGAAGGTCGCTTCCGACATCGGCGGGACGGCGTGGCAGGTCGACTTGTCGCACACCGACGCTCTGTCCGAGCTGTCCCTCGACACGGACGTGCTGGTCAACAACGCCGGGGTCCAGCATGTCGCTGCGATCCACGAGTTCCCACCTGAGAAGTTCCGGCTCCTCGTGGCGTTGATGCTGGAGGCGCCGTTCCTGCTCATCCGGGCGGTGCTGCCCCGCATGTACGAACGCGGGTTCGGCCGCATCGTCAACGTGTCCTCCGTGCACGGTCTGATCGCCTCCCCCTACAAGGCGGCGTACGTCGCCGCCAAGCACGGCCTGGAGGGGTTGTCCAAGGTGACCGCCCTCGAGGGTGGCCCGCACGGCGTGACCAGCAACTGCGTCAATCCCGGCTACGTCCGCACGCCCCTCGTGGAGAAGCAGCTCGCCGACCAGGCTGCGGTCCACGGCATCGACCCGGACCAGGTCCTCCAGCAGGTGCTGCTGAGCGAGTCGGCCATCAAGCGGCTCGTCGAGCCGGCCGAGGTGGCCGAGCTGGTGGCCTGGTTGGCCGGCCCGTCGGCGTCGTTCGTCAACGGGGCCTCCTACCCGATGGACGGCGGCTGGACGGCGCGTTGACGGCACGCCGGGACCGGCGCATCCGGCGCGTAACCAACCGGTCACGGATTCGTTATGCCTGGCAGGAACCGCCGACCGATGGGGGACTCCGTTGCGAACCGAGGTGTGGATGCGCCTGGACGAGGCTGCCCGCTATGCCGCCGTGCCGGTCTCCGAGATCGTCGAGGCCATCGAGCACGGGCAGCTGCGGGCGCGCAGCCAGCCCTTCGAGCCGGGCGGGTGGCTGCTGAACCCGGAGCTCGTGGAGAACTGGGCGGCCGGCACCGCCGCCCCGGACACCCCGCCGCTCCGGCGCTGATCCGGCGCGGCCGCTGCCACGCAGCGTAAGCACCCGATCACACCGCGCCAGCCGCAGAAAACCGAGAGGTCCCGGACACACGCTGGGGATCCGCCCCGCAACCGAAGGCCTCATGACCGACTCCGAGCTCCAGCCCCCGCCCCTGCCTGCACGGGCCGCCGCGTGCCGCCCCCAACCGCCGGCCGTCCGGCGGTACCTGGCCGCGGCAGCCGCGGCAGTGCTGGCCCTGTGCGCCATCACCGCGGCGACCGAACCCGGGCAGCAGCGCAGCGGGGACACCCGCGCCGAGCTGTCCCGCGTCGCGCCCGTGTCGTTCACGACGACGGACCTGGTGGCCCTCGCCGCGCTCACCTCCTCCTCGACCGCCGCTGCGTCCGACGAGGCTGCCGCGGGCAGCCCGCTGGCCGCGCTCACCTCGGCGTCGACCTCCGGAGGGCTGCTGACCGGCCAGGTGCCGGCGGCGCTCCCGGTGGATCCCGCGGTCGCGGCGCTGCTCCGGTCGCTGCGCGAGTCGTCGGCCGCTCCCGCCGCCGACGGCTCACGACCGGCTGCCGCCGCCCGCACCGCGCTGAACTTCGCCCTCGACCAGGTCGGCCTGCCCTACGTCTGGGGTGCGGCCGGCCCGGACGCCTACGACTGCAGCGGCCTGATGCTGCGCGCCTACGCCGCCGCGGGCATCGCCCTGCCACGAGTCTCCGCCGACCAGTACGCCGGAGCCGGAACACCGGTCGACGTGCCCGACCTGCTGCCCGGCGACCTGGTCTTCTTCGCCACGGCGACCTGGGACCCGGGCGTCGTACACCACGTCGGCATGTACCTCGGCCGGGGCCTGATGGTCGACGCCCCCCACACCGGGGCCTACGTGCGCGTGGAGCCGGTACCCGCCGCGGGGTACGTCGGCGCCGTGCGCGTCGCGGCAGCGGTCGCCGCCGGCAAGCCCGCGCGGCCCGAGGCCGCCCAGCCCACGGCGACCAGTGCCCCGACGCCCGCCAACAGGGCGGTCGCCGCCGCTGCTGCTGCAGCTGCCCCGACGACAGCCGGCCCGTCGTCGGCACCCGCTGCAGCGGACGCCGCGACACCGCCCGCCGCGGCGACCGCCGCCGGGACCGATACGTCCTCGCCGGACCCCGGCGCCGCCACCAGCAGCCCGACCGAGCCAGCCCCGAGCGCGGCGTCGCCCGCGCAGCCCAAGGCGCCCGCCTCGCCGACGCCGCCCCCCGCGCCTCCCACGCCGGCTGCGCCGCCCGCCTCCCCGACGCCCCCGGCCACGCCGGTCGACCCGCCGACACCACCCGCCCCGACCGATCCCCCGGCGGCGCCGGCCGACCCGCCGACACCGCCGGCGACCTCACCGGCCGCCGTGCCCCCAGCGGTGGCCGACCTGCCGACGCCGACCTCGGCACCTGCCGCTTCCGTCTCTCCGTCGCCGACGCCTCCCGGCTAGGTCGGCTCACCTCCTCCCCGCCTGCCTGCCCGCGTCGCCACCCGAGGACAGGTCCGCCCCAGGAGCACGGCGCAGCGGGCGGTGGTTCGACCCGCGAGCACCGGGCAAGACCGGCCGATGAGCCAGACCGAGCAGCCCCAGACGCCTGAGACGGGCCGGGTCGAGGCAGGCCAGGTCACCGTCGTACCGGCCGCAGCGACGCCCGCGGCCAGCCCAGCGACGTACCCGCCGGCCCACCGCGGCGAGCGCGTGCCCGTCCGGACCATCGCAGCCACGATCGGCATGGTGCTCGCCACCGTGCTGGCCCTGTTGCTCGTCCAGCGCATCGAGCGCACCCTGATCTGGATCCTCATCGCGCTGTTCTTCGCCGTCGCCGCCTCCCCGGCCGTCGGCTTCCTGGAGCGCCGGCTGCACCTCAAGCGGTCGCTCGCGACGCTCCTCGTGTTTCTCGGTGCCTTCCTCGTCCTCGCCGGCCTGCTCGCGATGTTCATCACGCCACTCGCGCGGCAGGCCGACGATCTCGCGGCGGCGGTGCCGCGCTGGGCGGCGGACATCCGTGCCGGGCGCGGCCAGGTCGGCGAGCTGGCGCACCGCTTCCACATCGACAGGTACCTTCAGGACAACCAGACCGTGCTGCGCACCGGCCTGCGGGGGCTCGGTGCTCCCGCCGCCCACGTCCTCGCACTGATCGGCGCTGGGATCGCCGCGACCCTGTCCATCTTCGTGCTGGCCTTCCTCATGGTGCTCGAGGGCCCTCGGATGCTCGACGCCGCGTTCGCCCAGTTCGGTGAGGAGCGCGAAACCCGGATGCGCCGGGTCGGCGTCGACTGCGCCAAGACGGTCACCGGGTACATCACCGGGAACCTGCTCATCAGCGTCATCTGCGGAGCGCTGACGTGGATCGTCCTTGCCGCGACCGGGGTGCCGTTCGCCGGCGTCATCGCCCTCTTCGTCGCGGTGGCGGACCTGGTGCCGCTGATCGGGGCAACCCTCGGGGCGGTGGTGGCGGTGATCGCGGCGCTGATCCACTCGGTACCGGCGGCGATCATCGTGGCTGTCTGGTTCGTGGTCTACCAGCAGCTGGAGAATCACCTGCTCCAGCCGGTGATCCTGTCGCGGACGGTCAAGCTCAACCCGCTCGCCGTGCTGATCAGCATCCTGCTCGGCGCGGAGCTCCTCGGCATCCTGGGGACGCTGCTCGCCATCCCGGTGGCCGGCATCATCCAGGTCGTCCTGCGGGACCTGTACGACGTCCGCCGCGGGCGCAGGCGCCCGGTGCCGACCGTCGGCGAGAACGAGGTCCCGGCCACCTGAGCAGCCGTCACCCGGGCTGCGCGGTCCCGGCGGCGCGGGCCGGACGCTCGACCCGCGGCCAGCCGCACGCCTTGAGCCGTCGGCCGAGGAACCTCGCCTCGGCCGGGTCGACGCTCAGCCGCCAGCGCCACTTCACGGCGACCCATCTCGCGACGTACGTGCACCGGGCGGCAGGTCGCGGGGGCAGCCAGCCGCGCGGCTCGGCCGACCCACGTGCGGCGAGCACCCGGCGGGTCGCGATGTCGAGCGTGGGGCCGTACGCCAGATCGTTGGTGAAGCGCTGCCGCGTCGCTGACGACCAGCGGCGGGCGCCGGACTGCCACGCCTCGGCCAGGGGGACGAGGTGCTCGACGGCCACGCTCGTGCGGTCCGCCGTCGTGACGCCGTCGTACGCCGAGCGCCACCGCCCGCCGACCAGACCGCAGGTGCCGGTCAGCCGCGGCGCGCGCACCGCCGTACTGATCAGCAGCGCGGCCGGGGTCTGGCAGCCGTCTCGGTCGAGGTCGAGCCAGCCCCCGAACTTCGCGCTCCGGTAGCCGGCGGAGACCTCCTTCCCGCGGTGCAGCCCATGGAGCAACGTGCGGCTGGACACCCGGGACGGCACAGCAGGCGGCGTACGGCGCACGACGGCCGCGGAGAGGCCCGACTCGTTGTGCGAGTCGTCCAGAGCCTGCACGGTCCACGAGTAGCGGGTGCTGCCCGATAGCCCGGTGGCAAGGTAGGACGTCTCGCCGCCACCGAGCCGCGCGACGACCGCGCCGTTGCGCCGCACCGTGTAGCCGGCGACCACCCCGTAGGTGTCGGTGGAGGCGACCCATCCCAGGTGCGCCCGCGAAGCGCTCACGGGGGTCACCCGCAACCCTGTGGGAGCGGTCGGTGGCAGCGGGTCGCCGGTGCTCTTGCACGGGATGGTGCCGCTGTCGCGCAGCACTCCGTCGGTGGTGAGGTAGTTGAAGGAGACGTCCGTGGCGCCGAGGTCGAGCACCAGCGCCCCGGACACGCCTGCGGAGGTGGCCGCGATGCGCGGGTCGCCCTGCTCGGGAGGAGTGAGCTGATGACCCCCCGCACCGGCGATCAGCTGCGTGACGCCACGCGGGTCCGGGGTGCCGCGGCCGTCCAGCGGCTTCCAGCGCTCGTAGTGGTGGATGTGGCCGGCCAGGGCCAGGGTCACCCGGCGTGCGGCGAGCAGCGACCACACCGCGGCAAGGCCGCTGCGCTCGGCGCCGGGCGACGGGGCGAAGCGAGGGTGGTGGGTCGTCACGATGGTGCAGCGCGCCCGGTTGGCGGCCAGGTCGGCGGCGAGCCAGTCGTACTGCGCAGTTCCCGGAGCCAGTTGGTTGTACTCGAGCGACGAGTCCAGGGTGACGACGTGCCAGCCCGCGACGTCGTAGCTGTAGTAGTGCGGGATGTTGTCCCAGAAGTCGAAGTAGCCGGCGGCCCCCGGCGTGACGTACTCGTGGTTGCCGACGGTGGGGTTGGTGATGTCTCGGAACCGCCCCAGGCCGGCCGGGTCGCCGTACCAGTTGTCGAACTCATACGGCGAGCCGCCCTCGTAGACGTCGCCGAGGTAGCTGAGCAGGTTAGGGGACCATGTCGCGATCCTGTCGGCGAGCAGATGCTCCTCCGGGGTGCCGTTGACAGCGTCGCCGATCGCCACCATGCGGAAACGCTGGTCAGGTGCGGGGGCGCTGCCGTGCCGGACCTGGAACTGCGCCTGGTTGGGCGCCGCGGTGCCGGCGTCGGCGATGCTCACGGGCAGCCGGTGCTCCGGCAGGGCGCCGTCGGCGAGCCGCGCCTTGACGACCAGCGTTCCGATCGAGCGCGGTGCCCGCGCGGTGCGCCAGGTGAAGCCGTAGGTGCCGTCCGGCCCCGGGCTCTGGTCGGTCAGCAGGTAGTCCTCGTCCAGCCAGAAGGAGACCTTTACGACGGCCGGCGGCGCGACGCTGGCGGCTGGGAAGTCGATGCGGGCTGCCACCGGGACGTTTCCCTGCAGCGGGCTCAGCCCGGTCGGTTGCTCGAGGCAGACGCGCACCGTGTAGCCAGGGGTGGTCGAGAGCGTGCACGAGTCCGCCGCCTGGGCCGGTGGGCCGCCGGCGGCCTGCAGGACCGAGCCGAGCAGACCGAGCAGCAGGACGAGGACGGCCGGCGTGGATCGGCGGGCTGCGGCGGATGTCACGTGGCTCATCCTGACGGGCGCGCCGCCCGCGTCGCAGGAAAAGTTACTGATGTGCACTTCGTTCCCCAGCCGTTGTCTCCCCCGCGATGACGCGACGTCGGGCGAGATGCCTCTGGCGAGGGCTGCGTCGAACAGCGTCCGAGCGACCTGCTCGGCCTTCTCGGTCGCCGCGGCACCCACCGGCTTCGCGAGGTCGCCCCTCGACCAGCGCGAGCACCGTCGCCTGATGGACGCGGGTGAGCGGAAGTCGAGGACACCTGGCGCCTCTTCCTGCGGAACGGATTCGCGCTCTATCGCGAACCCCGGCGCTCCCCCGCGCCGCAACGCATGGCAGACCTCACCGCGCGCTTCTCGATGGTCCTTGACGCTCGAAGCCGGGCGACCGGGGGCTGGTGACAAGTTCGAGCTCGTCGAGAGCGCCGCCCTCAGCAGGTCGTCCACGCAGGCGACCGCGCCGGACAAGCAGCATTGTGAGGGTGAGCACCAGGATCAAGAGGGCGGCGATGGCGGCGTAAAGCCACCCGGGTCGGAGCGAGTCGGTGGACACGGGAGGCGATGCCCCCGTGGCGGGAAAGGTGATGGCTGCGCGGGCACTGCGGGTCAGCAGCCCGCTGCGCAGCGTGATCCGGGCGTCCCACGGGCCGGCGGGAAGCCGCTTGTCGAGGACGATCGTGACGGGCTCGGTGTCGCCGACCCCCAGGGTGGTCCCGAGTGCGGCGGGAAACGGTCCGGCGGTGAGGCCACCGGGACCGGCCAACAGCCGAAGGGTCCCGTTCATGTCGAGGGCCCGGCCGCCGGTGTTGTACACAGTCGCGAGCACCTGCGGCCGGCCGTCGGAGGAGCGTTGAGCGGCGAGAGCGGTGATCGTGAAGTCGCTCGCGGGCGGGCCACCCGACCCGATCGAGAGGTAGAGGCGGATGCCGACGCGGCTGATCTCGGTCACGCCGGCTCCTGCGACCGTAGCCGAGCGGATCTCGGCCCACACGACGCCGTACCGCTCTCCAGGAGCTGCGTCGCGCGGGACCACGACAGTCACCGTGGCCGGGAGGTGGGTGCGCGCGGGCACGGCCAACGTGCCCGGACGCACAGTGGTCCAGGTCGACAGCTCGTTCGCGCTGTGACCCGCAGCGCCCCGGAAGGATCCCTTCGCGATGGCTGCTGCCGCAGGATAGACACTGACCTGCGCCGCGGACGCTGTCGTGTTGAAGACCTCGATGCGTCGGTGGATAACCGCCCCCGGCGCGACGTGATCCACGATGTAGATCCGCGCGCGGGGATCGCCGGCCGCGGCGGCCGGCACGTCGAGGAGCCGCAGCCCGATGCTGCCGGCGACCGAGTCCGGCGACGACGCGGCTGCTGCGGCGCTGGAGGCGCTTGCGGGCGCGGCGACCGCAGCGACCAGGGCGAGAGCGGCCAGGCAGCGTCGCGTCAGCCGGAGCAGGGGCCAGCGCACGGGTATCCGCCTAGACCACGGAGTGGGTGATCGTCGCGGAGTAGACGTTGGCGATCGTTCCGCCTGCGACGGCGACGCTGATCGTCGGGGTCCAGGTCGCGGAGTTGTCCCCGGTGATGCCAGTGGCGGTGACCACCGGCACCGCGCCGGTGAGGTCCGCGGGATTGTTCGCCGTGTACGTGGCGGTGCCCGTCTTGGTGATGGTCCCGGCGGTGTAGCCGAGCGCGCTGGCTGCGATCGTCGGTCCCGAGGGCGGGGTGAACGCGGTGGAGATGACGCTCGCGACCCAGCCCGAACCAGCGGCCGCGCCGCGCGCGTCGTTGACCTGCACCTGGCCCAGTGACCCGCTGACGGTGCCGCCCCCGACGGTGTCGATCAGGGTCCCGAGGCTGCCGGCGTCGGTCGGCACGGTGATCGACAGAGCTCCTCCCTGCACCGTGATCGTGGCGGTGGTCCCTCCCGCCGCCGAGGCGGGCGGGGTCACAAGGAGCGTGAGCAGGGCACCAGCGGTGGCGATGATGAGGCGGCTTGATTTGATGGCGGGTCCTGGGTCTAGGGACTTTTGGGTCAAAGGCATACATCGACACACACACGGTCCCTTCCGTAGAGGCGAAGGTCCTGGTCATTGCAGGCCCTCTGGCCATTGCGCGCGAGTCCGTCGAGGAGTGGGGCTCGGTCGCGCAGGGGCAGCATGACCCTGCACGACCTCCGCCACTTCTGCGCGTCCGGCCTGGTCGCGGCCGGCTGCGATGCCGTGACCGTGCAGCGAGCGCTCGGCCACGCCAAGGCGACGACGACGCTGAACACCTACGCGCACCTGTGGCCGTCAGCGGAGGACCGCACCCGGCAGGCAGCCGGGAAGCTGTTCTCGGCGGCATTCGGCAATTGCTCTGACGGTCCGGCGACGGCCCAGGAGGCGTCTCACCCGCTCTGATCTGCGGAAACGCCGTTTCGAGACTCTTATGGCCCGTCAGCTGTGGTGAAGGGGCCGCCGCGCAAGGCCTTTCCGTGACTGGTCCGGTGCTCGTTGTCGCGAAGCCTTGGCTCGTAGTGGGCGAAGAAGATCTTGCCGACGAGGTCACGGCGACTGCGGACCCCTGTCTTGTCGAAGATGTTCTTGAGGTGTTGCTGGACCGTGTGCGCCGACACCACGAGCTCGGACGCGATCTCCGTCGTGGAGGCACCCTGCAGGACAAGACGCGTGACTTCTCGCTCGCGCTCGGTCAGTCCGTAGGCCGACATGAGCAGCGATGTGATGCGGGCCGGGTGCGCGGGTTCGACGATGACCGCGACGCGGGAGTCCGTTCCAGACTGCAGAGCGACGCCGTGGAGCACTACCCAGGTTCCTGATCGGGTGAGAACTCGTGCCATCGCCACCTCGGCCGGCTCGCCGTTAACGACCGGCCGCAGGGCACGACCGGCGACACTGAGTACCGCCGCGGGGAGTCTGCCGGCGTCGAGATCCGCGTCGGGCAGGTCGAGCAGCCACCTCTCGACGTCCGGGCTGGACGACTGGATCGTCCAATCGTCGGCAAGGACGAGGAGACCTGGGGCCTGCGGACCCTCCGGATCGGTGGCCTCGCCGAACAGCAAGGCGCGGCGGGCACCCTCCGCCAAGTGTGGCGCTGCGTCCTGGACGAACCGCTTCTCCGCGTCGTTGAACAGCGGTTGGCCGGGTTCGCGGTAGAGCCCGAGCGCCGCCCACGCCTCTCCCGAACGGGTGCGCAGCGCCGCGACCAGTTCCTGGTCGCCGCCCAGCTGCACGTTCGCCTGCCATCGGGGGCTGCTGGTCGGGTCGCCACCGGTGGCCTCGTGCATGGTCGATACGCCGCTGGTCGTGCGAGCCACGTCGACGATCTGGTTGACGTCGTCGCCGTAGTACTCGAGCGCGAGCGACTCGCGGGGCAGTTCCGGCATCAGCGGGTTGTAGTGGCTCGTGAACAGCAATGTCGCCGGGTCGAGGGTGTACCAGCAGGGGAAGGAGTAGTGCGGCACTGCCGAGCTGAGTACCTCGGCCGCGTCATCCCAGAAGCCGACCAGGCTGCGTGGCTCGGCCGAGAGCCGCGCAATCTTGTCCAGCGCGCGCCGCGGGTCACCCATGGCTCGCACTGTCCCACCAATCGGTGTAGATGGGGATACCACCTTTCTGGAATGTCCCTGACGTGCCCGGCGTCGTAGCGTCGCGCCCCAACCAACCGGAGGGATAGGCCATGACCGAGACGACCGTACGGGTGCTGAGCCTGGAAGCGATAGAGCCCGAACCGGGCTCCGCAGTGCTCAGCAACCGATTCCTCATCGGGGGCGCCGATACTGACGGGCGTTTCGCCCTCGTGCAGCATCTGTTCGCACCGAAGGCCCTCGCTGCCCCGATGCACCGCCACCACGATGAGGACGAGTACACCTTCGTGCTGACTGGACGGATCGGTGCGGTTCTCGACGGGCGCGAGGTTGTCGCGGAGCCCGGCGACCTGTTGTTCAAGCCCCGGGGGCAGTGGCACACGTTCTGGAACGCTGGCGACGAACCGGCCTCATGCCTCGAGCTCATCTCCCCGGCTGGGCTGGAGCAACTGTTCCGCTCCTTCGCCGCGCTGACGGAACCGCCGACACCCGAGCAGATGAGCCAGCTAGCCGCGCCGTACCACTGTGACATCGACCTGGCGGCCACCTTCCCCGTGGTGCAGCGGCACGGCCTCGCGTTCTGACTATGACGGCCAGCTCTCCCGAGGAGCTCGAGATCCTCCTCGAGGATGCGCTAATACTGCACGACGCCGCGGCCGTGGCCGCCCTCTTCGAGGACCGCGGCATCCTCGTCACCGTGCCTGGATCCGTTGTCGGGCCGGCCCAGGTCGCGAACGCGCTCGAAGAGCACACCTTCGTCGCGTCTCCGCACTCGGCGACCCTCGTCGGCGACATCGCCGTGGTCGTCGGTGACCACCACACCGTCAATATCTCCTGCCGTGGAACCGACCGGAGATGGAGACTCGTGGTGGCCATCGTGATGCCTGGCTCGTGAAGATTCCTGGCCGACAAGTTGGAGAGGAACAGCCGGGAAGCTGTTCGCGGCGGCATTCGGCAATTGCTCTGACGGTCCAGCGACGGACCAGGAGGCGTCTCACCCGCTCTGACCTGCGGGGACGCAGAGATTCAGACGTTGAAGCGGAACTCCACGACGTCGCCGTCGGCCATCACGTAGTCCTTGCCCTCGATGCGCACCTTCCCGCGCGACTTGGCCTCCGCCATCGACCCGGCGTCGATGAGCTCGTCGAAGGACACGACCTCGGCCTTGATGAACCCCCGCTGGAAGTCGGTGTGGATGACGCCGGCGGCCTGCGGGGCCGTGGCACCGACCGGGATCGTCCAGGCGCGCGACTCCTTGGGGCCCGCGGTCAGGTAAGTCTGCAGGCCCAGCGTGCGGAACCCGACGTGGGCGAGCTGGTCGAGTCCCGACTCCTCCTGGCCCATCGACTGGAGCAGCTCGAGCGCCTCATCGTCGGGCAGCTCGGACAGCTCCGCCTCGATCTTGGCGTCGAGGAACATGGCCTCCGCCGGAGCGACGAGCGCCCTCATCTCGTCCTTGAACTGCTCGTCGGTCATCTCGTGCTCGTCGACGTTGAAGACGTAGAGGAACGGCTTGGCCGTGAGCAGGTGCAACTCACGCAGCAGGGACATGTCGATGCCGGCGCGGGCGGCGCCGGCGTTGAGCGTGGTGCCGGCTTCGAGGAGCTCCTGCGCCTGCCGTACGGCAGCCACCACCGGGACCCTGTCCTTCTGCATGCGCGTCTCTTTCTCCAGACGCGGCAAGGCTTTCTCGATGGTCTGCAGGTCGGCGAGGATCAGCTCGGTGTTGATCGTCTCGATGTCGTCCTTGGGCGCGACCTCTCCCTCGACGTGCACGACGTTGGGGTCACGGAACGCCCTGATCACCTGGCAGACCGCGTCGCTCTCACGGATGTTCGCCAGGAACTTGTTGCCCAGACCCTCGCCCTCCGACGCGCCCCGCACGATGCCGGCGATGTCGACGAAAGAGACCGTCGCGGGGATCACCTTCTGCGAGCCGTGGACCCGGGCCAGCTGGGCGAGCCGGGGGTCGGGCACGCCGACCACTCCGACGTTGGGCTCGATGGTCGCGAACGGGTAGTTCGCGGCGAGCACGTCGTTCTTGGTCAGGGCGTTGAACAGCGTGGACTTCCCGACGTTGGGGAGGCCGACGATGCCGATGGTGAGACTCACGGGCTCCAAGCGTACGGCGCGTCGGGCCAGGGTTTTGTCCGACCCCGGCGGCACGCTGCCGGCATGAACATCGCACTCGTGCTGATCGGCCTCGCCATGGGGGCCGCGCTGGGCTGGCTCGCCGCCCGATCGCGTTCCGCCGGCCTCGCCGCCGAGCGTGACCTGCTGCGCGAGCGGCTCACCGTGGCCGACACGACCGCGGGTGACCGGCAGGACCTGGCCGTCACGGTGGCGCCGCTGCGCGAGGCGCTCACCAAGGTCGAGTCCCACCTGCGCGAGCTCGAGGGGGCCCGGCTGAGCGCCTACGTGTCGCTGACCGAACAGGTGGGCTTCGTGCGGCAGGCATCCGAGGCGCTCGGCGCGCAGACCACGTCGCTGGTCAACGCCCTGCGGGCGCCCCAGGCGCGGGGGCGCTGGGGCGAGATGCAGCTGCGCCGCGTCGTCGAGATGGCCGGCATGGTCGAGCACTGCGACTTCGTCGAGCAGGCCACGGCGGTCACCGACGAGGGCAGCATCCGGCCCGATCTCGTCGTGCGGCTAGGGGGCGGCAAGCAGGTGGTCGTGGACGCCAAGGTCTCGCTTGCCGCCTACCTCGAGGCGGCCGAGTCCCGCGACCCCGACGTCGTCGAGGCGCGGATGCGCGCCCATGCCGGACACCTGCGCGACCACGTCGTCGGTCTGGCAGCCAAGGAGTACTGGCGGGCGTTCGACCCTACGCCGGAGTTCGTCGTCCTGTTCGTGCCCGGCGACGCCTTCCTGGCGCCCGCTCTCGAGCGGGACCCGGCGCTGCTCGACGACGCCATGGGCCGCCGCGTCCTCATCGCCACGCCCACGACCTTGATGGCGATGCTGCGCACCATCGCCTACTCCTGGCAGCAGGAGGCGCTCACCGCACACGCGCGGTCAGTGTTCGAGCTCGGCCGGGAGCTCTACCGGCGGCTCGGCACGCTGGGCGGCCATGTCGACAAGCTGGGCAAGACCCTGGGCCGCGCCGTCGACGACTACAACAAGACCGTCGGATCGCTGGAGCGCACCGTGCTCGTGCAGGCCCGCAAGATGGCCGAGCTGCAGGTCACCGACGCCGACCTGGCGGCGCCCACACCGGTCGAGGCGACGCCGCGACCGCTGGGGGCTCCGGAGCTGCTCGCCGACCTCGAGCGCGAAGCCGACGACCTACCGAGCGTCGAGGAGATGGTGACCTCTCTCCAGCCGCCGGTCAGCGCGCCGCTGCGCCGCGCCCAGTAGGCAGGCGGCCCACCAGGAAGGCCCTCTGCGTGTCGCATGGGCACGCCTCGCCGCCCCACCTACCGTGACGAAATGACGATCAGCACCGGCACCCCGATCCCCACCGGCCTGCCGACCACCGCCGCGCCGACCGTGCCGGCGCAGCCGCCGGCCGCCACGCTGCCGGCACCCGAGCCCGCGCCGCCCTCGACTGTCCCGGCGACACCGCCGTCCCCGTCCCGGTCGGCGGGCGACCTCTCGAGCGCGGACACCGGGCCGCTGTCCCTGCGGTTGCGGGCCGCGCTGCCGTCCGCCCGCCCCGGTCTCACCGCCCCCGGCGGCGCGCTGCTCGGGGTGCTGGTCCTCGGCGCGGCTGCCGCGCTCGACCTGGCGTTGGGCGACACCTTGGGCCTCGGGTTCCGCGTGACGTTCATCCTGTGCTGCGTGCTCCTCGCGGGGGCGCTGCGGGTCCGGTCGCTGCTCGCCGCCGTGGTGCTGCCTCCGTTGCTGTACGCCGGTGCCGCCGCTGTGCAGACCTGGTCGGGCGGGCAGGCGGCCGGCCGGCGCGAGATGGCGCTCGACGTGGCCACCACCCTCGCCCTTTCGGCCCCCACCCTGTTCGTCGGGACAGCGCTCGCGGCGGCCGTCGCCTTGACGCGGGTCGTGGTCCACCTCGTGCGTCGCTGACCAGCCGGGGCGGTCCGGCGCACCGGCACCTCGCCTGCCCCGGTGACGCCGGGGCGCCCGGCGTGCCGCAGCATGCGCTCATGGAGGAGGCGCCGGGTCGCGAGGTGGTCGAGCCGGTCGTCGTCGAGCGGGTCAGCACGGACCGCGGCGAGCTGGTGCTGCGCAGAGTCGGCGCCCACCACGAGGTCATCAGCAACGGCGTGTTCCTGATGGACACCCGGCACGGGCGCTCCGAGCGGCTGCTGGTCGACACTGCGCTGGGGTTGCACGAGGATCCCGACCAGGTGCTGATAGGAGGGCTGGGTGTCGGCTTCTCGCTGGTCGCCGCGCTCGCGGATCCCCGGGTCGAGCTGGTCACGGTCGTCGAGATCGAGCCCGCGCTGGTCGCCTGGCACACGAGCCACCTGGCGGCGTACTCCGGCCACGCCCTCGAGGACCCACGGGTCGAGGTCGTCGTCGGCGACCTCGCCGAGCACCTGGGCGACGCAGGAGGCCGCTACGACGTGGTGTGCCTCGACGTGGACAACGGGCCGGACTGGACGGTGACCGAGTCGAACGCCTGGTTGTACGGCGACGAGGGCAGCGCACTGGTGGTCGGCTCGCTGCGGGACTGGGGAGTGCTCGCCGTGTGGAGCGCGCACGCGTCGCCCGCCTACGAGGAACGACTCGGACTGCACCTCGCCGAGGTGCACGTCATCGAGGTACCCGTCGCCCGCGGCGAGCCCGACGTGCTGTACGTCGGCCGCAACCTCGGCTAGGAGATCACGTCAGCGGTGCCGGCCGTCTGCGCCTCTCGAGCCTTCATGTCGCGACGCAGCTCGGGCGGCAGCGCGAACAGCAGGCTCTCCTGCGCCGAGACGACCTCCTGCACCTCGGCGAAGCCCCGCTCGGCGAGCCAGTCGAGCACGCCGCGGACCAGGATCTCGGGGACCGACGCACCGCTGGTGACGCCCACGGTGCTGACGCCCTCGAGCCACGCCTCGTCGAGCTCCGAGGCCTTGTCGACCAGCCGGCTGTCCGCTGCGCCGCTCTCCAGGGCCACCTCGACGAGGCGCACGGAGTTGGACGAGTTGGTGGACCCGACGACGATGACCAGCTCGGCTCCGGCGGCGATCTCCTTCACCGCCAGCTGGCGGTTCTGGGTCGCGTAGCAGATGTCGTCGCTCGGCGGGTCGAGCAGCGCGGGGAAGCGCTCCCGCAGCCGGCGTACGGTCTCGAGGGTCTCGTCGACCGACAGCGTGGTCTGGGAGAGCCAGGCGACCTTCTCGGGGTCGCGCACGACGACGTCGTCGACACCACGCGGGCCGTCGACCAGGTGCACGTGGTCGGGCGCCTCACCGGTGGTGCCGACCACCTCCTCGTGGCCCTCGTGGCCGACCAGCAGGATGTCGAAGTCGTCGCTGGCGAAGCGGCGCGCCTCGGCATGGACCTTGGTGACCAGCGGGCAGGTGGCGTCGATGGTCCGCAACCCGCGGCGGCCGGCCTGCTCGTGGACCACCGGCGCGACGCCGTGCGCGCTGAAGACCACGGTCGCGCCCTCGGGCACCTCGTCAGTCTCCTCGACGAAGATGGCCCCACGCTCCTGCAGCGTCTCGACCACGTGCTTGTTGTGCACGATCTGCTTGCGGACGTAGACCGGGGCGCCGTAGGTCTCGAGGGCCTTCTCGACGGTGATCACGGCCCGGTCGACCCCTGCGCAGTAGCCGCGGGGGGCGGCGAGCAGGACACGTCGGTGCGTCGGGGTCATGCCTCCATGGTAGGCGGCGCACGCCGCGGCCCGTGGTGAGCGAGATCACGGGGGCCAGGCCGGCTCGCTAGGCTCGCTGCCCGTGCCGGTCGAGACGTCCGCGGAGCAGCCGCTGCCCGTACGACGGGTGTCGCAGCTGGTCACGCAGTGGGTCGACCGGCTCGGCGCGGTGTGGGTGGAGGGCCAGGTGACCCAGCTCACCCGGCGCCCGGGCCAGGCGACGGTGTTCCTGGTGCTGCGCGACCCGGTCGCCGACATGTCCCTGACGGTCACGTGCCACCGCGCGCTCGTCGACGTCCTCGCCGGCGGACTGCGCGAGGGCGCGCACGTCGTCGTCCACGCCAAGCCGCGGTTCTTCGCGACACGCGGGACGTTCTCGCTGGCGGCCGACGAGCTGCGCCCGGTCGGTGTCGGCGAGCTGCTCGCCCGGCTGGAGCAGCTGCGCGGCGTGCTCGGGGCGGAGGGTCTGTTCGCGGCCGATCGCAAGCGGCCGCTGCCGTTCCTGCCGACCGTCGTCGGGCTGATCTGCGGTCGTGCGTCCGCCGCCGAGCACGACGTCGTGGAGAACGCCCGGCGGCGGTGGCCGGCGGTGCGCTTCCGTGTGGAGGAGGTCGCGGTACAGGGCCCCGCGGCGGTGACCGAGGTCGGCGAGGCGGTGCAGCGACTCGAACGCGACCCCGAGGTCGACGTCATCGTGATCACCCGAGGCGGCGGCTCGATCGAGGACCTGCTGCCCTTCTCCAACGAGGCGCTGGTGCGGGCCGTGGCCGCCTGCCGCACCCCGGTCGTCAGCGCGATCGGCCACGAGCAGGATGCCCCGCTGCTCGACCTCGTCGCCGACGTGCGGGCCTCGACGCCGACCGACGCGGCCAAGCGGGTCGTGCCCGACGTGACCGAGGAGCTCGAACGCGTCGGCGCCGTACGCCGGCGCCTGCGCGCGGCGCTGGGCACACGGCTCGACCGTGAGGTTGCCACCGTCCGATCGCTGCGCAGCCGGCCCTGTCTGGCCGAGCCGACCTCCATCGTCGACGGGCGTCAGGAGGGCCTCACGGCGCTGCGCGACCGTGGCCGGCGCTCCCTGAGCTCGTCGCTGGAGCGTGCGGCCGACAACCTGGCGCACACCCGGGCCCGCGTCACCGCCCTCTCCCCTGCCGCCACCCTCGAGCGCGGCTACGCCGTCCTGCAGCGCGCCGACGGCCATGTCGTGCGCCGAGCCGGCGACGTGCGGCCCGGAGAGACGTTGCGCGCCAGGCTGGCCGAGGGCGAGCTCAGCGTCGAGGTGGGCAGCGGCGCAGCGCCGAGCACTCCGAGCGGCTGACCCCGCCGTCCGGCAGCGCACCGCCGCCGGCAGGTCGCGCGCCCTGGTCGACCCGTCGGACGCGGCCAGGACCCTACGCTGGCACCCGTGGCCACCGACCCGACCGACCAGCCGACCGACCGACGCCCCGGCTATGAGCAGGCGCGCGAGGAGCTCACCGAGGTCGTCCGACGGCTCGAGACCGGGGGCGCGACGCTCGAGGAGTCCCTCGCCCTGTGGGAGCGCGGCGAGCAGCTCGCCACGATCTGCCAGGAGTGGCTCGACGGGGCACGTGCCCGACTGGCGGCCGCGGCGTCAGGTGAGGAGGAGAAGGCCGGGGACAACTAGCCGGGCCGCAGCGACCGGGCGAGCCGGTCCAGCTCCGGCCACGAGGCGCTGCCCGCGACGAGCGTCGTCGCGCCGCCCGACGTGCGCTGCAGCGCTCGCTGCTCGGGCTGCCCGCCCTCCAGCCGCGTCCACACGACGCCGCCGATGCGCACGGTGCCCGCCCGGTGGCTGCCCCGGGCGACGGTGTCCACGAAGCTCCGGCGCGACCCGTCGCTCTGCTCGACCGCCGCGTAGTGCCCCGCGGGCGTCACCAGACCCAGGTGCCACCTGGTCGCCTCGCCCTCGCTCGTGGCGCGGGCGCTGGTGGCTCGCCAGCCGGAGCCGAGCCCGGCCGGTGCGAGGACGTCGTACGCCGCCTGCGCTCGGATCTCGCCGAGCGTTGCGGTGTAGTCGATCGGGGTGATCCGCGCCTTGGGCTCGTCGCGCAGCGTGAGCAGCACGACGACGGCCACCACGACCAGCACCAGCGCCAACGACCGCACCATGTCGCCGACCGTCTCGCGCCCGCGCCGCCGCGTCGCCGGCGTCGGCCCCGGCGAAGGAGTCCCAGCGGCCGGAGGCTGCGCAGGCGTCGTCGGCGTCTCGGTCACCCCTGCATTGTCCCCGATCGCCGTGACTACCATTTCCAGGGCAGCGCGCCGACGGCGCGCCAAGGGAGCTGATGCAGCGATGACCGACCCGATCACGCCCGCGGTGCCGGCCGCGCTCGCGCCCCGGCCCGAGGCGCCCGACCGCAACCTCGCGCTGGAGCTGGTGCGCGTCACCGAGGCCGCCGCGATGGCCGGCGGCCGCTGGGTCGGGCGTGGCGACAAGAACGGCGCCGACGGAGCGGCCGTGAACGCCATGCGGTCGCTGATCAGCACCGTCAGCATGAACGGCACCGTGGTCATCGGCGAGGGCGAGAAGGACGAGGCCCCGATGCTCTACAACGGCGAGCGCGTCGGCGACGGTCGGGGCCCGGAGTGCGACGTCGCCGTCGACCCCATCGACGGCACCCGGCTGACCGCGCTCGGCATGGGCAACGCCCTGTCGGTGCTCGCTGTGTCGCCGCGCGGGTCGATGTTCGACCCTTCGGCGGTCTTCTACATGGACAAGCTGGTGACCGGGCCCGACGCGGCCGATGCCGTGGACATCCGCATCCCGGTCGGCGAGAACGTACGCCGCGTGGCGCGCGCGAAGAACGAGTCGCCCTCCGACGTCACGGTCGTGATCCTCGACCGGCCGCGCCACGAGCAGATCGTGGAGCAGGTGCGGGCGACCGGCGCCCGCATCAAGTTCATCACCGACGGGGACGTCGCCGGCGCGATCATGGCGGCGCGCGAGGGCACCGGCATCGACCTGATGCTCGGTATCGGCGGCACACCCGAGGGCATCATCGCCGCCTGTGCACTCAAGACGCTGGGCGGCGTCATCCAGGGCCGGCTGTGGCCCAAGGACGATGACGAGCGGCAGAAGGCGCTCGACGCGGGCCACGACCTGGACCGGGTGCTCGTCACCGACGAGCTGGTCAACGGCGACGACGTGTTCTTCGTCGCGACCGGCATCACCGACGGCGAGCTGCTGCGGGGGGTGCGCTACCGGGGCGCCGGGGTGCGGACCCATTCGATCGTGATGCGCTCGCGCAGCGGCACGATCCGGCTGGTGGAGAGCGAGCACCAGCTGGACAAGCTGCGCGCCTACGCATCGGTCGACTTCGACCACGCCACCTAGGGTCGGTCGATGTCGCCCGACCTCCTGGACCTGCCCGAGGACCTGCCGGTCCCCGTCGACGACGGGGCGGCCGACCACCTGGACGGCACGACGTTGCCGTCGGTCGCCCTCCCGGCGACCGACGGGTCGGCCGTGGACCTCGCGGCGCTGCGCGGTCGGACCGTGGTCTACGCGTACCCGCGTACCGGGGAGCCGGGCAAGGGTCCGCTCGTCGCCGACTGGGACACCATCCCGGGCGCCCGCGGCTGCACCCCTGAGTCGTGCGGGTTCCGCGACCACCACGGCGAGCTCGCGGCGCTCGGCACGCGCGTCTACGGCGTCTCGACCCAGGACACGGCCTATCAGCAGGCGGCGGTCGCGAACCTCTCGCTACCGTTCGCGTTGCTGTCCGACCACGGCCTGGAGCTGACGCGCGCACTGTCGTTGCCGACCTTCGAGGCCGCGGGTCAGACGCTGCTCCGCCGCCTGACCATGGTGATCGAGGACGCGGTCGTGACCCACGTGTGGTACCCCGTCTTCCCGCCCGACCGCCACGCAGGCGACGTGCTGGCCTGGCTGCGCTCGCGGCCGGGCTGAGACCCGATCAGCCCGCGGGCGGCGCGGGGGGCGTCCGGGGGTGCTCGTGGGCCTCGTGCTGGTGGCGGGCGTCGCCGCAGTGCACCGGGTCCTCGAGGCACTCGGCGTCCTGGTCGAGGTGGGCGGCATCCGGCCGCGTGGTGGGCTCTGGTGCGCCGGCGGTGCTCATGGTTGGCACGATACGCCGGACGGGCGCCGGTCGCCCTGTCCCGTGCCGGTCGCCACCGCCTAGCCTGGGCCGCGAACCCACCGACGTAGGCGAGGAACGCATCCGTGCCCGAGTTCACCTACTCCGAGCTGCTGCCGACCGGTCCCGACCAGACCGAGTACCGGCTGATCACGCCGGAGGGCGTGTCGACGTTCCAGGCCGGCGGTGCGCGGTTCCTGCGCATCGACCCGGCGGCGCTCACCCGGCTGACGAGCGAGGCGATGCACGACATCGCCCACTACCTGCGGCCGGCTCATCTTGCCCAGCTGCGTCGCATCGTCGATGACCCCGACAGCTCGGGCAACGACCGGTTCGTGGCCCTCGACCTGCTCAAGAACGCCAACATCGCCGCGGCCGGTGTACTGCCGATGTGCCAGGACACCGGCACCGCGATCGTCATGGGCAAGAAGGGCGAGCGCGTGCTGACCGGTGGCGACGACGGCGCCGCCATCTCCCGCGGTGTGTACGACGCCTACACGCGCCTCAACCTGCGCTACTCCCAGCTCGCGCCGCTGTCGATGTGGGAGGAGGCCAACACCGGGTCGAACCTGCCGGCGCAGGTCGAGATCTACTCGACGCCCTCCGGCGACGACCCGTCGTACACCTTCCTCTTCATGGCCAAGGGCGGCGGCAGCGCCAACAAGTCCTTCCTCTACCAGGAGACGAAGGCCGTCCTCAATCCCGAGGCGATGCTGCGCTTCCTCGACGAGAAGCTGCGCTCGCTGGGCACAGCGGCCTGCCCGCCCTACCACCTCGCGATCGTGGTGGGTGGCACCTCCGCGGAGTTCGCGCTCAAGACGGCGAAGTACGCGTCGGCGAAGTACCTGGACAACCTGCCGCTGTCCGGCTCGCCCGTGGGGCACGGCTTTCGCGACGTCGAGCTCGAGGAGCAGGTGCTGGAGCTGACGCGGGGGTTCGGCATCGGGGCGCAGTTCGGCGGCAAGTACTTCTGCCACGACGTGCGCGTCGTGCGGCTGCCGCGGCACGGCGCCTCCTGCCCGGTGGCGATCGCCGTCTCGTGCTCCGCCGACCGGCAGGCGCTCGGCAAGATCACCGCTGAGGGCGTGTTCCTGGAGCAGCTCGAGCGTGACCCGGCGCGGTTCCTGCCCGAGGTCACCGACGAGCACCTCGACGCCGGCGACGCGACCGAGGTCGTGCGCATCGACCTGAACCGCCCGATGGACGAGATCCGCGCGCAGCTCTCGCGCTACCCGGTGAGGACGCGGCTGTCGCTGTCGGGCCCGGTCGTCGTGGCCCGCGACATCGCCCACGCAAAGCTGAAGGAACGGCTCGACGCGGGAGAGGCCCTGCCGGCGTACCTGCGCGACCACGCCGTCTACTACGCCGGACCGGCCAAGACGCCGCAGGGCTACGCGTCCGGCTCGTTCGGGCCCACGACGGCCGGGCGCATGGACTCCTACGTGGGCGCCTTCCAGGAGGCGGGCGGCTCGCTGGTCATGCTCGCGAAGGGCAACCGCTCGGCGCAGGTGACCGACGCGTGCCGCACGTACGGCGGTTTCTACCTCGGGTCGATCGGTGGCCCTGCGGCGCGGTTGGCGCAGGACTGCATCAAGCACGTCGAGGTGCTGGAGTACCCCGAGCTCGGCATGGAGGCGGTCTGGAAGATCGTGGTCGAGGACTTCCCCGCATTCATCGTGGTCGACGACAAGGGCAACGACTTCTTCGCCGAGACGGCCCGGCCGGTGGCCCTCAGCATCGGCCGCGGCCCCGCGGGCTGACTCCGGGACCGAGCGTGGGGTAGGACTGTGGCATGAGCGCCACCCGCAGCGACACCGAGACCGACGGCGAAGGCTTCCGCACCGAGCACGACTCCATGGGCGAGGTACGCGTCCCCAAGGACGCCAAGTGGCGTGCCCAGACGCAGCGCGCCATCGAGAACTTCCCGATCAGCGGCGCGACGCTCGAGCGCAGCCACATCGAGGCGCTGGCCCGCATCAAGGCCGCCGCCGCCACGGTCAATGCGCAGCTCGGCGTGCTCGAGCCCGACCTGGCCGATGCCATCGTGTCGGCGGCCGCCGAGGTCGCCCGCGGCGACTGGGACGCGCACTTCCCGGTCGACGTGTTCCAGACCGGATCGGGCACGTCGAGCAACATGAACACCAACGAGGTCCTCGCCACTCTCGCCACCGAGCGGCTGGGCCGCGAGGTGCACCCCAACGACCACGTCAACGCCTCACAGTCCTCGAACGACGTATTCCCCTCCTCGATCCACGTGGCGGCCACCTCAGCAGTGGTCAACGAGCTCATCCCCGCGTTGCGCCACCTCGAGGAGGCCTTCTCCCGCAAGGCGGAGGAGTTCGCCGGCGTCGTCAAGAGCGGCCGCACCCACCTGATGGACGCGACACCGGTGACGCTCGGTCAGGAGTTCGGCGGCTACGCCGCCCAGGTGCGGCTCGGCATCGAGCGCCTCGAGTCCACCCTGCCGCGGCTGGCGGAGCTGCCGCTGGGCGGCACCGCGGTGGGCACCGGCATCAACACCCCGCCCGGTTTCTCGGCGCGAGTCATCGAGGAGGTGGCGCAGGCCACCGGGCTGCCGCTCACCGAGGCGCGCGACCACTTCGAGGCGCAGGGGGCGCGCGACGCGCTGGTCGAGCTGTCCGGGCAGCTGCGCACGGTCGCGGTGTCGCTCTACAAGGTCTCCAACGACCTGCGGTGGATGGGCTCGGGGCCGCGCGCTGGGCTCGCCGAGATCCGGCTGCCCGATCTGCAACCGGGCTCCTCGATCATGCCGGGCAAGGTCAACCCGGTCATTCCCGAGGCGCTGTGTATGGTCTGCGCCCAGGTCATCGGCAACGACGCCGCGATCGCGTTCGGCGGCGCCGCCGGCAACTTCGAGCTGAACGTGATGATGCCGATGCTGGCGCGCAACGTGCTCGAGTCGGTCCGGCTGCTCGCCGCGATCGCGCGTTTGGCGGCCGACCGCTGCGTCGATGGCATCGAGGCCGACGTCGAGCGAGCCCGGGAGTACGCCGAGTCCTCGCCGTCGATCGTCACGCCGTTGAACAAGTACATCGGCTACGAGGCCGCGGCGAAGGTGGCCAAGCAGGCGCTCGCCGAGCGGCGCACCATCCGCGAGGTCGTGCTCGACAACGGTTACGTCGCCGAGGGCAAGCTGACCGAGAAGCAGCTCGACGAAGCGCTCGACGTCCTCAGCATGACCCATCCCTGACGCGGGCAAGCCGCCGTGCTGGAGCCCGGGACAGGGTCGGCTACGGACCTCAGATCGGCGTGTCCTCGAGCAGCTCGGTGACCAGCGCGGCGATCGGTGACCGCTCGGACCGGGTCAGCGTCACGTGCGCGAACAACGGGTGCCCCTTGAGCGCCTCGATCACCGAGCCCACACCGTCGTGGCGGCCGACGCGCAGGTTGTCGCGCTGCGCGACGTCGTGAGTGAGGACGACGCGGGAGCCCTGCCCGACGCGCGAGAGCACGGTGAGCAGCACGTTGCGCTCCAGCGACTGCGCCTCGTCGACGATGACGTAGGCGTCGTGCAGCGACCGGCCGCGGATGTGGGTCAACGGCAGCACCTCGAGCATCCCCCGGTCCATCACCTCCTCGACGACGTCGGAGGTGATGAGGGCGCCCAGGGTGTCGAAGACCGCCTGCGCCCACGGGTTCATCTTCTCCGCCTCGGTGCCGGGCAGGTAGCCGAGGTCCTGACCACCGACGGCGTACAGCGGCCGGAACACCATCACCTTGCGGTGCTGGCGCCGCTCCATGACCGCCTCGAGACCCGCGCACAGCGCCAGCGCCGACTTACCGGTGCCCGCGCGGCCGCCGAGCGAGACGATGCCGACGTCCGGGTCGAGCAACAGGTCGAGTGCGACGCGCTGCTCCGCGCTGCGCCCGTGCAGCCCGAACGCGTCCCGGTCACCGCGCACCAGCCGCAGCTGCTTCTCGGGTGTCACGCGGGCGAGCGCGCTACCCCGGTCGGACACCAGTACGAGCCCGGTGTGACAGGGCAGCTGGCGCGCCTCCTCGAGCTCGACGGCGCCACCCTCGCCGTCGTACAGATGGTCGATGAGCGCGGCCGGCACGGTCACCTCGGCCATCCCTGTCCAGCCCGACTCGACCGTGCCGGTGCCGCGGTACTCCTCGGCGGCGAGCCCGACGGCCGAGGCCTTCACCCGCATCGGGAGGTCCTTGCTGACCAGCCTGACGTCGCAGCCCTCCGACGCCAGGTTGCGTGCCACCGCCAGGATGCGGGTGTCGTTGTCGTTGCCCCGCTCGCTCGACCGGAACCCGGTGGGCAGCAGCGACGCATCGACGTGGTTGAGCTCGACGCGGAGCGTGCCCCCGACCTCGCCCACCGGCAGCGGCACGTCGAGGCGGCCGTGCTCGACGCGCAGGTCGTCGAGCAGCCTCAGCGCCTGGCGGGCGAAGTAGCCCAGCTCGGGATGCGCGCGCTTGGCCTCCAGCTCGGTGACCACCACCACCGGCAGGACCACCTCGTGCTCGGCGAAGCGCAGCAAGGCCCTGGGATCGGACAGCAGCACGCTGGTGTCGAGCACGTACGTACGACGTCGCGCAGCCACGGCATCGGAGCCTGCGACGGGTCGGGCGGAGTCGGTGTCAGCGCGAACGGAGGTCACGATGCGGTTCTCCCTGGAACGGACACCCACGGCCTGCTGCGCGACGCCATGCGGGTGTCGGTCGGTGCCGGGACCAGGCCCGCGGGCCGGTGACCGGCCCCCCTCCCGCTGCCTTGGGCAGCGGGTCGAGTC
Organism: Actinomycetota bacterium; assembly: GCA_030841035.1. Classification (GTDB taxonomy): domain Bacteria; phylum Actinomycetota; class Actinomycetes; order JACCUZ01; family JACCUZ01; genus BP-173. The sequence continues at coordinate 75,417 of JAVEDI010000010.1, forward strand.
CGCGCGCATGCACGAAGGTGGCCTCCCGGACGGAGGACGTGGATGCCCACCGCCGATTCGACGGTACGCCGCGACCGGTGCCGCTCCGTGCCGACACGCGGGGCTCGCGCGTGACGAACGGGTGAACGCCCCGCCGGTCGCCTCAGGCGCCGAAACGCCGTTGCCGCGCGGCGTAGGCGCGGATGGCGCGCAGGAAGTCGACCTTGCGGAAATCGGGCCAGTAGGCCTCGCAGAAGTAGAACTCCGAGTGCGCGCTCTGCCACAGCAGGAAGCCCGACAGTCGCTGCTCGCCCGACGTACGGATGACCAGGTCGGGGTCGGGCTGACCCTTGGTGTAGAGGTGCTCGGCGATGTGCTCCACGTCGAGCAGCTGGGCGAGGTCCTCGATCGACGTACCGCGGCTCGCGTGCTCCTGCAGCAGCGAACGGACCGCGTCGGCGATCTCGCGCCGGCCCCCGTAGCCGATGCCCACGTTGACACTCATGCCCGCGATGCCGGAGGTCTGCTCGTCGACTTCCTTGAGCAACCGCGCGGTGCGGTCGGGCAGCAGGTCCAGGGCGCCCATCGGGCGCACCCGCCAGCGCCCGGTGTCCGCCAGGCCGGTGACCGCTTCCTCGATGATGGCCACCAGCGGTGCCAGCTCGTCGGGAGGCCGGGCGAGGTTGTCGGTCGAGAGCAGCCAGAGCGTGACCACCTCGACATGGAGCTCGTCGCACCAGCCGAGCAACTCCTGGATCTTGTCGGCGCCGGCGCGGTGCCCGGTGCTCGACTGCTCGCCGATCGCGCGGGCCCAGCGGCGGTTGCCGTCGACGATGACGCCGACGTGCCGGGGCATCTGCTGCGGGTCGAGGTCGCGGGCCAGCCGGCGGGCGTAGGTGCGGTAGGCGACCTCACGCAGACCCATTGCTGCTGGTCGCCTCCTCGCCGGGTGCCGCGGACCGAAACGCCCGCGACCGTGGACGGGGCCACAGCCGTGCGACCCGCGTCAGCCACGATACCGCCGCGGCTGCGACGCCCCTTGGCCGCCGCGGCGGGTGCGGGTCGAACTACCGATCAGTAACTTACGGTTGCGTAGATTAGGCTGCGGCCATGACCGCTCCCTCACCCGCCCCGGACCACGAGAGCCGCTCTCGAGGCATCGAGGGCGCTGTCGAGGAGCTGGTGCAGGCGGTGAAGCCCCGGCTGCGCGGCTGGCTGCATGCGGGTACCTTCCCGGTCGCCCTCGCGGCGGGCGTCGTGCTCGTGGTCCTGGCCGACGGCACGCGCGCCACGATCGCGACGGCCATCTACGCCGCCAGCGCGGCGCTGCTCTTCGGCGTCAGCGCGGCCTACCACCGCGGGAACTGGTCGCCACGCGCCGAGAAACGGCTCAAGCGGCTGGACCACTCCAACATCTTCCTGATCATCGCCGGCACCTACACGCCGTTCAGCCTGCTGCTGCTGCAGAACGACGGCGGGACGACCCTGCTGTGGGTGGTCTGGTGCTGCGCGCTGGCGGGCATCGCGTTCCGGGTGTTCTGGGTGGGTGCACCGCGCTGGCTGTACACGCCGGTCTACATCGCGCTGGGGTGGGTCGCGGTCTTCTACCTGCCCGAGATCCTCGCCACCGGCGGCCCGGTCGTGGTCACACTGCTCGCGATAGGCGGCGGCCTCTACAGCGTCGGCGGGGTGGTCTATGCGCTGCGGCGACCCGACCCGTCGCCGCGCTGGTTCGGCTTCCACGAGGTCTTCCACGCGCTGACGCTGGGGGCCTTCGTCGCCCACTACATCGCCATTTCGATCGTGACGTACTCCGCGGCCTAGCTGTTGTGCCCCGTGAGGTTGTTGACGGGGATGCGGCTGATTGGGGGTTTGCCGTCGAGCGCGGTGTGGGTCCTGTGATGGTTGTAGGTGTGGAGGAACTCTGGCAAGGCCGCGGTGCGCTGG
>JAVEDI010000038.1 GCA_030841035.1 Actinomycetota bacterium
CGACCCACGACGCGACTACCAACCCACCGGCCGACCACCCGGGCCCACAAAGAAGTAGGCCGAACCTGCAGATTGCAGGTCCGGCCTACTCCGATGTCCTGAGACATCACACGGGTGCCCCCGGCAGGATTCGAACCTGCGCCACCGCCTCCGGAGGGCGGTGCTCTATCCCCTGAGCTACGGGGGCTCGGGCAGGGGGAAGATTACCAGCCTGTCGCATTCGCCCACGCCGGTCGTCGTGCCGGTCTAGCCTCGCGCCATGGGTGAGCGGCAGGTGCGGGTGCTTGTCGTCGACGACAGTCCCGTGATCCGTCGCCTGATCACGGTGAACCTGGAGCTGGAGGGTTTCGAGGTCCACCAGGCGGTCGACGGCCAGGACGCCCTCGACAAGATCTACGACATCGCGCCGGACGTCATGACGATCGACGTCGTGATGCCGCGCCTCGACGGCTTCGACACCGTGGCCCGGCTGCGGGCCGACCCGCGCACCTGCCACCTCAAGATCGCGGTGGTCAGCGCGAGCGCACAGGAGACCGACTTGCGCAAGGGCCGCCAGGTGGGCGTCGACGCCTACGTCACGAAGCCCTTCGATCCCGACACCCTGGTGCGCACGGTCCGCGAACTGGTCGAGCCCGAAGTGAGTTGAACGCCACCGATAGCCTGGAGCCGTGACCCCCGCCGATCTCGCCGACGCCGTCCTCGCCGCCGTACGCGCGGCGGTCGACTCGGGTGACCTCGATGTCGCCGTGCCCGGGGACGTCAAGGTGGAGCGGCCGAAGAACAGGGAGCACGGCGACTACGCCACCAGTCTTCCGCTGCAGCTGGCCAAGCCTGCCCGTCGGCCTCCGCGCGAGGTGGCCGAGACGATCGCCAAGCCGTTGCGGGAGACTCCCGGCGTCGCCAGCGTCGACATCGCGGGCCCCGGGTTCCTCAACATCACCCTCGAACCGGGCGCCCAGGGCGAGCTCGCGCGCACGGTCGTGGCCGCCGACGAGGACTACGGCCGTACGTCGACGATGGCCGGTCAGCGGATCAACCTCGAGTTCGTCAGTGCGAACCCCACGGGGCCCGTGCACATCGGTGCCGTCCGCTGGGCCGCGGTCGGAGACGCCCTCGCACGGGTGCTCACTGCCTCGGGCGCGGAGGTCACCCGGGAGTACTACTTCAACGACGCCGGGTCGCAGATCGACCGGTTCGGCCGGTCGCTGATGGCCGCAGCCCAGGACAAGCCCACGCCCGAGGACGGCTACGCGGGCGCATACATCGACGACATCGCGAAGCAGATCGTGGCCAGCCGGCCGGACATCTTCGATCGGGGTGACGAGGCAGCCCAGCAGCAGTTCCGCGCTGCCGGTGTCGACCTGATGTTCGCGGAGATCCGCGACAGCCTCGCGGACTTCGGCGTGACGTTCGACGTCTACTTCAACGAGAAAGAGCTCCATGAGAAGGGCGAGCTCGATGCGGCCCTGGAGAGGTTGCGGTCACACGGTCACGTCTTCGAGGAGGACGGCGCGGTCTGGCTGCGCACCACCACCTTCGGCGACGACCGTGACCGTGTCCTGGTGCGCACCGGAGGTGAACCGACCTACTTCCTCGCTGACTGCGCCTACTACCTCGACAAGCGTGAGCGGGGCTTCGATCGCTGCATCTACCTGCTCGGCGCCGACCACCACGGCTACGTCGGGCGCCTGCGCGCCGTCGCGGCGTGCTTCGGCGACGACCCCGACCGGACGCTGGAAGTGCTGATCGGCCAGCTGGTCAACCTCGTGCGGGACGGCGAGCCCGTACGCATGAGCAAGCGTGCGGGCGACTACGTCGCGCTCGTGGACATGGTCGACGCCATCGGAGCCGACGCTGCCCGGTACGCGCTGGCTCGCTACTCCTCCGACTCACCGATCGATCTCGACCTGGACCTCTGGACGCGGCACACCAACGACAACCCGGTCTACTACGTGCAGTACGCGCACGCCCGGGTCGCGAGCCTGCTGCGCAACGCCTCAGAGCTGGCCATCCCGCTCGGCGATCCCGATGCGTTCCGGCCCGAGCTGCTCGGTCACGACCGCGAAGGAGACCTGCTCGGCGCCCTGGGCGAGTTCCCCCGCGTCGTCGCGACCGCCGCCGAGCTGCGGGAGCCGCACCGCGTCGCCCGCTACCTCGAGGAGCTGGCGGGCACCTACCACCGCTTCTACGACGTCTGCCGGGTGCTGCCACGCGGCGACGAAGAGACCACCGACCTGCACCGCGCGCGGCTCTGGCTGGTCGAGGCCACGCGGGTCGTGCTGCGCAACGGTCTGGCGCTGCTCGGCGTCAGCGCCCCCGAGCGGATGTAGCGGCCGGTGCGCGCACATCCCGCCGGGCCGCGGTCCGGGGAACTGACGCACGAGGCGTCGCTCGGCGTCCCGGCCGCGGACCTCGACGTACTCGACCCCGCCGTCTGGCCCTTCGGTGTGGACCGCAGCCCAGCAGGGCACCTCACGATGCGCGGCCACGACGTACGCGACCTCGTCGCCGAGCACGGCACGCCGGCGCTGTTCGTGGACGAGGCCGACTTCCGCACCCGCTGCCGCCAGTACCGAGAGGCCTTCGGTGGCGCGCTGGTCTTCTACGCCGCCAAGGCCTTTCTGTGCACGGCTGTCGCACGCTGGATCGAGGAGGAGGGGCTGGGGCTCGACGTCTGCACCGGCGGCGAGCTCGCCGTCGCACTGCGTGCGGGCTTCCCCGGTGAACGACTGCTGATGCACGGCAACAACAAGTCGCGGGCCGAGCTCGCAGCCGCCCTCGACGCCGGTGTCGGGCGCATCGTGGTCGACTCGTTCGACGAGATCGACCGGCTCGCCGCGCTGGTCGCCCAGCGGGGTACGTCGGTGCGGGTGCTGGTGCGCGCGACGGTGGGCGTCGAGGCGCATACCCACGAGTTCATCGCGACCGCGCACGAGGACCAGAAGTTCGGCTTCTCGCTGACCGACGGCGACGTGCACGAGGCCGTACGCCGCGTGCTGGGCGCGCCCGGTCTCGACCTGATCGGTGTCCACTCCCACATCGGCTCGCAGATCTTCGACACGTCGGGGTTCGAGGTGGCGGCGCACCGCGTCGTGGGCGTGCTGACCGACATCCGCGACGAGCACGGCCTCGAGCTTCCCGAGCTCAACCTCGGCGGCGGCCTGGGCATCGTCTACACGAGTGACGACGACCCGGTCGACGTCGCCGAGACGGCACGGTCGCTGCGCGACATCGTGACCCGCGAGTGCACCTCGTCCGGACTGGCGATCCCGCGGCTGGCCATCGAGCCGGGACGTGGCATCGCCGGTCCGGGCACCATCACGGTCTACGAGGTCGGAACCGTCAAGCCGGTGCGCGGCCTGCGCACCTTCGTGTCGGTCGACGGCGGCATGAGTGACAACATCCGCACTGCGCTCTACGGCGCCGACTACACCGCGGTCCTCGCGTCCCGATCTTCGGAGGCGCCGCCGATGCTCTCGCGGGTGGTCGGCAAGCACTGCGAGAGCGGCGACGTGGTGGTGAGCGACACCTGGCTGCCCACGGACGTCGCGCCGGGCGACCTGCTCGCTGTGGCGGCCACCGGGGCCTACTGCCGTTCGATGGCCTCCTCCTACAACCACGTCCCACGCCCCCCGGTCGTCGCCGTGACCGAGGAAGGCGCTCGTGTCCTGCTGCGTCGCGAGACGGTGGACGACCTGCTCGCGCTGGAGATGGGCTAGCACCTGGACGGCCACCGCCCTCATACCTAGGATCGCTAGGTATGGCGGGTGCGGACGACCGTGAACGGCTCAAGGGGCACCTCGACCTGCTGCTGCTCTCCGTGCTGGCCCGCGGGCCGGCGCACGGCTACGCGGTCATCGCTGCACTGCGCAGCACGAGCGAGGGAACCTTCGACCTGCCCGAGGGAACCGTCTACCCGGCGCTGCACCGGCTGGAACGGGGCGGCCTGCTCTCGGGGCACTGGGACCGGGCGACGGACGCGCCGCCGGCAGCCCGCGGCGCCGGACGGCGGCGCAAGGTCTATGCCTTGACCTCTTCCGGCGAGGCCGCGCTGGCCGCCGAGCGGACGCACTGGCGGCGGTTCCGGCGCGGGGTGGGCGCCGTCGTCCAGGCGGAGGGCCGGGCATGACCATCGAGGCCTACCTCGATGAGCTCGCCGACCGGCTGCGGGGGAGGGGCCGCGTCGTGCGCCGGGTGCTCGCGGAGGCCGAGGACCACCTCCTGTCCGCCGCCGCGGCGCACCGGGAGCAGGGCCTGGCCGACGACGCGGCGGAGCAGGCGGCCGTGGCGGACTTCGGCGAGCCGGAACTGGTGGCGCGCCGCCTGTCCCACCGCGGCTCGCCGCTGACCAGGGCGCTGCTCGGCCAGGCGGTCACGTCGCTGGTCCTCGTCGCCGGCATCGGGCTTGTCTCGGTCGGGCTGAGCGGTCTCCTGGCGCTCGCGGCGGCATCGGCATTCGGCAAGCCGTTCGTCTCCGGCGACGCCCCGGGAGTGGTCTACACCGCCGAGCGGTGCGCGGAGTTCCGCGAGTACGCGCCCTCGGCCCACGGCTGCGCCGCGGCGGCCGTCGCGCACCACTTCGAGGAGGTGGTCGGCTACCGCGAGGACCTGGGGGTGCTGGGGCTGCTGGTCCTGCTCGGCTGGTGGGTCGCGGTCCGGGCGCGTGCGCGGCGGCGCCCGCCGGAGCCGGCGTACGACGTCCTGCCTGCCGGCTTCGGCGCCACGGTCGGCGCCGCGCTCTTCGGCCTGGCGGCGGTGGTCGCCCTGCCCGTCGGGCTGCTCCAGCTCGCCGTCACCGGTCGCGACGCCGGCGCCGGTGCACTGCTGAGCGCGGGGGTGGTCGCCGCCGTGACCTTCGCCGGCTTCGCCGTGGCCCTCTGGCGCGCTGTCACGGTCCGCCTCGGCTAGATCGGGAACGTGTCCCGGCCGCCCGCGAGAGGCCCACGGCGCGAGCCTGCGCCCGGCCAGCCGACCCGGAGTCGTTCATATTGCGACCATCGGGCGCCCCGCTGCCCCGTGGTCTGACAGGCTGGCCGGCATGGACACGCTCAAGGTGGCCATGCTCGGCTGCGGTGTCGTGGGCAGCGAGGTGGCGCGGCTGCTCATCGAGCAGGCCGACGACCTCGCCGCGCGCGTGGGGCGCCCGCTCGAGCTGGTCGGCATCGCGGTGCGGCGCCCGTCGCGCCCGCGTGGCGACCTGCCCCTCGACCTGTTCACCGACGACGCCCAGGCGCTGGTCAGCCGGCCCGACGTCGACATCGTCGTCGAGGTCATCGGCGGTATCGAGCCGGCGCGCTCGCTGATCCTCAGCGCGCTCGAGTCCGGATCGTCGGTCGTGTCCGCCAACAAGGCGCTGCTCGCCGAGGACGGCGCGACGCTGTTCACCGCGGCCGAGAAGTACGGCAGCGACCTGTACTACGAGGCCTCCGTCGCCGGCGCGATCCCGCTGTTGCGGCCGTTGCGCGAGTCGCTCGCGGGCGACCGGGTGCGCCGCGTTCTCGGCATCGTGAACGGCACCACCAACTACATCCTGACGCGGATGACCGAGAGCGGCGCCGGATTCGCCGAGGCCCTCGAGGAGGCACAGGCGCTCGGCTACGCCGAGGCCGATCCGACCGCCGACATCGAGGGCTTCGACGCCGCCGCCAAGGCGGCGATCCTTGCCGCACTGGCCTTCCACACCCGGGTGACGGCAGCCGACGTCCACCGCGAGGGCATCACGGACGTCACCAGCGCCGACGTCGCCAGCGCACGCGAGATGGGCTGTGTCGTCAAGCTGTTGGCCATCGCCGAGGTGTCGCCCGACGGCACCGGGATCGGGGTCCGGGCGCACCCCGCGATGATCCCTCTCACGCACCCGCTGGCCAGTGTGAGCGGGGCGTTCAACGCCGTGTTCGTCGAGTGTGAGGCCGCCGGCGAGCTGATGTTCTACGGCCGTGGTGCGGGTGGCGCGCCCACGGCCAGTGCCGTGCTCGGTGACATCGTCGCGGTCGCGCGCAACCGGGTGTCCGGTGGTCGCGGGCCGGGGGAGTCGGCCTACGCCGACCTGGGGCTGCGGCCGATGGGTGACACGCAGACGCGCTACCACGTCAGCCTCGACGTCGCCGACCGCGCGGGTGTGCTGGCTCAGGTCGCGACCGCGTTCGCGGAGCACGGCGTGTCGATCGAAAGCGTCCGACAGCAGATGCACGGCACGGCCGACGCGGAGCTGGTCATCGTCACGCACCGGGCGAGCGACGCCTCGCTGTCGGCGACGGTGTCGGCGCTGCGCGACCTCGACATCGTGCGCGACGTGCGTAGCGTGATGCGCGTGGAGGGGACAGCATGAGTGCGCTGTGGCTCGGCGTGATCGCGGAGTACGCCGACCGGCTGCCGGTCAGCGACCGGACACCGGTCGTGACCCTGGGCGAGGGCGGCACCCCGCTCGTGCGGGCCGGCCACCTCTCCTCGGTGACCGGCTGCGACGTACGGCTGAAGGTGGAGGGCGCCAACCCCACCGGGTCCTTCAAGGACCGCGGCATGACGGTGGCCATCTCGAAGGCTCTCGAGCAGGGTGCGACGGCGGTCATCTGCGCGTCGACCGGCAACACGAGCGCGTCGGCCGCTGCCTACGCCGCCAAGGCCGGCATCGAGTGCGTCGTGCTGGTGCCGCACGGTCGCATCGCGGCCGGCAAGCTCGCCCAGGCCGTGGTCCACGGCGCACGGCTGCTGCAGATCGAGGGCGGCTTCGACGACTGCCTGCGCGTGGCCCGTGAGCTCGCGGACGGCTTCCCTGTATCGCTGGTCAACTCCGTCAACGCGTTCCGCATCGAGGGACAGAAGACCGCGTCGTTCGAGGTGGTCGATGCACTCGGTCGCGCACCCGACATCCACTGCTTGCCCGTCGGCAACGCCGGCAACATCACGGCGTACTGGAAGGGCTATGTGGAGTACGCCGACGAGGGCCGCGCGGAGCGGCCGCTGATGTGGGGTTTCCAGGCAGCAGGTGCGGCGCCCCTCGTCCTGGGTCACCGGGTCGACAACCCCGACACGGTCGCTTCCGCGATCCGCATCGGAAGCCCCGCGTCGTGGGACGGCGCGGTCTCGGCGCGCGACGACTCGAAGGGCCTCATCGACAGCGTCACGGACGAGGAGATCCTCGCTGCCCAGCGGTTGCTGTCGGCACGCGAGGGCGTCTTCGTCGAGCCGGCGAGCGCCGCGTCCGTCGCCGGACTGCTCAAGCACCATGCCGCGGGCGCGCTGGACAGCGGGCAGCTGGTCGTCTGCACCGTGACCGGCAACGGCCTCAAGGACGTCGAGACCGCGCTGCGCGACGTGCCCGTGGTCACGACCACGGTCGGTGCCGACGTCGCCTCCGCCGCCGCGGCGCTCGGCCTGTGACGGAGCTGCCGTGAACCAGCTGGTCTCCTCGGCGTCGGTGCGCGTTCCGGCGACGAGCGCGAACCTCGGCCCGGGCTTCGACGCACTGGGGCTGGCGCTGGGCTGGCACGATGACGTCACCGCCGCACTGGTCGACGCCGACCGCCTGGACGTGGAGGTCGAGGGCGTGGGCTCCGGTGTCGTCCCGCTCGACGAGCGGCACCTCGTGGTGCGCGCGATGGTCGACACGTTCGCCGAGCTCGACCTGCCGAGGCCGGGGCTCGAGGTGCGCTGCGTCAACCGCATACCGCACGGGCGGGGCCTCGGCTCCTCGGCAGCCGCCGTCATCGCCGGCGTACTGCTGGCGCGTGCTCTCGTCGACGACGGCGCGCGCCGGCTGCCCGACGACGCGGCGCTCGGCGTGGCCAGCCGCATCGAGGGACACCCCGACAACGTGGCAGCCGCGCTGCTGGGCGGGCTCACCATCGCCTGGGGCGAGCGCGGTGGTGTCCGTGCGGTACGGGTGGATCCCGCCCCCACCCTGGCCGCCACCGTGCTGGTTCCCGAAACGACGCTGGCGACCGAGAAGGCGCGCACCTTGCTGCCGGCCTCCGTGCCGCACGTCGACGCCGCGCACGCGGCAGGTCGCGCCGCGTTGCTGGTGCAGGCCGTGTCGCAGGACCTGTCGCTGTTGCTGCCCGCGACGGAGGACCGGCTGCACCAGGCCTACCGGGCGGGGGCGATGCCGCGCAGCCTCCTGCTCGTCGAGCGGCTGCGCGCGGTCGGGCTCGCGGCCGTGGTCTCCGGTGCCGGTCCCAGCGTCCTGGTGCTCTCGGACGGACCCCTCGACGTCGACGCCGTGGCCCAGCGCGCGGGCGAGGGATGGGAGGTCCGGACGGTGCCGGTCGACCGCTGCGGCTCCCGGGTCACCGGAGGGCGCGTGCGCGTGCCGACGGAGTAGGGTTCTCCCGACTCTCGAGTTCGGTAACGTTCCGGACCGGGACAGTGTTAGGCTTCACATCGCACCAGGTGCCACCCACGTGGCCGGGTGCTCCGCCACGACTCCCCGGGAGCCCTGCTCCCGGCGTCACCTGTGACGACGTGGCCCCCCGCTGACAACCGTCCTGCCACCCACCATGGCGAGACGACAGCGGAGCCTCGGGGACCAGGGCTCGAGCCCGGCAACGCCGCTGTGCGCCTCGTGTCAGCGATCTCCCCGCACACGAAGGCCGCCCGTCTCCGGGAGAGACGGACCCCGCTCAGCGAGCAACACCGGTGCGGGAGGAACACCAGGTACGACCGGTCACCGCCGGGTCACCCGCCGGGACCGCGATAAGGAAGGACCAAGAGTGTCCGACACCACCACCGTCCTCGATGCCCCCACACAGGGGGAGTCCGGGGACAGCACCACCACTGTCAGGACGCGTAAGCGCGCCGCCGGCCTGTCGGGCATGGTGCTCGCCGAGCTGCAGAGCCTCGCCGGCGAGCTGGGCATCAGCGGCACCGCCCGGATGCGCAAGGGACAGCTGATCGACGCGATCAAGGAACGGCAGAGCGGGGGCGGCCCTGCCGCGGCGACCGCCGGCCGCCCGGCCGCCGAGGCGTCCGCAGCCGTCGCGCCCGCCGCCCGACGCAGGACCGCATCCCATTCCGAGCGGGCCGCCTCCGGCGCCGACGTCGAGGCCGGTGAGCCCGCCGTGCGCGAGTCGGAGCCCACCGAGGAGTCGGGGCGCCAGGAGCCCGACTCCGGCCGACCGGCGCGCGAGCAGGCCCGCCGCCCACGCCGCGAACGCGAGAGCACCCGCGAGCAGACCGACGGGGACGCCCCGCGGGACCGCGAGGGCTCCCGGGACGGCCAGCAGCACGACGGCGGCCAGCGCGACGGCGGCCAGCGTGACGGCGGCCAGCGTGACGGCGGCCAGCGCGACCGTCAGCAGGGGCGCACCGGGAACCAGCCGGGCCAGGGCGCCCCGCAGGGCCAGGGCAGCCAGCAGGGCAGCCCGCAGGGCCAGGCCGGCGGCAACCGCGACGAGGAGGACGACTTCGAGGGCGGCGGTCGCGGTCGCCGGCGTCGCGGGCGCTACCGCGACCGCAACCGCAACCGCCGCGGTCGCGAGGGCTTCACCCCCGGCGAGCCCGAGCCCGAGATCAGCGAGGACGACGTCCTCGTGCCGGTCGCCGGCATCCTGGACATCCTGGACAACTACGCATTCGTCCGTACGTCGGGTTACCTCCCCGGGCACAACGACGTCTACGTCTCGCTTGCGCAGGTGCGCAAGAGCGGCCTACGCAAGGGCGACGCCATCACCGGCGCCGTCCGGCAGCCGCGCGACGGCGAGCGCAAGGAGAAGTTCAACGCGCTCATCCGGCTGGACACCGTCAACGGGGCCGACCCCGAGAAGTCCCGCAACCGGGTCGAGTTCGGCAAGCTCACGCCGCTCTACCCGCAGGACCGGCTGCGCCTCGAGTCCGAGGCGAGCCTGTTGACGACGCGCGTGATCGACCTGGTGGCGCCGATCGGCAAGGGCCAGCGCGGCCTGATCGTCTCGCCGCCCAAGGCCGGCAAGACGATGGTGCTGCAGTCGATCGCCAACGCCATCACCACCAACAACCCCGAGGTCCACCTCATGGTCGTGCTCGTCGACGAGCGCCCGGAGGAGGTCACCGACATGCAGCGCTCGGTCAAGGGAGAGGTCATCGCCTCGACCTTCGACCGCCCGGCGGAGGACCACACGATCGTCGCGGAACTCGCCATCGAGCGGGCCAAGCGGCTGGTCGAGCTCGGTCACGACGTCGTCGTGCTGCTGGACTCCATCACCCGACTGGGCCGCGCCTACAACCTGGCGGCGCCCGCCAGCGGGCGGATCCTCTCGGGCGGCGTCGACTCGACCGCGCTCTACCCGCCGAAGCGGTTCTTCGGCGCTGCGCGCAACATCGAGCACGGCGGCTCGCTGACCATCCTGGCCACCGCTCTCGTCGAGACCGGCTCGCGCATGGACGAGGTGATCTTCGAGGAGTTCAAGGGCACCGGCAACATGGAGCTCAAGCTCGACCGGAAGCTCGCGGACAAGCGCATCTTCCCGGCTGTCGACGTCGACGCGTCTGGCACCCGCAAGGAAGAGATCCTGATGGCGCGTGACGAGCTGCAGATCACCTGGAAGCTGCGCCGCGTCCTGCACGCATTGGAGATGCAGCAGGCACTGGAGCTGTTGCTGGACCGGATGAAGAAGACCAAGAGCAACGCCGAGTTCCTCATGCAGGTGCAGCAGACCATGCCGATGCCGGGCAGCAGCGAGGACGACTGATCGCCGAGGATCACCCAGGAGGGTCGGCCCCGCAGGGGTCCGGCCCTGCTGGGGCCGGTCAGGCCTCCGGACGGGGAACAGCGCAGCCCCACCTTCGGTTGTGTGAGGCGGACCTGCCTCTGGCACACTGGTCCGCTGGTTCCGGTTCACGCTGTCTCACGGGCTCCTGACGCCCGCCTGGCGACCCGGCGACCGTTCCGACACGAGGAGAGCCACCATGAAGCCCGAGATCCACCCCGACTACGTGCAGACGCAGGCGACCTGCACCTGCGGCAACACGTTCACCACGCGGAGCACTGCGAAGAGCGGCGCGATCCACGCCGAGGTCTGCTCCCAGTGCCACCCCTTCTACACCGGCAAGCAGAAGATCCTCGACACCGGCGGCCGGGTGGCCAGGTTCGAGAAGCGCTTCGGCAAGACCCCCGCCAAGTAGCAGTCCCACGGCGCCGGCCGCGGACCCCTGCGGTCTGCGGCCGGCGCCGTCGGTTTTTGTTGCCCGACTACCGATGCATGAAGGGGCCGCCGTGATCGACGCACCGGTCGAGCTGCTCGACGAGCACGCCCGGCTCGAGCGCGAGCTCGCCGACCCGGCCGTGCACGCCGACCAGGCGCGGGCGCGTCAGCTTGGCAAGCGCTACGCGGAGCTCACTCCGGTCGTCGAGGTGCACCGCGCACTGCAGAGCCTCGACGGCGACCTGGCGACGGCGCGCGAGCTCGGTGCCGAGGACGACTCGTTCAAGGCCGAGGTTCCGGGGCTGGAGGCCCGTCGTTCGGAGCTCGAGGACAAGCTGCGCCTGCTGCTGCTGCCGCGCGACCCCAACGACGACAAGGACGTCATCGTCGAGATCAAGGCCGGTGAAGGCGGCGAGGAGTCGGCGCTGTTCGCCGGCGACCTGTTGCGCATGTACCTGCGCTACGCCGAGCGGGTCGGCTGGAAGACCGAGCTGCTGGAGGCCACCGAGTCCGACCTGGGTGGCTTCAAGGACGTCCAGCTCGCCGTGAAGTCTCGTGGGGCGGCGCCGGGGGAGGGTGTCTGGTCGCGGCTGAAGTACGAGGGCGGCGTCCACCGGGTGCAACGGGTCCCCGTCACCGAGTCGCAGGGCCGCATCCACACCTCGGCCGCCGGTGTGCTGGTGCTGCCCGAGGCGGAGGAGGTCGAGGTGCAGATCGACGCCAATGACCTGCGCATCGACGTCTACCGCTCGGGCGGCCCTGGCGGGCAGAGCGTGAACACCACCGACTCGGCGGTGCGCATCACGCACGTGCCCACCGGCATCGTGGCCTCGTGCCAGAACGAGAAGAGCCAGCTGCAGAACAAGGAGTCGGCCATGCGCATCCTGCGTGCCCGGCTGCTGTCCGCGGCCCAGGAGGAGGCCGACCGCGAGGCCTCCGACGCCCGCCGCTCCCAGGTCCGCACGGTCGACCGCTCCGAGCGCATCCGCACCTACAACTACCCGGAGAACCGCATCTCCGACCACCGCGTCAACTTCAAGGCACACAACCTCGACGCGGTCCTCGACGGCGAGCTCGACGCGGTGATTGCGGCACTCGTGCACGCGGACACCGAGGCCAAGCTCGGGGCCGCCGCGCAGTGAGCGAGCTGCGTGCGGCGCTCGCAGCCGCGACGGAGCGGCTCGCCGCCGCCGGCGTACCCGCCCCTCGGTTCGACGCCGAGGAGCTCGCGGCCTTCGCCATGGGGACGGAGCGCCGTGACCTGTGGCGGGCGGCGACGTTGGGCGCTGCGGCCGAGACCTTTGCGGCGTACGTCGACCGGCGTGCCGCCCGCGAGCCGCTGCAGCACATCACCGGGCGCGCGTTCTTCCGGCACGTGACGCTCCTCGTCGGACCGGGCGTGTTCGTGCCGCGACCGGAGACCGAGCTGGTGGCGGAGGCCGCGATCGAGGAGGCGCGCAGGGTGAGGGGACGGACCCCCGTCGTCGTGGACCTGTGCACCGGCTCCGGCGCGATCGCCCTGTCTGTCGCCGACGAGGTCAGCGGGGCACGGGTGCTGGCCGTGGAGGCCGATCCGGACGCCGTCGCGTGGGCGGAGCGCAACCTGGCCGGGTCCGGCGTGGAGCTGCGCGCCGGCGACATGGCCGAGGCGTTCCCCGACCTCGACGCCACGGTCGACGTCGTGGTCAGCAACCCGCCGTACATCCCGGAGGGTGCCGTCGTGCGCGATCCCGAGGTCGCGAGCTACGACCCGGCGCCCGCGCTGTGGTCCGGGGCCGACGGGCTCGACGCGATGCGGGTGGTCGAGAGGGTGGCCTGGCGCCTGCTGCGTCCGGGCGGTCTCGTCGTGGCCGAGCACGCGGATCTGCAGGGCGAGTCGGCACCGGGGCAGTTCCGGGCGGCAGGTCGCTGGGCCGACGTACGCGACCACCGCGACCTGGCGGGCCGCGACCGCTACCTCACCGCCCGCCGCCGCTGACCCCGGTGCGCCCGAGAGGGGCTGGTGCGCGACGATGGCGTCACCGCCTGGCGCGTGCTCGTCCGGCGGACGATGGACGAGAGGAGGACGGGCAGCTGTGGCCTGGATCAGGCGCTACGACATGAGCGACCGCACCGACCGCGCGACCGGCCTGGAGTACGCCGTCTCGGCGATCCAGCGCGGTGACCTGGTGGTGCTGCCCACCGACACGGTCTACGGCCTGGGGGCCGACGCCTTCAACGCGGAGGCGGTCAGCAAGCTGCTGCGGGCCAAGGGACGTGGCCGCGACATGCCCGTCCCCGTGCTGGTGGGCTCGCCGCGGGTGCTCGAGGGCATCGCGAGCAACCTGTCCGACGTGGCCCGCCTGCTGGTCGAGGGTTTCTGGCCCGGCGGCCTGACCCTGGTGGCTCGGGTGCAACCGTCGCTGCAGTGGGACCTGGGCGAGACGCACGGCACCGTCGCGGTCCGCATGCCGCTGCATCCGGTCGCGATCGAGCTCCTGCAGCAGACCGGCCCGCTGGCCGTCAGCAGCGCCAACCGCAGCGGCTCGCCACCCGCGACGACTGTCGACGAGGCGATCGAGTCACTGGGCGAGTCCGTGGTGGCCTATCTCGACGGCGGCCCGTCGGGCGATCCCGTCCCGTCCACCATCGTCGACGTCACCGGCCCGGTCCCTCGCGTGCTGCGCACCGGCGACATCCCTCTCGACGTCCTTCGTGGGGTCGCGGCCGACCTCGAGGTCGCGCCATAGTGGTCCGCCGAGCGAGCATCAGCCCGCCGGCCCCGGGAGCCCCGAGGAGTGCCGCATGACCAGCGTCGACTCACCCTTCTGGGGACCCGACTTCCGGGAGCTGCAGAGCACGGACCCGCAGATCGCCGAGGTGCTGCTGGGGGAGCTGGATCGGCTGCGCGGGGGCCTCCAGCTGATCGCGAGCGAGAACTTCACCTCACCCGCGGTGCTGGCCGCGCTGGGCTCGACGCTGTCGAACAAGTACGCCGAGGGGTACCCGGGGCGCCGCTACTACGGCGGCTGCCAGCAGGTGGACCGGGCCGAGGAGATCGGCCAGGAAAGGGCCCGTCAGCTGTTCGCCCAGCCCGGCACCGACATCCACGTGAACCTGCAGCCCCATTCGGGCGCCAGCGCCAACCTGGCCGCCTACGCAGCGCTGCTCAAGCCGGGCGACACGGTGCTCGCCATGTCGCTGCCGCACGGCGGCCACCTGACCCACGGTGCGAAGGTCAGCTTCTCCGGCACGTGGTTCCAGCCGGTGCCCTACACGGTCCGCCGTGACACCGAGCTGATCGACTACGACGAGGTGCGTGACCTCGCGCTGACCCACCGGCCGACGATGATCATCACCGGTGCGACCGCCTATCCGCGCCTGATCGACTTCGCCCGCTTCCGTGAGATCGCCGACGAGGTGGGTGCCTGGCTGGTGGTCGACGCGGCCCACTTCATCGGCCTGGTCGCCGGCCAGGCGATCCCGTCGCCGGTCCCCTACGCCGACGTCGTGACCTTCACGACGCACAAGGTGCTGCGGGGACCCCGCGGTGGCATGATCGTGTGCAAG
This sequence comes from Actinomycetota bacterium, assembly GCA_030841035.1. Taxonomy (GTDB): domain Bacteria; phylum Actinomycetota; class Actinomycetes; order JACCUZ01; family JACCUZ01; genus BP-173. Next base: position 14,667 of record JAVEDI010000038.1, read on the forward strand.
CCAGAGCTGGCCAAGCGCATCGACAAGGCGGTGTTCCCGTTCCTGCAGGGCGGTCCGCTGATGCACGCGGTCGCTGCCAAGGCCGTGGCGCTGCAGGAGTGCCTGCAACCGGCGTACCGGGACTACGCCCGGCAGGTCATCGCGAACGCCCAGGCGCTGGCCGAGGCGCTCGCCGCCGAGGGGATGCGCCCCGTCTCGGGCGGTACGGACACCCATCTGGCGCTGCTGGACCTGCGCGAGCTCGGGGTCACGGGCAGCCAGGCCGAGACCCGCTGTGACCGTGCCCGCATCACGTTGAACAAGAACGCCATCCCCTACGACCCGCAACCGCCCATGACCGCCTCGGGCATCCGGGTCGGCACTCCCGCGGTGACGACGCAGGGGATGACGGAGGGCGACATGAAGGAGGTCGCGTCGCTGATCGGCCGTGCCGTGCGCGACGCTGACGGCAGTGCGACCAACGACGTCGGTACGGCGGTGGGCGCGCTCGTCGCGCGACACCCTGCCTACGCGCGGCCGGGACAGGCGACCGGCCTTCGTGCGTGAGTACCTGCTCGTCTTCGTCGTCGCCGCGTCGGTCACCTACCTGATGACCCCGGCCGCCCGGCGCATCGCGCTGCGCTGGGGCGCCATGACACCCGTGCGCGACCGCGACGTCCATGCGATCCCCACGCCCCGGCTGGGCGGCGTCGCGATGCTCACCGGCTTCCTCGCTGCGCTGCTGGTCGCGACCAACCTGCCGTTCCTGGGACCCACGTTCAGCGACAGGAATGCCCGCGCGCTCCTGTCCGGCGCCGTGCTCATCTGCCTGCTCGGCATCGCCGACGACAAGTGGGGGCTCGACCCGATCACCAAGCTGGCCGGCCAGGTCCTGGCGTCCGGCGTCATGGTGCTGCAGGGCGTGCAGATGCTGTTCCTGCCGATCGGCGGGCTGGGCTCCGTGGGCCCCGGCAGCCCACCGGGTGCGTTCATCCTCGGCCCGGTCGAGGGCTCGGTGCTGACCATCATCGTGATCGTCGCCACGATCAACGCGGTCAACTTCGTCGACGGCCTCGACGGGCTCGCGGCCGGGATCGTCGCCATCGCGGCCTCGGCGTTCTTCGTGTTCTCCTACCTGCTGGCCATCGACCACAACCTCGACCGGGCCACGACGTCCAGCCTGGTGGCCGCAGCGCTGATGGGCCTGTGCATCGGCTTCCTGCCCCACAACTTCAGCCCTGCCCGCATCTTCATGGGCGACTCCGGGTCGATGCTGATCGGCCTGCTCCTCGCGACGACCACCATCACCCTGACCGGCACGGTCAACCCCAACGACGTCAGTGGCGACATCGCTCCAGCGCTGCTGCCGGTGATCCTGCCCTTCGCCGTCCTGATCGTGCCCTTCGTCGACCTGCTGCTCGCGATCATCCGTCGCACCCGGGCCGGCCGCTCGCCGTTCGCGCCGGACAAGCAGCACCTGCACCACCGGCTCCTGGAGCTCGGCCACTCCCACGCCCGAGCGGTGCTCGTCATGTACGTCTGGTCGGCGGTGATCTCCTACGGCGCGATCGCCGCGGTGCGCCTCCATACCGTCGCTCTGCTCGTGAGCCTGGTCGCCGTGGTCCTCGTCGCCCTCGTGCTCACCATGAAGCTGCCTCGCCTGCACCGCGACGACGACACCTTCACGGGCCTCGGCCGGAGCAGGTCACGATGAAGCTGGAGCGCGAGCTGCTGGGACGGGCCTTCCTGTTCGCCGTGGCGGCCGGGGTCGGGTGCGTCGTCGTCGCGGCCGTGGTCGCAGACGGGCGCACGGCCGGTTCGGCCGTGGTCGGCACCGGCCTCGTCGTCGGCTTCCTGGCGCTGGGTCAGGTCCCGGTCGCGGCGGCCGCCCGGTGGCACCGATCGATCGGCGCCGTGCTGTTGCTGCTCGGCTACGTGAGCCGGGTCATGGTCCTGCTGCTGGCGCTGCTTTTGCTGCGCGGCAACGACGCCCTGGACCGCGCGTCCCTCGGACTCACCGTTCTGGTCACCGCCCTCGCGTGGACGGCCGGGACGGTCTGGTCGATGGTGCGCTGGAAGCCGATGCTGATCGACCCGGAGGCACTGGTGCAGAGCGGTTCGTCGCCGGCGGAGCGGTCGACGGGCCGACCACCACCGCGTCGCTGATAGGGTTCGCCGGGCATGGCCAAGGACCTCTCGGACGACCGCTCCGGCGCCCCGCCGCCCGGTGCCGGCTTCCGCGAGGTCGACGGTTGGGCCGTTCTCAGCTACATCATCACCGGCGTGCTGTTCTACGGGGCGATCGGGTGGTTGGTCGACGCCTGGTTGGGTACCCGCGGCTTCGTCGCCGCAGGCATCGTCCTGGGGGCAGCCGCCGGAATCTGGCTCGTGTGGCTCCGCTACAGTAAGCCTTGATCTTTCAGCCTTTTTCATAGTGCCGATGCACCGCGCCGGAATGGAGACGCCTTGCACCTGGTCAATGTCGCCCAGGCAGCACAGGGCACGCAGTTCGAGGCACCCGGCCCGGGTGACTTCGAGTTCGCGCCGTTCCTCGGCGGCAGCGCGTTCCTCACCAAGCCGACGCTCATCATCGTGCTGGGCTCGCTGGCGATCGCGGTGCTCTTCTGGCTCGCCGCTCGTCGGGCGTCGTTGGTGCCGGACAAGGGCCAGTTCATCGGCGAGAGCGTCTACGGGTTCGTGCGCGACACCATCGTCGGCGACACCATCGGCCGTGAGGGACGCGCGTTCGTCCCGTACCTGACCACCCTGTTCTGCTTCATCGCGGTGCTCAACCTGTCAGGGATCATCCCTGTGCTCCAGTTCCCGGCGACGTCCAAGATCGGCGTCCCGCTGTTCCTGGCGCTGGTCTCCTGGGTGATCTTCAACTACGTGGGCATCAGGCGCCACGGCTTCCTCGGCTACTTCAAGGCCATGATGTTCCCGCCCGGCCTGCCCAAGCTGATCTATGTCCTGCTGGCGCCTCTCGAGTTCTTCTCGACGGTCATCATCCGGCCCATCACGCTGACGCTGCGACTCACCCTCAACATGTTCGCCGGGCACCTCGTGCTGCTGGTGTGCATCCTCGGTGGCGAGTTCCTGCTCGTGGAGAAGGGTGGGGTGCTGGCCGCGCTCAGCATCGTGCCCTTCGGCTTCAGCATCGTCCTGACGTTCTTCGAGGCGTTCGTCCAGGTGCTGCAGGCCTACGTCTTCGTCCTGCTCTCCGCCTTGTACATCGCCGGCGCCCTCGCCGACGAGCACTGATCACCTCTGCCAGCGAACACCGAGAAGGGAACCAGAAGTGACCGGCAACATCGAGAACCTTGGCAATCTCAACATGATCGGCTACGGCCTCGCGGCCATCGGCCCAGGCATCGGCATCGGCCTGATCTTCGCCGCCTACATCAACGGCGTCGCCCGCCAGCCCGAGGCCCGCGGCGTCCTGCAGGGCATCGCCATCCTGGGCTTCGCCCTCGCCGAGGCACTCGCCATCATCGGCATCGGCCTCGCCTTCGTCCTTTAACGATCCGAGAGGCTGACTCATGCAGACGCTCGCCACGGTGCTGGCGGCCGAGGGGGCACCCAACCCCCTGCTGCCGCACGTCTCCGAGATCATCGTCGGCGCGGTCGCGTTCACGCTGCTTCTGCTCTTCCTCAAGAGCAAGGTCTTCCCGGTCTTCGAGCGTGTCTACGCGGAGCGTCACGACGCGATCGAGGGCGGCATGGAGCGCGCCAAGCGCCTCGAGGAGGAAGCGAAGCAGACCCTCGAGCAGTACCGCGAACAGCTCGCCGAGGCGCGCCACGAGGCGGCGCGGCTGCGGGAGGAGGCGCGCGAGCAGGGCGCGGTGATCATCGCCGAGATGCGCGAGCAGGCCCAGGCCGAGGCCAGGCGCCTCACCGCGGCGGCCCACCAGCAGATCGAGGCCGACAAGGCGGCAGCGCTCGCGCAGCTGCGCATCCACGTCGGCACCCTGGCCACCGAGCTGGCGAGTCGCATCGTCGGCGAGGTGCTCCAGGACGACGAGCGCCAGCGCGCCGTCGTCGACCGGTTCCTCGACGGGCTCGAGGCGGAGGCCACTGCGGCAGCGGCCGCCGGCTCGGCCACCGTGGGAGCCGCGGGCGAGGCCTCCACGAGCCGGGGCGGCGCCGGGCGCGGAGCCGGCGGCTCATGAGTCGTCTCCTCCTGCAAGGTGCCAGCCGCGACTCCTACGCCGCGGCGCGCGAGACGCTGGCCACGCTGGTGCAGGCGGCCAGCACCGACCTGCTCGAGCTGGCCGACCAGCTGTTCGCGGTCACCGAGGTGCTCGACCGCGAGGGCGCTCTGCGCCGGGCGCTCACCAACCCGGCGCGCTCGGGAGACGCCCGGGCCGAGCTGGCTCGTGCCGTCTTCGGCGAGCGGTTCGCCGGGGCGGCTCAGGATCTGGTCGTATGGGCGGTGCGAGCCCGCTGGTCCGCTCCCCGCGACCTGCCGAACGCGCTCGAGCTGCTGGCGGTCGAGGCCGTGGTCGCGGCCGCCGAGAAGGCCGGGCGTCTGGACGCCCTCGAGGACGAGCTGTTCCGCGTCGGGCGCATCGTCGCGGGCAATCCCGACCTGCGCACGGCGCTGGCTGACCGGTCCGCACCGGTCGAGCAGCGGACGGCACTCCTGCAGGACCTGCTCGCCGGCAAGGTCACCGACGAGACCCTGCGCCTGGTCCGCCAGGCTGTCGCCGCTCCCCGGGGCAGGCACTTCGACCGTACGATCGACATGTACGGCGAGGTCGCCGCGGAGCGCCGTTCGCGCCGGGTCGCCCTCGTCGCCGCGGCCGTGCCGCTGACCGAGGAGCAGCGGGAGCGGCTCACCGCGGCCTTGCAGCAGCTTTACGGTCACGAGGTCCACCTCAACGTGGAGATCGACCCCGACCTGATCGGCGGCGTCCGCGTCGAGCTGGGCGACGAGGTGATCGACGGCTCGATCCTGACCAGGCTTCACGAGGCGCGCCGCCGGCTGATCCGTTAGAACGCACGACCGCACCACCGACACGAACAACGATCGCGACAGAGAGCAGGGAAACCGAGAATGTCCGAGCTCACGATCCGGCCGGAGGAGATCCGGGACGCGCTGGAGCGCTTCGTCTCGTCCTACGAGCCGGAGGCCGCCGGACGCGAGGAGATCGGGCACGTCACCGAGGCTGGTGACGGCATCGCCCGCATCGAGGGCCTCCCGTCGACCATGACCAACGAGCTGCTGGAGTTCGAGGACGGCACGCTCGGCCTCGCCCTCAACCTCGACGTCCGCGAGATCGGCGCCGTCGTCCTCGGCGAGTTCCGGCACATCGAGGAGGGCCAGACGGTGCGCCGCACCGGCGAGATCCTCTCGGTGCCGGTCGGCGACGGCTACCTCGGTCGTGTGGTCGACCCGCTGGGCAAGCCGCTCGACGGCAAGGGCGAGATCGAGTCGACCGAGCGCCGGGCGCTCGAGCTGCAGGCGCCCTCGGTGGTCCAGCGGCAGGGTGTCAAGGAACCGCTGCAGACGGGCATCAAGGCGATCGACGCCATGACGGCCATCGGCCGCGGTCAGCGCCAGCTGATCATCGGCGACCGGCAGACCGGCAAGACCGCGGTGTGCCTCGACACGATCATCAACCAGAGGGCCAACTGGGAGTCCGGGGACCCCAAGCTGCAGGTCAAGTGCATCTACGTCGCGATCGGACAGAAGGGTTCGACCATCGCGTCGGTGCGCCAGGCGCTCGAGGAGAACGGCGCGTTGGCCTACACCACCATCGTCGCGTCTCCGGCCTCGGACCCGGCCGGCTTCAAGTACCTCGCGCCCTACACCGGCTCGGCCATCGGGCAGCACTGGATGTACCAGGGCCAGCACGTGCTCATCGTGTTCGACGACCTGTCCAAGCAGGCCGACGCCTATCGCGCCGTGTCGCTGCTGCTGCGTCGCCCGCCGGGACGCGAGGCCTACCCCGGTGACGTCTTCTACCTGCACTCCCGGCTGCTCGAGCGCTGCGCCAAGCTCTCCGACGAGCTGGGCGCCGGCTCCATGACCGGCCTGCCTATCATCGAGACCAAGGGCAACGACGTCTCGGCGTTCATCCCGACCAACTGCATCTCGATCACCGACGGCCAGTGCTTCCTCGAGACCGACCTGTTCAACTCCGGTGTGCGCCCTGCCATCAACGTCGGCATCTCGGTGTCACGCGTCGGCGGCTCGGCGCAGGCCAGGGGCATGAAGAAGGTCGCGGGGCGGCTGCGCCTCGACCTGGCCCAGTACCGCGAGCTCGAGGCGTTCGCGGCGTTCGGCTCCGACCTGGACGCCGCGTCCAAGGCCCAGCTGGCTCGCGGTGCACGCCTGGTGGAGCTGCTCAAGCAGCCGCAGTACACCCCGTTCTCCGTCGAGCACGAGATCGTCTCGATCTGGGCCGGCACCACCGGCCAGCTCGACGACGTACCCGTGGAGGACATCCGCCGCTTCGAGTCGGAGCTGCTCGACTACCTGCACCGCGAGCACAAGGGTCTGGTCGACAGCATCGCGGAGACCAAGGACCTCAGCGACGACACCGTGACGGCGCTGACCGACGCCGTGACGGAGTTCAAGAAGCAGTTCGAGACCAGCTCCGGCGAGCTGCTCGTCAACGACGAGCCGGTCGAGGCGATGGACAAGGACGAGGTCGAGCAAGAGAAGATCACCAAGCACGTCCGCAAGCCCCCGAGTCAGAAGTAGCCCATGGGCGCGCAGCTACGGGTCTACCGCCGACGCATCCGGTCGGTGAACGCGACCAAGAAGATCACCAAGGCGATGGAGCTCATCGCAGCGTCGCGCATCGTCAAGGCGCAGCAGCGGGTGGCCGACTCGACGCCGTACGCCGAGGCGATCACCCGAGCGGTGTCGGCGGTGGCGTCGTTCTCCGACGTCGACCACCCGCTCACGCACTCGCCGGGCGACGCGGAACGGGAGTCGGACGGACCCCGGCGCGCAGCCAAGCTGCTGCTCACCAGTGACCGCGGGCTGGCCGGCGCCTACTCCTCCAACGCGATCCGCGAAGGCGAGCGGCTCACCGAGCTGTTGCGTTCGGAGGGCAAGGAGATCGTGCCGTTCGTCGTCGGCCGCAAGGGCGTCGGCTTCTACCGCTTCCGCGGTCGCGAGCTGGCCGGCGAGTGGACGGGCTTCTCCGAGAGCCCCAGCTACCAGGACGCCAAGGAGGTCGCCGACGCGGTCATCGAGGCGTTCCTGAAGCCGAACGAGGAGGGGGGCGTGGACGAGATCCACATCGTCTACACCCAGTTCGTCAGCATGGTGAGCCAGCGGACCGTCACGCGCCGGCTGCTGCCGCTGGAGATCGAGGAGACCGAGGAGGAGCCCGAGGGTGGTGCCTTACCGCTCTACGAGTTCGAGCCCTCGGCCGAGGACGTCCTCGACGCGTTGCTACCGCGCTACATCGAGAGTCGCGTCTACAACGCGCTGCTGCAGTCGGCGGCCTCCGAGCTCGCCGCCCGCCGGCGCGCGATGAAGTCGGCCACCGACAACGCCACCGAGCTCATCAAGTCCTACACGATCAAGGCCAACGCGGCCCGTCAGGCTGAGATCACCCAGGAGATCAGCGAGATTGTCGGCGGCGCCAACGCGCTGGCCGATGCCACCGCCGGGAGTGAGTGAGAGATGACTGCTGTAGCCGAGACATCGTCCGAGACCGGCCCGGAGAGCCAAGCCGGCACCGGGCGCGTCGCGCGGGTGATCGGACCCGTCGTCGACGTCGAGTTCAGTGTCGACGACATGCCCGACATCTACAACGCGCTGCACGTCGACGTGACGCTCGGCGGTGAGGACAAGACGCTGACCCTCGAGGTCGCCCAGCACCTGGGCGACGCCATCGTGCGCGCCATCTCGATGCAGCCGACCGACGGTCTGGTGCGCGGCGCGACGGTGACCGACACCGGCAGCCCGATCACGGTCCCCGTCGGCGACGTGACCAAGGGCCACGTGTTCAACACGCTGGGCGAGCCGCTCGACATCGACGTGGCCAAGCTCGACATCAAGGAGCGGTGGGAGATCCACCGCACCCCACCGGCGTTCGACGAGCTCGAGTCCAAGACCGAGATGTTCGAGACCGGCATCAAGGTCATCGACCTGCTGACGCCCTACGTGCTCGGCGGCAAGATCGGCCTGTTCGGTGGCGCCGGTGTCGGCAAGACAGTGCTCATCCAGGAGATGATCTACCGCGTCGCGGAGAACTTCGGCGGCGTGTCGGTGTTCGCCGGAGTGGGGGAGCGGACCCGTGAGGGCAACGACCTCATCACGGAGATGACCGAGACCGGCGTCATCGACAAGACCGCCCTCGTCTTCGGCCAGATGGACGAGCCGCCCGGCACCAGGCTGCGCGTGGCCCTCGCGGCACTGACGATGGCCGAGTACTTCCGCGACGTCCAGAAGCAGGACGTGCTGCTGTTCATCGACAACATCTTCCGGTTCACCCAGGCCGGCTCGGAGGTGTCCACGCTGCTCGGCCGGATGCCCTCCGCTGTCGGCTACCAGCCGACGCTCGCGGACGAGATGGGCATCCTGCAGGAGCGCATCACCTCGACCCGCGGGCACTCGATCACCTCGATGCAGGCCATCTACGTGCCGGCCGACGATATCACCGACCCGGCACCGCACACGACGTTCGCGCACCTCGACGCGACGACGGTGCTCTCCCGGCCGATCTCCGAGCTGGGCATCTACCCCGCCGTCGACCCGCTCGACTCGACGTCGCGCATCCTCGACCCGCGCTACATCTCCGAGGACCACTACCGCGTCGCGGCCCGGACCAAGGAGATCCTGCAGCGCTACAAGGACCTGCAGGACATCATCGCCATCCTCGGCATCGACGAGCTCTCCGAAGAGGACAAGATCCTCGTCCAGCGGGCCCGGCGCATCCAGCGCTTCCTGTCGCAGAACACCTTCGTGGCCAAGAACTTCACCGGACTCGAAGGCTCGTTCGTGCCGCTCGACGAGACGATCGACGCGTTCAAGAAGCTCGCCGAGGGCGAGTACGACCACATCCCCGAGCAGGCCTTCTTCATGTGCGGCGGTCTCGAGGACGTGGAGGCCAAGGCCAAGGAGCTGGAGAAGTCCTAGCAGCTGCGACGTCCCGCCGCGAGGCGGTCGAGGTGGTCCCGGCACGCCGGGGCCGCCTCCGTCGTAGGCCAGGTCCGGACCGTGACGACCTCGCTACCCCGTGCGCGATTCGTGCGGCGGCGACGGTAACCTGAGCGGCTCGGACCCCCACACCTGTGCAATGGAGAGAGTCGCCGTGGCTGATCTGCTGGACGTCGAGCTCGTGGCGGCCGACCGCAAGGTCTGGTCGGGCGAGGCGGCCATGGTGGTCGCCCGCACGACCGACGGTGACATCGGGATCCTCCCGGGGCATGCCCCGATCCTCGGCATCCTGTTCAACGGTGCCGTGCAGATCCGCCAGGAGGGAGGCGACCGGGTCGTGGCCGCCGTGCACGGTGGCTTCCTGTCGGTCGCCGACAATAAGGTCGGCATCCTGGCGGAGCTGGCCGAGCTGGCCGAGGAGATAGACGTCGAACGTGCCCAGCGGGCCCTCGACGCGGCCAGCAGCAGCGACGAGGAGTCCGCGCCGGCTGATGCCCAGCGCGCTGAGGCTCGGCTGCGCGCGCACAGCCTGGTCGGCTAGGGCTCCGAGCAGCACGGAGTGGGCGGGGCGAGCGACGGGGACGGGCGTCGATGAGCGTCGTGGTGTTGCTCGACGCCTTCGCCGCCACCGTGCTGCTCGTCCTGCTCGGCCTCGTGGGCCTCGCGCTGCGCAGGCGCTTCCTGACGCGGCAGGGCGGCACCTTCGATTGCAGCCTGCGACTGCGCCCGTCCAGCCACGGCAAGGGTTGGGCCCTCGGCATCGGGCGGTACGCCGGGGACTGCCTCGAGTGGTACCGCGTCTTCAGCTACGCGGCCCGACCGCGCCTGACCATGCGCCGCGACGAGCTCGAGATCCTCGACCGGCGGCCGCCCGCGGGACCCGAGGTGTTCAGCCTGCTGGCCGGTGCGGTGGTGGTGCGCTGTCGTCACGCCGGCGGTCTGGTCGAGGTGGCGATGAGCCCCGACGCGCTGACCGGGTTCCTCGCCTGGGTCGAGTCGGGACCGCCGCGCAGTCGCGTCTGACGCGGTCGTCCGCCGGGCGTCGACCAGCCGGGGCTGCGGGGTGCCCGGTCAGCGGTTGGCGCCGGGCACCCAGAGCACGTCGCCGTCCCCGCGGTTGACGTAGCGCGCCAGCACGAACAGCAGGTCCGACGCCCGGTTGAGGTACTTGGCCGTGAGCGGGTTCATGGCGTCGGCGTGCTGCTCCAGCGCGGCCCACGTGGCGCGCTCCGCCCGGCGTACGACGGTGCGGGCCACGTGCAGGTGGGCCGCTGCCGGGGTGCCACCCGGCAGCACGAACGAGCGCAGCGTCCCGAGTGGCTCGTTGAACCGGTCGATCAGCGCCTCCACGGCCTCGATCTGCTCCTGGGTGACCCGCAACGGCGGGTAGGCGGGGTCGGGCTCGATCGGCGTGCACAGGTCCGCCCCGACGTCGAAGAGGTCGTTCTGCAGCCTGTGCAGGGCGGCGAGCACCTCCTCGTCGAGACCGGACACCGCGATGGCTACCCCGAGGGCCGAGTTGGCCTCGTCGCAGTCGGCGTAGGCCACCAGGCGCACGTCGTTCTTGCTGATGCGCCCGCGGCCGCCGTGACCCGTGGTGCCGTCGTCGCCGGTGCGGGTGTAGATGCGGTTGAGGGTCACCATGCCCGTCAGCCTAGGCGGAGGCCGGCGCAGCTCCCCTTACGATGCCGTCGAGAGGTCAGTCCACGGGAACGGCAGGTCGATGCAGAGCAGTCAGGAGCGGTTCCGGGTCGTCGGGGGCGCGCGGCTGGCCGGCGAGGTCCGCGTGACCGGAGCCAAGAACAGCGTGCTCAAGACGATGGCGGCCGCCTTGCTGGCCGAGGGCCGCACGACGCTCACCGAGGTCCCGCGCATCTATGACACGGAGGTGATGTCCGAGCTGCTGCGCCGGCTCGGCTGCCAGGTGGAGTACGACGTCGAGGCAGGCACGGTGGCCATCGACGTACCCGCCGTCATCGGACACCGTGCCGACTACGACCTCGTACGCCGCATCCGGGCCTCGATCTGCGTGCTGGGCCCGCTCATCGCCCGCTGCGGCGAGGCCGAGGTCGCGATGCCCGGCGGCGACCAGATCGGCTCGCGCCCGCTCGACTTCCACATGGCGGGCCTGACCAAGCTCGGTGCCGAGCTCGAGAGCGAGCACGGGTTCATCGTCGCCCGGGCACCGCACGGGCTCACCGGCGCCACGGTGTGGCTGGACTTCCCGAGCGTGGGCGCGACCGAGAACGTCCTGATGGCGGCCGTGCTCGCCCGAGGCACCACGGTCATCGACAACGCGGCCCGGGAGCCCGAGATCGTCGACCTGGTGCAGATGCTGCAGCAGATGGGCGCCAAGGTCGACGGCGGCGGCAGCTCGACCCTCACCATCGAGGGAGTCGACCGGCTCTCGCCCACCACCCACGCGATCGTGCCCGACCGCATCGTGGCCGGCACCTGGGCGTTCGCGGCGGCCATGACCCGCGGCGACGTCACCGTGCGCAACGCGCGCCCGCAGCACCTGGAGATCGCGCTGGACAAGCTCGCCGGCACCGGTGCCGTCGTGCATGGCGTCGAGGACGGCTTCCGGGTCGTGATGGACCGCAGGCCGACGGCGGTCGACGCCGTCACGCTGCCCTATCCGGGACTGGCCACCGACCTGCAGCCGGTCGTCATGGCGCTCAACGCGATCGCCGACGGTGCCGCGATGATCACCGAGAACATCTTCGAGGGCCGCTTCGTCTTCGCCAGCGAGCTGACCCGCCTCGGCGCCCACGTCCGCACCGACGGTCATCACGCCGTCGTACGCGGACAGCCGCACCTGTCGGGGGCGCCGGTGCGCGCGAGCGACATCCGCGCCGGTGCGGCCCTGACGCTGGCCGGGCTCGTCGCCCAGGGCATCACGCACGTGCACGACATCTACCACGTCGACCGCGGCTACCCCGGGTTCGACCAGCAGCTGCGCGACCTGGGAGCCGAGGTCACGCGCGAGCTCGATCCCGACGCGGGCTTCGGTGGGTGACCGACGTCAGCTCGAGGCCAGCAGCCGCCGCGCCGCGGTCTCCTGCTCCTGGAACACCATCACCCGCGGCCCCTCGACGGTCGTGACCAGTGTGGCGCGGATGCCGGCGTCCTCGAGCCGGCGCCGGGAGATCTCACCGTCGATGTAGGTGGGTGGTGCGGCGATCGCGACCAGCAGGCCGTACTCGTCGCTGCGCCCGACGGCGGGACGGCGCTGCACCAGCGACGAGGACCGCCGCCCCGTGCCGTAGGTCCAGCGCAACAGCAGGACCAGGACGCCGAGGGCGAGGGCAGTCATGAGCAGGCGCTGCCAGTCGACCACGCCTCGATTGTGGCCCACGCGCGGCGGCTAGGCTCCCGCCGGTCGGCCTCCGCCGGCCGCCGTACCGCCTGCACCGTCGAGGAGTGACGCGAAGATGACCGCACCGCAGATGACCAAGCTCGTCGTCGTCGGAGCCGGTCTGATGGGCGCGGGCATCGCCCAGGTGGCGGCCGTCGCCGGGTACGACGTCGTGCTGCGGGACGTGACCGACGAGGCGCTCGAGCGGGGCCTCGCCGGCATCCAGACGTCGCTCGACCGTTTCGTGGCCAAGCAGACGCTGTCCTCCACCGACGCGCAGGCGGCTCTCGGGCGCATCACGACGACGACGAACCTGGAAGCGGCCGCCGACGCCGACATCGTCGTCGAGGCGGTGTTCGAGAACCTGGAGGTCAAGCACGAGGTGTTCCGCCAGCTCGACGAGGTGTGCAAGGCCGGAGCGGTCCTGGCCAGCAACACCAGCGCCCTGCCGATCACCGCGATCGCGGCGGTGACCGAGCGACCCGAGGCGGTGGTCGGCACGCACTTCTTCTCGCCCGTGCCGATGATGGCGCTCTGTGAGCTGGTGCGCGGCTACAAGACGAGCGACGCGACGCTGGACCTCGCGCGGGCCTTCGCCGAGTCGCTGGGCAAGACGTGCGTGGCCGTCAACCGCGACGTGGCCGGCTTCGTGACGACCCGGCTGATCTGCGCGCTGGCCATGGAGGCCATCCGGCTGGTGGAGAACGGCGTGGCGAGCCCCGAGGACGTCGACCTGGCCTGCCGGTTGGGCTTCGGTCACCCGATGGGGCCGCTCGCAACCATCGACATGACCGGCGCCGACATCCTGCGCAACGCGAGCCTGAACATCTACCAGGAGACCGCCGACGAGAAGTTCTTCCCGCCCGAGACGCTGACCCGGATGATCGCGGCGGGTGACCTGGGCCGCAAGTCCGGCCGCGGCTTCTACTCCTACGACAGTTGACCGCTGTCCGCTCGTGGCGGGCGGACGCCCCACAGGTCACATTCGTCACAGCCGCCACAGCGTGGCGGCGCCGGATCGGGGACCGGGCGGCGTACGGTCGGCGACGTAGATCGTTCGAACGGGGACACTCGCGCGGCGGTCACGCGTCGGCAGCCGTGACGAAAGGGTGACTCCATGGGCGTCAGCATCGCCTCGGGGCACGAGTTGGTGCTTTCCGGACCGCTGGACGTGCGCAACGCGGCGGAGGTCCGCGACGCGCTGCACGCAGCGTTGAGCGCGGGTTCGGGTGACCTGTACGTCGACGTGTCCGAGGTCGACCTGGTCGACGCCACGGGCCTGGGCGTGCTGGTCGGCGCGCACCGCCGCGCCGGACAGCTGGAGCGGCGCGTCGTGCTGCGCGAGGCGAGCCCCCGGTTCCTGCGCATCCTGCGGATCACCCGGCTGCACCGGGTCCTCTCGCTCGAGTCGCCGGTCCACGTCTGAGCGGGCCGCCGGCCGGTCCGGCGAGCCTCGTTAGTTACCCGCCAGTAGACTCGGTGCACCGTCGGTGCCCCGGAGGTCCGCATGGCCCAGTCCCCGCCCGCTCCTGACGAGCCCGCGCGCCCGCCGCGCGACGACCCCTGGGTGATGCGGACCTACGCCGGGCACTCCTCGGCCACCGAGTCCAACGCGCTCTACCGCCGCAACCTGGCCAAGGGCCAGACGGGTCTGTCCGTCGCGTTCGACCTGCCGACCCAGACCGGCTACGACCCCGACGACGAGCTGTCGCGCGGCGAGGTCGGCAAGGTCGGCGTGCCCGTGAGCCACGTCGGTGACATGCGCGCGCTCTTCGACGGCCTCCCGCTCGTCGAGATGAACACCTCCATGACGATCAACGCGACGGCGATGTGGCTGCTCGCGCTCTACGAGGTCGTGGCGCTCGAGCAGGCCGGGGTCGAGCCGGACAGCCCCGAGGCCGAGGGCGTGCGTCAGCGGCTGGGGGGCACGACGCAGAACGACATCATCAAGGAGTACCTCTCCCGCGGCACCTACGCGTTCCCTCCGTCGGCATCCATGCGCCTGACGACCGACCTGATCGCCTACACCCTGGCCCACGTCCCGCGGTGGAACCCGATCAATATCTGCAGCTATCACCTGCAGGAGGCCGGCGCGACGCCGGTGCAGGAGCTTGCCTTCGCCATGTGCACGGCCATCGCGGTGCTCGACGCGGTGCGCGACTCGGGGCAGGTGCGGCCGGACGCCTTCGCCGACGTGGTGGCGCGGACGTCGTTCTTCGTCAACGCCGGTGTGCGCTTCGTAGAGGAGCTGTGCAAGATGCGAGCCTTCGTGCGGCTGTGGGACGAGCTGACCCGCGAACGCTACGGCGTGCAGGAGCCGAAGGCGCGTCGGTTCCGCTACGGCGTGCAGGTCAACTCGCTCGGTCTCACCGAGGCGCAGCCGGAGAACAACGTGCAGCGCATCGTTCTCGAGATGCTCGCGGTCACGCTGTCGAAGGATGCGCGCGCCCGGGCCGTGCAGCTGCCGGCCTGGAACGAGGCGCTCGGCCTTCCCCGGCCGTGGGACCAGCAGTGGTCGCTGCGCATCCAGCAGGTGCTGGCCTATGAGTCCGACCTGTTGGAGTACGACGACATCTTCGCCGGCTCCCATGTCATCGAGGCGCGCGTCGAGCAGCTGTGCGCCGACGCCCGCGCCGAGATCGACCGCGTGCAGGCGATGGGCGGGGCGGTCGCGGCTGTCGAGACCGGCTACCTCAAGTCGGCGCTGGTCGCCTCGCACTCGCGGCGTCGGGCGCGCGTCGAGGCGGGCGAGGACGTCGTCGTCGGCGTCAACCGGTTCACCGAGACGGAGCCCAGCCCGCTGACCGCCGACCTGGACGGCGCGATCCAGTCGGTCGACCACGCGGTCGAGGCGCAAGCGCTGGCGGCCCTTGACGCTTGGCGCGCGCGACGCGACGACGCGGCGGTCGACTCGTGCCTGGCCGCGCTGCGCGGCGCGGCGAAGACCGAAGAGAACCTGATGGCCGCCACGCTGTCCTGCGCACGGGCCGGGGTGACCACGGGCGAGTGGGCCGCAGCGCTGCGAGAGGTCTTCGGCTCCTACCGGGCGCCGACCGGGGTCGGCGGCGGGACGGGGGTGTCCGGGGTCGACGGCGCGGCAGGTGAGGACCTGGCGCGCGTGCGCGACGACGTACGACGCACAGGGGCGCAGCTCGGCACGCGGCTGCGCCTGCTCGTCGGCAAGCCCGGTCTCGACGGGCACAGCAACGGCGCGGAGCAGATCGCGGTGCGCGCCCGCGACGCCGGGTTCGAGGTCGCCTACCAGGGCATCCGCCTGACCCCGGCGCAGATCGCGAGCGCAGCCGTGCAGGAGGACGTGCACTGCGTGGGCCTCTCGATCCTGTCCGGCTCCCACCGCGAGCTGGTGCCCGAGGTCATCCGGCTGCTGCGCGAGGCCGGCATGAGCGACGTGCCGGTGGTCGTGGGCGGCATCATCCCGGAGGCCGACGTGCGGTGGCTGCACGAGCAAGGCGTCGCGGACGTCTTCACCCCCAAGGACTTCGGCATCACCGAGATCATGGGTCGCATCCTGGGCCGGATCCGCGTCGCCCACGGCCTCGAGCCGCTGTGAGCAGGGCGTGCGTCGCGCTCGGCGTCGTCAGTGGCAGTCGAGCGCCGGGCAGTCCAGCACCACGACGAGCCGGTCGCTGCCGAAGGCGCCGTTCCCGCGGAACTCGTTGAGCGTCCACAGCTGGCCGCTCGCCGGCCAGTAGCTCACGTTCTGGATGTTCGACGGGGCCGTCGTCCAGTACCGCAGCGACAGCGTCGCCGCGGGCCGCAGGCTGGACAGCGTGGCGTGGAAGAGGCAGGCCTTCGCCTGCTTCCCGTGGATCGCCGCGCCCCCTCCCGGCATGTAGCTCACCGGCGGTGCGCCCCGCGGGCACAGCCCGGTCACGACACCGTGCCGCGCCGCGAACGCCGCGCCCTGCATGCGACGTACGGGCGACTTCCACCCGGCGAAGGGGCGCACCCGACCGTCACGCCCCGCGGCGAGCCGGCCGGTGCGTGCGTCGAGCGGCCAGCGCAGCACGCGACCGCCCGCGGAGGTGGAGTACTCGGTGGTCACCAGCGAGTCGGGCGTGGAGGACCGGTCCAGCGACACGCTCGTGAAGCACGGACGCGTCCCGACGCGGTTGGCGCATCGGCCACCTCCCACGTAGCGGTAGTAACCGATGCGGGGCAACGCGTAGGAACCTCCCGCTGCCGAGCACGCACCGGTCGCCGGGGCGCAGCCGACCGCGCCCGACGTGGTGTCGCTCATCGCCCAGATGTGCCGCAGGTCGAAGACGTGCACCAGCTGCGGGCCCGAGGTGAAGAGGAACAACAGGTGGCCGTACCACGCGATGCCGTCGGCGTGGCTGGCGATCCGGCGGAAGCCGGCGCCCTTGCTGTCGGGGGCGACGAGCAGGACGTGGTCGTAGGGTGCGCCCGCCTCGCCCTGCGAGACGTCGACGAAGCTGACGCGGGCCAGCGTGTCGCTGCGGTTGTGCCAGCTGACCGCGACCACGGTGTGGGCGGGGCAACCGGGGCAGCGGACGTAGCGCTGCGACCCGTTGGCGGCGTCGCCGCTGCCGGTGATGCCCTGGGGGTACCAGCCGGCGGTCAGGTCGTCGGTCTCCGACCAGCAGAAGGCCCGCCACGTCGTCGCGACGCGCAGGTCGGCGTCGTGGCAGGCCGGCCGGGTGCGCTGGCCGGTCGCGAACACCTCGTCGAGGGCGGTGACCCGCAGGCCCGGCCGGCTCCTCTCGACGGCAGCCCGCTCCGCGACGCCGCGGGTGAAGCTGCCGGCATCGGTGAGGCGGACCTGCGCGAGGCGCGCGGCGGACATCGCGTCGGGGCCCGGCGCGGCTGCCGAGGCGCTGGTCAGCCCCGCCGGGACCAGCAGTACGGCGGACGTGGCGGCGGCAAGCAGTCGCCGGGTGGTTCTCATCTGCCTCCGTCGAAGTCCTCGCCCTCGGTCGACGCGGGGCTTCGTGCTGGAGCCCCGGTCAGCCTGCACACCGTAGCCAGCGCCGCAGCGGGCCCGATGGCCGCGCCCGCGCGCAGCCGGGAGCCGGGAGCCGGGAGCGCACCCTTCAGCGCGATGCGGCGTCGCTGACCGAGCCGACGCGGTCGACCTCCGCGGCGACGTCCGCGGCACACCCCCACGACAGCGTCACGCCCGCGCCGCCGTGCCCGTAGCAGTGCACGACGGTGCCCTCTGCGACCCGCTCGGCCTCGAGCCGCACCGCGGGCCGCGCAGGTCGCAGCCCGACGCGGTGACCCACCACGCGGGCCCGGCGCAGCTCCGGCACGAGGCGGCGGGCCCGGGCGAGGATCGCCTGGGCGGTGGCGGGCTCGGGGCGCGGGTCGTAGGCGCCCTCGACGGCGGTGCCGCCGACCACGATCACCCCCTGATGCGGTACGACGTAGGTCAGGGCTGTCTCCTCACCCTGGTCGAGCAGCCACTCGTGCAGGCCTACCTGCTCGACCAGCACGACCTGCCCGCGGACGGGGGACAGCGTCTGGTCACCGACCAGGGCCCGCGAGGCGAGCCCCGTGGCGTTGACGACCGTGAGGTGGGGACCGGGCACCGGCAGGCTCGCCAGCCAGGCGCGGGTCACGGTGCCGCCGAGGGACTCGAGGCGCTCGACCAGCCACGACAGGTAGACCGGCATGTCCACGATCGGCACGGGCATCCGCCAGCCGCCGTCGTAGCCTGCGGGCACGTCGGCCAGCGGCTCCAGCCCGGGTACGGCGTCGCGCCACCAGGGGGTGGTGAGCGGTCCTCGCACCAGCTCGGTGCCCCATCGGGTGGCGACCCCGCTCTCGGGGGCCAGCTCTGCCAGCCGGGTCAGCTCGGTGAACGTCGCGGCCGACCAGCCGAGGACCGCGTCATGCGGGAAGGCACGGTAGGGGTACCAGAGCGCCCCCGCCACCGCCGAGGTCGTCTCCAGCGGCAGGTCGCGGGCCAGCACCGCGACGTCGTACCCCCGTTCGGCCAGCCGGACGGCGCAGCTGAGCCCCACCACACCCGCCCCGACCACGATCACCCGCACGCCGGCCAGCCTGCCCGGTGGCAGGTGGCGAAGGGAAGTGGGCAGGCGAGCTCCGGCCTGCCAGAGGTGCTCGATGGGGAGGCAGGGTCAGAACAGGCGGGCATCGACGTCGTCGAAGCCACGCAACGACTCGTAGTCGAGGGTCACGCAGTCGATGCCACGGTCGATGGCCAGCACCCGGGCCTGCGGCTTGATCTCCTGGGCGGCGAACAGGCCGCGGACCGGCGCGAGCCGGGGGTCCCGGTTGAGCAGCTCCAGGTAGCGGGTCAGCTGCTCCACCCCGTCGATCTCGCCGCGCCGCTTGATCTCGACCGCGACGGTGGCTCCGGCGGCGTCGCGGCAGAGGATGTCGACCGGGCCGATCGCGGTGGGGTATTCCCGCCGCACCAGCCGCCAGCCCGGCCCCAGCGTCTCGATCTGGTCGGCGAGCAGCGCCTGCAGGTGCGCCTCGACGCCGTCCTTGACCAGCCCGGGGTCGACGCCCAGCTCGTGCGACGAGTCGTGCAGCGTCTCCTCGAGGGTGATGACCAGCCGTTCACCTGCCTTGTTCAGGACGGTCCAGGTCCCGGCGTCCTCACCCGTGCCTTCCCGCACGGTGCACGGCGGGCTCATCCAGTTCAGCGGCTTGTAGGCACGGTCGTCGGCGTGGACCGAGACCGAGCCGTCGGCCTTGACCAGGATCAGCCGCAGGGCGCTGGGCAGGTGGGCGGTCAGTCGTCCGACGTAGTCCACGGTGCAACGGGCGATGACGAGGCGCACGGGCGGTCACGCTAGCCGACGTAGGACGCCCCGGTGCTGCGGGCACCGCTCAGCACGCCGCTCAGCCTGCCTCGGCGAGCAGCCCGTCCAGGTCAAGGATCCGCAGCAGGCGCAGCACCGGCCGCTGACAGTGCCGCAGCTCCACCCGTCCGCCACGGCGCGAGATCAGCGCCCGGGCCAGCAGGATCGGGGAGATGCCCGACGCGTCGGCGAAGGACACCCCCGACATGTCCAGCACCAGCACGGTGCAGGCCCTGTCCCGCCGACCGGTGAGGATCTGGTCCACGACGGTCTGCAGCAGGGGTGCCGTCGTCACATCGAGCTCACCCTCGAGCCGCACGACGACCGTCGCGGGCTCAGCCGGGTTCCGGTGCACCTCGACAGCGATGGTGCCCTGCGCGGTGCGCAACCCGTACCTCCTCCTTCGAGGCCGGCGTCCGTACGCCTGGCATCGGAAACGATCTACCCCGCGCGGGCCGCCCCACGCCCGGCCGGACGACCTGGGAGACTGGCGCCGAGCGGACCTCGACCCGGGACAGGTGCACATGGCGCGCGAGTTCAGCACGGTGGGTGTCGTCGGCCTGGGGACCATGGGCGCGGGCATCGCCGAGGTGTTCGCCCGGGAGGGTCTGCAGGTCGTCGGCGTGGAGCCGACCGAGCAGGCCCTCGAACGCGGTCGCGGGCACCTGCGGCACTCCACCGACCGGGCGGTCACGCGGGGCAAGCTGAGCGAGGCCGACCGCGACGCCCTGGTCGCTCGGGTCACCTTCACCACCTCGATGGACGACCTGGCTGAGGCCGACCTCGTGGTCGAGGCGGTGCCCGAGCGACTCGACCTCAAGCAGGAGGTCTTTGCTGCCCTCGACAAGATCTGCAAGCCCGACGCGGTCCTGGCGACCAACACCTCGTCCCTCTCGGTCACCGAGATCTCGGTGGCGACCGGGCGGCCGTCCAAGGTCCTCGGCATGCACTTCTTCAACCCCGCGCCGGTGCTCAAGCTGGTCGAGGTCGTGCGGACGGTGGTGACCGAGCCGGAGGTCGTCGAGGACGTCAAGGCGCTGGCCGCCCGGCTCGGCAAGGTGCCGGTGGTCATCGGTGACAAGGCCGGGTTCATCGCCAACGCGCTGCTCTTCGGATACCTCAACCACGCCGTGTCGATGTACGAGTCGCGCTACGCCAGCCGTGAGGACATCGACGCCGCCATGCGGATGGGCTGCGGCTACCCGATGGGCCCGCTCGCACTGCTCGACCTGATCGGGCTCGACACGGCCTACGAGATCCTCGACACGATGTATCGCCAGTCCCGCGACCGGCTGCACGCGCCGACGCCGATCCTCAAGCAGATGGTGACCGCGGGGCAGCGGGGCCGTAAGACAGGCCGCGGCTTCTACACCTACGAGGCCGCCGACTCGCCGGTCGTGGTGGGCGACGAGCTCACGCCCGCGTCCGGCCACCACGGAGCCGGCGCCCGCGCGCTGGAGACGATCGGCGTGGTGGGCTCCGGCACGATGGCCGCGGGCATCGTCGAGGTGCTCGCCAAGGCGGGGTACGACGTGCTGTGCGTCACCCGGGGCGAGGAGAAGCTCGCGCGGGTCCGTGCCACTGTCGAGCGGTCCCTGGAGAAGGCGGTGCTGCGCGGCAAGCTCGAGGAGGACGACCGCGACGCGGCCCTGGGCCGGGTGCACGGCTCGTCCAGGCTCGACGACCTCGCCGACCGGGACCTCGTCATCGAGGCAGTCGTCGAGGAGCTCTCGGTCAAGCAGGCGCTGTTCTCGACCTTCGATGAGATCTGCAAGCCGGGGGCCATTCTCGCGACGACCACCTCGTCGCTGCCGGTCATCGATATGGCGGCCGCGACGGGTCGCGCGTCGCAGGTGGTCGGGCTGCACTTCTTCAACCCGGCGCCGGTCATGACGCTGGTCGAGGTCGTGCGCACGGTGTCGACGTCCGACGACGTGGTGGCCACGGTCAAGGCCGTGGTCACGCGGGCCGGCAAGCATGCCGTGGAGTGCGGGGACCGCGCCGGGTTCATCGTCAACGCGCTGTTGTTCCCCTACCTCAACGACGCCGTCAAGATGCTGCAGGCCCACTACGCCGGTGTCGAGGACATCGACAGCGCGATGATCGTGGGCTGCGGGTACCCGATGGGGCCCTTCGACCTGCTCGACGTGGTCGGCCTCGACGTCGCTCACGCCATCCAGCGCAGCCTCTACCTCGAGTTCCGCGAGCCGGGCTTCGCCCCTGCGCCGCTGCTCGAGCAGCTGGTCACCGCCGGGTACCTGGGGCGCAAGACCGGGCGCGGCTTCCGCGACTACTCGGCCACCTGACCCTCGTGCCCCGCCAGAACCGTCGCCGCCGTGACGACCCTCCCGACGGGGGCGTACCGGGCCGGGCGGCGACGCGGCGGGAGAGCGGTCCGGACGGCGACTGGCTGGTGCGCGCCGTGACGGGGGCGGCGGCCACCAAGGCCTACCGCTGTCCCGGCTGTGACCAGAAGGTGCCGCCAGGCGTGCCGCACGTCGTCGCGTGGCCCGACGACGGACCGTACGTCGGCACCGACGGCCGCGGGCTGGCCGATCGCAGGCACTGGCACACCGCCTGCTGGCAGGCGCGCGGCCGGCGCAGCCCACGGGTCCAGCGCGGGCGCGACGCTCCTCGGTACTGAGCCGGGCCCGCGGGTACGGGACAGGCCGCATGCGACGTACCCGCAGCGGACATACTTGCCCGCGATGACTGCCGACCACGCCGAACACATCTGGCGCGGCGAGCACCAGGTGCGCGCCGCGACCGTGCTGCCCGCCCGCCGTAGCCCCATGGAGCTGCACACCGCCGACGGGCTACGGCTGGTGGGAGAGCTGGCCGTGCCCGAGGACCGAGCGCCGTCGGCCACCCTCGTGACGCTGCACCCGCTGCCCACCCATGGCGGCTTCATGGACAGCCATGTCTACCGCAAGGCGGCCTACCGCCTGCCGGCGATGGCGGGGCTCGGCGTGCTGCGCTTCAACACCCGCGGCACGTCGTCACCGCGCGGCACGAGCGAGGGGTCGTTCGACAACGGGATCAGCGAGCGCTTCGACGTCGCGGCGGCCATCGAGTACGCCGAGTTCCACGAGGACCCGCCGTTGCCCCGGCGCTGGCTGGTGGGCTGGTCGTTCGGCACCGACCTGGCGCTCATGCACGGGCTCGACCCGTCGATCGAGGGACTGATCCTGCTCTCGCCGCCGCTGCGCTTCTCCCGACCGGAGCACCTCGACGCATGGGCGGAGTCGGGCAAGCCGGTGCTGGCGCTGGTGCCGGAGCACGACGACTACCTGCAGCCGCCTGAGGCCCGGCAGCGGTTCGCCCGCATCCCGCAGGCCGAGGTGGTGGGTGTCGAGGGGGCGAAGCACCTGTGGGTGGGGGAGCCGTCCGTACGCCGGGTCCTCGACGAGATCGTGAGACGTGTGGCGCCCGAGGCCTACCCGCTGCCCACGCAGTGGCCGCCGCCGGCCGAGCCGCAGACCGCAGCGGGCGCACGTTCGTGACGCCGCTGGGCCGGGCCGTCAGACGCGGTCCATGCGGGGGATGGTGACCTGCCGGATCACCAACAGCGCCGCCGCCGCGACGGGGATGGCCAACAGGGCACCGGTGACCCCGAGCAGGGCGCCTCCGATCAGTACGGCGACCACCGTGACGGGGGCGGGTACGTCGACCGCCCGGCGCATCACCCGCGGATAGATCAGGTAGTTCTCGACCTGCTGGTAGGCCACGTAGAAGAGGATGCAGGCGATGCCGGTCCCGGGCGACTGGATGAACCCCAGCGCCGAGACGGCCACGGCGGCGATCGACGCGCCCACGAGGGGGACCAGGTCCAGCAGGCCGACGAACACCGCCAGTGCGAGGGCGAACGGCATGTGGACGATCAGCAGGAAGATCCAGGAGCACGTCGCCGCGATGAACGCCACAGTCAGCGCGCCGCTCACGAACCCACCGATGCGCACCAGGATCTCGTCGGTCAGCAACGTGACGCGGTGGCGCCGCGTGGCAGGAACGAGACGGTAGGCCTGACGCTTCATGCTGGGCAGTGCGGCCAGGAAGTACAGCGTCATGATGAGCATCGAGAAGGCGCTGAAGACCGCGTTGACCACGATGCGGCCCACCCCGAGCAGGCCCCCGAACACCCGCTGGCCGAGGTCGGGCCCGGTGACGTAGTCCTGGGCCTTCTGGATGACGTGGTAGTCGTTGTCGAACTGACGGATGGTCCGGTTGCCTCGCAGGTCCTCGAGGTAGCTGGGCAGCTCCTTGATGAACGCGTTGGTCTGCTCCACCACCGGCGGCACCACCGCGAAGCCGAACCCGACGAACGCGCCGATGACCGCGGCGAACACGATCCCGATGGCCACGCCGCGGCGCATGCCGCGCTGGCACAACCCGTCGACGATCGGGTTGAGCCCGACGGCGAGGAAGAGCGCCACGGCGATCAGGATGAGGACCGAGCGGGCCTGTGAGATGGCGTGCACGATGCCGAGCGCCAGCAGGACGCCCAGTGCCCCGAGGAAGCCGATCATGAAAGGTGAGTCGCGTCGCAACGGGCGACCCGGCCGGCCGAACTGCTGGTCGGCGGGCTCCGGCTGGTCCTGCGAGGCGTCCTGGGCCTCCCGGGCCGCCTGCCGCGCGGCCTCGGCCGACTCCCGTGCGGTCTCGACCTGTTCGCGGGCCGCCTCGACCTGCTCCCGGGCGGTCTCGGCGCGCTCGCGGGCGGTCTCGGCGCGCTCGCGCGCGGTCTCGCCGCTCGGACCGGCGGCCCGTGACTGATCGCTCACTCCACCAGGCTCCTGTTCCGCTCGCGGCCGCTGTGGCGGGAGCGTATCGGCCACCCGTGGGCCGAGCGGGTCAGCGCCGCGCGGGATCGCCGTTCGCCGCACCGGCCTTCGGCGCGGTCGCGGTCGTGTCGACCTGCTCCTGCGCCTCCTCGGGGGCTGCGGACCCTGCGGTGCCGGTCGTGGTCGGGGTGACGTGGGAGCCCGGCACCGGTGAGGCCGCGGGCGTGGTCTGCTCGGGAGCCGTGGCGTCGTCGGCCTCGACCCTCTCGTGCTTCGCCCCCTCCGCCGTCGCCCCGTCCGTCGCCCCGTCCGCCGTCCCGTCCGCCGTCGCCCCGTCCGCCGTCGCGTCGTCGTCGGCACCGTCGCCGGCCTCCGCCTCCTCGGTGCTGGGGACCTCGGCCTTCGCGCTGCCCGCAGGGGCTGCCTCGGTCTCCGGTCCGTCGTCGGCGAACGGGTTCGCCACGGAGGCACCGGTCAGCGTGGCGAGCATCTGGCGCACGTTGGTCAACTGGGCGTTGATGCTGTCCCGGCGTTGGGTGGCCGCAGCCAGCTCGCGCAGGGACTCGCCCCGGATGCGCTCCGCGGTCGCCTTGGCCTCGGCCACCCTGTCGTCGGCCTGCTGCTGGGTCTCCTCGAGCATCCGCTTGGACTTGCGCTCGGCGTCCGCGCGCAGCTTCTCCGCCTCCAGGCGCAGCTGTTCGGCACGCTGGGCCACCGCCGCGAGGCGATGCTCGTTGGCGCTCATCTGCTCGGTGAAGTCGTGCTCGGCCTGGTCGCGACGCTGGGCAAGCGTCGTCTCGAAGTCGGCAGCAGCCTTGGCCGCCTTGGCCCGGTTGTGCTCGAAGAGGGCCTCGGCCTCCTCGCGGCGCGACTTGGCGGTGCGCTCGGTGTCGTCGCGCAGCTGGTCGCTCTGCCGCCGGGCGTCCTCGAGCACCCGTGCGGCCTCGCTCTCGGCCTCGCTGCGGCGCTCCTGCGCGTAGCGGTCCGCGTCGCTACGGATCTGCTGCGCGGCCTGCTCGGCCAGGGCGCGGTGCTGGTCGGCCTCCTCGGCGGCCTGTGCGAGGAGGCTGCGGGACTCCTGGTCGGCCAGGCCGAGGATCTGCTCGATGTGCGCTCCCAGACCGGAGTAGCGAGCCGCCGGTTCCCTCGTCGCCTCCTGCAGCTGCCTCTCCAGCTCCCCGACGCCCTGCTCGAGCTCCCTGACCCGCTGCCGGGCGGCCTGCAGGTCGCGCGCGAGCGAGTGCACGCGTCGATCGACCTGCTGCGGCTCGTAGCCGCGTCGCACGATCTCGAACTGCTCGCGAGGAGTCTCAGCAGGGGTCGTCATCGTTGTCCATCCTGTGGGTTCGATGCGGGAAGGTCATGTTCGCACGACTCTCAGCCCGGCTCCACGCCATGGTCGCCGGCGTCGGCGGGCCGGCCGGCAGCGACGCTCGACGGCACGTTCAGGGCCTCGATCACACCCGAGAGCCGCATCAGCTCCTCGGCGATCTCGTCACGGCGGGTGCTCAGGGCAGCAACCTCCGCGCGGGCGTCGTCGAGCAGCTGGTGGGCCGAGCGACGCAGCTCGTCGGCCTCCGCGCGGGCCTCGCTGACCATCGCGACCGACTCGGCGCGCGCCTGCCGGCGAGCGTGCTCGGCCTCGCGCTGGGCCTGTGACACCTGGGCGGCGACGCGCTCGCGCAGCTCTCGGGCACCGGACTGCGCCTCCTCCTCACGGCGGGCGGCACGGTCCTGCACGGCCGTGGCCTTCTCCGTCGCCTCGGCGACGGTGCGCGAGGCGCGGTGGCTCGCATCCCTCAGCCGGCGCTGCGCCTCGGCCGTTGCGTCTGCCAGCAGCTGCTGAGCGCGCTGCTGCACCGGGGCGACCTGGGCCTCGGCCTCGCGCATGCGGGTCTCGGCGGTCTCATGGGTGGCCGCGATCAGTGCCTCCGCCTGGCTGCGTACCTCCGCTACGGTCGTGCGAGCCGCGGAGTGCGCCTCCCTGCGGATGCGCTCGGCGTCGACGTTCGCCGCGTCGATCACCTTCTCGACCGTGCGCTTGGCCCACGCCGTGTGCTCCGCTGCCGCGGCGAGAACCTCGTCGGCCTCGCCCCGTGCTGCCGTGCGGAGGCGCTCGGCGTCGGCACCCGCGGCGGCGAGCATCGCGGCGACGCCGTCCCGCGCCTGCTCGGCGTCACGCTCGATGCTCCCGCGGATGGCGGCGACCGCTTCCTGCGCCTCACGGCGGGCGATCGCGGCGTTCTCGGCGGCCTGGGCGACGATCTCGTCGGCGTGCTGCTGGGCCTGCGCCAGCCGGACGTCGACCTCGTCATCGGCCTCGCGGCGGTGGCGCTCGGCCTCCTCGCGTGCGGCCGCGACGATCGCGTCGGCCTCCTGCTGAGCCCTCTCCCGGACGTCATGCGCCTGTGCGCGTATCGACTCGGCGTCGGCCGTGGCCACGTCGCGCGCGGTCTCGGCCTCGCGCCGGGCGTCGGCCAACAGGTCGTCGGCGCTCGCCGACGCCCCCGCGACGAGCATCGCCGCCTGGTCCGCGGCGTCGGCAAGCAGCTGGCGGGTCTCCTGCGCCGCCTCGGCCCACTGCTGCTGCGTCGTCTGCGCGGCATGCTCGACGCGCCGCGCGGCCTCCTCCAACGCGTCCGCGCGCCGTCGGGCGGCCTCCTCCTCCAGGCGCACGGCGCCGGCATGCCGCTCGGTGATGTCGGCGTGCAGCCGCTCCGTCCTCGCGCGCAGCTGCGCAGTCTCGGCGCGCGCCGCGGCGACCTCCTCCTCGGTCTGGGCGCGAAGCCGGTCGGCCTGTGCCTGCGCGGCGTACAGCAGCCGGCTGGCGCGCTCGGCGACCGGGGCGTCGGCGTCACCGGCGCCGGCGGTGGTGACGGAGTCGGCGGTGGTGACGGAGTCGGACTCCATGGGTAGGCATCGTGTCAGAACTGCCGCGTCGTGTCAGACCCGTCTTCGGGGCCCGACCGGGCCGGGCCCCGCAGGCAGGTCACACCTCGCGGAAGCGGTTGATCGCGGTCTCGTGGCGGGCGCGCAGCTCATGGTCGCGCACGCCGAGGCCCTCCCGGGGGGACAGGCACAGGACGCCGACCTTGCCCTGGTGGGCGTTGCGATGTACGTCGTGCGCGGCTTGCCCCACCTCGTCGAGGCAGTAGGTGCGCGAGAGCGTCGGGTGGATCTTGCCGCGGGCGATCAGCCGGTTGGCCTCCCAGGCCTCGCGGTAGTTCGCGAAGTGCGAGCCGATGATGCGCTTGAGGTGCATCCACAGGTAGCGGTTGTCGTACTCGTGCAGGAAACCGCTCGTCGATGCGCAGGTGACGATCGTCCCCCCGCGGCGGGCGACGAACACGCTGGCGCCGAAGGTCTCGCGTCCAGGGTGCTCGAAGACGATGTCGGGGTCCTCGCCACCGGTCAGCTCACGGATGCGCTTGCCGAGCCGCTGCCACTCGCGGGGGTCCTGCGTCGTCTCGTCCTTCCAGAACCGGTAGTCCTCGCTACGGCGGTCGATGATCAGCTCGGCGCCCATCGAGCGCGCGATCTCCGCCTTGTCCGGGCTCGAGACGACGCACACCGGGGTGGCCCCCCCGCCGATCGCCATCTGGGTCGCGTAGGAGCCCAGGCCGCCGCTGGCGCCCCAGATGAGCACCACGTCGCCCTGCTTCATGCCGGCGCCGTTGCGGGAGACCAGCTGGCGGTAGGCCGTGGAGTTCACCAGGCCGGGGCAGGCGGCCTCCTCCCAGCTCAGGTGCGCAGGCTTGGGCATCAGCTGGTTGGTCTTGACGAGGGCCAGCTGCGCGAGACCGCCGAAGTTCGTCTCGAACCCCCAGATGCGCTGCTCGGGGTCGAGCATCGTGTCGTTGTGCCCGTCGGGGCTCTCCAGCTCGACGCTCAAACAGTGCGCCACCACCTCGTCGCCGGGGCGCCACTTCTGCACGCCGGCTCCGGTGCGCAGGACGACGCCGGACAGGTCCGAGCCGACGACGTGGTAGGGCAGGTCGTGGCGCGCCCCCATCGGGCCGGAGCGCCCGTAGCGTTCGAGGAAGGCGAATGTGGACACCGGCTCGAACATCGCCGACCAGACGGTGTTGTAGTTGATCGCACTGGCCATGACGGCGACGAGTGCCTCCCCGGGGGCCAGCTCGGGGGTGGCCACGTCCTCGACGTGCAGGCTCGTGCGTGGGTCCTTCTCGCTGCTGGCGAGCCCCTCGAACATGTCCTGCTC
This sequence comes from Actinomycetota bacterium, assembly GCA_030841035.1. GTDB lineage: Bacteria > Actinomycetota > Actinomycetes > JACCUZ01 > JACCUZ01 > BP-173. Next base: position 42,949 of record JAVEDI010000038.1, read on the forward strand.
GTCCGCGTGCACGGTGACCGCGCGGTAGTGCTCGGGCACGGGCAGCCGGGCGAACGCCTCGGCGGGCAGCTCATCGCCGCCCTCGCGGGCCTGGATGGCATCGAGGATGTCCTGCACGGGTCCCTCCGGCGGTCCGGGCGGTAACGGGCGCACTCGCGCGTTCGGCCGAACATTACTGGCCAGTAACCTCGGGGCGGAAGAGGGGCCGGGCCCGGGATGCACGAAGGGCCGCCGCGACGGGCCGCGTCGCCGGCGGCGAGCGGCACCGCCGCCGGTCACCTGCGGGTGTGGTGGGCGACGCATGTGCCGCCGGCCGTCGTGCGGCGTTCATGTGCTCGTTCGCCGGTGCTCATCTGCGCCCACAAGAGTCGCGCTCGACCGCCCCGGACGAGCTTCGAGGAGCCAGAGACACATGACTGAGACCGCGCGCGAGGGCCACGAGGGCTTGTCCCGCCGTCGCCTGCTGGGCCGAGGTGCGGCCGTCGGGGCCGGCATCACCCTGACCGGCACCCTGGCCTCGATCTTCGGCTCCGACACCTCGGTGGCCGACACCCCCGCACGCGTCGGGCGCGCGAAGACGCCGCCCGGATACGGCCCCCTCGTGAGCGACCCGGCCGGTCGGCTCGCGCTGCCGGAAGGCTTCTCCTACACGCTGATCGCGAAGTCCGGTGAGACCGTCCTGGAGACCGGGGAGCCGACACCGGACCGTCCCGACGGCACGGCCAGCTTCGAGGGTCGCCAGAACGCCAGCATCCTGGTCACCAACCACGAGATCAGCTCGCCCGGCGGCAACCCGGTGCCCCACCACGACGGCATGGTCTACGACGCGGGAGCGTTCGGCGGCACGACGACCCTCGAGGTCGACCGTCATGGCAACCGGGTGCGCGAGTTCGTGAGTCTGGCCGGCACCCACAACAACTGCTCCGGCGGCAAGACGCCCTGGGGCACCTGGCTCAGCTGTGAGGAGACCGAGGCCGTCCCGACCGCGCAGAACGGCCTGACCCAGCGGCACGGCTACGTGTTCGAGGTCGATCCCTACGACAACAGCCGCAACCTCGACCCGAGACCGATCAAGGCGCTCGGTCGCTACGCGCACGAGGCGGTGGTGGTCGACCCGGCGCGCTTCCAGCTCTACCTGACCGAGGACGCGGGCAGCCCGAACGGTCTGGTCTACCGCTACACGCCGCCGGAGTCCGCGCTTCCGCTGCGCCGCGGCTCGCTGGCCGCGCTGGGCCCGACCGACGGTCGGCTCGAGGCGATGCGGGCGTTCGACTACGGCAGGTTCGTGGCGGACCTGTCCGTCGCGCAGGTAGGCACGACGTACGACGTCGAGTGGGCCGACGTCCCCGAGCGGGACGCGAGCGCGGTGTCGACGCGCAAGCAGTTCAACCTCCCCGGCGGTTCCGGCGCCCCGGGCGGGGATGCGACCCGCAGCCGCAAGCTCGAGGGGGCCTGGTGGGGCCACGACGGCTTCTACTTCGTGTCGTCCTTCGCCCGCAACTCCGACGGCAGCGCCGCCCAGCACGACGGGCAGGTGTGGTTCCTGGACCCGGACGAGGACACCATCACCCTGGCGCTGGCCTTCGCCTACACACCGGGCGACCAGGACGACGACCCCGACGGCCCGGACAACATCACCGTGTCGCCCTTCGGCGGAGTCATCCTCGCCGAGGACGGCGAGGGCAGGCAGCACCTGGTGGGCGCTGACGACCGGGGAAAGGCGTTCTTCTTCGCCCGCAACGACCTGCCGGGCAGCGAGGAGTTCACCGGACCCAACTTCTCCGCCGACCGGCGCTTCCTCTTCGCCAACGTCCAGGTACCGGGTCACGTGTTCGCCATCACCGGGCCGTGGCGCAAGGCGCAGGGCCGCAACGGCGACGACGGGCGCTCCGCTCGCGGCTAGCCAGCCGCGGGCGGGTGAGGGGGTCGCGGGCGGTCGGTGTGCACCCACCGGCCGCCCTCGACGTACGACGCCGGGTGCACGCGCACCCGGCCGGCCGCGTCGCCCTCCGGCCCACCCACGGTCAGTGCGGTCCGGGCGCCGCCTCGACCAGCTCGACAAGGACCCCGCCGGCGTCCTTGGGGTGCACGAAGTTGATGCGCGAGCCCGCCGTACCGCGGCGCGGCTCGTCGTAGAGCAGCCGCAGGCCGCGCGATCGCAGCTCGGCGGTCGCTGCGTCGATGTCGTCGACGCCGTAGGCCACCTGCTGGATGCCCTCCCCGTTGCGCTCGAGGAACGTCGCGATGGTCGACTCCGGGGTCGCCGGGGCCAGCAGCTGGATGCACGACCCCGAGTCGCCCACGGCAAGCATCGCCTCGCGCACGCCCTGCTCCTCGTTGACCTCCTGGTGCACCACGCGCATCCCGAAGGTGTTCTCGTAGAACGCGATCGCGGCGTCCAGGTCGCGTACGGCGAGGCCGACGTGGTCGATGCGGGTCAGCATGCGGCTATCGTGACAGCGCCGGGCAACCTCCCGGCAAGCAGCCCCGGTCCGGACCCCGACCGGGCCTGTTCACGACCGCTCACCGGCCGGAGGCACAGATGCCAGGCACCGAGACCGCAACCGTCATCGTCGCCGGCGCCCGCACGCCGATGGGTCGGCTGCTGGGCGGGCTCAAGGACTTCTCCGGCACCGACCTCGGCGGCGTCGCGATCAAGGGTGCGCTGGAGAAGTCGGGCGTCGCCCCGGAGCAGGTCGACTACGTGATCATGGGCCAGGTGCTGCAGGCCGGCGCCGGGCAGATACCTGCGCGTCAGGCGGCCGTCAACGCCGGAATCCCGATGACGGTCCCCGCGCTGAGCATCAACAAGGTCTGCCTCTCCGGCATCGACGCCATCGCCCTGGCCAACCAGCTGATCCGCGCCGGGGAGTTCGAGGTCGTCGTGGCCGGCGGCATGGAATCGATGACCCAGTCGCCGCACTTCCTGCCCCGGTCGCGTGAGGGCGTGAAGTTCGGCGACGTGAAGCTCGTCGATTCGATGTCCTACGACGGTCTGTGGGACGTGTTCACCAGCCAGGCCATGGGCGCGCTGACCGAGGCATGCAACGCCGAGCTCGGCATCAGCCGTCAGGACCAGGACGAGTTCTCCGCCCGCTCGCACCAGCGCGCGGCCGAGGCATGGAAGAACGGCCTGTTCGACGACGAGGTGGTGCCGGTGGAGATCCCCCAGCGTCGCCCGGGCAAGGGCGACGGCGAGCCGGTCATGTTCAAGGACGACGAGGGCATCCGCCCCGACACGACAGCCGAGAGCCTCGGCAGGCTTCGACCGGCGTTCAGCAAGGACGGCACGATCACGGCCGGCTCCTCGAGCCAGATCTCCGACGGCGCGGCCGCGGTGGTCGTCATGAGCCGGAGCAAGGCTGAGCAGCTCGGCCTGACCTGGCTGGCCGAGATCGGTGCGCACGGCGTGGTCGCCGGCCCTGACTCGACCCTGCAGACCCAGCCGGCGCGGGCCATCGAGAAGGCCTGCGAGAAGGAGGGCATCAGCGTCGCCGACCTCGACCTGGTGGAGATCAACGAGGCGTTCGCGAGTGTCGGGCTGAAGTCCATGCGCGACCTGGGGCTCGACGAGGACCGGGTCAACGTCAACGGCGGCGCGATCGCCCTCGGTCACCCGATCGGCATGTCCGGAGCTCGGATCGCGCTGCACCTCGCACTCGAGCTCCGGCGCCGCGGCGGCGGCGTCGGCGCGGCCGCCCTCTGCGGTGGTGGCGGCCAGGGCGACGCCCTCATCGTGCGCGTGCCCAGGGCCTGAGCTTGGCCGCTCCCGACGTCCCGGTCCTCGTCCAGCGGGCACGCGAGGGCGACGCGCGGTCGGTCGCGCGCCTGATCTCCCTCGTCGAGGACGCGTCCCCGCTGCTGCGCGAGGCGATGGCGGCCCTGCTGCCGTACGGCGCTCGGGCGAGCGTCATCGGCGTCACCGGTGCGCCCGGCGTGGGCAAGTCCACCTCGACCAGCGCGCTGGTGAGCGCGTTGCGCGCCCAGGACAAGCGCATCGGCGTGCTCGCCGTCGACCCCTCCTCGCCGTTCTCCGGCGGCGCGCTGCTCGGCGACCGCGTCCGCATGCAGGACCACGCGCTGGATCCCAAGGTCTACATCCGCTCGATGGCCTCGCGGGGGCACCTGGGCGGGCTGTCGTGGTCGACCCCGCAGGCGCTGCGCGTCCTGGAGGCCGCGGGCTGTGACGTCGTGCTCGTCGAGACCGTGGGAGTCGGGCAGAGCGAGGTCGAGGTCGCCGGGCTCGCCGACACGACGGTCGTGCTGCTCGCGCCGGGCATGGGTGACGCGATCCAGGCCGCCAAGGCGGGCATCCTCGAGGTCGGCGACGTCTACGTCGTGAACAAGGCCGACCGCGACGGCGCCGACGCGACCGTCCGCGAGCTGCGTCACATGCTCGGTCTCGGGGAGCGGCGGGCGGCCCACGACTGGCGCCCGCCGATCATCAAGACCGTGGCCTCGCGCGGGGAGGGGCTCGACGAGCTGGTCGAGGCGCTGGAGAAGCACCGCGGGTGGCTGGAGGAGACCGGCGAGCTGCGTCGGCGTCGCCGGCGGCGCGCGGCCGAGGAGATCGAGGCGATCGCGGTGACGTCGCTGCGGCGCCAGATGGGCGACCCGCGCCGCGGCCCGGCACTGGAGGAGCTGGCCGAGCGGGTCGTGTCGGCCCAGCTCGATCCCTACGCCGCTGCCGACCAGCTGGTCGAGGGCCTCACGGCCACCGGCACGGTGCCGCCAGGCTGAGTCAGCCCGAGCGACGGGCACCCGACGGGGCCGTGGGCAACGACCCGCTCGGCGCGGGCGCCGGGTCGGTGGCCGACGTCGTGGACGGCGAGGGGTCGGCGCTCGGCGTGACCGGAGACGTGGCGGTCGAGGCACCCGGGTCCGGTACGCAGGTGAACGTCACGTCCTGGGTCACCACGTCGCCCTGGGTGAGCTCCAGCGCCGTGGTCGCACCCCCTGCCGCCAGTGTGTGGCTGCCGGCGGGCAGGCCCGCGACGGTGAAGGTCTCGCCGGCACGCAGGCCGGCGAGGCGCACCGACTGCTCCCGGTTGTTGTCAAGCCAGACCTGGACCGCGAAGCTGTCGTCCGGGGCGCAGGGTCCGACGGTCTGCACGACGCCGCTCACCGTGGCACCGCGCGCCACCACCGTCGTCGTACGCCGCTTGCCGCACGCCGGCACGACCGGGTGGGGCGCGTCCTCGGGGCCGAGGAAGGTCGCCGCCCAGCCGGCTCCGACGGACGGCGGCGGTGCGTCATGGTCCAGCTGCCAGGTCGCCAGCAGCACCGGCGCCCGCGGGCACGGGATGTCGAAGTTGCCCTGCGCGTCGGTGACCGCCGCGATGCGCCCGTCGGACCGGTAGACCACCCGGTTGCGGGCGCCCGGCTGGACGAGCAGCCCCACGACCGGTGCTCCGTCGGCGTCCACGACGTGCCCCCGCAGCGCGATGATCGGCGGCGCGCTGCTGGTGGCGTCGGTGGGGGTCCCGGACCCGGTCGGGGCCGGGACCGCCGCCGGGGGCTTGCTGGTCGCGGGACCCGCGGCGTCCTGCTGGGTAGCCGTGCCGTTCCCGGCCGTCTCCGTTGTCGTGATCGTCGTCGTACCGACGCCGGCGCTGCCGCCGGCCTGCGCGAACGTCTGGGTGTCGTTGACGGAGCTGCCGAGGGCGAACGCGCCGCTGGCCACCAGGACGAGCGCAGCCACCGAGGAGAGCACGGCCAGTCCCTGACGGCGGCGCCGGGCTCGGGCGCTGTGCATCATCCGGTCGAAGGATCCGGGCGGCGGAGGAAGGGGGTCGATGTCGCGGTGGTGGGGCAGCTTGGTCATGCCTCGTGCTCCAGCCAGGCAAGCAGCACACGCCGCGCGTCGGACAGGCTTCGCTTGATGGTCCCCTCGGGGCGGTGCAAGGCGCGCGCGACGTCGCTGATGGACATGTCGGCGTAGTAGTGCAGCAGCACCGGGGTGCGCATCCGTTCGTCCAGCTGGTCGACGAGGTCGCGAAGGCTGCCGTCGGAAGGGGGGCTCGACATCGGCGTGACCAGCTGCAGCCGGGCGTTGAGCCGCCGGTCCCGCTGCTGGCGTCGCCAGCAGTCGCGGGCCAGGTTCGTGGCCGTGACGTAGAGGAAGCCCCGGGGGTCCTTGACCCGGCTCCACCGCGACATCATCCGCGTGAACGCCTCGGACGCGATGTCGTGCGCGGTGTCGCGGTCGCCCACCAGGTGCCCGGCCCAGCCGGCGAGCGGCGCGTAGTGCGCGTCCCACAGCGCTCGGGCCGCCTCGTCGCGGGCGGACCGGGACAGGGCGCTGGGCAGCACCTCCGCGGCGCTGTCCGGGCGCGCCTCGGCGGCCGCCTGGGCCATCGGGGGGATGGTCCCCACGACGACGGTCGCAGCGTCCACGGGTCTTCCTGTCGCCGATGCGTCGCTTTCCGGCGCGCCCGCCGGATCCTGCCCTGGTCGCACCAAGGACGCAGGAACCGCCCGTCCGGTTCGGTGCTCCACCCGCCCGAGAGTAACGGCGCGCAGTTCGCCCGGGGGGCGCAGCGCCTCCGCGGCTACCCTTGTGTCAGTTCTGCCGCCCGCTGGGCGGTCGACCGTCACAGCTGTGAGGAGCCCCGTGGACGCTGAGCAGATCCGAGCCGGGCGTGATCGTTGGCAGGCGCGCTTCACCGCGGCGCAGCGGGCGGGGCGGGTGGCTGACCGGGACTTCACGACGCTCTCCGGTGAGGCGGTGGCGCCGGTCTACGGGCCGGCGGACGGGGAGAGCGTCGCGGGGTTCGAGCGGATCGGGTGGCCGGGGGAGTTCCCGTTCACGCGCGGGCTGCATCCCACCGGCTACCGCGGGCGGACGTGGACGATCCGGCAGTTCGCCGGGTTCGGCAGCGCGGCGCAGACCAACGCGCGCTACAAGATGATCCTGGGCGCCGGTGGCGGGGGGCTGTCCGTGGCGTTCGACATGCCGACCCTGATGGGCCGCGACTCCGATGACCCGCGGTCGCTGGGGGAGGTGGGTCACTGCGGGGTGGCGATCGACTCGGCGGCTGACATGCAGGTGCTCTTCGACGGGATCCCGCTCGGTGAGGTGACGACCTCGATGACGATCAGCGGCCCCGCCGTACCCGTGTTCTGCATGTATCTGGTGGCCGCCGAGCGGCAGGGCGTCGACCCGGGCGTGCTGAACGGGACGTTGCAGACCGACATCTTCAAGGAGTACATCGCGCAGAAGGAGTGGCTGTTCCCGCCGGCGCCGCACCTGCGGCTGATCGGTGACCTGATGCAGTACTGCGTGGAGGGGATCCCGGACTACAAGCCGTTGTCGGTGTCCGGCTACCACATCCGGGAGGCCGGTTCGACGGCCGCCCAGGAGCTGGCGTTCACGTTGGCCGACGGTTTCGGTTATGTGGAGCTGGGCTTGGCGCGGGGTCTGGACGTGGACGAGTTCGCGCCGGGCTTGTCGTTCTTCTTCGACGCGCACCTGGACTTCTTCGAGGAGATCGCGAAGTTCCGGGCGGCGCGGCGGATCTGGGCGCGGTGGATGCGTGACGTCTACGGGGCGCGTAGCGAGAAGGCGCAGTGGCTGCGGTTCCACACCCAGACCGCGGGGGTGTCGTTGACGGCGCAGCAGCCGGACAACAACATCGTGCGTACGGCGCTGGAGGCGCTCTCGGCGGTGCTGGGCGGGACGAACTCGTTGCACACCAACGCGCTGGACGAGGTGCTGGCGCTGCCGAGCGAGAAGGCGGCGGAGATCGCGGTGCGCACCCAGCAGGTGATCATGGAGGAGACCGGCGTGGCCAACGTCGCCGACCCGCTGGGCGGGTCGTGGTACGTCGAGGCGCTGACCGACCGGATCGAGGCCGAGGCGGAGGCGGTGTTCGCGCGGATCCTGGCGATGGGCTCCGACGGGTCGATGACCTCGGGGATCCTGCGCGGGATCGAGGACGGCTGGTTCATGTCCGAGATCGCCGAGGCGGCGTTCACCTACCAGACCGCGCTGGAGAAGGGCGAGAAGAAGATCGTCGGCGTCAACTGCCATACGAGCACCGTGGAGGAGCCGTTGGAGATCCTGCGGGTCTCCCACGAGGTGGAGCGCGAGCAGAGGCGGGTGCTCGCCCAGCGCCGGGCCGCCCGTGACGGGGCGGCGGTCGAGGCGGCCCTGCACCGGCTGGTCCAGGTTGCGCGGACCGAGGCCACCATGGTGCCCGCGATGCTCGACGCGGCCCGGGCCGAGGCCACCCTCGGCGAGATCTGCGGCGCCCTCAAGGCCGAATGGGGCGACTACCGGGAGCCCGCCCGGTTCTGAGCCGGCGGCGGGACCGTCGGGCCCTACCGGGGACGCAGGGGTTGCGCCGCTGGGCCAGAATGGGCCCATGAGCCAGCCGAGCTTCAACCCACACGGCGCCGTCGACCTCTCCACGTTCGCTCAGCGGTCCGCACCGGACGGCTCCCCAGCAGGGACGCGAGCCGGCGGAGCCGGGGGGACCGCGACGCTGCCCGGCGTGGTGATCGACGTGACCGAGGCCGACTTCCAGAGCGCGGTGATCCAGACCTCGATGACCGTGCCGGTGGTCATCGACTTCTGGGCCGACTGGTGCGGCCCTTGCAAGGCGCTGAGCCCCGTCCTCGAGCGCCTCGCCGAGGCCGACGCCGGCCGCTGGGTCCTTGCCAAGGTCGACGTCGATGCCAACCCGAGGCTGGGCCAGGCGTTCCAGGTCCAGTCGATCCCATCGGTCTTCGCCGTCATCAAGGGCCAGCCGGTGCCGTTGTTCCAGGGCGCCTACCCCGAGCAGGAGGTGCGGGCCTACCTCGACGAGCTGCTGCGGGTGGCCGAGGCCAACGGCGTCAACGGTCGCGTGCAGGTCGGCGACGCCCCTGCCGAGGGGCCGGCCGAGGAGCCCGGCCCGGATCCGCGCTACGACGAGGCCTACGACGCCATCGAGCGCGGCGACCTGGACGCGGCCGCGGCTGCCTACCGCTCGTTGCTCGACCAGGCACCGGCCGACGTGGAGGCGAAGGCCGGCCTCGGCCAGGTCGAGCTGTTGCGACGTACCCAGGACCTTGACCCCACGACGGTCCATGCGCAGGCGGCCCGGTCACCCGACGACATCGCCGCGCAGCTGCAGGCGGCCGACCTCGAGCTGCTGGGCGGTCAGGTCCAGGAGGCGTTCAACCGGCTCATCGAGGTGGTGCGCCGCACGAACGGTGACGAGCGCAACCAGGCCCGCGAGCACCTCGTGCAGCTCTTCGAGCTGGTCGGCAACGAGGACCCCCACGTCATCAAGGCACGCACGGCGCTGGCCAACGCGCTCTTCTAGCGCGCCACCGACGGCCGAGCGGCCGCGTCACGCGGCGGACGACGCCGCGTCTCGCCGTCCCGGTGCGTGTCGCGCGCGTATAGCGCGCGTTGCCCGGATGTGGACGGCGTCGGGAGGCGCGGCGTCCGACGTTAACCGCACGTGAAAAGTCCGTTGCGTTCGCCTACGACCCCTTGTGCCTGACTCGAGCCTGGGCGGAAATGGAGGTGCTCCCCACCCCCCTCCGAGGAGAGCCCGTGAAGCTCGACATCGTCATCCCGGCTCACAACGAACAACACCGCATCGACACCACCCTCGCCGACTACCGGGCCGCCTGCACCTCCGCGGACACCCGCTTCCTCGTTGCGCTCGACGACTGCACCGATGACACCGCAGCAGTGGTCGCCTGGCACGCCGACCAGGACGCGCGCGTCGTCGCGCGGCCGTATCCGCGGCTCGGGAAGGGCGGCGTGCTCCTCGAGACGTTCCGCTGGTCCAGGGCCGACCTGGTGGCGTTCGTCGACGCCGACTGCGCCACCCCACCCGCCGAGCTGCTGCGCCTCATCGAGGTGCTCGACCAGCTGGAGGCCGACATCGTGATCGCCTCCCGCTGGCACCCGACGTCGGTGCTGCCCGTGCAGCGCAGCATCGGCCGCCGGTTGGCGAGCGCCGGGTTCTCGCTCGCCGTACGTCGGATATTCCGGCTGCCGTTCCGCGACACCCAGTGCGGCGCCAAGGTCGTGCGACGCACGACCGCCGAACGTGTCGTACCGCTGCTGTCCTCGCGCGACTTCGTCTTCGACGTCGACCTGCTGCTGACCGCGCGCAGCCTCGGGTTCCGCATCGCCGACGTCCCGACGATCTGGATCGACCGGGCCGGCTCCCGGGTGCGCCCGCTCGCGGACTCCGGTCGGATGGCCGCCTCGCTCGCCCGGTTGTGGCTGCACCACCGGGTCGTGCCGGTGCGGATGCCGGCCAGCCCCATCTTCGCCGACGCGGGCGGTGCTCCGTCGCTGCAGCGCGTCATCGACCTCACCGGGCGCGAGCGCGTGACGGCTGCGGAGGGCACCTATGCGGCCTGACGTCACCCTCGTCAGCCCTTATCCCGCAACAGGAACCCGGCACAGCGGCGTCAGCGGCGTCGCGTCGTACACCGCCAACCTCGCACACGGCCTGCACGACAACGGAGCAGCGGTGACGATCGTCGCACCGCACGAGACGGGGCAGCCACACGACTCGTGGGACGGCCCGGTCCGGGTGCTGCGGCGCTTCGGCCGCGGAGCGGCAGCGGTGCCTGCGGCCCTGGCCGCAGCTCGGCGGACGGGTGCCGGTGTCGTGCACCTGCAGCACGAGCTGTTCCTGTACGGCGGACCCGCGGGTCTGCCGCGCCAGCTGCTGGCGCTGCGCCGTCCCGGACCGCCGACGGTGCTCACGATGCACCAGGTCGTCGACCCCGTCACGGTCGACCGGCACTACACGCGGCTGCACCGGCTGCAGGTCCCACCGGTCGCGGCCCGTGCCGCGCTGGCTGTCCTGCAGCACACCCTGCCGCGGCTGGCCGACGCGACCGTCGTCCACGAGGAGGCGTTCCGCCGGGTCGTCCCCGCGGCGGTCAGCCTCCCGCACGGCATCGAGACACCGGCGCTCGACCGGGGCGCGGCAGCGGCGGCCCGACGGACCCTGGGGTTGCCGCAGGACCGGCTCGTCGTGCTGTGCTTCGGGTTCCTGGCCCCGTACAAGGGCCTGGAGACCGCGCTCGAGGCGGCCGGTCTCGCCGGACCTCGGGTACTGCTGGTCGTCGCCGGAGGGGACCACCCGCGACTCGCGGAGCAGCGCGACACCTACGGTCTGATGCTGCGCCGGACCTACGGTGACATCGCGCGGTTCACCGGCTACGTCCCCGACCGCGATGTCTCCTCGTGGTTCCTCGCGGCCGACGTGGCGGCCTTCCCCTACCCCAGCCCGCACGCCGCGAGCGGCGCTCTGGCACTCGCACTCGCCCACCGCACCCCTGCCCTGCTGTCCCCGGAGCTGGCGCGCACCGCGGCGGCGCCGGCCGTGCTGGCCGTTCCCGGCGGCGCGGCCGGCCTGGCCGCCCGGCTGCTGCGGCTCGCGAGCGAGCCGGCGCAGCTCGACCGGCTCCGCAGCGCCACTGCAGCGATGGCGGACGGCCGCTCCTGGCCCGCCGTGGCCCGCCGGCACCTCGACCTCTATGAAGGGCTCATCCGTGACCAGAATCCTGCTCGTCGGCGCCTTCGGTCAGCGCAACCCGGGTGACGAAGCCCTGCTCGAAGCCTTCCTGCTTGCTCTGCACGGCTTCGAGGTGACGGTCGCGTCCAGCGATCCCGTCCTCACCAGCTCCCAGCACGGCGTGCGTGCGGTGCGCAGCACCGCAGCGGCCACCGGCCGTGCCCTGCTCGACGCCGACGCCCTCGTGTACGGCGGTGGCACGATCTTCAAGGCTCTCGATGCCGCCACCGGCCGGCCGCCGAGGGCGTTGCTGCGCAATGCGCTGCTGCTGGCGCGGGCCGCCCGGGCGCTGGGCCGGCCGGTCGCGATGGTGGGCGCGGGCGCGGCCCCGCTGCCCGACCGCGCCTCGATGGTGCTCGCCGGCCAGCTGGCCCGCGCGGCCGACCTGCTGGTGCTGCGCGACGACGAGTCCGCGACCATCCTGGCGGCCGCCGGCGCTCCGGTGCCGCTGCGGGTGGGCGCCGACCCGGTGTGGACGCTGCTCGACGAACCGCCGCAGCCCACCGCGCGCGGCGACGACCTGCTCGTCGCCCTCTCGACGTACGCCGTCGGCGGCGCCCGCTGCGCCGCAGACCTGGCCGACGTGCTCGCCGTTGCCGTCCGTTCGGTTCCCGACCTCGGGAAGATCCGGCTGCAGCCCTGGCAGACGGGGCAGCGCGGCTGCGATGACTTCGACCTGGCCCGGCTGGTCGCCGCGCGGCTCACCGATCTGGGGTCGCGGGTGGTCGTGGAGGTGCCACCGCCGTCGGTTCGCGTCGCTCGCGACGGGATGCGTTCGGCCGGCATGGTGCTCTCGATGCGGATGCACGGCCTGGTCGCGGCGGGCGCGGCCGGCAGCCCTGTCGTGGCCCTGGCCCACGAACCGAAGCTCGGTGCCCTCGCCCGACGACTCGGGCAGGAGGCGGTTCCTGGGGACGCCACGGGTGAGCAGATCGCGGCGGCCGCGCAACGGGCCCGCGCCGGTGGCGGCGTGAGTCCCGGTGCGGTGCGCGCCGAGATCGCCGCCGCGGCGGCCACCATGCGGCTGCTGCGCATGCTCCTGACGGGCGGCGAGGAGTCCGCCGGCGTCGACGGGCTGTCGCTGCAGCCCGCGGGGGTCCTGCGATGAACCAGACGCTCGCCAGCGGCGAGGCGGCCACCGGGACAGGGCCGTCGACACCCGACATCAGGGCGGTGCAGGGTCGAGGTCGCCAGGCCCTGCGCCAGGGCGGTGTCCTCGTCGCGCAGCTCAGCGCCGGCGTCGGCAACCTGGCCTTCCTCCTGGTGTCGGCGCACCTGCTCCCACCCGGACAGTTCGCCCAGCTCGCCGCGTTCCTGGCCGTGTACCTGCTCCTGCACACGGTGGCGGCCGCCGCGGCTCCCGCCGTGGCGCTCGATCCCGGCCTCGAGGCCCGGCTGCGCTCACAGGCGCTGGCCACGGGCCTCGGTCTCGGGACGGCTGTGGCCCTGACCGCGTCGTGGACGAGCGAGGTCACCGGGTTGTCGGTGACCACCCTGCTGGCGCTCGGCGCTGCCGCGCCGGGTGCCACGCTGCTCGCGCTCGCCCGTGGTCGGCTCTACGGAGAGGAGCGCGGGGCAGCCGTGGCGGTGACGCTGCTCACCGAGCCGCTCGCAAGGGTGCTGTTCGGCATCGGGCTGGCTGTGCTGCTGCGGCCGCAGACCGCCGTGTGGGGTGTCGTCGCGGCCGGTTACGCGGCCCTCGCGGTCGCCGTCCTCACCGCTCGTGCACCGGCGCCGCCCGGCTCCGGTGCACGACCGCAGCTGTCCCCGGGCCTGCCGGCCCTCACCGCCGCCACGCTGCTCGGCGTCGCGGTCGTCGGCAGCCAGGACGTGATCTTCGCCAACCGGCTGCTGCCCGATGCGTCGGGCGCGCTGTTCGCGGCCGTCTCGACGTTGGGCGCCATGGTGTTCTTCGCCACCTCGACCGTGCCGCTGGTGATGCTGCCGCAGGCGGTACGGCGCGATCCCGGTGCGCTGTTGACCGCCACGTCGTTGACCGGCGGGCTCAGCGCGCTCGCGGTGGCGGCCCTGTCGTTCGCCCCCGCCTCGCTCTACGGGCTGCTGCTCGGCGAGCGCTACATCGCGGCGCACGAGCTGGCCGTCCCCTACCTGTGCGCGATGGCGGCGCTCGGCCTCAGCCGGGTGCTACTGGCCCACCTGTGCGCTACGGGGTCGGGCCGGCGGGCGTTCGCCATCACGCTGCTGGCGGTGGCCCTCCAGGCGGTCCTCGTGGTGATGGCAGGGTCGGCGGCCGAGGTGGTCACCGCCACCACGGTTGCGTCCTGCGCCCTGCTGGTGTCGGCCGTGGCCGCCGTCATGCTTCGTACGCCGGTGGTGCTGCCCGAAACGGTGGCTGCGCCTGTCGACATACCCGGGATCGGGGGCGGAGCGCACAGGGCGGCACGTCTCCTGTCGTGGCGGCGGAGGCTGGGCGCCGCGCTGCCGCTGGCGACGATCATCCTCGTGGCTGTCGCGCTGCGCGCCTACGTCACCCGCAGCGTGTGGATCGACGAGGCGATCAGCATCCGGCAGGCGAGCCAGCCCTACGGCGCGATGCTCTCCCAGCTGGCGGCCAACGACGTGCATCCGCCGCTCTACCACTCGCTGCTGTGGGCGGTCGTGCACCTGAGCGGCAGCGACGGTGAGGCTGTTGTCCGGCTGCCGTCCATGGTCGTCGGGACGCTTCTCGTGCCGGTCTTCTTCGTCGTCGCCCGAGACCTGTGGGACCGGCGCACGGGGCTCGTCGCGGCGGTGGTGGTTGCGGTGGCACCGGTGGCGGTGTGGTACTCCCAGGAGGCGCGGATGTACGCGCTGTGGATGCTCTTGGCGACGCTGCTGATCTGGCTGCAGGCGAAGCTGTGGCGCGGAGACCGCGGCTGGCGGCTGTGGGCCGGTCTCGCGCTCGCCGGAGCCGCCAGTCTGTGGACCCAGTGGTTCGCGGTGCTCCCGCTCGCCGTCGGCTACCTGGTGCTGCTCGGGCACGCTCTCGCCCGGTGGCGGGCGGGAGACGGTCCGCGCCGGCTGCTGGCCCTGCTCACCAGCGCGAGCGCCACCGTGGCGCTGGTGCTGCCGATCGTTCCTATCGGCCTCGCGCAGGCGGAGCGGGTGCTGGGTGGGGCCAGCGCAGGGTCCGGGGCGGCGGGGCAGACGGGGTCGGCAGCGTCGCAGGCGGTAGCCGGTGCACCCGACGTCTACGCCGCGCTCGCGAACGTGATCTGGGCGGTGTGGGGCTACCACTCAGACGAGCAGATGGTGCTGCTGTCGGCCCTGTGGCCGGTCATCGCGCTGCTGGCGCTGGCGCTGCTCGGCCGCGGCCGCTCACGGGAGGTGACGTTGCTCGTCGCGGTCGCCGGGGTGCCGTTCCTGGTGATGTTCGCGCTCGGGTTCGTGCAGCGCAACTTCTTCGAGCTGCGTTACTTCACGGCCACCGTGCCGGCCCTGCTGCTGCTCCTCGCCCGGCTCTCGGCGACATGGGGGCGCAGTCGGCTGACCGCGGCGGCCTTGCCCGCGCTGCTCGTGGTGTCGATGGCGGCGGGTCTGGTCGACCAGCAGGTCAACCGCTCCAATCCGCGCATCTACGACTTCCGCGGAGCCATTACGTGGGCCGCGGACCGCGGCGAGGGCGACGACCTGCTGTTGTTCGCGCCGTCGTGGCTGTCCGACGAGCTCCACTACTACTCACCGGGGATGCGTACCCGAGCGATCCATGGACCCGTCGCGCCACCGTCGGACGGCACCCGCGTGTTCGTCCTCGGCAGCTTCCTCGACGACCCGGCCACGAGCGGCGCCGTCGGCGACGTGCTGGCCCAGCTGAGGAACGCGGGCGCACGGCTGGTTGCGCGCCACAAGGTGGCCAACGTCGAGGTCTGGGAGTTCGCGTGACCATGACCCGCACGGTCCTCGACCCCAGAGTCGCCGACCCGGCATGGGGCACCGCTCCGCTGGGAACTCGTACGCCACGGCACCTGCGGCTGCTGCTCACCCTGAACCTGCTCGCGACGTCGTGGTACTTCGGCTGGCTCCTGGACCCCGCGCGAGTGGGCAACCCGGGGCTGTACGCGGTCCTCGTGGTGGCCGAGGGCCTCAACCTGGTGCAGGCACTGGGCTTCTGGTGGACCCTGGCCGGGGAGCGCCGCTTCGCTCGTGGGCGGCCCGGCTCGTCGGCGGGCGGCCCGGCAGCGGTCGAGCGCCCGTCGGTGGACGTGCTCGTCCCTCGCTACTCCGAACCGGTCGAGATCGTCGAGCCGACTCTCGCGGCCGCTGTGCGGCTGCGCGGTGGCGACGTACGCGTGTGGTTGCTCGACGACGGTGACAGCGACGAGATGGCCGCGCTGGCGAAGCGGGTCGGCGCGGGCTACCTGCGCCGCCACGAGCACACCGGCGCGAAGGCGGGCAACATCAACGCCGCACTGGCTCGCACGTCGGGCGAGTACGTGCTCGTGCTCGACTGCGACCACGTGCCGCACCCCGACTTCCTGGTGCGCACGCTGCCGGCGATGGCCGACCCGCACGTGGCGTTCGTGCAGACCCCCCAGCACTACGCCAACTCCACCGGCAACCCGGTGGCCGCGGCGGCGTGGAGTCAGCAGGCGCTGTTCTTCGGTTGCATCGCGCGGGGCAAGAACGTGCGCGGGGCGATGTTCTGCTGCGGGACCAACGTGGTGTTCCGGCGTGCGGCGCTCGACGACGTGGACGGCTTCCCGGAGGACTCGGTGACCGAGGACTTCCTGCTCTCCGTGCGGCTGCAGGAACGTGGCTGGCGCACCGAGTACGTCGCCGAGGTGCTGGCCCAGGGGCTCGGCCCGGAGGACATGGCCAGCTACGCGAGCCAGCAGCTGCGCTGGGCGCGTGGCTGCCTGTCGGCGATCCCGACCACGTTGCGCTCGAACCTGTCCCCGAGGCTGAAGGCGCAGTACCTGCTCTCGAGCGCCTACTTCCTCTCGGGCTGGACCGTGGTGGTCTACATGATGCTGCCGGTCTCGCGGATCCTGCTGGGGGCTCAGCCGCTTGCGGTGTCCGGGGCCGACCAGTTCCTCGCTCACTTCGCGCCCTACTTCGCGCTGTCGCTGTTGACCGTCGCGGTGGCGGGCGCGGGTCGATACACCTTCGCGGCGTACTCCATGGCAGCGGCTGGTTTCTGGATCCACGTCTCGGCCTCGCTCGCCGTGCTGCTGCGCCGGCGCGGCCGCTTCGTCGTCACGCCCAAGAGCGGCTCGGTCGGCTGGCAGCCACGGGCCGTGTGGCCGGCGCTGGCGGCGATCGGGGTGCTGCTGGGGTCGTGCGCGGTCGGGCTGGCGCACGCCCGTGACGCCGCGATGCTCAACAACGTCACGTTCGCGTTGCTGCACGTCGTGGTGCTCACGAGCGGTGTGTCGGGCGCCCTGTCCCCGCAGTGGGCGAGGCGGTTGACCGCGCCGACCAGGACCGGGACGGCGGCCGAGCCGGCGGTCGAGCCGGTGGTGGTGCCCTAGTGCCGGGCCATCGCCGGGGGGCCGGTCGGTCGGCGGTGCTGGCCCTGGCGGCCTCGGCAGCCCTGCTGCTGGTCGTCACGCCCCAGCCGTCGCAGGCCCCCGAGCGGGTCGCCTGGTCCAGCCCCTTGGCGCCCAGCCCGTTCGCCGGCGCACGGCTGTACGTCGACCCGGCGACCGCGGCCACCCGCGACCCGGTGCTCTCCAGGGTGACCGGCCGAGCGCAGGCCAGCTGGTTCGGTGACTGGGTACCGACGGGCCGGCTCACCGCCGCGGTCTCCGACCTTGTCGGTCGCGCGGCGGCCGCAGGCGCGCTGCCGGTGCTGGTCGCCTACGACATTCCGCTTCGTGACTGCGGCTCCTACTCCCTCGGCGGCGCGAGCAGCTCGCGGGCCTACCGGGACTGGATCTCGGCGTTCGCGGCGGGCATCGGGCCGCAGCGCGCCGTCGTGGTGCTCGAGCCCGACGCGCTCGCGCAGATCGACTGCCTGTCGGCCGCGGACCGGGCGGCGCGTTACGACCTCCTGCGGTACGCGGTCAGGGTGCTGGACCGGCTGCCCGCGGTCGCGACGTACCTCGACGCCGGCCACAGCTCGTGGGTGCCCACCGCGGAGATGGCCGCTCGGCTGGTCCGCGCGGGTGTCGTGGCGACGCGTGGCTTCGCGCTGAACGTCTCGAACTTCCAGTGGACGACGGACGAGCTGCGCTACGGCCGGTCGCTGTCCTCGCTGCTGGGCTGGAAGCGTTTCGTCGTCGACACCAGCCGCAACGGGCTCGGCCCGGCGCTGGGCCCGGACGGCTGGTGCAACCCGTCCGGTCGCGCGCTCGGGGCGCCGCCGCTGACACCGGTGAACGACCGGCTCGTCGACGCGCTGCTGTGGGTCAAGCGACCGGGCGAGTCGGACGGCTCCTGCGGGCGGGGCGATCCACCGGCGGGCGTGTCATGGGCCGCCTACGCGCGCGGTCTCGCGCAGCGGTCGCTGTGGTGAGCACTCCTGCCACGGAGCAGCCGCGCTTCGAGCTGTTGGACGCGATCCGCTTCGCGGCGGCCTCGATGGTCGTCGCCTTCCACTACCTGTTCAACGGCGTCGCGGGCGGGAAGGTCACGTCGCTGACGCTGGACGGTCCACCGCTGGACGTGGCGCCCGGCGTGGTGAAGTACGGCTATCTCGGGGTCCCGCTGTTCTTCCTCGTCAGCGGCTTCGTCATCACCCGGTCCACGCGCGGCCGGTCTGCCGACCGGTTCGTCGTCGGCCGAGCGCTGCGGCTGCTGCCGGCTTACTGGTGCGGCGTACTCATCACGTCGACGGTCGCCGTGTGGCTCGGCGGCCAGGTCGTCCACGTCGACGTACCGATGGTGCTCGCCAACCTCACCATGGTGCCGCCGCTGTTCGGACAGCCGTTCGTGGACGGGGTGTACTGGACGCTGCTGGTCGAGCTGCAGTTCTACCTGCTGGTGCTGGCGTTGTTGCAGGTCGGCAGGGGCAGGCTCGTCGAGCGGTTCGTGCCGTGGTGGGCCCTACTGATGCTCGGCGCGACGGCCGCGGGTGTCGGCCGGGTGCCCTATCTCGGTGGCTACATGGGTTTCTTCGCCGCCGGTGCTGTCCTCAGCACGCTGCAGCAACGGGGGGCGTACGCCGACGGGCGTGAGCGCCTCGTCCTGCTGGCGGGTCTGGCGGCGGCGTACTGCGTGGGCGTCCAGCACTGCGTCGTCGAGCTGCCGGCGCTGGAGGCGCAGCGGCACACGACGTATTCGGTGCCGGTGGTGGTCGCCCTCGTGACGGCGGGCCACCTGATGCTCGCGGCCTTCTGCGTGCCGCGCGTCGCGCGGCTGAGGGTGCCGGGAGCCCGGGCGCTCGGCTCCCTGACCTACCCGCTCTACCTGCTCCACGCGCACCTGGGCTACATGCTGCTCAACCGGTTCGCCCGCCCGGAGACCACGTGGTTCGTCTACCCGGCGTTGGTCGCGGGGATCCTTGCCCTGTCGGGTGCCGTGCACCTCGTCGTCGAGAAGCGGCTCGAGGCGGTCTGGCGTCGGCTCTTCGAGGCGACGCTGGGCGCCGGAATGCGAGCGGCGGCAGGTTCAGCGGCCACCTGTGTCCGCTCCTGGAGGTCGAGGCCCCACCCGTGGCTCTCCTCGAAGACGCGCTCCTGCAGTCGCGCCGAGCCGAGCCGTCGGTAGCGCCGGGGCGCCGGTCGTGGGTCCGGCAGACGACACCTGCTAGCCGGCGGCCTGCCGGCGCAGCCACACCGTGCCGAGCGGCGGCACCCGCAACGCCGCCGACGCCGGTCGTCCGTGCCACGAGTCGGACGTCGCCGTGACGGTGCCGAGGTTGCCCACGCCGCTGCCGCTGTAGATCTCGGCGTCGGTGTTGAGCACCTCCTCCCAGTCGCCTGCGAACGGCAGGCCGACCCGGTACCCCTCGTGCGGGAGCGCCGAGAAGTTGGCG
Source organism: Actinomycetota bacterium (assembly GCA_030841035.1). Lineage (GTDB taxonomy): Bacteria > Actinomycetota > Actinomycetes > JACCUZ01 > JACCUZ01 > BP-173. The sequence continues at coordinate 62,407 of JAVEDI010000038.1, forward strand.
ATGCACGCGAGCACCGAGCCGTCGGTGCCGTGGCGCAGGAAGGAGAACACGTTGTTCCCCGCGTCGTTGGCGTCGATCCACTCGAAGCCGGCGGGATCGGCGTCGCGGGTGAACAGTGCGGGACTCTCCGTGTAGACCCGGTTCAGGTCGGCGACCAGGCTCTGGACACCCTGGTGGTCGGGGTTCGCGGTGAGCCACCAGTCGAGCGACCGCGACTCGGCCCACTCCGACTCCTGGCCGAACTCCGACCCCATGAACAGCAACTGCTTGCCGGGGTGGGCCCACATGAACGCGAGGTAGGCGCGCAGGTTGGCGAGCTTCTGCCAGTGATCACCAGGCATCTTGCCCAGCAGCGACCCCTTGCCGTGCACGACCTCGTCGTGGCTGATCGGCAGCACGTAGTTCTCGGAGTAGGCGTACATCATCGAGAACGTCATCTGGTGGTGGTGGTACTGGCGGTAGATCGGCTCGTTGGCGACGTAGCCCAGCGAGTCGTGCATCCAGCCCATGTTCCACTTGAACCCGAAGCCGAGTCCGCCCAGGTGCGTGGGCCGGGTGACACCGGGCCACGCGGTCGACTCCTCGGCGATGGTGACGATGCCGGGCACCCGCTTGTACGCCGTCGCGTTGACCTCCTGCAGGAACGACACCGCATCGAGGTTCTCGCGACCGCCGAACTGGTTGGGCAGCCACTCGCCTTCCTTGCGCGAGTAGTCGAGGTAGAGCATGGAGGCGACGGCGTCGACGCGTAGCCCGTCGATGTGGAACTCCTCGAGCCAGTAGAGCGCGTTGGCGACCAGGAAGTTGCGCACCTCTGTGCGACCGAAGTTGAACACCAGCGTGCCCCAGTCGGGCTGCTCGCCACGGCGGGGATCGGGATGCTCGTAGAGCGCGGTCCCGTCGAACCTGGCCAGCGCCCAGGCATCCTTGGGGAAGTGGGCAGGCACCCAGTCGACGATGACCCCGATCCCCGCCTGGTGCAGGCGGTCGACGAGGTAGCGGAAGTCGTCGGGGTCGCCGAAGCGGGAGGTCGGCGCGAAGTACGAGGACACCTGGTAGCCCCACGAGCCGCCGAAGGGGTGCTCCGCCACGGGCAGGAACTCGACGTGGGTGAAGCCCAGGTAGCTCACGTGCCCGACCAGCTCGTCGGCGAGCTCGCGGTAGGAGCGGCCCTGCCGCCACGAGCCGAGGTGCACCTCGTAGGTGCTCATGGGGCTGGCCAGCGCGTCGGTCCTGGCCCGCCGTTCCAGCCACTCCTGGTCGCCCCACTCGTGCCGGGACGTGAACACCACCGATGCGGTCGCCGGCGGCACCTCGGCCCGGAACGCGACCGGGTCGGCCTTCTGTCGCCACTCGCCGTCGTGCCCGAGGACGGCGTACTTGTAGTGGGTTCCGTCGCCGATGTCCGGCACGAACAGCTCCCACACGCCGGTCGAGCCCATGGCCCGCATAGGGTGCGCGCGGCCGTCCCAGTGGTTGAAGTCGCCGAGCAGCCGGACGCCCTGCGCGCTGGGCGCCCAGACGGCGAAGGACGTGCCCTGGACCGGACCCGAAGCACCCTCGTAGGTGTGGGTGTGGGCGCCGAGGACCTTCCACAGCTCCTCGTGCCGGCCCTCGCCGAGCAGGTGCATGTCGAGCTCGCCCAGGGTGGGCAGGAAGCGGTAGGGGTCGTCCGTCGTGCGCGCCGGACCGTCGTAGGAGACCTCGAGGCGGTAGTCCGGCACCGTCGGTCCGGGGACGACTCCCACCCAGACGCCGAACTCCTCGTGGCGCATCTCGTACCGTCGGTCTCCGACGACCGCCGTGACCGACGTGGCCCACGGTCGCAGCGCGCGGATGGTGACCGCGTCACCGCTGGGATGCGGACCGAGGACCGAGTGCGGGTCGTGGTGGGTCCCGGAGACGAGCCGGTGCAGCTCCTCGCCGGCGACCGGTGCCGGGGTCAGGCGGGTGCGGCCCTGTGTCACGGTGCTCCCTCCGTGGGGTGGCTCGCGAGCCGGCGGACGGCGGACATCGGGATGCCCAGCCAGGCCGGTCGGTTGCGGGCCTCGTAGACCACCTCGTAGATGGCCTTGTCGGTCTCGTACGCGCGCAGGAGGACGGCGTCCTCGCGTGGGTCGCGACCGCTCACCTCCGCGTAGCCGCGGCAGAAGGCGTCGCGGTTGCGTTGTGCCCACTCGTTGGCCCGGTACTCGCGCTGCGGGTCGGCCGGGTGGTCGGCGAGCAGCTGACGGGCCGCGTAGTCGAAGGAGCGCAGCATGCCGGCGACGTCCTTGAGCGTCGACTCCAAACCCCTGCGCGACTCCAGCGCGCGGGCCGGCTCGCCCTCGAAGTCCAGCAGCTTCCAGCCTTCGAGCGTGCGCATGACCTGACCCAGGTGGTAGTCGCCGTGCACCCGCTGCACCGGGACCTCCGCGGTGAGCACACGCAGGTCGTCGAAGGCGCCGCGCAGCCCCGGTGCGAACGGGGCGAGGAGGTCGACCTCGGCCACCGCCTGCTCGAGCCGCTCACGCATGCCGTCGGCGAGCGCGGCCAGCTCCTTGGCGTCGAGCGTGCCCGTGGGCAGCGCCCGGGCCAGCGCGTCGTGTACGTCGGCTGTGGCAGCGCCCAGCCGCGCCGCTTCGCCCGCGAAGTCGCCCCCCACCTCGTCGGCGTGCAGGTCGCCCTCGGCGTAGAGGTCACGGACGCTGGTCCGGGCCAGCTCCCAGCCCTCGGTCGCGTCGCGCAGGAACAGCTGCGCCATCGCCAGGCTCACCTCGGGCTGTGGCGGGCGGCCCTGCAGCCAGCCGAGCGGCGTCGCGATGTGGGCGCATCCCGCGGCCGCCAGCGCGGTGTGGATCTCGATGTCGGGGTTGAGCCCCGGCGAGACCTTGCGGAAGACCTTCATGATCGCCGTGTCACCGAAGACGAGCGAGGTGTTGCTCTGCTCGGCCCCGATCACCAGCGACGGCCCGCCCGGGGGCAGCTGCTCGGCGGTCCCGTCGCGGTGGAACTCCCAGCCGTCACCCGAGGACGAGGAGGCGATGCCCTGCCACCACAGCTGCGTGGCGTCCTTGTCGTGCAGCGCGTCGAACACGTACGTCGGCGCGCCGTCGGGCCCGTCGCCCTGACCGACGAGGACGTGCAGCAGCGTCTCGACGGCATGGTCGTGGTACACGAGGGGGAGCTGGTAGGTCTCCGTGTCGCCGTCGTCGTAGCCGACGGTCACCAGCGCGATCCGCACGGCGGGTGGCTCTGCGCGCAGCCAGCCGAGGTGGGTGACGCCGGTGACCTGCCAGGTCCGGTTCTTGCCGGCGAACCATCGCTGGTGCGCCAGGAAGGTCTTGAGGTCTGCGGTCGTCGGCACCGTCGGTGGGGTCGACCCACCGGTCGCCGCGACGTCGCGAGGCGGCGGGCTGCCCGGGCGCTCGGCCGCCGCGGGCGCCATCAGAGGACCCCGTCGGGGGCGTTGAGCCGGAACCAGTAGAAGCCGTGCCCGGCGATGGTGAGCAGGTACGGCAGCTCGCCGATGAGCGGGAACGGCACGGTGCCGAGCAGCTCCACGGGCCGGTAGCCCTCCCAGCGCCTCAGGTCGAGCTCGACCGGCTGCGGGAAGCGCGAGAGGTTGTTGACGCACAGCACGATGTCGTCGCCGAAGGTGCGCACGAACGAGAGCACGCTCGGGTTGCTGCCCCCGAGGTCCTCGAAGTCACCCAGGCCGAATGCGGGGTTCTGCTTGCGCACCTCGATCATGCGCCGCGTCCAGTGCAGGAAGGACGTCCCGCTGGCCAGCGCAGCCTCGACGTTGGTCACCTGGTGACCGTAGATCGGGTCCATGATCACGGGCAGGTTGAGCTGGCCGGGGTTGCACGTGGAGAAGCCGGCGTTGCGGTCGGGCGTCCACTGCATGGGTGTCCGCACGCCGTCGCGGTCGCCGAGCCAGATGTTGTCGCCCATACCGATCTCGTCGCCGTAGTAGAGCACCGGCGACCCGGGCAGCGAGAGCAGCAGCGCGGTGAACAGCTCCAGCTGGTTGCGGTCGTTGTCGAGCAGCGGCGCCAGCCGGCGGCGGATGCCGATGTTGGCCTTCATGCGGGGGTCCTTGGCGTACTCGCCCCACATGTAGTCGCGTTCCTCGTCGGTCACCATCTCGAGGGTGAGCTCGTCGTGGTTGCGCAGGAAGACGCCCCACTGACAGTTGTCCGGGATGTCGGGAGTCTGGGTCATGATCTCGGAGATCGGGTAGCGCGACTCCCGGCGCACGCCCATGAACAACCGGGGCATGACGGGGAAGTGGAAGGCCATCTGGCACTCGTCGCCGTCGGTGCCGAAGTACTCCACCACGTCGGCGGGCCACTGGTTGGCCTCGCAGAGCAGCACCCGGTCGGCGTACTGGGTGTCGACCTCCTTGCGCAGCCGCTTGAGGAACTCGTGGGTGCGGGGGAGGTTCTCGCAGTTGGTGCCCTCCTCCTCGAACAGGTAGGGCACGGCGTCGAGCCGGAAGCCGTCGATGCCGAGGTCGAGCCAGAACTTCAGGGCCTCGATGACGGCTTCCTGCACCCGCTCGTTCTCGAAGTTGAGGTCGGGCTGGTGGCTGAAGAAGCGGTGCCAGAAGTACTGCTTGCGCACCGGGTCGAAGGTCCAGTTGGACGTCTCCGTGTCGACGAAGATGATGCGCGCGCCGGAGTACGCCTCGTCGGTGTCCGCCCAGACGTAGAAGTCGCCGTAGGGGCCGTCGGGGTCGGTGCGTGACGACTGGAACCACGGGTGCTGGTCGGAGGTGTGGTTCATGACGAAGTCGATGATCACGCGGATGCCGCGGGCGTGTGCCGCGTCGACGAACTCCACGAAGTCGCCTAGCGTGCCGAACTCCGGCAGCACGTCGGTGTAGTCGCTGACGTCGTAGCCGCCGTCGCGCAGCGGCGAGCGGAAGAACGGCGGCAGCCAGATGCAGTCGACACCGAGCCACTCGAGATAGTCCAGCTTGTCCTTGAGCCCGGTGAGGTCACCGGTGCCGTCGCCGTTGCTGTCCTTGAACGAGCGGACCAGGACCTCGTAGAAGACGGCCCGCTTGTACCAGAGCGGATCGCGTTGCTCCTCGGGTACGTCGGCGAAGCTGTCGATCGCGTGTGGGGAGCCGGACGGAGTCACTGGCCGGCCCTCCGTACGGTGAAGAGGTGAGCGGGCTCGTGGAACGGGTCCAGGCGCACGTAGTTGTGCTCCCCCCAGACATAGCTGGCCCCGGTGATCTCGTCCTGTACGGCGAAGGTGTCCTCCCATCCGAGGCCGAGCGCGGGCAGGTCGAGGTGGACCGTGGTCTCGCGAGCCGCGTGCGGGTCGAGGTTGACGACGACGAGGACCGTGTCCCGCTCGACCTGCTTGGAGTAACACATGATCTTGTCGCTGTCCGTGGTGTGGAAGGTCAGGTGCCGCAGCTGCTGCAGTGCGCGGTGGCGACGGCGTAGGTCGTTGAGCATCGTGATGTACGGCGCCAGCGTGTTGCCCTCGGCGTTCGCGGTCGCCCAGTCGCGCGGCCGCAGCTGGAACTTCTCGGTGTCGAGGTACTCCTCGCTTCCTGGCCGCACCGCGACGTGCTCGTAGAGCTCGAACCCGGCGTACACCCCCCAGGACGGCGACAGCGTCGCCGCCAGGACTGCCCGGATCTTGAACGCGGGCGGGCCGCCGTACTGCAGGTAGGCGTGCAGGATGTCGGGGGTGTTGACGAAGAAGTTGGGCCGCAGGAAGTGCGCCGTCTCCTGCGAGAGCTCGGTGAGGTACTCCTCGATCTCCCACTTCTCGTTGCGCCAGGTGAAATACGTGTAGGACTGGTGGAAGCCGACCCGCGCCAACGTGCGCATCATCGCCGGCCGGGTGAACGCCTCGGACAGGAACAGCACGTCCGGGTCGGTGGTGCGTACCTGCTCCAGCAGCCACGCCCAGAAGCTGACGGGCTTGGTGTGCGGGTTGTCGACGCGGAAGATCCGCACGCCGTGGGACATCCAGTGCCGCAGCACGCGCAAGCACTCGGCGTAGATGCCCTCAGGGTCGTTGTCGAAGTTGATCGGGTAGATGTCCTGGTACTTCTTGGGCGGGTTCTCGGCGTACGCGATGGTGCCGTCGGCCAGCGTCGTGAACCACTCGGGGTGCTCCTTGACCCAGGGATGGTCCGGTGTCGCCTGCAGGGCGAAGTCCAGCGCCACCTCGAGGCCGTGCTTGCGCGCCTCGGCGACGAACGCGTCGAAGTCCTGGAGCGTGCCGAGGTCGGGGTGGATCGCGTCGTGGCCGCCCTCGTGGCTGCCGATGGCCCACGGGGAGCCGACGTCGTCCGGGCCGGGGGTCAGGGTGTTGTTCGGGCCCTTGCGGTTGGTGGTGCCGATCGGGTGGATCGGCGGCAGGTACAGCACGTCGAACCCCATCGCCGCGACCGCGGGGATGCGCTTCATCGCCGTGCGGAACGTCCCCGAGCGCACCACACCGGCGGCGTCGGCGTCGGCACCCTCGGACCTGGGGAACATCTCGTACCAGCTGCTGAACAGCGCTCGCTCCCGGTCGACCCGCAGCGGGAGTCGCTCGCTCGCGGTGACGTGCTCCCGAAGCGGCGTGTCGCGCAGCGTCGCGATGACGTCGGGGTTCTCCACGGCGGCGAACCGGGCCTCCACCGGGCGGGACTCGTCGCGCAGCGCCGTGGCGGCGTCGAGCAGCGCCCGCTTGGCCGGCGCCGGGCGCGACACCTTCGCGGCGCGCTCCAGGACCAGGGCGCCCTCCTCGAGCATCAGGTCGACGTCGACCCCGGCCCCGATCTTGACCTCGGCGTTGTGGTGCCACGTCGCGTAGGGATCGCTCCACGCCTCGACCTGGAACGTCCAGCGCCCCTCCGCGCTCGGCGTCACCTCCGCGGCCCAGACGTCGTTGCCGGGGTCGATCAGCCGCATGGGCGTCCACGGACCCTTGCGTCCCTTGGGATCGCGCAGCACGACGTTGGCGCTGACCGCGTCGTGCCCCTCGCGGAACACCGTCGCGGTCACGGCAAAGCTCTCGCCCACCACGGCCTTGGCCGGCCAGCGGCCACAGCCCTCCGCGGGCGCGACGTCGAGAATCGGGATGCGTCCAGTCATCGGGTCGAACCTACCCACCTGTCCGCTGCGTGCACATCTGGACTGCGAGCACTGCCCGGTGACCCACCGGATGACACTCGGCTGCTGCACCCCGTGGGCCGACGGTACCGTTGTTTCCCGTGAAGGCCATCCGTCGGTTCACCGTCCGCACCGTCCTGCCCGCCGCCCTGGCGCCGCTGGGTGAGCTCGCGCTCAACCTGCGCTGGTCGTGGCACACGCCGTCCCAGGACCTGTTCGCCAGCCTGGACCGCGGGGTCTGGGACCGGGTCGAGCACGACCCCGTGCGGCTGCTGGGGGCCCTCGGCCCGGACCGGCTGGCCGCGCTCGCCGAGGACGAGGACGTCGTACGCCGGGTGCAGCGGGCCACCGAGGACCTGCACGCCTACCTGTCCGAGGACCGCTGGTACCAGCACCTGCAGCGCGAGTCGGCCGCCGGCGGCTCCGGAATGGCCGTGCCCGAGGCCATCGCCTACTTCTCGCCGGAGTTCGGCATCACCGCCGTGCTGCCGCAGTACTCCGGCGGACTCGGCATCCTGGCGGGGGACCACCTCAAGACCGCCTCCGACCTCGGGGTGCCGATCGTCGGGGTCGGCCTGCTCTACCGGGCCGGCTACTTCGCCCAGTCGCTCTCGCGCGAGGGGTGGCAGCAGGAGCGCTACCCCGTCCTCGACCCCCACGGGCTGCCGATCTCGCTGCTGCACGAGACCGACGAGCCAGGTGCCGAGCCGCTCAAGGTGCGCGTCGGGCTACCCGGCGGCCGCCACCTGGTCGCTCAGGTGTGGAAGGCCCAGGTCGGCCGCGTGCCGCTGCTGCTGCTGGACTCGGACATCGAGGACAACGAACCCACCGAGCGCGACGTCACCGACCGCCTCTACGGCGGGGGCAGCGAGCACCGACTTCTGCAGGAGATGCTGCTGGGCATCGGTGGGGTCCGCGCGGTGCGGGCCTACGCGCGGCTGACGGGCTCGCCGGCGCCCGAGGTCTTCCACACCAACGAGGGGCACGCCGGATTCTTCGGTGTCGAGCGCATCCGCGAGCTCACCGAGGAGGCGGGGCTCAGCTTCGGCGAGGCCCTCGAGGCAGCGCGCGCGGCGACGGTCTTCACGACCCACACGCCCGTGCCGGCGGGCATCGACCGGTTCTCGCGCGACCTGATCGCCCAGCACTTCGGTGGCGACAACGCCTCCGCGGGCGTGCCGGTCGACCGGGTGCTCGCCCTGGGCGCCGAGGACTACGAGGGCGGTGACCCCTCCGTCTTCAACATGGCCGTGATGGGGCTGCGCCTGGCCCAGCGGGCGAACGGCGTGTCCAAGCTGCACGGCGCCGTCGCCCGCCAGATGTTCGCCCGGCTCTGGCCGGGCTTCGACGGCCAGGAGATCCCGATCAGCCACGTCACCAACGGCGTCCACGCGCCCACCTGGGTGGCGCCCGAGGTGTTCGATCTCGCCGAGCGCGCGGTCGGTCCCCAGCTCGTGCAGGACGGCACCGGCTGGGAGGGCATCCAGCACGTCGACGACGAGCGCATCTGGGCCGTCCGTCGGGTGCTGCGCGAACGCCTGGTTGCCGACGTGCGCCGGCGGCTGCGCGTGTCGTGGCTCGAGCGTGGCGCCAGCGACGCCGAGCTGGGCTGGGTCCGGAAGGTGCTCGACCCCGACGTGCTGACCATCGGCTTCGCGCGCCGGGTGCCGTCGTACAAGCGGCTGACCCTCATGCTGCGTGACCCCGAGCGGCTGAAGTCGCTGCTGCTCGACCCGGAGCGTCCGGTGCAGCTGGTGATCGCCGGGAAGGCGCACCCCGCCGACGACGGAGGCAAGAAGCTCATCCAGGAGCTCGTCCGGTTCAGCGACGACCCGGCGGTGCGCCACCGCATCGTCTTCCTGCCCGGCTACGACATCGCGATGGCCCAGGCGCTCTACCCGGGTTGCGACGTCTGGCTGAACAACCCGCTGCGGCCACTCGAGGCGTGCGGCACGTCGGGCATGAAGTCCGCGCTCAACGGTGGCCTCAACCTGTCGGTGCTCGACGGGTGGTGGGACGAGATGTACGACGGGCACAACGGCTGGGCGATCCCGACGGCCGACGGCGTGACCGATCCCGACCGGCGCGACGACCTCGAGGCCGGCGCGCTCTACGACCTCATCGAGCACACCGTTGCCCCGCTCTTCTACGACCGTGACGCGGGCGACCAGCCCAGCCGCTGGATCGAGATGGTGCGCCACACCCTCCAGACGCTGGGCCCGCAGGTCCTGGCCAGCCGGATGGTGCGCGACTACGTGCACGCCCTCTACAGCCCGGCCTGCCGGTCGGCGCACTCGCTCGACGACGACGGCTACGCCGGTGCCCGCGAGCTGGCGGAGTGGAAGGCGCGGGTCCGTGCCGCGTGGGGCGGCGTGCGGGTCGACCACGTCGAGGCGTTGGGGGTCGGTGACGTGCCCGAGGTCGGCGCCACCCTCGAGGTGCGCGCGTTCGTGTCGCTGGGCGAGCTCACGCCGGACGACGTCGAGGTGCAGGTGGTGCACGGCCGGGTGGACGAGCAGGACCAGCTCACCGACACCGGGGTGGTGCCGCTGCGCCACGCCGAGGCCTATGAGGGCGGCCGGCACCGCTACGTCGAGGACATCAAGCTCGAGCGGCCCGGGCCGTTCGGCTACACGACGCGCATCGTGCCGCGGCACCGGCTGCTCGCCGCTCCGACCGAGCTGGGCCTCGCGGCCCTGCCGCACGAAGGCGGCGGCTTGGAGTGGGGCGACCTGCGCTAGGCGACGGCCGCCAGCACCCGCATGCTGAACGGCGCCAGGAGGGCGGTGGTCCCCGCCGACTCTGCCGTCTCGGACGGGCGCGGCTGCTCGTCGATGGTGTCGAGCAGTCCGCGGTACGCCGTCGCCCAGGGCGCGGCCGGCAGCACGAAGGGCGCCTCGTCGGGGCCGGTGTTGAGCAGCACGAGAAGCGAGGCGGCCGGCGCGCCGTCGGCGCCGACGGCCAGGTCGGCCCCCGAGAGGTACAGGCCCAGCACGCGCCGGTCATGGTCGAACCATCCGGCGTCGGTCATCTGCTGGCCGTCCGGGGCGAACCACGCGAGGTCCGTCTGGCCGTCCTCGTGCACGGGTCGGCCGTCGAAGAAGTCCGCTTGACGCAAGACCGGGTGCCGTGCGCGCAGCGCCAGCAGCGCGCGCGTCCACTCGAGCTGGCGCGACTGCCACGTGTCGTGGCCCGCCCGCGACGCCTCGAGCCATGACCAGTCGAGCCACGTGGTGTCGTCGTCGACGCAGTAGGCGTTGTTGTTGCCGCCCTGGCTGCGTCCCGTCTCGTCTCCTGCGACGAGCATGGGAACGCCGGTCGAGGTCGACAACGTGGTGAGCAGGTTGCGCATCATCCGCCGCCGGACGGCCAGCACCTCCTCGTCGGCGGTCGATCCCTCCACGCCGCAGTTCCAGCCCCGGTTGTGGTCGGAGCCGTCGCGGTTCCCCTCGCCGTTGGGTTCGTTGCGCTTGCGTTCGTAGGCCACGAGGTCGTGCAGCGTGAAGCCGTCGTGCGCGGTCACGAAGTTGACCGAGGACAGGGGGCCGCGGGCGCCGTTCTCGAAGACGTCGGACGACCCCGACACCCGGTAGGCCAGGTCGCGTAGGCCGCTGCCCTGCTTGCGGGCGTTGTCGCCGAGCCAGGTCTCGCGAATCGTGTCGCGGTACCGGTCGTTCCACTCCGCCCACTCGGCGGGGAAGTGGCCGAGCTGATAGCCGCCTGACCCGACGTCCCAGGGCTCCGCGACGAGCTTGACCCGTGAGAGGACGGGATCCTGGCGCAGCACGGACAGGAAGGTGCCGGAGCCCTCGAAGGTGTCCGACCCGCGCGCCAGCGCGGGCGCCAGGTCGAAGCGGAACCCGTCGACGTGCATCTCCTGTGCCCAGTAGCGCAGCGAGTCGGTGACGGTGCGCAGCGTGCGGGGCTGCCTGAGGTCGAGAGTGTTGCCGCAGCCGGTCACGTCGCTGTAGAGCCGGCCGTGGCGCAACCTGTAGTACTCGTGGTTGTCCAGGCCCCGCCAGGCCAGGGTGGGGCCGTCGACGCCGCCCTCGGCGGTGTGGTTGTAGACGACGTCGAGCAGCACCTCCAGCCCCGCGGCGTGCAGCGCCCGCACCATCGCCTTGAACTCCCGTACCTGCCCGCCGCGCGAGCCGGAGGCGGCGTACGCCGCATGCGGCGCGAAGAAGCCGAGTGTGTTGTAGCCCCAGTAGTTTCGCTGGCCCCGGCGGAGCAGGGCCAGCTCGGGCACGAAGTGGTGCACCGGCAGCAGCTCGACCGTGGTGACCCCGAGCGAGGTGAGGTGCGCGACGACGGCGGGGTGCGCAAGGCCGGCGTACGTGCCGCGCAGCTCCTGCGGCACGTCGGGATGCATGCGGCTCAGGCCGCGCACGTGCGCCTCGTAGATCACGGTCTCCGACCACGGCACCTCCGGCCGTCGGTCGCCGCCCCAGTCGAAGTCGTCGGCCACGACCACCGACCGCGGCACGAACGGCGCCGAGTCGCGGGTGTCGGCCACGGTGTCGTCCCGCGTGCCGTCATGCCCGAGCACCGCGGTGTCGGCGAGCAGGTCGCCGTCGATGGCTCGTGCGTAGGGGTCGACGAGCAGCTTGGCCGGGTTGTAGCGGTGACCGTGCCACGGGTCCCAGGGCCCCTGTACGCGGTAGCCGTAGCGCTGGCCGGGGCCGACGCCGGCCACGTGGCCGTGCCAGACGCCGTGGGTGCGATCGGTCAGCGCCACCCTCGTCTCGCGACCGGCCTCGTCGAAGAGGCACAGCTCGACGGCCTGGCCGCCGCTGTGCACCGCGAACATCGTGCCGTGCTCGTCGACGGTCGCGCCGAGCGGCGGGGCGTGGGGGGAGGGTCGGGCGGTGGTCACCGCGTGGGTCGGCATCACGCCCGGAAGGCTACGCTCGCGAGCCAAGAGCGACCCCGCGGTTGACGACGTCGCAGGACGGACGGGCGCCGGTCGGGAGCGACACGCACCAGGAGGCTTGAGTGGCACACGGCGAGTTCGTCCGGCTCGAGGTCGAGGAGGGCATCGGCACCATCCGGCTGGACCGGCCGCCGATGAACGCGCTCAGCTCCCAGCTGCAGGAGGAGCTGCGCGCGGCCGCCCAGGAGGCAGGTGACAGCAGCGACGTGTCGGCGGTCGTGCTCTACGGCGGCGAGAAGGTGTTCGCCGCCGGCGCGGACATCAAGGAGATGGCGACCATGTCCTACACCGACATGGTCGGGCGCGCGGGAGCGCTGCAGTCCTCGTTCACCGCGGTGGCTCGCATCCCCAAGCCGGTCATCGCGGCGATCACCGGCTACGCCCTCGGTGGTGGCTGCGAGCTGGCGCTGTGCGCCGACCTGCGGATCTGCAGCGACGACGCCAAGCTGGGGCAGCCCGAGATCCAGCTGGGCATCATCCCCGGCGCCGGCGGCACCCAGCGACTGCCGCGACTCGTCGGGCCCTCGCGCGCCAAGGAGATCGTGTTCACCGGTCGCTTCGTCGACGCGGAGGAGGCCCTGCGCATCGGTCTGGTCGACAAGGTCGTCCCAGCAGGTGAGGTCTATGCAGCCGCCCGCCAGATGGCGGCCCGCTTCGTGGGTGGTCCGGGCCTGGCGCTACGCGCTGCCAAGGAGTCCATCGACCGCGGACTGGAGACCGACCTCGACACCGGCCTGGAGATCGAGCGGCTGGCGTTCAGTGCCCTGTTCGCGACCGAGGACCGCGCGACCGGCATGACGTCTTTCGTGGAGCAGGGTCCCGGCAAGGCGAAGTTCGTGGGGCGCTAGTCGTGAGCAAGCCGGGCGGGCAGCAGACGGACGAGCGGGGCGGGGCGAGCGCCGAGGAGGTCGAGCGGGCGTGGACCGATCCCAAGCTGGCCAACGTGCTGTACCACGACAGTGAGGCCTCGACCTACGACGAGAAGTGGTCGATCTCCTACGACGAGCGGTGCATCTCCTACGCGCGCGACCGGTTCGCCGCGGTAGCAGGTACCGACGGCTGGCCCTACGCCAAGGCGCTCGAGCTGGGTTGCGGCACCGGCTTCTTCCTGCTCAACCTCAAGCAGGCCGGCGTGCTCGACGACGCGCACGTCACCGACCTGTCGCCCGGCATGGTGCAGGCCGCCATCCGCAACGGGACGGCACTGGGCATGGACGTGGCGGGCCGGGTGGCTGACGCCGAGGCCATCCCGTACGACGACGCGAGCTTCGACCTGGTGGTCGGGCACGCCGTGCTGCACCACATCCCGGACGTCGAGCTGGCGCTGCGGGAGGTGCTGCGGGTTCTCCGGCCCGGAGGCCGGTTCGTGTTCGCCGGTGAGCCCTCGACGGTCGGTGACTGGTACGCCCGCCGGCTCGGCCGCCTGACCTGGCGGCTCACCACGACCGTGACCCACCTGCCGCAGCTGCGGGAGCGCTGGTCGCGTCCCGAGGAGGAGCTGGCCGAGTCCTCCCGCGCTGCGGCGCTCGAGTCGGTGGTCGACATCCACACGTTCGACCCGCGGGAGCTCGCCGCCACGGCACTGCGGGCGGGTGCCGTCGACGTACACACGACGACCGAGGAGCTGACGGCCGCGCTCTTCGGCTGGCCCGTGCGCACGTTCGAGGCGGCGGTCAACCCCGCTCGGCTGGGGTGGGGCTGGGCGATGTTCGCCTACCGCTCGTGGCAACGGCTGAGCGCCATCGACCGGGTGCTCGGCAAGGCGTTGCCGCAGAAGCTGTTCTACAACGTCCTGCTCACCGGCACCCGGCCGGGCTGAGCGGGCTGGGTCTGGGTGTGGCGCGCGAACCGCGACGGCTGCCGCTGTCGACCTTCGTCTCCCCTGCGAGCCTGCGCTGGGTGGTGCGGCAGCGCGCGTGGACACCGTTCTACCTGGTGCGGTACTGGCGCTTCCTGCTGCTGCGGCTGCGGCACCCCGAGGTCGTGACGGAGGGGTTCGTGTTCCTGGGCCGGCGGGTACAGCTCGAGGTGCGCAAGGGCTATGGACGCATCGTGCTCGGCCGCTGGGTGCACATCGGGGACGACAACCGGCTTCGCGCCCACGAGGGCACGCTGCGCGTGGGCGACCGCACGGTGTTCGGGCGTGACAACACGGTCAACTGCTACCTGGACATCGAGTTCGGGCCGGGCTGCATGGTGGCCGACTGGGTCTACGTCTGCGACTTCGACCATCGCTTCGAGGACCTCGACCGGCCGGTGAAGGACCAGGGTCTGGTGAAGACGCCGGTACGCATCGGTGCCGACGTGTGGGTCGGTGTCAGGGCGACGGTCCTGCGTGGCGCCAGGGTGGGGGAGGGCAGCGTGCTGGGGGCGCACACCGTCGTACGAGGGTGCATCCCGCCGTACAGCGTGGTGGTCGGCGTGCCGGGGCGCGTCGTGCGCGACCGGCGCGACGAACGCGCGCAGCGCCCCGTGCGGCATGCGGACGACGTGTAGCGCTCAGCCGGCCGGGCTGCCGTCGCCGACGGCTTGCGCGAGCTGCTCGCGCAGAACGCTCGGGATGGGGCGCGACGCGTGCGTGGCGGAGTCGAAGTTGACGTAGACGATGCTCGCCGTGGTGAGCAGCACGCCGTCCGAGCGGTGCACCTCGAAGCCGAGCTGAAAGCTGGACCGTCCCACCCGCAGGCAGTGCACGGCGATCTCGAGCCGGTCGTCGACGGTGGCCGGGCCGTTGAAGTCCGCCTCGACGTGCACCAGGGACGGAACGAACCCTTCCTGTGCCATCGCGTCGAAGGTCCAGCCCCGGTCACCGAAGAACTCTCCCATCGCGACGTCGAAGAACTCCCAGTAGCGACCGTTGAACACGATGCCTTGCGCGTCCATCTCGTGGTAGCGCACCTGGTGCCGGTACACAGACGTCCGGGGCGTCATCGGGTTTCCCGTACAGCCGGTCGTGGCACCACCACGGCGTCGACCGCGACGACTCCGGTAGGAGTGGCGATGACGGGATTGAGGTCGACGGACTCGAGCAGCCCGGCATGGGCTGTGGCCAGCTGGTCGAGCCGCTCGATGACCTCGATGACGGCACCGAGGTCCACCGGGTCGGAGCCACGCGCACCCGCCAGCAGCGCATAGCCCCGTAGCTCCCGCAGCATCTCGGCGGCCTCGCCGTCGCGCAGGCCTGCCGCCCGGATCACGACGTCGTCGAGGATCTCGGTCCAGATCCCACCGAGACCCACCAGGACGAACGCACCGAGCTCGGCGTCGTTCTGGACACCTACGATCATCTCGACCCCCGCAGGGACCTGTTCTTGGACGAGCACGGGCCCGCCGCCGGCCACGCGCAGCGCCGCAGCGCGCACTGCCGCTGCGTCAGCCAGGCCCAGCGCGAGTGCGCCGGCCTCCGTCTTGTGCAGCAGGTGCGGGTCGGCGGACTTGACCGCCACGGGAAACCCGAGCTTCTCCGCGATCTGCGCGGCGGCGGCGCCGTCTCGCGCGATTTCCGACCGGGCCACCGGGATGCCGAGGGCCGCGACCAGATCGAGGGCCGGCAGCCCGGAGGTGGCCGTGCCGGCCAATGCCGAGAGTGCTCCGGCGATCTCGGCCAGCGGTATCCGGTGCTCGGTGGCCGGAGACGGGAGCGGCCGGGAGAAGGTGACGAGCCGCTCCAGGGCACGCAGCCCTTCGTGCAGGCCGGAGAGAACCACCACGTCGCTTTCCAGCGCTCGCTCGACCTGCTCGGCCGGGGCGGTACCACCCACGGCGTCGAGTACGACGTGCAGCGCGTCCGTCCGGTCGGCGAGCTCCAGCGCGGCGTGCAGCTGCGGCGTGGCCCGGTCCTCGGGTCCCGTCGGCCCGATGGTGAAGTCGCCGACACTCACGACGATGTCCACCTGCGGGTCCTCGGCCATGGCGGCGACCAGTTCGGGGTAGCGACGTTCGAGATCTTCGGTGCCCCAGTAGTCGAGGGGGTTGCTCGCCTCGAGGAACTCGGGCAACAGCTCGCGCAGGCGCTGCGAGGCCGCGGGGCCCAACGTGGGGAGCACGAGACCGGTGCTCGCGGCGTCGTCGAGCACGAGCTGGATCTGGCCGCCCGAGGCGGTCAGCGCCGCCATGTTCGGGCGCTGCGGTCGGCGCCGGGTCTGCATCGCGACGGCTGTCTCGAGCAGCTCGTCCAGGGTGTCCACCCGCAGGACGCCGTGCCGGCGGAACCGCGCGTCGACCAGCCGGTCCGGCATGGCAAGCGCTCCCGAGTGGGCCACCGCCGCGGCACGGGCCGCCTCGGTCCGGCCGGACTTGACGACGATCACCGGCTTGCCGAGCTCGCGAGCCCGGTCGCACTCCCGGAAGAACCGCTCCGGGTCGCGCACGGTCTCCAGGAAGGCGCAGACCACGCGCGTGTGCGGGTCGTCAACGAAGTAGCCGAGCAGGTCGGCACTGTCCACGACCGCCTCGTTGCCGCACGAGACGACGTGGCTCCACCGCACGCCGCGCTTGTTGTTGGTGAGCGCCGTCGCGACCGAACCGCTCTGCGCCATGAGTGCCACGGCGCCGGGCCGGGTCGCCTCGACACGGTCCATGTACAGCGCGTGCGGGTGGTGGAAGTTGATCAGGCCTTGGCAGTTCGGCCCGAGCAGGGCGACGTCCGCCGCGCGGGCCACCTCGGTGATGCGTGTCTGCAGGGCCTGCCCCTGCGGACCACCGTCAGCGAAGCCGATCGCGAGCACGACGACGCCCTTGACGCCCAGCGCGGCTGCCTCCTCCACCACCGGCAGAACCCGGTCACGTGTGACGCCCACGAAGATGGCGTCCGGCACGAAGGGCAGGGAGGAGAGGTCAGGTGCGCACGGGTAGCCGAGCACCTCGTCGTAGCGCGGGTTCACCGCACCGACCGGGCCGGCGAAGCCCATGGCAGCGAAGTTCTCGAGGGCTTGACGACTCCATGGGTTGCTCGGGCTCGCACCGACGACCGCGACCCCGGCGGGGGCGAACAACCTCTGCAACGACGCTGCCGACGTCGGGACCCGGCTAGGCACGGTCGTCCACCTCTCGGAACTGCTGGTCCCGCCAGTCCAGGGCCGCGCGAAGTCCCCGCGCGGCCCGGATCTCCTCGAACTGCCGCAGCTCGTCGGTCTCGGAGCCGTCGAGGATCGCGACGAGGTTGTCGTGGTGGTTGAGGGCGTTGAGCAGGCCCATGATCTCGTAGGTGCGGTTGATGCCCTCCTTGGTCAGCTCGACCGCGAGCGGGGAGACCTTGGCGATCAGGCGCGCGTGGTAGTAGGCGCGCCGCATGAGGTCTTCCGGCTCGACGACCTCGTTGACCATGCCGACCTCATAGGCCCGCTGGGCGTCGATCGTCTTCCCGGTGTACAGCAGCTCCCGGGCGATCTTCATCGGCACGATCCACGGCATGATCAGGGTCGAGCCGGTGGAGAACCGGATCTCCGGCTCGCCGAGCCTGCAGTCGGAGCTGGCGATCGTCATGTCACACAGCATCGCTATCTCGCAACCGCCACCGAGGCAGTAGCCGTGGACCGCAGCGATGATCGGCTTGCGGAAGTTCCAGACCCGACGTGAGAACGGCCAGATGGACTCGAGGTGCCGCTTCCACTGCATGACGCTGCCCTGTTCGGGGTCGGAACCCGGCTGGATGTCGTAGCCGGCCGAGAAGGCGCGCCCTGCACCGCAGAGCACCACGGCGCGGACCTCGTCGTCGGCCTCGAGCCGGTCGAGTGCGTCGATGACCTCGCGTGCAAGCTGGGCGCTCAGGGCGTTGAGCTTCTCCGGGCGGTTCAGCTTGAGGGTCGCGATCGGGTAGTCGAGCTCGACCACGATCGTCTCGTACTGGTCGTCCTCCGGCGCCGTGGCGGTCATCGTCGGCCTTACCTTCCTTCTGCTCGTGAGGGGACTGCTGGGGGTGGCAGCGTTCCGGCGACGACGGCCCCGTCGACCAAGGTCGCCGCGGGCGCCAGGCGGGGCAGCTCGGGAGCCGGCACGGTGCGGAGGTCCGTGTCGAAATACAGCAGGTCCGCCAGCTTGCCGGGCTCCACGGAGCCGATGAGGTGATCCATGGACAGCACCCCGGCAGGCGAGAGGGTGTGCGCACGCAAGGCCTCGTGGAAGGTGATCCGCTGGTCGGGGCCCACGACCAGCCCGTCGGGCGTCGTGCGAGCCATCGCCGACGACAGCGTTGCGAGCGGTCGGAAGTTCGAGACGAACGAGTCACTGGAGAGCACCGTCAGGATCTGACGATCCAGCTCCGACCGCAGCGGCTGCAGCCCGTGCACCCGATCACCCAGGGTCCGGCACAGGTCGTCGCCGCTCTCGACCAGGAAGTTGGGCTGGTTGACCGGGACGATGCCCAGTGCGGCGATCCGGTCCTGCTGCGCTGCGGTCGGGTAGCCGCAGTGCTCGATGCGGTGCCGGTGCTGCGAGCCGGTTCGAGCGACGCCGTGCTCGATGGCCCTGAGGGCGTACTCGATGCCGAGGTCACCCTGGGCGTGGATGCCTACCTGCCACCCCTCCAGCATCGCCTCCCCGACGAGGTCCCTCAGCTGCTCGGGCTGCCAGAACAGCAGTCCCTTGGTGAGCGAGCCCTCGGCATAGCCGTCCCGGAACAGGGCCGTGCCGCTGGTGAGCGCTCCGTCGCAGTAGAACTTCATGGCGCCGATGCGCAACCGCTCGTCGCCGAACGGTCCCGTCATGCCGGCGTCGCGCAGTGCCGCGAGGTTGTTGGACAGGGGCATCGCCACGACCCGCAGCCGCAACGCGTCCTCCCGTCGCGCGCCGAGATAGGTCGACAGCTCCCGGCGGGTCACCTGCGGATCGCACACCGTGGTGATGCCCGCGGCGAGGTAGGCGTCCATGCCGACCTCCAGCGCGTGTCGCAGCTCCTGGGGGGAGGCATCGAAGTGGAAGTTGGGCCCGTGGCAGCCGATGTCGACCGCACGTGGGAAGACGTGGTCCAGCGCGGCGTCCACGCAGTAGCCGGTGGGCTCCCCAGCCGCGTCACGGGCGAAGTAGCCGCCGTCGGGGTCGCGTCGCACCGCATCTCCGGCCAGGCGCAGCGCCACCGAGTTGACCACCGCGCTGTGGCCCGACTTGTGGAACACGATGACCGGGTGGTCGCTGCTCACCGCATCGAGGTCGGCTGCGCAGGGCAGCCGCTGCTGGGGGTACTTCGCGAAGTCCATCCCGTGCCCCCGCACCCATGACCCCGGTGGCTGCGCGAGGGTCGCCTCTCCCACTGCGGCGACGAGGTCGGTCATGCTGCGCACGCTTGGGAAGCCCGCGTCGACCCCGACCATCGCCTCGCCGGTCGCGAGCAGGTGGTTGTGGGGGTCCACGAAGCCTGGCACCAGGCAGCCGCCGGAGAGCTCGACGACCGACGGTGCCGCGCCCACCAGTCGAGCGAGGACCTCGGCTCGGGTTCCGACGGCGCGGATGCGGCCCTCGGCGATCGCCACCGTGTCTCCGGCAACGGCCTCGGTGTGCGGGGAGAGAACAGCGGCACCGGTCAGCACGAGCGTTCCCAGGCCGTCGCGCAAGACTCTCAGCCCTCCCCGTGCAGCACCCGCTGCGCAAGCTCCCCCATGGTGGGGAACCAGACGCTCCCCAGAGCCTCCGCAGCGGCGACGACCTCGTCCAGCAGTCCCCGCCGCGACGGCCGGCCGACGAGCTGCGGGTGCAGTGTGAACACGGTCGTGCCTCCCAGCTCGTGGATCGCTCGCAGCTCGGCCGTCCACATCTCGGCGATCTGGCTGTTCGCGAGGAACTGGCGGTGGTTGGGAGGACTGCTCGCGAAGAGCAGGTGCGGCCCGTCGTCGAGCATCCAGTGCACCGGCAGCTCGGCCACGCGGCCCTGTTCCGACTCGACCACGTAGGGGTGCACGGAGTCCATGTAGTTCGACGAGAACGTGCAGCCGATCTCCGCCAGCACGTCGCGGGTCTGCTCGGTCACGTCGTAGAGCGGGGCACGATAGCCACGGACCGCTGATCCGCTGATGTCCTCGAGCTTCTCCTTGAGCGTGCGCAGGTGTGCGAGCTCACCGTCACGCAACCGGTCCCGCAGCGGGTTGTGGTCGTCGCCGTGCATGGCGATCTCGTGCCGCTGCCCAACGATGCGTGCGATCGCGCCGGGGTTCGCCTCCGCCACGTCGGTCGGGACGAAGAAGGTCGTCCGGATCCCGTGCCGGTCAAGGGAGTCGAGCACGAGGTCCAGCCCCTGCCCGACGTCGTACGAGCCCGATGACAGCACCGCCGGTCGGTCGGCGTTGCGGGCGTCCTTCGACGTCCACATCGTGTGCCCGTCGAGGTCGAACGTCATGCAGACGGCGCTGCGCTGCCCCGCGGGGAACGTTCCCGCCGGCGCGTCTCCGAGCGTCATGTCATTGCCCTTCCTGCAGATATGCACGCGCCGAGTCCATGAGGATGTCGACCAGGGTCTCGAGCTCGCCGAGCTGCGCGTACTCGCTCTCGCCGCCCATCGTCGCCGGGTTCGGGCCGATGACGCAGGCGGGAATCCCGGCGTAGCGCCAGAGCCGCGCGTCGGTGCAGCCGAGACCGGTGGACAGCGGTGGGTGTTGGCCGGTGTGCCTGGTGACCGCATCGACGACCGCCGAGACGATCGCCGAGTCTCCGTCGGTCTGGTTGGCGGGCCCTCGTCCCAGCACCTCCACCGTGGCTGCGGCCCGCTCCGCCTCGGCGGCGACCAACGCGACGATCTCCTCGACCTCGATGGTCTTGGGGATGCGGAAGTCGAGGGTCAGCTCGCAGCTGCTCGGCTGGAGGTTGACGGCGTTGCCGCCGTGCACCGTGCCGACGTTCAGCGAGACCGACCGGGTGAT
Organism: Actinomycetota bacterium; assembly: GCA_030841035.1. GTDB lineage: Bacteria > Actinomycetota > Actinomycetes > JACCUZ01 > JACCUZ01 > BP-173. The sequence goes on from JAVEDI010000038.1 coordinate 83,298, forward strand.
GCCGGCGGCGCCGGCGCCCAGGTGCCTGTCCACGGCCTGGTCGGTGGCGACGTCGGGTGACGGTGCGCCGGCCACGCGAGCGTTGAGCTCACCCACCAGGTCCTGGACCCGCCGCACCAGCGCGGCCATCCGCAGGATGGCGCCCTCGGTCTGGCTCGGGTACGCCGAGTGCAGGCTCTCGCCCTGGAAGCGCAGCTTGACCCAGAGGAAACCGCGTTCGGCCACCCGTACCAGGCCGAGCGAGGACGGCTCGGTGCTGACCAGCGCGTCGCCGAGCAGCCCCGGCTCACGGGTGAGGAGGCTGCGGGCGCCGAGCGGACCGAACGTCTCCTCGTCGCACACGAGGGTGAGCGTCAGGGACCCCGGCAGGTCACCGTGCTCGTGCAGCAGCCGCGCAGCGACGAGGAACGCCGCCACACCGCCCTTCATGTCGACCGCGCCCCGCCCGTAGACGCGGCCGTGCTCGCTGCGGGCGGCAGGGAACTTCCCCGTGGCGGGGAACGTGTCGAGGTGCCCGTTCCAGACCAGGTGACGCCCTCGTGCGGAACGGGCGACCTCGATCACCAGGTTGCGACGCCTCGCTGCCGGTCGATGAACGACACACGACAGGCCGGCCGCCTCGCAATAGCGCAGGACCACCTCTGCCACCTCGGTGACGTCACCGGGTGGGTTCGGGCTCGGCGCGGCGAGCAGCTGGAGCAGCAGAGACTCCAGCTCAGCTCCCACGCCCCCGGCCGCAGGCTCCTCGCGGAGGCTTGCCGACACGGCGTCACCCCTCAGCGGTTCTGCGGCGCGATGTCCACGCCGAGGCGGTCGAGGACGAAGTCACGCCACGGCTGTCGGTAGTCGGAGTTGTAGATCCTCGCCCGCATCGCCGACGGCGGGGTGGCGTTGACGTTCTCGAAGAGTGCGACGCGCTGTGCGTTCGCGCTGCAGGTGAGGTCCCAGACGAAGTTGAACACGCGGTTCTTCGCCTCGGCGCTGACCCCGGTCCCGGGCAGGAACTCCCGCAGCATCTCGCCCACGGCACCGTCCTCGAACTGCTTCTGGGTGAACCGGCTGATGAGGCCCTGCCCCGAGATCTCCCGCATGAGCTGCAGGACGCGGGGGTAGTTCTCGACCGAGTGCAGCCGTCCGGCCGTGACGAAGCGCTCCGCCGGCACGAGCACGCCGTTGGCCGGCTGGGCGGTGTCCTCCGCCGCCAGCACGAACGCCTTCAACGCCGTCGCGTACGCCGCGATCTCGGAGATGGAGTCCCGCACCTGCGGGATGTTCTCGGTGCCCAGCACGTCGACGATGACCTGCGCGGTGCCGGCGAAGATCTCGGCCTTGTAGGCCAGCCGGGCCAGGATGTGCCACAGCGCCAGCGCACCGAGCTCGTGGTAGAGGCCGAGCATCTGCGGGTCGCGGAACGAGAAGACGTGCTCGTTCGGGATGAAGACCCGGTCGAACACCAGCATCGAGTCCGGCTCCTCGCCGCGACTGTCCAGGGCGTGGTCGTCGAGGTCCGTGCCACGGTTGACGACGGGCTCCCGCGCGACCAGCGTCAGGTTCGGGGCGTTGATCGGCACGTAGCAGAACATGTTGGCGTCGGGGTCGGCACCGGGCGTGAGCAACGTGACGACGGTGCCCACGTGGGCCTGCACGGCGACTGAGGCGCATGGCTTGGCGCCGTAGACGACCAGGCCGTCCTTGCGCTTCTCCACGCTGCGCAGGCGACCGGGCTTCTGCGCGGTCGGCACCGAGCGGTCGGACTGCACGTCGGCCACGATGTCGGCGCTCATGGCGTTGTTGTCGCGGCCCCAGCGGATGAAGTCATCGATGTTGCTGGCGCCCTCAGGGCTGGCGTTGGCGATGCGGTCGGCAACGGAGAGCAGGCCGAGCGCGTTGAAGGAGCCGTAGTCCGGGGGACGGCCGAAGACGCCCAGCGTGTGGTACGTCGACATGCGGGCCAGCTCCCGGCGCGACACGAGGTCGTCCTTGGTCCGCGGGACCTGCCACGCCCGGCTCGCCAGCTCACCGGTCTCCTCGTCCTTGTAGGCCGCGACGTCGCGCAGGCCCGGCTCGTGCTGCATGTCGTAGAGCGCCGCGATGTTCTCGACGGCGTCCTTGAACTGCGGGTGGGTCGTCACGTCGTCGACGTGGCTCCCGTCGGCAGCCAGGACGACACGGCCGTCCCGCAGGCTCTGCTTGTACTCTTCACCGGTCTTGAGCATTTCCCTCAACCTTCGAGTGGGCTGTCGGAGAGCGAATAGAAGTTGCGGCGCGCGTACACCAGCGGCTGCTTGCTGTCATCGGCGGCGCGCACGCCGGCGACAGTTCCGAACAGGACGTCGTGGTCGCCGATCGTGACGATCTGCGAGACCCAGCAGTCGAAGTGCGCGATCGCGCCGTGCACCGACGGCGCCGCCGGGGCGGTCAGCCCGTCGTGCGGGTCCCACCGACGGTCGGTCACCGGCAGCGGGACACCACCCTCGGTCCACCACTCGCCCTCCGGGCTGAAGTGCTCCAGGAACTTCGGAGCACCCGGTGCCGCGGCGGCACGGGCGATGTGTACCTGGTCGGTGGCCAGCACCGAGATGCCCATCCGGCCCTGCAGCTTGGCGGCCTGGACAAGCGCCGTGTGCGAGAACAGGCAGACCGACACCGTGGGCGGGTCGAGAGCGACCGCGCTGAAGCTGGACGCGGTCACACCCCAGGGCCGGCCGCCGACGTAGGCGGTCACCACGACCACCGACGCCGGCATCCCGCCCAGAACCGCCCGCATGGTGCTGGCGAGATCTTCTGCAGTGTGGCTGTAACTCATTTACTAATACTGTTGTATCTGCCTCGCCAACGTCAAGGACCCGCCCGACGCCGAGGGGGTGACCGGCATGGCTGTCCGCCGGACCGTGGAGCCGGTCTCCGGCACCGACGTGCCGTGCTGCAGCGGACCCACGACCTCCGCCCGGCCCGAGCGGCTCCCAGCCCGCGGCGCTGCGCAGAGCCGCGGTCGTCGGGGTGCCGCCGCCGGCGAGGTACCGCTCCTGGGTCGCCTGTCGTCCGGCTCGCCCCTCGTCCCCGGCGCGGCAGACGACTACTTGTCGGGGCGGATCAACCATGCGTTGCGCGCTGAGAATCGAAGGGCCACGATCTGCCCGACCTCCGGACGGTGTCGCAGGGCATCGCCGCTGAGCCGGACCGTGACGGTCCCGCCGGACTGGGTCGCGACGATGACGCGCTCCTCGGAGCCGAGATACACCACCTCGCGCACCGTGGCCTTCCAGTCGTCGACGGCGTCGGCGCTGTCCGAGATGAGCACGTCCTCGGGACGGAACATCAGGCAGTGCTGCCCCTCGGTGACGCCCTCCGGGGGCGTCCACCCGTCCAGGTGGACGGGCCCGTCCTTCGCCTCGAGCACCCAGCGGCCGTCCACCCGGCGCAGGGCACCGTCGAGCAGGTTGCTGTCGCCCAGGAACTCCGCGACGAACCGCGACTGCGGACGGCGGTAGAGCTCCGCCGGTGTGCCGATCTGCTGGATGCCGCCGCGGTCGAAGACGACGACCGTGTCCGAGAGTGCCATCGCCTCCTCCTGGTCATGGGTGACGAACAGGAAGGTGATGCCGAGCTCGCGGTGCACCCGCTTGATCTCCAGCTGCAGGCGCTGGCGCAGCTTCTTGTCCAACGCACCGAGCGGCTCGTCCATCAGCAGGATCGGCGGGTCGAAGACCAGCGCGCGGGTCAGGGCGACCCGTTGCTGTTGGCCTCCGGACAGCTCGCGCGGGCGTCGTTTCTCGAACCCCGTGAGGTTCACCATCTCCAGCGCGGCCGCGACCTTGCTGCGGATGACGTCCTTGGGCACCTTGCGCTCCACAAGGGGGAACGCCACGTTGTCCCAGACCGTCATGTGCGGGAACAGCGCGTAGTTCTGGAAGACCATGCCCAGGTTCCGCTTGTGGGGCGGCAGATCCGCGATGTCGCGACCGTTGATCAGGATGCGGCCGGAGCTGGGCGTGATGAAACCGGCGATCATGTTCAGAGTCGTCGTCTTGCCCGAGCCGCTGGGACCGAGGAAGGTGACGAACTCGCCCTTGCGCACCTTGAGATCGATCGCCTCGACCGCCGGTGTGTCGGTGCCGGCGTACTGCTTGCAGATCCTCTGCAGCTCCAGCACGTCATCGGGATCGTGATCCACCATTAGCGCTTCGACCTTCCCTCGGCCTTGGACGAGAACAAGAACTTGGTGCTGACCAGGATCAGCACGGTGCTGACGATCAGGATCAGCGTGGACGCTGCGGCAATCGTCGGGTTGATGTCACGCGTGACGCTCGAGTACATCTCCACGGGCAGCGTGCGCAGCTGAGGGTTCGCGATGAACAACGAGACGACCACCTCGTCGAACGACGTCACGAAGGCGAACAGGCCGCCGGCGAGGACGCCCGGCGCGATGAGTGGCAGCGTGATGCGACGGAAGACCCGTACGGGGCTGGCTCCGAGCACCGTCGCCGCGCGTTCCAGCTGGCGGTCCATGATTCGCAGCGAGCTGGACACCGTGATGATGACGTAGGGCACGGCCAGCACCGTGTGGGCGGCGACGAAGCCGGTCGGCGTGCCGACCAGGCCCCACTTGAGGAAGATGGCGTAGGTCCCGATGCCGAGTACCACGACCGGGACGATCAGTGGCGCGATGCCGATCATCTCGAGGATGTTCCGTCCCCGGAAGCGACCGCGCACGATGGCGAAGGACGCGAGCGTGCCGAGCACCACCGAGAGGAGCATCACCTGGATCGCGATGCTGATCGACGACCGGAGGGCGTCGAGCCACAACGGGTTCTCGAAGAACTCGCGGTACCACCGCAGCGAGTAGCCGGTCGGCGGGAAGGCGAACGAACGCTGGTCGCTGAGGCTCATCGGGATGACGACGAGCGGTGGCGCCGCCATCCACACGGCGACGAGTGCCCCGATCAGGTAGAGCCACCGCGGGCGGCGTGTCTCAGTTTTCACCGGACTCCACTCCTCCGAAGGCCCGCTGGACCTTCACGAACCGGCTGGCGACCACGATGCAGCCCAGCGTCAAGAGGGCGAGGACCACGGCCATCGCCCCACCGCTGGCCCAGTCGAGCCGCTCCGACACCTGGCGCACGATGAGCTGGGACATCATCGAGTTCTGCGGGGAGCCCAGGATGACGGGGGTGATGTAGAAGCCGAGGGCAAGGATGAACACCAGCACGCTGCCGGCGAAGAGACCGGGGAGACTCTGGGGGAAGTAGGCACGCCAGAAGGCGCGGCGAGGGGTCGCACCCAGCGACTGAGCCGCCAACAGGTCGGACCGGTCGATCTTCTGCAGGTTGTTGTAGAGCGGCAGCACCATGAACGGCAGCAGGATCTGGGTCATGGCGATGAGTACGCCGTTGGTGGTGCGGATGAGCTCCAAGCCGCCGAGACCGATCGCGTTGAGCGCCGACTTCAGCGGACCGGTGTCCTGCAGCAGCACGAGCCACGCGTAGGTACGCACCATGAGGCTGGTCCAGAAGGGCAGCAGCACGAGCACGAGCAGGATGCGTCGTACCCGAGGTGTCGAGAGCGTCATCAGGTAGGCGTAGGGATAGGCGAACAGCGCGCAGATCACCGTGCACAGGGCCGCGACGACGAAGGTCCGGAGCAGGATCTTGCGATATGCCGGCGTCTCGAGGAAGCTCACGTAGCTGTCCAGGCTCAGCGAGCCGCTGCTGTCGAAGAACGACCGCCGGACGAGCTCGAGACCGGGGATCGCGAAGAAGACCACGAGAAGCACGAGCAGGGGCACCGCGAGATGCAGCCCCTTGGGCCGCCAGCGCACCAGCGTGCGACGCGACACCACGGCGTTGCGGTCGCTCGGGTGCTCGTCGGTCTCGATCATCGGCCTCATGAGTCGGCGCTCCCGAGGAGCGGTTCGAGGCCGCGGGCCCCGTTGACGCTGAAGATGTGCCGCGTGTCGACGTACTTCGTGGCCACAAGCCGGCCGAGCGGCCGGTATGCCTGGTAGTCCACGTGCATCCGGGCGTTCATGATGGCGTCGCTGATGACCGCGTGGGTGACCCGACCGACGACCCACCACTCGCTCGCACCCATGGGCATGATCTGGACGAGCCGGCACTCCAGCGACGCGGGCGCCGCGGCGACCCTCGGCACCCGCACCGACGTGCTGTCGGCGAGCTCGACTCCCAGGAGCTGCGCCTCGCTGTGCCCCGGCGGGAACTCGGCGCTGGATCGGTCCACCGTCTCGGCGAAGTCGACGGTGCAGAGGTTCACGACGAACTCGCCGGTGGCCTCGATCGCCGCCAGCGTGTCCTTGCGGCGGCCGTCCTCGTGGTTGCTGATCCCGAGACCGATGTGGCATTCGACCGTGGCCATGACCTGGAAGAAGCTGTACGGCGCAAGGTTCACCGAGCCCGCCGCATCGACCGACGTGACCCAGGCGATGGGGCGGGGGACCACCAGGCCGGCCATGACCTTGTAGCGCTCGCGCTCGGTCAGCCTCGCCAGCTCAACATTCACGCGATCGTCCTTTCGCCGGAGGGCGAGTCGGCTGCCGTCGTACGGGAGGTGCGGTCGGATGGCGAGGATGGTCACCATCCGACCGCACCGTGCCGTGGTCGACAGGGTTGTCATGCGTCCTGTCGGTCAGGCGATCAGCCGGCGGCCCACTTGGTCCAGTCAGCGCTGACCGCGTCGAAGTTCTTCGCCCACCACTCCTGGTCGAGGAACCGGCCCTGCGACAGGTTTTCCGGCAGCGTCGGCAGGAACTTCTCCGCGGTGCTGTCCAGGTTGGGCTTCGCGTCGCTGTTCACCGCGCCATAGGTGTACTTCTCGATGAAGGCGTTCTGCGACGCGGCGGTCGTGGCCTGGCGGATGAGCTTGATGCCCTCCTCGATGTTCTTCGAGCCCTTGGGGATGGCCAGCGAGTCCACCAGCATCAGGTGGTCCTTCCAGACCGGCTCGTAGGGAGCCCCGGCCCGGACCGCGTCGAGCGCACGACCGCTCCACGCGATGCTCATCGCGACCTCCTTGCTCTGCATCTGCTGCACCTGCTGGGCGCCGGTGTCGAAGAACGCGATGTCCTTGCGGATCGTGCCGAGCTTCTTCAGCGCGGCGGGCACGTCCAGCGGGTAGACGTCATCGAGAGCCACGCCGTTGGCCAGCTGCGCCACCTCGAGCGCACCACCCGGTGCGTAGTTCCAGACGCCGCGCTTGCCGGGGTACTTCTTGGTGTCGAAGAAGTCGTCCCATGACGTCGGAGGGTTGTCCTTGAACTTCGAGCTGTCGTAGACCAGGACGTAGGACAGGATGTCGAACGGGATCCCGCAGTCCGACACGGCCTCCGGCGGCAGCTTCGAGGTGTCGACCTTGTCCTTGATCTTCTCCAGCAGCGTGCCGCAGTTCGCGATCGCCCAGAACGGCTCGAGCGTGACGACGTCCCAGGCGGTGTTCCCGGACTCGACCTGGGCGCGCAGCTTCGCATAGTCCGTCGGCCCGTCGCTGAGGATCTTGACGTTGTTCTCCTGGCCCCAAGGCTTGACGATCGTCGCTTCCTGGGCCTCTTGGTAGCCGCCGCCCCACGAGGCGAACGTCAGCTCCTTGCTTGCTGTGCTGCCCGTGCTGCTGCCGCTGCCCTCGTCCTTCGAGCCGGAACCGGTCCCGGCTCCGCAGCCGGCGATCGCCAGCGCTGCCGCCGTCGCCGCCCCGACCAGCACAAGACTTCGTGCTCTACGCATGTGTTTCCTCCAGGTACGTGGTTACTGCAGTGGGGTGGTTCATCGCTGGGCAGCCACGCGGCCGCCCAGCACGCTCGTGCGGCCCGGGCGAGCAGCGGCCGCCGATCTCACACTCCGGCCCCCTGGGCAATGCTGAACCGGAACTCGCACGTCGCATCGCCGCGCGACTGCAGCTCGCCCCACCGGACCTCGATGTCCTGGCGGTAGGCCTTGAACTGCGAGGTGTGGAACTCGTGGTCGTAGATGCGCCCGTAGCGCAGACCGTCGAGGTCGTGCCACGACGCGACGAACGGGCAGAACGTGCAGTCCTGGGACCACTCTTGATCGGTCAGGACCCCGTCGTCGCGGTACTGCCAGACGTTGGTGTTGCCGCCCGAGTCGTAGAGCTCGATCATGTTGACGAGGTCGAGCGACAGACCGCTGCTGAGATGGCTCAGCCGCATCGCTTCCCCACGCTCCGCGCCGAAGCCGCGCATGGCCACGCGGTACATCTCCTCGCCGTCGGAGCCGAACGCGGTCTCGGCTTCGCGGCCCAGGAAGACCATCAGCGCACCACGGTTCTCGCTCGTGGCAGCCAGCAGCCGTTGCCCTGCCTCTCCCTCGAGGGGGACGCCAGGGCGCGCGGCGTCCTGCGAGTCGCCCGGCGACCCGATCGAGACGCGGAGCGTCGTACCCTCCACGTCCACGGTGACCGCGTCGCCGAAGCCGGCTGCCGTGGCAAGCTCACGGGCCAGGGCGCCGAAGTGCACGCGGGCGAACGGCAGGACGTCGTGGCCCACGTAGTGGCTCAGCTGCGGGCTGGTCGTCACGCGCATCTGCAGGCCGGACTCGGTGACCGCGAGCTCACCCCACCCCTGTGGGTTCAGCGCGAGCAGCTCCGCAGTGCCCCAGGACTCGACCATCGACACGAGTCCGCCGGTGCTGCGGGCGAGAGCGGCGGACGCGCGCCAGGCGTAGTAGCGGGACAGGGCCCGCTCTACGGCGGCCAGGCCGGCCGCGCCGCGGGCCTGCGTGTACGCGAGGCCGGCGTGGCGCACGATGCGGGCTTCGTGCCCCATCGTGGTCACCAGGGAGGAGAACAGGTCGCTCTCGCCGTGGGTCATACACGTCCCTCCTGGTCGGTCACGCCGTCTCCCCGACCGCGCCACGGTGGCGGCGAAGGGGCGCGCCGCCGGGCGCGGGCAGGGAACGTGACATCGGTCGAGCGGAACGAACCGGCCCGCGATCGGGCTCCGGTCGGTACCGTGCTGTCGTAGCGCCCACCCCGCCTGCGGGATAGAGCGCCACTCAAGTAAGTTCAGTGCGACTAAAACCGGTGTCAGCAAGTTAGGCCAGCGACTGCGCGCGTGTCAACGGACGTCCTGTAAACATCGATCGCACGTTACCGGCGATGTGTAACATCGCCGTCACAACGTCCCGGTCACCTGCGGGCCGGCGGCCATCCGCAGCGCGAGGTAGAGGTCGACGCGGTCCGCGGCCGACGCCAGGCTGCGCCCGGTCAGCCGCTCGATGGTGCGCAGCCGGTAGCGCAGGCTGTTCACGTGGATGGACAGCGCTACGGCGGCCGGCTTGTGCCGCCCGTTCGCCTCGAGAAAGACGTCGAGCGTGCGCACCAGGTGGGAGCCACGGCGCTGGTCGTAGGCGCGGACCCGGCCCAGCAGCAGGTCCTGGAACGTCGCGGTGAGCGAGTCGTCCACGGCGAACAGGACGTGGTGCGACCCGAGGTCCTCGTAGTGGGCGACGCCCCGGCCGTGCTGGCGCCGGCGCGCGTAGCTGGCAGCCCGACGGGCACGCGTGACGGTGAGCTTGAGGTCGCTGTCCGCCGTCACGGCGCCCGCCCAGACGGGGCGGCGCAGCTGCTGCTCGGTGACCACCTGCAGCTGCTCGGGCAGCCGGCGGTCCGGCTCGCGACCCGGGGCCGGCCCCTCGACACCCGGCCAGGAGAACACCACGGCCTCCTCCGTGCCCGGCACCACGAGCCCGTGCCGACCGTGGGCGCCGAGCACCTGCAGGACGACGTCCACGAGTGCGTCGACCGCGCCCGAGGGAGCCGCCTCGTAGCCGAGCACCACCGTCTGCAGCGGTGCCTGCGGGCGCGTGGGCACGCGTCCCAGGCGCGCGTCCACCTCGTCAGCGGGCAGCAGGTCCGCCTCGACCAGCTCGAGGAACTCGCGCGCCCGCTGGCCGGTCTCGGCGGCCAGACGACGGTGGCGCGACAGCTCCACCCCGACGTAGCGGATGCTCTGCTCGAGCGTCGCGCGCTCGGCACGGGACAAGGACCCGACAGGCTCGAGGTAGACGAGGAACGACGGCGCGGGCTCCTGCGCCGTGGCGAACACCGTCACCGCGGCCCCCTCGGCTCGCCTGACCTGTGCGGGATAGGCCGCCGCCCGGGCAGCCTGCTCCCAGACCGAGGCCAGCTCGGCGTGCCGCGGCTGCTCGCCGCTCGACCACGCCCGGGTGGGACCGGTGAGCACCCACAGGTCCCGGGTGAGCATCGAGCGCAGGGCCCGGACCACCTCGGACATCCCGCCGCTGCCCGTCGCCGCCGAGGACAAGGCCTCGTGGGTCGCGAGCGACCGACGCATGTCTGCCTGCCTCGCCTGCTCGACACCGTCGACGAACGCGCGGGCCACAGCGATGAACGGCAGCTCGTGCGGCACCTCGACGAGGGGCAGCCCGGTGGCGCGACAGGCGGCCACCACGTCGGCCGGTACCTCCGCGTCCGGTGCCGCAAGGCCGAAACCGAGTGCGTGGACGTCGGCCCCGGCAAGAGCGCTGACGAACCGCTCGGCGCTGTCCGGACCCTCGTGCCACAGCCCACCGGTCAGGATGAGCTCGCCGCCGCTGAGGTAGGCCGAGGGGTCGGGCAGATCGGTCGAGTGCACCCACCGGATCTCGCGGTCGAGCTCTTCTCCGACCACGAATCGCAGGCCGAGGCCCGGCATGGCCACGAGCTCGCGGAGGTGCACCGCGGGACTGTATCAACGTACGAGGACCCGCACCGGATTCTGAGGAAGCGACGATTGTCGGCTACGCGGGGACCCGCGTAGACACACCCGTGTGGACCTGTCGTCGCCGGAACCGGAGGGCATCCGCATCCTGCGGGCCCGCCGCATCCGCACGATGCGCCCGGGTCCGGCATCGACAGGAGAAGCGCTGGCCGTGGCCGGTGACCGCGTCGTGGCCACCGGGTGGCTGGCCGACCTGCGCGACCGCTTCGGTGGATCGCAGGAGATCGACCTGGGTGACGGGTGCGTGGTGCCCGGCTTCGTCGATGCGCACCTGCACCTGACCATGGCGGCCCGGCACGCGGCAGGCGTGGACCTCTCACCCGACGTGGTGGCCGACGAGTCCGCCCTCGCCGGGGTGCTGCGGTCGGCGGCAGCTGCGGCGGCGACCGGCAGCTGGGTGACCGCCAGCCGCTACGACCACATGCGTACGACGGCAGGACGGATCCTCGACCGGGCCGCGCTGGACCGCATCGTCGCAGACCATCCCGTGCTGCTGGTGCACATCGGAGCGCACTGGGGGGTCGCGAACAGCAAGGCTCTCGAGCTCGCAGGCCTGTCCGACGACACGCCGGACCCGCGTGGCGGCGCGCTCGGACGTGACAGCGCCGGCCGGCCCAACGGCGTGCTCTACGAGCAGGCACTCTTCGACCTCGCCTACCCGGCGCTGGCGCGGCGCGGCCGGATCGTCCCGGAGCCCGACCTCAGCCGCCTGCTCGTCGGGCTCGACACCGCGTCCGACGCCTTCCTCTCCGCAGGCATCACCTCCGTCGGCGACGCGATGGTCGGCCGCGACGAGCTGCGGCTGCTGCAGCAGGCGCGGTCGCGCGGGCGGCTACGGCTGCGCGTGAACGCCCTGTTGACCTACCCGCACCTGGAGCACCTGGTCGCGGCCGGCATCACCGACGGGTTCGGGGACGACTGGCTGCGGATCGGCGGCGTCAAGGCCTTCGTGGACGGCGCCGTCGCCGGCCGGACGTGCTGGGTGTCGGAGCCGTTCGAGGGGACCGACGACCACGGCATGACTGTCGTGGACTCAGACGAGCTGAACGAGCTGGTCGCCACGGTGCACGCCGCGGGGCTGCGGGTCGCCGTCCACGCCAACGGCGACAAGGCGATCGAGCTGCTTCTCGACGCGGTGCAGGCCGCGCGGGACGCGTACCCGCAGATCGGCACCCGGCATCGCATCGAGCACTGCTCGATGGTCACCGACCGCATCGTGGCGCGCATCGCCGCTCTGCAGATGATCCCGGTGCCGTTCGCCGGCTACGTGCACTTCCACGGCGACACGCTCGAGGGCTGGTACGGCGCGCAGCGGCTGGAGCGCATGTTCGCGCACGGCGAGCTGCTCGCGGCCGGCATCCCGGTCGCCGGCTCCTCCGACTATCCGTGCGGGCCCTACGAGCCCTTGCTCGGGGTGCAGAGCTGTGTGACGCGGCGTTCGCGCTCCGGCCGGCTGCTCGGGCCGTCACAGCGCATCGACGTGGGGCAGGCGATGAGCCTGTTCGGCACCGGCGCCGCGTTCGCCGCGGGGGAGGAGTCGGTGAAGGGCCGACTCGCGCCGGGCTTTCTCGCCGATCTCGCCGTGCTCGACCGGGACCCCTTCGACGTGGCGCCGGACGAGATCGCCGCGATCGCAGTTCGCCAGACGTGGGTGGGCGGCCAGCCGGCCTGGAGGGCGGACGGGTGACGGCGTCGACCGATGACAGAGGAGCACGAGTGGAGCTTGCCGACAGGGCCGAGATGCGCTTCCCGGAGGAGGAGTACCAGCGCCGGTTGGTGACCTTCCGCGAGGCGCTCGCGGCCGAGGGCGTGGACGTCTACCTGGGCTCCCTGCCCGAGCACATGAACTACTTCACCGGGTTCGACCCCACCGGCCTGTACTTCTACCAGAAGCTGTTCCTGACGCCCGGCTCCGCGCCGCCGGTGCTGCTGACGCACAAGTGCGAGCAGCAGCTGGCACGGGTCACGAGCTGGCTGGAGGACGTCCGTATCTGGACCCACGGGCAGGACCCCGTCGAGATCACCGTCGCGATCCTCACCGAGCTCGGTCTCGCCGGCGGCATGACCCTCGGACTCGAGATGGAGAGCTGGTACCTCAAGCCGGCCACCGTCAAGCGACTCGAGACAGCGTTCCCCGGCGTGCGCATCGTGGACGTGACGTGGATCGGGCAGGAGCAGCGCATGCGCAAGTCGCCGCTGGAGATCGCCTACATCCGGCAGGCGGCGCGTTTCGCCGACATCGGGATGGCTGCGGCGGTGGAGCAGCTGCGCCCCGGCGTACGCGAGCTCGACATCCACGCCGAGATCCAGCGCGCGCTGGCCACCGCGGGCAGCGAGTACCCCGCACTGCCCACGATCATGGGGTCCGGTCCCCGCAGCGGCTTGTTCCACGCGTTGCCTTCGGAGCGAGTCGTCCAGGACGGCGACCCCGTCATGTTCGAGATCACCGGGTCACGGGCGCGGTACAACTCGAACATCGTGCGCACCCTCGTCGCCGGCGCGGCGAGCGACGAGCTCAAGACGTTGTGGGACGTGGTGACCGGCGCCTTCTGGGCCGGCTTCGAGATCACCAGGCCGGGGACGCCGGTCGGGGAGATCGACCGGGTGACCCGTGAGGCCCGCAAGGACTACGCAGACTTCATCCCGGCCCGCGCCGGCTTCGGCATGGAGCTGGCCTATCCACCTGTCTGGCTCGGGCGCCCCGACATCCTCGAGGGCGACGAGCACGTTCTCGAGCCGGGCATGGTGTTCTCCCTCGAGCCCTCGGTAGCCATGTACAGGGGCGTCTCCATGATCTTCGGCTTCAACATCCTCGTGACCATTGACGGCGCGGAGATCCTCCACCGGACCCCGGCGGACCTGTTCGAGGTCCGCTCGGGCCGCACGTCCTGAGGAGAGGCAGATGTCTTCGTCCAACGGCGGCTACGGCCTGCGCTTCATCGACTGCACGAGCACGTCCGGCGCCGACGGCTCCCGTGCGTTGGAGCGAGCCGGTGTGCATCCGGACGAGCTGCTCTCCTGCGAGGTGTTCTACGACGTCGCGCAGCTCGACGGCGCAGCGGCACGGGAGGTCGGCGAGCGGCTCGCGGCCGGATCGCGGCTGCCCGTCTCCGTCATCCCCACCTCGGTCGGGCTGCTCGGTGAGGGCCCGACGCGTGTGCAGGCGAGCGCCCTGCCGCCGGGTGCCACCGCCACCCGGGACGAGCAGGCGCGGTACTCGGTCTGCGGTCCCGTGGTTGCCACCCGGCTGATCGAGGCCCCCGCCGCGGGCGACATCGTCGACCAGTCGCACGCGATCCTGGGGGCCGCCCGCGCGTTGCTCGAGCAGACCGGGACCGGGCTCGATGACGTGGTGAAGTTCAACATCTTCTACAAGGGCGAGGGCACCGAGGAGGACTGGGCCCGCGCCGCGCGGGTCCGGGCCGCCTACTACACCGAGCCCGGCCCCGCGGCCACCGGCATCCCGGTGCCACGCTTCGAGGACGACGCGGTGGACATCGCCATGCAGGTGCTCGCGATCCGCGGTGCGCGCGAGGTCCGTCGGCACTCATGGCCCGAGAACCACTGGGACTGGCCCTTCCACCTGCCGTACAAGCACGGCTGCCGCGCCCAGGACGTGACGCTCATCGGTGGCCAGGTGCCTCTGGACGGCGCGGCGGGCGTGCTCGCGCCTGGTGACTTCGCCGGCCAGGTGCGGCACAGCCTGGCGTACATCGGCCGCGTCCTGCAGGACCTCGACGTGCCTCGGACGGCGGTGGACCGGCTGACGGCGTTCGTCGCCATGGCGCCCGACAACGCCGCCGAGCGGCACGCGGCGCTGCGCGCCGAGGTCGACACCTTCTTCCAGGGCCACTCGCCGGCCCTCGTGCCGGTGCCGTTGCCCGTCCTCGCCTATCCCGGCATGGACGTCGAGATCGAGGTCCAGGCGCGGCTCAGCTGACGCGTCGCTCACGCGCACCGGCGAAGAAGCCCTGGTACAGGAGCTCGGTCGGCGGCGTCGAGCAGGGCGAGCCGTGCACGAGCAGCATGGTCTCGGCCTCGAGGTCCATCACGGTCGAGATGACCGTCGTGAACTGCTCGAGGCGATGCGCCGACTCGGCGGGGTGACAGCAGACGCCGGCCGGCTCACCGGCATGGTCGGACAGCATCTCCAGCAGGCTCTTGGGCGTGGGGTCGCTGCGCTCGGCACGCAAGGTCGCGCGCGTCCGCTGCATGCGGAACGGGCTGTCGGGCATCAGCCAGATGCCTACGTCGACGGCGTCGAAACCCGGGTGCTCGAAGTGGTTGCCGTGCAGGAGCACACCACGCTCGTCGGGCTGGATCAGCCGCAGCTGGGAGAAGTCACCGGGCGCCGCCTCGACGATGATGCCCAGGCCGCTGCGGTGGCCGATCACGTAGTTGGCGGAGGACGACCGCGGCGCTCGCTGCAGTGTGCCCAGCGCCTCGCTCGGGCTCGTCGCGTCGAGCATCGCCCGGAGCAGCACGTGGTAGGGCACGCCCGGCGTGCCCGTGTCCCTGTCGCTGACCAGCGCGTTGGTGGCGATGGCCACGCCGCTGGAGTTGAACCCGGTCTTGGCCAGCAACCCGGCCTCGACGACCGTGACGTACGCCGGCGCCTCGTCCTGCTCCGCCTCGAGCACGACGACGGTGTCGCGGGCATGCAGGGTCCAGTCCCAGTTCTGCCCGACGAGCACCGGCCGCTCGGACGCGGGTGGCGGGACGATCGCGAAGCTGGTGCACTCCCCGACCCGCGGCAGGGTCGCGACCGCCGACCGAGCCTTCGCAGCGAACATGACCTCGGTGCGGACGTTGATGGCGAGGATGTCCTCGAAGGGCACGTCCGCGCCCTCGGCGATGCCGCGCATCTCCTCGAGGTAGCGCTCGTCGAAGGCGGCGACGGGCGCGAGGAACGTGCGGGCGTGCTCGACCACGGTGGGCCAGTCCCAGCCGGCGTAGTGCCCGAAGATCTCCGCGTACGCGTCGAGGCTGCCGCGGACCTGCCCCGCCACCTGCTCGCCGTACTGTCGTCCGCGGCTGCGCGCGTCGCCTCGGACCCGCACGTGGGGAATCATCGGACTCACCTCGTTCGTGGTGGTTCGGTTACCAGGGTGACCTAGACAGTCCAGCTGCAGAGTTTACACTCCTACGGAAGATGTCGGCTGCCCAGCACGCAGGCTCCCCTAGTGTGAGCGATGCTTGCCGGCACAGTCGGCTCGGCGGCAGGACGAGGAGGCGCCGTGGACGATGGTGTAGGCACGCCGTTGGACGTGCTGGACATCGGGCGTCGGTTGCGCGAGCACCGGGCAGCACGCCAGCTCTCGCTGGACACGGTCGCCAAGTCCTGCGGCATCAGCCCCAGCCTGCTCAGCCAGGTCGAGCGCGGCAAGGTGACGCCGTCGCTCTCGACGCTGCACGGCATCAGCCAGGCGCTCAACATCCCGATGTTCGAGCTCTTCGGCTCGCCGGCCGACCACCTCTCTCTCATCCGTGCCCGCGAGCGCAACGTGATCCGCCCGCCTGATGCAGGAGGGGTGGCCTACGAGCTGCTGTCCTCCGCGCACCTACGCCACCTGCAGATGATCGAGATGCGCCTCGGCCTCGAGGGCGGGACCTTCGATCACGCGCTCTCGCACGCCGGAGAGGAGTGTGTGGTCGTGCTGGAGGGTCGCGCGGTGGTGCAGGTCGACGACGAACGTGTCGAGCTCGACGTCGGCGACAGCGTGTCGTTCATGGCGCGACGACCGCACAGCTTCGCCGGGCTCGACGGTGCGTCGGCGCGGCTCATCGTGTCCATGACGCCGCCCGCGTTCTGAGGGCGGCAGCAGTCTCCGGGTGGTCGTCCCACACGTCGGAGCCGGCGGCACGGGTCATGGGCCCGGTCCGGCTCGTCGGTCTCGTGACCGGTGAGGGTCGCCTCGGCCAGGGTGCTCGCGCTCAGGTCGCGGTCACGTCTGGGTCGGGAAGCCGAGGTTGATGCCGCCGTGGCTCGGGTCCAGCCACCGCGACGTGATGACCTTCCCGCGGGTGAAGAAGTGCACGCCCTCGGTGCCGTGAGCGTGTGTGTCGCCGAACAGCGAGCTCTTCCAGCCTCCGAAGGAGTAGTAGGCCATCGGCACGGGGATGGGCACGTTCACCCCGACCATGCCGACCTCGACCTCGTTCTGGAAGCGCCGGGCGGCGCCCCCGTCGTTGGTGAAGATGGCGGTGCCGTTGCCGTACGGGTTGCTGTTGACCACCTCGAGCGCCTCGTCGTACGTCGGGACGCGCACCACGCTCAGAACGGGACCGAAGATCTCGTCGGTGTAGACGCTCATGTCCGGCGTGACCTTGTCGAACAACGTCGGCCCCAGCCAGAAGCCACCGGGCTGGCCGTCCGGCTGCACCTCGCGCCCGTCGACGACCAGCTCGGCTCCGTCGGCTACCCCCGTGTCGAGGTAGGAGGCCACCTTGTCGCGGTGGGCACGGGTCACCAGCGGGCCCATGTCGCAGCCGCGACGGCCGTCACCGGTGCGCAGCGTCGCCATGCGCTGCGTCACCTTCTGGATCAGCTCATCGGCGATCGGCTCGACCGCGACGACGACCGAGATGGCCATGCACCGTTCGCCGGCGGAGCCGAAGCCGGCGTTGACGGCAGCGTCCGCCACCAGGTCGAGATCGGCGTCGGGCAGCACGACCATGTGGTTCTTGGCGCCGCCGAGTGACTGGACCCGCTTGCCGTTCCTGGTGCCGGTCTCGTAGACGTGGCGGGCGACCGGCGTGGACCCGACGAACGACACGGAACGGACGTCGGGGTGCTCGAGCAACCGGTCCACCGCGGACTTGTCGCCGTGCACGACGTTGAAGACGCCGTCCGGCAGGCCAGCGTCGGCCCACATCTGCGCGAGGAGCAGCGATGCGCTCGGGTCCTTCTCGCTCGGCTTGAGCACCACCGTGTTGCCCGCGGCGATGGCCACTGGGAAGAACCACATGGGCACCATCGCCGGGAAGTTGAACGGCGAGATGATGGCTGCCACGCCGACCGGCTGACGGATGGAGTAGACGTCGACGTTGCTCGAGACACCCTCCGAGAAACCGCCCTTGAGCAGGTGCGGGATCCCGCAGGCGAACTCCACGACCTCGAGGCCGCGCGTGACCTCACCGGCCGCGTCGGAGAGCACCTTTCCATGCTCGGCGGTGATCGCGGCCGCGAGCTCGTCACGGCGGGCGCGGACGATCTCGCGGAACGCGAAGAGGACCTGGACCCGGCGGGTGAGCGAGGAGCCGCGCCAGTCGGCGAACGCCTGGTGGGCCGCCTCCACGGCCGCGTCCACGTCGGCCGCCGAGGCCAGGTCGACGCGGCCGCTGACCTCCCCCGTCGCGGGGTCGTACACGTCGCCGACCCGGTCGGCCTCCCCGTCCCAGGCCTTGCCGCCGATCCAGTGGGTGATGCGCGCTACCTCAGTCATGATCACAGTCTCCGGGCTGCCCGGCGGTCGGCTCAATGGACAATGCGTAAGCCGGTCGAAGCCGCTCCTTACACTTCGGCCATGGCAACGACGCTGGCGGATGTCCTCCGTCTCCCGGTGGTGAGGGCCGGGCGCCCGGTCGTCCTGACCGGTGGCGAGCTGCTCGACCGGGCAGTGCGCTGGGTGCACGTCAGCGAGCTGCCTGACATCGGGCCGCTGCTGCGCGGCGGAGAGCTGATCCTCACCACCGGCGTCGCGCTGCCGCGCTCCAGCGCCAAGCTGGGCAGGTTCGTCGAGACGCTGCAGGAGGCCCAGGCCTGCGCGCTGGTCATCGAGCTTGGGCGCCGCTTCGAGGTCGTGCCCGACGCGATGGTGCAGGCAGCGGAGGCGGTCGGGCTGCCGGTCATCGCCTTGCGTCGGACGGTGCGGTTCGTCTCCATCACCGAGGAGGTCCATGGGCTGATCGTGGGCGAGCAGCACGAGCTGCTGCGCAGCTCACAGGCTGCGCACCTGGAGTTCACCAGGCTCAGCATCGAAGGCGCGTCCATGCAGGCCATCATCGAGAAGGTGTCGGAGCTGTCCGGCACTGCCGTCGTGCTCGAGGACCTGACGCACCGGGCCGTCGTCTACGCCTGCGAGAACGGCGCGGCCGGCGAGCTGCTCGAGGACTGGGAGGTCCGCTCGAGGCTCGCGGCGCCAGCGGAGACGACGGTGCTCACGGGACCGGAGGGCTGGCTGGTCACCCCCGTGGGACCGCGCAACCAGCGCTGGGGACGACTGGTCGCGCCAGCACCTCCCCCCGCCGAGGCCCAGCTCGCGATGCTGCTGGAGAGGGGCGCCGAGGCGCTCGCCATCAACCGGCTGGTGGAACGCGACCGGGCCACTCTGGTGCAGCAGGCACACCGCGGCCTGCTCCGGGACCTGACAGGGGGCCGGGCCAGCGACGAGGCCGAGCTGCGCACCCGCGCGAACGCCCTCGGCCTCCCGGTCTCGAGACGGTCCTACCTCGGCGTGGCCGTGCAGTCGGGGTCGCCGCACCCGCTGGACCCGGTGATCGCCGAGAGCCGGGACCGAGCACTCGCCGAGGCGGTGACCTCGGCGGCGGCCGAGGCCGGCCTCCCCGCTCTGGTCGCCACGTTGCGCAGCGGCCAGTCCCTCATGCTTGCCGCGGTCTCCACGGGCCAGTCGGCCGAACGCGCGCTGAACCGGTTCGCCGAGAACGTGACGCGACGGCTGCAGGGTCTGCCCTGGTGGAACGGGTCGGCGCTCGGTGTGGGTCGCGAGGCGTCGACCCTGACCGAGGCGGCGCACTCGTTGAACGAGGCGGCGCACGTGGCGGAGGCGGGGCTGGCCATCCGGTCCACCCACCCGCGGCCCTACTACCGCAGCACGGACGTCCGGTTGCGCGGACTGCTCGCGCTGCTGCGTGACGACCCGCGGCTGCTCGCCTTCGCCGACGCCGAGCTGGGTCCCCTGCTGCGGTACGACAGCGGGCACTCGACCGACCTTCTCGCGACCCTGCGGATGTACTTCGACGCCGGAGGCAACAAGTCGCACCTGGCCCGGTTGGCCCACCTGAGCCGGCCCGCCCTCTACGCGCGGCTGTCCACCATCGAACGGGTCCTCGGGGTCTCGCTCACCGAGCCGGAGTCGGCCGCGGCACTGAACCTCGCGGTGCTCGCCACCGACGTCTCCGCCCGCGCACTGGCCACGGCCACCTGAGCGGTCCGCGACGGTGCGCGGTCAGCCGGACGGGTCCTCGTCGCGAGCGGCGCGGTCCCGGGCGGCCCAGGACAAGGCGATCGCGAGGCCGGCGATCACCAGGCAGACGAACGGCAGGGGGGCCCAGCGGACGGCGGGGAAGAGCGCAAGGCTCATCACGAGCAGGGCGACGTAGCGGATCACGGCGCCGGCCAGGCGTCGACACAGCTGTCCCGGGTCATACGACCCCCCCTTGGGTACCGAAAGCTCCGTACCGAAGGGTCACCCGTCCAGCCCCGCCGGTCAAGCCTCGGCTCCGGCGCGCCGGGTGCTCTACCGCAGCGGTCCCGCCGGCGGGGCCCTCGCATGCCGGGTGTGTCAAGGGTGCTACTGACGGGTAACATAGCGCCCGACGAGGCAGGCCGGTGCTTGCTGCGGCCAGCCGTGCTGGCAGTCTGGCCGCACCGACGTAACCGACGCGACACGCGCGAGCAGAGGCGGGAGACCGGCACCGAGATGAACATCGTCGTCTGCGTGAAGCAGGTCCCGGACACGTGGTCCGAGAAGAAGCTCAGCTCCGAGGACAACACGCTGGACCGGGGTGCGACCGACCCGGTGATGAACGAGATGGACGAGTACGCCGTCGAGGAGGCGCTGCGGATCCGGGAGACCCACGGCGGCGAGGTGACGGTGCTGTCCATGGGCCCGGACGCCACGAAGGAGACGATCCGCAAGGCGCTGTCGATGGGGGTCGACAAGGCGATCCACGTGCTGGACGACGCGCTGCACGGCTCCGACGCGCTGGCCACCTCCCGGGTGCTGGCCGCGGCGCTGGCGAGGGTGGAGGGCGCCGACCTGGTGGTTCTGGGCTCGGAGTCCTCGGACGCGCGGATGAGCGTCGTGCCCGCGATGCTCGCCGAGCGGCTGGGGATGCCGCAGCTGACCTTTGCCAAGGAGGTCACGGTCGACGGCGGGTCGGTGACGATCAAACGGCTGACCGACGAGGGATACCAGGTCGTCGAGGCGTCGCTGCCCGCGGTCGTGAGCGTCGTGGAGAAGATCAACGAGCCGCGCTACCCGTCGTTCAAGGGGATCATGGCGGCCAAGAAGAAGCCGGTGGACACCACGTCCCTGGCCGACCTCGGCATCGAGTCGGCCGACGTCGGTCTCGATGGTTCGTGGTCGTCGGTCGAGTCGTTCCAGACGGCGCCCCCGCGGCAGGCCGGCACGGTCGTGAAGGACGAGGGTGAGGGGGCAGCCAAGCTCGCCGACTTCCTCGCGACCAAGAAGTTCATCTGAGCGGAAGGCGTGACAACAGACATGGCTGAGGTTCTGGTTCTGGTCGACCACGCCGACGGCGTGGTCAGGAAGGTCACGCTCGAGCTGCTGACGCTCGCGCGCCGGCTCGGC
The DNA here is from genome assembly GCA_030841035.1 of Actinomycetota bacterium. GTDB lineage: Bacteria > Actinomycetota > Actinomycetes > JACCUZ01 > JACCUZ01 > BP-173. Next base: position 104,601 of record JAVEDI010000038.1, read on the forward strand.
GAGCCCTCCGCGGTCCTGATCGGCAGTGAGGACGCCGGCGGGGTCTACGAGAAGGCCAGGGACACGCTGGCCGAGCACGGCGCCGTGAAGGTGTACGTCGCCGACGACCCGCAGCTGTCCTCCTACCTGGTGGCGCCGACGGCCGAGGTGCTGGCCGCCCTGGTCTCGCGCGCGTCACCGGCGGCGGTCCTGCTGCCCTCCACCGCGGAGGGCAAGGAGATCGCGGGACGGCTGGCCGTCAAGACCGGCTCCGGTCTGCTCACCGACGCCACAGACGTGACCGCCGACGGCGGTGCAGTGCGTGCCGAGCAACAGGTGTTCGGCGGGTCGACGATCGTGACGTCCACGGTCGTCACCGGCACGCCGATCATCACGGTCCGGCCCAACTCGACCGCTCCCGAGCAGGCACCCGCGGCGGCGACGCGCGAGGACGTCACCGTGGAGCTGTCCGAGCTCGCCAGGGGCGCCCGGATCACCGACCGCGTCGTCGAGGAGAAGGGCGAACGCCCCGAGCTGTCCGGGGCCGCGATCGTGGTCTCCGGCGGCCGTGGCGTCGGGTCGGCCGAGAAGTTCGCCGTCATCGAGGCGCTGGCCGACTCGTTGGGCGCTGCCGTCGGCGCCAGCCGCGCGGTCACCGACGCCGGCTGGTACCCCCACCAGCACCAGGTCGGGCAGACCGGCAAGACCGTCTCGCCCCAGCTCTACGTCGCCGCCGGCATCTCCGGCGCGATCCAGCACCGGGCCGGCATGCAGACCTCCAAGACCATCGTGGCCATCAACAAGGACCCCGAGGCTCCGATCTTCGAGCTGGTCGACTTCGGCGTGGTGGGCGACCTGCACCAGGTGGTCCCGGCGCTCACCGAGGAGGTCATCAGGCGCAAGGGCTGAGGCGCGACGCACCACGGTGCGTAGACTTCCTCGGTCATGACTGAGTCCCTGGCTCGCCCGGTCGCGGACGACCCGATGAGCCGCACCGTCTACCTCGACCACGCAGCGACGACGCCGATGCTGCCTGAGGTGGCGGAGGCGATGTCGGCGCGGCTGGGCTCCGTCGGCAACCCCTCGTCGCTGCATGCCAGCGGTCGGAGCGCGCGACGCGTCGTCGAGGAGTCGCGCGAGTCACTGGCCGGCTCGGTCGGCGCCCGCCCCAGCGAGATCGTGTTCACCAGCGGGGGCACCGAGTCGGACAACCTCGCGGTCAAGGGTCTCTTCTGGGCCCGCCGGGCGGCGGACAGCCGTCGGCGCCGGATCCTCGCCAGCGCCGTCGAGCACCACGCGGTGCTCGACTCGGCGCTCTGGCTGGCCGAGCACGAGGCCGCCGAGGTGCAGTGGCTGCCGGTCGACCCTCACGGGCGCGTGCGCCCCGAGGTCCTGGAGGCGGCCCTCGCCGAGGACCCCGACTCGGTCGCCCTGGTCAGCGTGATGTGGGCCAACAACGAGGTCGGGACCGTGCAGCCCGTCGCCGCGCTGGCCGAGATCGCCCACGCCCACGGCGTGCCGATCCACTCCGACGCCGTGCAGGCCTTCGGGCAGCTGCCGGTCGACTTCGCCGCGAGCGGTCTGGACGCGATGACGATCACCGGTCACAAGGTCGGCGGACCGCTCGGCGTCGGCGCGCTGCTGGTGGGGCGCACGGTCGACCTCACGCCCGTGCAGCACGGCGGCGGCCAGGAGCGCGACGTACGGTCCGGAACGCTGGACACGCCGGCGATCGTGGGGTTCGCCACGGCCGGTGAGCTCGCGGTCAAGCGCCAGCCCGAGCGGGCGGAAGGGCTCGCCGCGCTGCGCGACGACCTGGTGGCGAGGGTGCGCGACGTCGTACCGGACGCCGTGCTCGGGGGCGACCCGGACCTGCGTCCCAGCCACCGGCTGCCCGGCAACGCGCACTTCTCGTTCCCCGGCTGCGAGGGCGACGCGCTGCTGCTGCTGCTCGACGCGCGCGGCATCGAGTGCTCCACGGGCTCGGCCTGCTCCGCCGGCGTGCCGCAGCCCAGCCACGTGCTGCTGTCGATGGGCGTGCCCGAGGACCTGGCACGCGGCTCGCTGCGCTTCTCCTTCGGCCACACCTCCACCACCGGTGACGTCGATGCCGTGGCCGCCACCATCGGCGCGGTCGTCGAGAGGGCCCGCAGGGCCGGGCAGAACGGCGTGCGGCTGTGAGGGTGCTCGCCGCCATGTCGGGTGGGGTCGACTCGGCGGTCGCGGCGGCCCGCGCCGTCGAGGCGGGACACGAGGTCACCGGCGTACATCTCGCTCTCTCCAGCAACCCGCGGTCCTTCCGCAGCGGCGCGCGCGGCTGCTGCACGCTGGAGGACTCGCGCGACGCCCGCCGGGCGGCCGACGTCGTCGGCATCCCTTTCTACGTCTGGGACGTGGCGCAGCGCTTCCGCGCCGACGTGGTCGACGACTTCGTCGCGGAGTACGCCGCCGGCCGCACGCCCAACCCGTGCGTGCGGTGCAACGAGAAGATCAAGTTCTCCGGCGTGCTCGACAAGGCGCTCGCTCTGGGGTTCGACGCGGTGTGCACCGGCCACTACGCGCGCATCGACGGCGGCCGGCTGCGCCGGGCGGTCGACCACGGCAAGGACCAGTCCTACGTGCTCGGCGTGCTCACCGCGGGCCAGCTGGCGCACGCGATGTTCCCGCTCGGTGACACCCCCAAGGCGGAGGTCCGGCGCGAGGCCCAGCGGCGCGGCCTCGCCGTCGCCGACAAGCCCGACAGCCACGACGTGTGCTTCATCGCCGACGGCGACACGGCCGGGTTCCTGCGCGACCGGATCGGTGCCGCACCGGGACCGATCGTCGACGAGACCGGGGCGACCGTCGGCCGCCACGACGGTGCCTTCGCGTTCACGGTCGGGCAGCGTCGCGGCCTGCGCATCGGCCGACCGGCACCCGACGGCAAGCCGCGCTACGTGCTCGACGTCTCGCCCGTGACCGCCACGGTCACCGTGGGCCCGGCCGAACGCCTCGACGTCGTGCGCCTCACCGGCGACCGGCTGCGGTGGTGGGGGCCGGCGCCGCGGGGCCCGATCGAGTGCCGGGCACAGATCCGGGCACATGGCGAGGCGGTCGGCTGCGAGGCCTCGGTGCAGGGTGAGCAGGTCGAGGTCACGCTGCGGGCACCCGTGCGCGGCGTGGCGGCCGGGCAGACCGTGGTGCTGTACGAGCGAGACACCGTGCTGGGGTCCGCGACCATCACCCACAGCGACTGACGCCGGGCGGCGCGTGGGCCGGCCGGGGTGGACCGGCCCGATACGGTGTTCGGGTGATCGACCCCGCAACCGCCTCCACCGCGATGCTCGACGCCGCCATCAGGCGGGCCGTCGAGAACGTCGCCGCAGGCGGGGGGCCGTTCGCCGCGGTGGTCGCCCGCGGCGAACAGGTCGTGGCGCACGGCGTCAACCGGGTGACCCGCGACCTCGACCCGACCGCCCACGCCGAGGTGGTGGCGATCCGCGCGGCCTGTCAGGCGGTCGGTCGCTTCAGCCTCGCCGGCTGCGTCTTGGTCAGCTCCTGCGAGCCCTGCCCGCTGTGCCTCGCCGCGTCCCTGTGGGCGCGCCTCGACGCGGTGGTCTACGCCGCCGACCGGCACGACGCCGCGCGGGCCGGGTTCGACGACCTGGCGTTCTACGACCTCTTCGGCGCACCGCGCGACCAGTGGTCGCTGCCCGTGGGGCAGGTGGCCGTCGCGTCGGCCGGTGCGCCGTTCGACGCCTGGCTGGCCAAGTCCGACCGTGTCGACTACTGAGGTCGCCGGGCCCGAGCGCTCCTTCCCGGCCGACTGCCTCGGAGGGGCGAGCGGGGTCGGGTCGATGCCGGGGGAGGACCCCGCCGCCAGTGCGGCGGCCGTCGCGGCCGAGCTCGGTGAGCCGCCCGGCCTGCCGGCGCTGCCCGAGCTGCCGGCGCGCGGGCCCGGTGCCGACATGATCGGGCGCACCGCCGCCCTGCTCCCGGGGCTGCCCGTGGACCGCGAGCCGTCGGGGTGGCGGCTGGCCCAGCGCCCGGGGCTGGATCAGCGGCGCGCGACGTCCTACCTCTCCCACGACCTCGATGCGTTCGAGGAGGCGCTCGCCGGGCGCGCCGGCCCGGTGAAGGTCTCACTGGCCGGGCCGTGGACGCTCGCGGCTGCGCTGCAGCTGCCACGCGGCGAGCCGGTCCTGTCCGACGCGGGGGCACGCCGCGACGTCGCGCAGGCCCTGGCCGAGGCGGCCGCCCGGCACGTGGGCGAGATCACCCGCCGGCTGCCCGGGAGCCGGGTGGTGCTGCAGCTGGACGAACCCGGACTGCCCGGGGTGCTCGCCGGGCGGGTCCCCTCGTTCTCCGGCGTGCGCACCATCTCACCGGTCCCGGAGCACGAGGCCGTGGCCCTGCTGCGGGAGGTCGTCGAGGCCGCGGCCGTCCCCGTGGTCGCGCACTGCTGCACCGCCGAGCCGCCGGTCGGGCTGTTCCGTGCCGCGGGAGTCGCGGGCCTGTCCCTCGACCTCACCACCCTGAGCCGGGCCTGCGACGACGTGCTGGGCGAGGCACTGGAGAGCGGCACGGTCCTGCTCGCCGGGGCGGTGCCCGCGCTGGACGGACCGCTGTCGGACCCGGCGACTACGGTCGATGTCGTACGGCGGCTGTGGGCCCGTCTCGGGCTCGCTCCCGACGCTGTCCCGCTGCCTGTCGTGACACCGACGTGCGGCATGGCCGGGGCCAGCCCCGGCCACGCCCGGCGCGCGCTCGCCCTGGCCCGGGCCGCGGCGCGCTCCTTCAGCGACGACCCTGACTGAGGACCCGGAGGCGTGAGTGGCGAGGCGAGCGGCAGGCGTGTCCGGGCCGACGGTGGCGGACACCGGCATCGAGGTCGACGCGGCTCACCGGCATGCCGAGCTGGTGGAGCGCATCGACCGGATGCGCTTCGACTACTTCGTGCGCGATGCGCCGACCGTCGCCGATGCCGCGTACGACGGGCTGATGCGCGAGCTGCAGGGCATCGAGGCGGCGCACCCCGAGCTGCGCACCCCCGACTCGCCGACCCAGACGGTGGGCGGCTCGTTCTCCACCGACTTCGCGGCGGTCGACCACGTCGAACGCATGATGAGCCTCGACAACGCCTTCTCGGCCCAGGAGCTGGCCGAGTGGGCCGACCGGGTCGAGCGTGACAAGGGCGCCGGCGCGATCCACTACCTCTGCGAGCTCAAGGTCGACGGCGTGGCCATCAACCTGCTCTACGACGACGGTCGCCTGGTGCGGGCGCTGACCCGCGGCAACGGCACGACCGGTGAGGACGTCACGCTGAACGTGCGCACCATCGACGCGGTGCCGACCACCCTCACCGGCGACGACGTACCGGCCCGGCTGGAGGTGCGCGGCGAGGTGTTCTTCCCGGTCGAGGCCTTCGCCGCCCTCAACGCCGGCCTGGTCGAGGCCGGCAAGGCGCCGTTCGCCAACCCGCGCAATGCGGCGGCCGGGTCGCTGCGTCAGAAGGACCCGCGGGTGACCGCGTCGCGGCCCCTGCGGATGGTCGTGCACGGCATCGGGGCGCGCGAGGGCTACACGCCGGCGCGGCAGTCCGAGGCGTACGCCGCGCTGCGGGCGTGGGGGCTGCCGGTCAGCGATCGGTTCGAGGTCGTCGACGACCTGTCCGGCGTGCAGCGCTACATCGAGCACTACGGCGAGCACCGGCACTCCGTCGAGCACGAGATCGACGGGGTCGTGGTCAAGGTCGACGAGGTCTCGGTCCAGCGCCGGTTGGGTTCCACCTCGCGCGCGCCGCGCTGGGCGATCGCCTTCAAGTACCCGCCCGAGGAGGTGACGACCAGGCTGCTCGACATCACCGTCAACGTCGGGCGCACCGGGCGCGTGACACCCTTCGGCGTCATGCAGCCGGTCTTCGTGAGCGGCTCGACGGTCAGCCTCGCAACGCTGCACAACGCCTCCGAGGTGGTGCGCAAGGGCGTCAAGATCGGTGACACGGTCGTCCTGCGCAAGGCGGGCGACGTGATCCCGGAGATCGTCGGACCGGTGGTCGACCTGCGCGACGGCAGCGAGACCGACTTCATCATGCCGACGCGCTGCCCCGAGTGCGGCACCTCGCTCAAGCACGAGAAGGAGGGCGACGCCGACATCCGGTGCCCGAACAACCGGTCCTGCCCGGCTCAGCTGCGGGAGCGCATCTTCCACGTCGCGGGGCGCGGGGCCTTCGACATCGACGTGCTCGGCTACGAGGCCGCGATCGGGCTGCTGCAGGCCGGCGTCGTGCAGGACGAGGGGGACATCTTCGACCTGGACGAGGAGGCGCTGGGCCGCGTCGACCTGTTCCGCCGCAAGGACGGCGGTCTGTCGGCCAACGGGCGCAAGCTCCTCCAGGCACTCGAGGGCGCCAAGGCCCGGCCCCTGTGGCGGGTCCTGGTCGCCCTCTCGATCCGCCACGTCGGGCCGACCGCCGCGCAGGCGCTGGCCCGGGAGTTCCGCTCGCTCGATCGCATCCGCGAGGCCAGCCTCGAGCAGCTCGCCGCCACCGACGGCGTGGGACCGGTGATCGGGCAGGCCGTCCGTGACTGGTTCGACGTCGACTGGCACCGCGCGATCGTCCAGCGGTGGGCCGCGGCCGGGGTCCGGCTCGAGGAGGAGGCGGTCGACGAGGGTCCGCGCCCGCTCGAGGGGCTCTCGGTCGTGGTCACCGGCTCGCTCGAGAGCTTCTCGCGCGACGGGGCCAAGGACGCCATCCAGGCGCGTGGCGGCAAGGCCGTCGGATCGGTCTCGAAGAAGACCGACTTCGTCGTCGTGGGCGAGAGCCCCGGCACCAAGTTCGACAAGGCGGTGGCCCTCGGGGTGCCGGTCCTCGACGAGGCCGGGTTCCGGGTGCTGCTCGACGAGGGTCCCGACGCGGCCCGCGCCGGGGCCCGGCCGGCCGAGGGGCCGGCCCCGACCTCGTGAGGGCAGGCCGCCCTAGGATGGTCCGGTCCGGCGACCGTCCAGGCGACCCCCGAGGAGCGACGCCCGTAGTGTCCGACAGCCCTGCTCCCGACGACGTGCGTGGCAGCGCCGCGATCAGCCGTGCCGAGGTCGCCCACCTGGCGATGCTCTCCCGGCTGGCGCTCTCCGAGGAGGAGCTCGACCGGTTCGCCGGCCAGCTCGACGTGATCATCGGCTCGGTCGCCAGGGTCAGCGAGGTAGCCGCCGACGACATCCCGCCCACCTCCCACGCCCTGCCGATGACCAACGTCATGCGCGGCGACCAGGTGCGTCCGGGGCTGACCCAGCAGGAGGCGCTCTCGGGTGCGCCCGCCGCCGAGCTCGGGCGGTTCCGGGTGCCCCGCATCCTCGACGAGGAGCGGTGAGCAGCAGCGTGGGCACCGACCTGGTCCGGCTCAGCGCGGCCGAGACCGCGGCGGCCGTGGCGGCCGGTGAGATCAGCGCCGTCGAGACGACCCAGGCGCACCTGGACCGCATCGCCGCGGTCGACGAGCGGGTCCACGCGTTCCTGCACGTCGACACCGACGGTGCGCTGGCCGCCGCCCGGGCCGTCGACCAGCGACGGGCTGCGGGGGAGCCCCTGGGGCCGCTGGCCGGCGTACCGCTCGCCCTCAAGGACATCGTCACCATGAAGGGCGTGCCCACCACGTGCGGGTCACGCATCCTCGAGGGGTGGCGGCCGCCGTACGACGCCACGGTGACGCGACGGCTGCGCGAGGCGGGCGTCGTGGTGCTCGGCAAGACGAACATGGACGAGTTCGCGATGGGCTCCTCGACCGAGCACTCGGCCTACGGCCCCACCCACAACCCCTGGGACCTCACCCGCATCCCGGGGGGCTCGGGGGGTGGCTCGGCGGCGGCTGTCGCCGCCTTCGAGGCGCCGCTGGCGATCGGCACCGACACGGGAGGCTCGATCCGTCAGCCCGCGGCGGTGACCGGCACGGTGGGCGTGAAGCCGACGTACGGCGGGGTGTCCCGCTTCGGGCTCGTCGCGCTGGCGTCCTCGCTCGACCAAGCCGGTCCCTGCGCGCGCACCGTGCTCGACGCCGCGCTGCTGCACTCGGTCATCGCCGGTCACGACCCGCTGGACTCGACGTCGATCGACGCGCCGGTGCCCGACGTGGTCGCTGCGGCGCGCACGCGCGAGGTGCGCGGCATGCGCATCGGGGTGGTCAAGCAGTTCGGCGGCGAGGGCTACCAGCCGGGCGTGCTCCAGCGCTTCCGTGAGGCGGGGGCGCTGCTCGAGGAGCTCGGCGCGGAGGTGGTCGAGGTCGACTGCCCGCACTTCGACTATGCCCTGCCGGCCTACTACCTCATCCTGCCGAGCGAGTGCTCGAGCAACCTCGCGCGCTTCGACGGCATGCGCTACGGCCTGCGCGTCGGTGACGACGGCACGCGCAGTGCCGAGGAGGTGATGGCGCTGACCCGCGAGGCCGGCTTCGGCGCCGAGACCAAGCGACGCATCATCATCGGCACCTACGCGCTGTCCTCCGGCTACTACGACGCCTACTACGGACAGGCGCAGAAGGTCCGCACGCTGATCGCTCGTGACTTCGCCGCGGCGTTCGCCCAGGTCGACGTCCTGATGTCGCCGACCACGCCCACGACGGCGTTCCCCCTGGGCGAGCGGGTCGACGACCCGATGGCGATGTACCTCGCCGACCTGTGCACGATCCCGTCCAACCTGGCGGGCAACGCCTCGATGTCGGTGCCGTGCGGGCTCTCGCCCGACGACGGGCTGCCGGTCGGGCTGCAGTTCATCGCGCCCCCGATGGCCGACGACCGGCTCTACCGCGTCGGGGGCGCGGTCGAGGCGGCGTACGCCGAGCGTTGGGGCCACCTTCTCATCGACGAGGCACCGGAGCTGTGACGCACATGAAGCACGCCAGGACGGCGATCACCCTTGTCGGCACGCTGTTCGCGGCCCGCACGGCGCTGCAGCGCATCAGGCAGGCGCGCGCCGACGACGACCGGCTCGAGCTGCTCGACGCGGCGCTGAACGCGGCCGTCGTCGTCACCGGCGTGCTGGTCGTGATCCGCCGGCTCCGGCAGGGCGAGTCGGCGTGAGCACCGGTACGGCGGCACCCGCGCAGCTGGTGCCCTACGACCAGGCCGTCGCGCAGTACGACCCGGTGATCGGCTTGGAAGTGCACATCGAGCACGGCACGGCCTCGAAGATGTTCTGCGGCTGCCCCACGGAGTTCGGCGCCGAGCCCAACACCCAGGTGTGCCCGACCTGCCTCGGCCTGCCCGGCTCCCTGCCGGTCATGAACCGGGTAGCGGTCGAGTCGACCATCAAGGTCGGGTTGGCACTGAACTGCGACGTCGCGTCGTGGTGCCGATTCGCGCGGAAGAACTACTTCTACCCGGACATGCCCAAGAACTTCCAGACCTCGCAGTACGACGAGCCGATCTGCACCGACGGCTACCTCGACGTCGACGTGCCCACCGACGACGGGCCGATGTCGGTACGCGTCGGGATCGAGCGCGTGCACATGGAGGAGGACACCGGCAAGTCCCTGCACAAGGGCGGCGCCACCGGCCGCATCCACGGCGCCGCGTACTCGCTCGTCGACTACAACCGCGCCGGCATCCCGCTGATGGAGATCGTCACCAAGCCGGTCGAGGGCGCGGGCCGGTGGGCCCCCGAGGTGGCTCGGGCCTACGTCAGCGAGCTACGCGACCTGGCGCGCTCCCTCGGTGTCTCCGACGTACGCATGGAGCAGGGTTCGCTGCGCTGCGACGTCAACGTCTCCCTGCGGCCCTCGCCCGACGCACCGCTGGGCACCCGGTCGGAGACCAAGAACGTCAACTCGCTGCGCTCGGTCGAGCGGGCCGTGCGCCACGAGATCCGCCGGCAGGCAGCAGTGCTCGGCTCGGGCGGCCGGGTCGTCCAGGAGACCCGGCACTGGCACGAGGACACCGGTGTGACCACGTCCGGCCGGTCCAAGGAGCAGGCCGAGGACTACCGCTACTTCCCCGAGCCCGACCTGGTGCCCGTGGCCCCCGACGCCGCGTGGGTCGAGCAGCTGCGGGCGGCGCTGCCGGAGTCACCGGGTGCGGGCCGCCGCCGGCTGGCCGCGGCGTGGAAGCTGTCCGACTTCGAGATGCAGTCGCTGGCCAACGCCGGTGCGATCGGCCTGGTCGAGGCCACGGTCGCGGCCGGCGCCCCGCAGGAGGCGGCCCGCAAGTGGTGGCTCGGCGAGATCGCCCGCCACGCGAACGAGCGGGGTACCGACGTGTCCGCCCTGCCGATCACCCCGGCGCAGGTGGCCCGGGTCGTCGTGCTGGTCGAGGAGGGCACCCTCAACGACAAGCTGGCTCGCTCCGTGATCGAGGGGGTCCTGGCCGGCGAGGGTGGCCCCGACGAGGTGGTTGCCTCGCGGCAGCTGGCCGTCGTGTCCGACGACACCGCGCTGCTGGCCGCCGTCGACGAGGCGCTGGCCGCCCAGCCCGAGGTCGCCGAGAAGATCCGCAGCGGCAAGGTCGCGGCGGCCGGCGCGATCGTCGGCGCGGTCATGAAGGCCACCCGCGGCCAGGCCGACGCCGCCCGGGTCCGTGAGCTGGTCCTCGTCCGCTGCTCCTGACCCGCCGAGGCCGGTCCCGCCCGCCGCCGAAGCCGCGACCGGTCGCGGGTCAGGACAGGGTGAGGCGCAGGATGCGGTCGTCGCCCGGGCGCGGGTCGCCGCGCCCGTCGGTGTTGTTGGTCATCACCCACAGCGACCCGTCGGGTGCCACAGCGACGGTCCGCAGCCGGCCGTACCGGCCGACGAGCAGGGCGCGCGGCTGCGCCGTCCTCCCGCCCACCAGCGGCACCTGCCACAGCCGTGCACCGCGCAGCGCCGCCAGGTAGACCGCGTTGCCCGCGATCGCGATGCCGCTGGGGGAGGCCTCGTCGGTGTGCCACTGGCGGGCCGGGTTGCGGTAGCGGCCGTCGCCGGAGCGGCCCTCGACCACCGGCCAGCCGTAGTTGCCGCCCTTGACGATGCGGTTGAGCTCGTCCCAGGTGTTCTGGCCGAACTCGCTGGCCCACATCCGTCCCTGCGCGTCCCACGCCAGGCCCTGCACGTTGCGGTGCCCGTAGCTCCACACCGGCGAGCCGGGGAACGGGTTGCCGGGGGCCGGCCTGCCCTGGGGCGTCAGCCGTAGGATCTTGCCGCCGAGGTCGCCCCGGTCCTGGGCCGGGCTGCCACGGCCGGCCTCACCGGTGGCGACGTACAGCATCCCGTCGGGCCCGAACGCCAGCCGCCCGCCGTTGTGGATCGACGCCGACGGGATGCCGCCGAAGATGATCCGCTGGCCGGACAGTCGGTTGCCGTCATAGGTCAGGCGGGCGACGACGTTCTCGCCGCCGTGGGTGTAGTAGGCGTAGAGCAGGTGGTCCGAGGCGTACGTCGGCGACAGCGCGAGCCCGAGCAGACCACCCTCGCCGTCGCCGCGCACGCCTGCGACGGTGCCAACCACCCGGGTCGCCCCGGCGGGGCTCACCCTCAGGACGCGGTGGCTGTCGCGTTCGCTGACCAGCGCGGACCCGTCGGGCAGGAACGCCAGCCCCCACGGTGCGCGCAGGCCGGTCGCCACGACGCGGTCGACGTGGGTGGCGAGCACCCGCCCGGCCGGCGCACCACGCGTACCCGACGCCGGACCCGACGGCGAGGCGCTACCGGTCGTGGGGTCCGGGGACGGCCCCGACCCGGTCCCGGATGCGCCCTCGGTGGTGGAGCAGCCAGCCACGGCGAGCAGCACCGCGAGGAGGAGGGCGGCGACCGGCGTACGTCTCATGTCCCGAGCCTTACCCGCCCGGCCGCGCACCGCCACCGCGCGGCACCGACGAGCTGTCGGCGTGGACCGGTCGTTAGGGTCGCGGGGGTGGAGGACAAGCGTGCCGACCTCGTGCTCGAGGGCGGCGGCGTCAAGGGCATCGGTCTGGTCGGTGCCGTGGCCACGCTCGCCGAGGTCGGATACCGGTTCCCCCGGGTCGCGGGTACCTCGGCGGGCGCCGTCGTGGCGGCGTTCCTGGTCGCCCTGCAGCGCGCAGGCGAGCCGTTGTCCCGCCTGGAGGACATCGCGCGCAGCCTGGACTACAGGAAGCTGCGTGACCGCGGACCGCTCGGCCGCCTCGCCAGACCGTTGGCCCGCGTCGTCGACGGCTTCTCCCTCGCCTTCGACGGTGGAGTGTTCGAGGGCGACTACCTGCGGTCGTGGCTCGCGGGGTCGCTCGCCGACCTGGGCGTCCGGACCTTCGGCGACCTGCGGCTGCACGACCCGGACGCCTCGCTCGCGCCGGAGCAGAGCTACGCGCTGGTGGTGACCGCGAGCGACGTGTCCCGCAAGCAGTTCGTGCGGCTGCCCTGGGACTACGGCCGCTACGGTCTGGACCCCGATCAGGCGTCGGTCGCCGACGCCGTGCGTGCCTCCGCGTCGATCCCGTTCTTCTTCGAGCCGGTCACGTTGCGGGCCCGCGGGCAGCGCGGCTCGTCGGTGGTGTCGACGCTGGTCGACGGCAGCGTGCTGTCCAACTTCCCGATCGGCCTCTTCGACCGTACCGACGACCGGCCGCCGCGCTGGCCGACGTTCGGCGCGCGACTGTCGATGACGTCCGACGGACGCGTGCAGACCCACGAGGTGCGCGGCACCGTGTCGCTCGCGCTGTCGCTGGTCGAGACGATGCTCGAGGCATGCGACGCGCAGCACATCAACGACGCGTGCGTGCAGGCGCGCAGTATCTTCGTCGACGCGTCGGGCATCTCGCCCGTCGACTTCGCCATCACCGACGAGCAGCAGGAGCAGCTGCTCGCAGCGGGCCGCGAGGCAGCGGTCGGCTTCCTGCAGAGCTGGGACTGGCAGGACTACCTCACGCGCTGCCGGGGACACGAGGAGACCGCATGAGGATCTGGGTGCCCTACCACGACGTGGTGGAGGCGATGGGCGGGTTGCCAGACGGCGTCGAGGCCGATGTGTACGACGGCGCCGGCTCGCCGCCGTCCACCATCGCGCAGGTCGAGTTCTACGTCGTGCCCTACATGTCCGGGCCGGGACCGCTCGAGCTGATGCGCGACATGCCGTCGCTCAAGGTCGCCCAGTCGCTGACCGCCGGCGTCGACAACTTCCTGCCGTTCGTGCCCGACGGCGTGACGCTGTGCAACGCCCGCGGCGTGCACGACGCGTCCACCGCCGAGCTCGCCGTGACACTGATGCTCGCGTCCCTGCGGGGCGTGCCCGAGTTCGTGCGCGCGCAGGACAGGGGCCTGTGGCAGTCACGCGAGCACCGGTCACTGGCCGACCGGACGGTGCTGATCATCGGCTACGGGTCGGTGGGAGCCGCGGTGGAGCGCCGGCTGGCCGGGTTCGAGTGCGACGTGCTGCGGGTGGCGCGCTCGGCCCGCGACGGGATCGCCCCGATGGACGCCGTGCCTGAGCTGCTGCCGCGCGCCGACGTCGTCGTGCTGACCGTGCCGATGACCCAGGAGACCACCGGACTGGTCGACGCGGCCTTCCTCTCCGCGATGGCCGACGGGGCGCTGCTGGTCAACGTGGCACGCGGTCCGGTCGTCGACACCGACGCGCTGCTCGCCGAGCTCGGCAGCGGCCGGCTGCGCGCCGCCCTCGACGTGACCGACCCCGAGCCGCTGCCCCCGGAGCACCCCCTGTGGTCGGCCCCCGGCCTGCTGCTCAGCCCCCACGTCGGGGGCTACTCGACGGCCTTCCTGCCACGCGCCTACGCGCTGGTTGCCGACCAGCTGCGGCGCTACTGCGCGGGGGAGCCGCTCGCCAACGTCATCGACGGTGCCTACTGAGCACCCGGGAGCGGCCGTGGTGGACCTCGGCGGTCGTCTACCAGATCTACCCGCGCAGCTTCGCCGACTCCGACGGTGACGGCGTAGGGGACCTGCCCGGCGTCGTCGCCCACCTCGACCATCTCGCCGCGCTCGGGGTCGACGCCGTGTGGCTCTCGCCGGTCTACCCCTCGCCGCAGGACGACAACGGCTACGACATCAGCGACTACCAGGGCATCGAACCGGTGTTCGGCAGCCTCGCCGACTTCGACGAGCTGCTCGAGGCCGTCCACGCCCGCGGCATGCGACTGGTGATGGACCTCGTGGTCAACCACACCTCCGACGAGCATCCGTGGTTCACCGAGTCGCGCAGCAGCACCGACAACCCCAAGCGCGACTGGTACTGGTGGCGCCCGGCCCGCGCCGGACACCCGGCCGGTGCGCCCGGAGCCGAGCCCACGAACTGGCGCAGCGCCTTCTCGGGTCCCGCGTGGGAGCTCGATGAGCCGACGCAGGAGTACTTCCTGCACCTGTTCTCGCGCAGACAGCCCGACCTCAACTGGGAGAACCCCGAGGTGCGACAGGCGATCTACGCGATGATGCGCTGGTGGCTCGACCGCGGGGTCGACGGCTTCCGCATGGACGTCATCAACATGATCTCCAAGGACACCGCGCTCCCCGACGGGGCGGTCGTGGGCGACGACGGGCTCGCCGACGGGTCGTCATACTACACCTGCGGTCCGCGCATCCACGAGTTCCTGCAGGAGATGCACCGCGAGGTGTTCACCGGTCGCGCCGACCGGCTGCTCACCGTCGGCGAGATGCCCGGGGTGACGGTCGAGGAGGCGCGGCTGATGACCGACCCGGCGCGCGGCGAGGTCGACATGGTCTTCCAGTTCGAGCACGTCCAGCTCGACCAGGGCCTGACGAAGTGGGACGTCCACCCGCTGCGGCTCACCGCTCTCAAGGCCTCGCTCGGGCGCTGGCAGGCGGGGCTCGCCGAGGTCGGCTGGAACAGCCTCTACTGGAACAACCACGACCAGCCGCGTGCGGTGTCCCGGTTCGGTGACGACGGGGCCTACCGCGTGCGGTCGGCCACGATGCTGGCGACCGTGCTGCACCTGCACCGCGGGACGCCGTACGTCTACCAGGGCGAGGAGCTCGGCATGACGAACGTGCCGTTCGCCTCCATCGACGACTTCCGCGACATCGAGTCGCTCAACTACTACGCGGAGGCCGTGGCCCTGGGCGCCGATCCTGGCGCGGTGCTCGCTGCCCTGCGCGTCATGAGCCGCGACAACGCCCGCACCCCGATGCAGTGGGACGCGACGACGCACGCCGGCTTCACGACCGGGACACCGTGGCTGCCCGTCAACCCCAACCACGACGTCATCAACGCAGAGGCGGCCCGGGCCGACGAGGGCTCCGTGTTCCACCACTACCGTCGCCTGATCGCTCTGCGGCACACCGAGCCGGCCGTCGCGCACGGTGACTTCACGATGCTGCTGCCCGACGACGAGCGCGTCTACGCGTTCACCCGCAGCCTCGACGATGTGCAGCTGCTCGTCCTGGGCAGCTTCAGCAGCGAGCCGGTCGAGGTCTCAGTGCCGCAGGGCGAGGCCTGGGCCGGGGCCGAGCTGCTGTTGGGTAACGTCGCCCGCGACATCTCGCCGGTCGACCTGCCGCTGGCTCCCTGGGAGGCGCGCGTCTACCGTCGGGTGATCGCGCCCGCCGCCGACCTCGCCCGAGGAGAGTACAAGTCGTGACCACCGACACCAAGGCCGTCGACATCAAGCCACGCAGCCGTGACGTCACGGACGGCCTGGAGAAGGCTGCCGCCCGCGGCATGCTGCGCGCGGTCGGCATGGGCGACGAGGACTTCGCCAAGCCGCAGATCGGCGTCGCCTCCAGCTGGAACGAGATCACGCCGTGCAACCTCTCGCTCGACCGGCTTGCCAAGGCGGCCAAGGACGGTGTGCACGCGGCCGGCGGCTACCCGCTCGAGTTCGGCACCATCTCCGTCTCCGACGGCATCTCCATGGGTCACGAGGGCATGCACTTCAGCCTTGTCTCGCGGGAGGTCATCGCCGACTCGGTCGAGGTCGTCATGCAGGCCGAGCGGTTGGACGGCTCGGTCCTGCTCGCCGGTTGCGACAAGTCGCTGCCCGGGATGTTGATGGCCGCGGCGAGGCTCGACCTCGCAAGCGTCTTCCTGTACGCCGGCTCCATCCTGCCCGGCATCGCCAAGCTCTCCGACGGCACCGAGAAGCAGGTCACCATCATCGATGCCTTCGAGGCAATCGGTGCCTGCGCGCGCGGTCTGATGAGCCGCGAGGACGTCGACGCCATCGAGCGCGCCATCTGTCCTGGCGAGGGCGCCTGCGGCGGCATGTACACCGCGAACACCATGGCGTCGGCAGCCGAGGCGCTCGGCATGTCGCTGCCGGGCAGCGCGGCGCCGCCCGCCACGGACCGCCGGCGCGACGGCTTCGCGCGACGCTCCGGCGAGGCTGTCGTGGAGATGCTGCGGCAGGGCATCACGGCCCGCGACATCCTCACCCGCGAGGCCTTCGAGAACGCCATCGCGGTGGTCATGGCCTTCGGCGGCTCCACCAACGCGGTGCTTCACCTGCTGGCCATCGCGCACGAGGCCGAGGTCGAGCTGAGCCTCGACGACTTCGACACCATCGGGTCGCGGGTCCCGCACCTCGCCGACGTGAAGCCGTTCGGCCGGTACGTCATGACCGACGTCGACCGGGTCGGTGGCGTCCCCGTCGTCATGCGCGCTCTGCTCGACGCGGGGCTGCTGCACGGCGACGTCCTCACCGTCACCGGTCGCACGATGGCCGAGAACCTCGCCCACATCGCCCCGCCCGACGTCGATGGCAAGGTGCTGCGCGCGCTGTCGGAGCCGATCCACAAGACCGGCGGCCTGACCATCCTGCACGGGTCGCTGGCCCCTGAGGGCGCCGTCGTGAAGACGGCCGGCTTCGACTCCGACGTCTTCGAGGGGACGGCGCGGGTCTTCGACCGGGAGCGCGCCGCGATGGACGCCCTCGCCGACGGCACCATCTCGGCGGGCGACGTGGTGGTCATCCGGTACGAAGGACCCAAGGGCGGCCCGGGCATGCGCGAGATGCTCGCGATCACCGGCGCCATCAAGGGCGCGGGTCTGGGCAAGGACGTGCTGCTGCTCACCGACGGCCGGTTCTCGGGCGGCACGACCGGCCTGTGCGTCGGACACGTCGCGCCCGAGGCGGTCGACAGCGGACCCATCGCGCTCGTGCACGACGGTGACCGGATCCGGCTCGACGTGGCCACCAGGAGGCTGGACCTGCTGGTCGACGACGACGAGCTGGACCGCCGACGTACGTCGTGGCAGCCGCTGCCGCCGCGCTACACCGGAGGTGTCCTCGGCAAGTACGTGAAGCTCGTGGGCTCGGCCGCCGGCGGGGCGGTCTGCGGCTGAGCCGCCACGCAGGGACGCCGGAGCCGCATGGTGAGACGCGGTCGACCACGCCTTGACACAGGTGCGGCCGGAGTCCACGGTGGGCACATGCGTCGCCGCCTCGTCGTACTCTGCGCGCGCGTCGGCTGACCACCAGCCGCGCGCGCACCCCTCGTTGCCCACCCGGGCCGGGGGGTTTTTCATTGCACCGAGGCCCCACCCGCAGCACGGCACCCGACAGCGATTGGACTGGAGTCAGATGACCGAGCAGATCACCGGAGCGCAGAGCCTCGTCCGCTCGCTCGAGGCTGCCGGCGTCGACACCGTGTTCGGCATCCCGGGCGGCGCGATCCTGCCGCTCTACGACCCCCTGATGGACTCGTCCCGGCTGCGTCACATCCTGGTGCGCCACGAGCAGGGGGCGGGACACGCGGCCGAGGGCTACGCCACCGCCACCGGGCGGGTGGGTGTCTGCATGGCCACGAGCGGACCGGGTGCGACCAACCTCGTCACGCCCATCGCCGACGCCTACATGGACTCCGTCCCGATCGTCGCCGTCACCGGTCAGGTGCCGAGCGCGTCGATCGGCACCGACGCCTTCCAAGAGGCCGACATCCGCGGCATCACGATGCCGATCACCAAGCACAACTACCTCGTCACCGACCCCGCGGAGATCCCCCGCACGATCGCGGAGGCCTTCCACATCGCCTCGACCGGTCGCCCCGGCCCCGTCCTCGTCGACGTGTCCAAGGACGCGCTGCAGGCCGCGACGTCGTTCGACTGGCCGACGTCGGTGGACCTGCGCGGCTACCGGCCGGTGGCCCGTCCGCACGCCAAGCAGGTACGTGAGGCGGCGCGGCTCATCGTCGAGTCTCGACGTCCGGTGCTGTACGTCGGCGGCGGTGTGCTCAAGTCGCGTGCGTGGGCCGAGCTGCGCACCCTCGCCGAGCTGACCGGGCTGCCGGTCGTCACCACCCTGATGGCCCGTGGCGCCTTCCCCGACAGCCACCGCCAGCACCTCGGCATGCCCGGCATGCACGGCACCGTCGGCGCAGTGACCGCCCTGCAGAAGGCCGACCTGCTGATCAGCCTCGGCGCCCGGTTCGACGACCGAGTCACCGGCAAGCTCTCGTCCTTCGCGCCGGGCGCCAAGGTCGTGCACGCCGACATCGACCCCGCCGAGATCTCGAAGAACCGGGTGGCCGACGTGCCCATCGTGGGCGACTGCCGCGAGGTCATCGCCGACCTCGTCGTCGCGATCCAGGCCGAGCACCACGCCGGCCGCACCGGCGACTACGAGGCCTGGTGGTCGCAGATCGACCTGTGGCGCACGACCTACCCGCTGGGCTACGAGCGCCCCTCCGACGGGTCGCTGGCGCCGCAGTACGTCATCGAGCGGCTCGGGAAGATCGCCGGTCCGGAGGCCCTCTACGTCGCGGGCGTGGGTCAGCACCAGATGTGGGCGGCTCAGTTCATCTCCTACGAGAACCCGAACACGTGGCTCAACTCCGGTGGGCTCGGGACCATGGGCTATGCCGTGCCCGCGGCGATGGGCGCGAAGGCCGGACGGCCGGAGGCGACGGTCTGGGCCATCGACGGCGACGGCTGCTTCCAGATGACCAACCAGGAGCTCGCCACCTGCGCGATCAACGACATCCCCATCAAGGTCGCCATCATCAACAACGGCAGCCTGGGCATGGTCCGGCAGTGGCAGACGCTGTTCTACAACCAGCGGTACAGCAACACCGACCTCGGCGGCGCGGGTCGCGGGGCAGGCCGTACCGTCGAGCGCATCCCCGACTTCGTCAAGCTCGCCGAGGCCTACGGCTGCATCGGGCTGCGCTGCGAGACGGCGGAGGACGTCGACGCCACCATCGAGAAGGCCATGGAGATCAACGACCGCCCCGTGGTGGTGGACTTCACCGTGCACCAGGACGCGATGGTCTGGCCCATGGTCCCCGCCGGGACCAGCAACGACGAGATCCAGATCGCCCGAGACATGGCGCCCCGGTGGGACGGTGACGAGTAGATGTCGCGACACACGCTCTCGGTGCTGGTCGAGAACAAGCCCGGCGTCCTCGCGCGCATCGCCGGCCTGTTCTCGCGGCGCGGCTTCAACATCGACTCGCTCGCGGTCGGGCCGACCGAGCACGACGACGTCTCCCGGATGACGATCGTCGTCAACGTCGAGGAGCTCCCGCTCGAGCAGGTGACCAAGCAGCTGAACAAGCTGATCGAGGTCATCAAGATCGTCGAGCTAGACCCGGCCGTCTCCGTGCAACGCGAGCTGCTGCTCATCAAGGTCGGAGCCGACCGCGAGACGCGCTCGCATATCCTCGAGACGGTGCAGCTGTTCCGCGCCAAGGTGGTCGACGTCGCCCCCGACGCCGTCACCATCGAGGCCACCGGCAACGTCGACAAGCTCGACGCCCTGCTGCGCGTCCTCGAGCCCTACGGCATCCGCGAGCTCGTGCAGTCGGGCATGGTTGCCCTGGGCCGCGGACCCCGGTCCATCACCGACCGGAGCCTGCGCGCCACGCCCCGCCCCGCCTGACCCGACGTACGACAAGCCGATCCGCACCATCTAGATCCCACCATGGAGGATTCCCTGTGGCCGAGCTCTTCTACGACGACGACGCCGACCTGTCCGTGATCCAGGGGCGCAACGTGGCCGTCCTCGGCTACGGCAGCCAGGGCCACGCGCACGCACTGTCCCTGCGCGACTCCGGGGTCGACGTCCGCGTCGGGTTGCCCGAGGGCTCGAAGAGCCGCCAGCGTGCCGAGGCGGAGGGACTGCGGGTGGTCACGTCGTTCGAGGCCTGCGAGGAGGCCGACGTCGTCATGGTCCTCGCGCCCGACCCGCTGCAGCGCAAGATCTACGCCGAGGCCATCGAGGGCAACCTGGTCGACGGCGACGCCCTGTTCTTCGGCCACGGCCTGAACATCCGCTACAACCTCATCAAGCCGCCGGCCGGCGTCGACGTCTGCATGGTCGCCCCGAAGGGGCCCGGCCACCTGGTGCGCCGCCAGTTCGTCGACGGCCGAGGCGTACCCGTGCTGCTCGCCGTCGAGCAGGACGCCACGGGCCATGCCTGGGATCTCGTCAAGAGCTACGCCAAGGCGATCGGCGGCACCCGGGCCGGCGCCATCAAGACGACGTTCACCGAGGAGACCGAGACAGACCTGTTCGGCGAGCAGACGGTGCTCTGCGGCGGGGTGTCCGAGCTCATCAAGGCCGGCTTCGAGACGCTGGTCGAGGCGGGCTACCAGCCCGAGGTCGCCTACTTCGAGTGCCTGCACGAGATGAAGCTCATCGTCGACCTGATGTACGAGGGCGGGCTGTCGAAGATGTACTGGTCGGTCTCCGAGACCGCGGAGTACGGCGGCTACACCCGCGGGCCCCGGCTGGTCACGGACGAGACCAAGAAAGAGATGCGCACGATCCTGCGGGAGATCACCGACGGGAGCTTCGCCGCCGAGTGGATGGACGAGTACGACGCCGGACTGCCCAACCACAAGCGGCTGTTCGACGAGAACAGCAACCACCCGATCGAGGTCACCGGTCGGAGCCTGCGGCCGATGATGAGCTGGCTGGACGACGAAGCCTGAGGACGCAGGTCCACCTGCAGGCGCCCCAGCCCACCAGCCGAGACCCGTCCAGCGGTTCCGCCGCCGCGGCTAGGCTGGGCGCATCCGCCTGCAACCGGCCCCGCGAAGGACTCACCGCGTGAGCAAGCCCGTCGTCCTGATCGCCGAAGAGCTCTCCCCGGCCACCCTCGAGGCGCTCGGTCCCGACTTCGAGGTCCGCCACTGCGACGGCGCCGAGCGCACCGCGCTGCTGGCGGCCGTGGCCGAGGCCGACGCGATCCTGGTCCGCAGCGCCACGACCGTCGACGCCGAGGTGTTCGCCGCGGCGCCGCGGCTGAAGGTGGTCGCGCGGGCCGGCGTCGGGCTCGACAACGTCGACGTCCGGGCGGCCACCCAGGCCGGCGTCATGGTGGTGAACGCGCCGGCGTCCAACATCGTCAGTGCCGCCGAGCTGGCCGTCGGGCTGATGCTCGCCGCGGCCCGCAACATCGCCCCCGCCAACGCGTCCCTCAAGGCGGGAGAGTGGAGGCGCAGCAAGTACTCCGGGGTCGAGCTCTACGAGAAGA
This sequence comes from Actinomycetota bacterium, assembly GCA_030841035.1. Lineage (GTDB taxonomy): Bacteria > Actinomycetota > Actinomycetes > JACCUZ01 > JACCUZ01 > BP-173. Next base: position 125,942 of record JAVEDI010000038.1, read on the forward strand.
CCGCGGGCATCGTCGGGCTGGGCCGCATCGGAGCACTGGTGGCCCAGCGACTGTCGGCCTTCGGCATGCACGTCATCGCCTATGACCCCTTCGTCGCGGCCGGGCGCGCGGCCCAGATGGGTGTGCGGCTCGTGGCGCTCGACGAGCTGCTGCGCACCAGCGACGTACTGTCGGTGCACCTGCCCAAGACGCCCGAGACCGTCGGGCTCATCGGCGAGCAGCAGCTGCGGCAGGTCAAGCCGTCACTGATCCTCGTCAACGCGGCGCGCGGCGGCATCGTCGACGAGCATGCCCTCTTCCTCGCGCTCAAGGAGGGGCGCGTCGCGGCGGCCGGCCTCGACGTCTTTGCCAGCGAGCCGTGTACCGACTCGCCGCTGTTCGAGTTCGAGTCGGTCGTGGCGACCCCGCACCTGGGCGCCAGCACAGAGGAGGCGCAGGAGAAGGCCGGGGTGGCGGTCGCGCGTTCGGTGCGCCTGGCGCTCGCCGGCGAGCTGGTGCCCGACGCGGTGAACGTGCAGGGCGGGGTCATCGCCGAGGAGGTGCGCCCCGGCATCCCGCTCGCCGAGCGGCTCGGCCGGTTCTTCACCGCGCTGTCGGCAGCCGTGCCGTCGCAGCTGGACATCGACGTACGGGGCGAGATCACGGCCCACGACGTGCGCGTCCTCGAGCTCGCCGTGCTCAAGGGGATGTTCACCGACGTCGTCGAGGAGTCGGTGTCCTACGTCAACGCGCCGCTGCTGGCCAGCGACCGCGGGGTCGCCGTGCGGCTGAACACCGACCCCGAGTCACCCGACTACCGCAACCTCATCACGGTGCGCGGCACCATGGCCGACGGGGCGCAGGTCTCGGTGTCCGGAACGCTCTCGGGGCCGCGGCACGTCGAGAAGCTGGTGGAGATCGACGGGTTCGACATCGAGGTGCTGCTCAGCGACCACATGGCCGTCTTCCGCTACACCGACCGGCCCGGCATCATCGGCACCGTCGGACGCATCCTGGGCGAGGCACAGATCAACATCGCCGGTATGCAGGTCAGCCGTGACCAGAAGGGCGGCCACGCCCTCGTCGCGATGACCGTCGACTCGGCCATCCCGAGCGACGTGCTCGAGGAGATCGTCTCGGCGATCGGCGCCCACAGCGCCCGCCAGGTCGACCTGGTCGACTGAGCCCGCGGCGCCGTACGCCCGCGCCCCGGTTCGCAGCCTGAGACAGCGTCGCCGTGACCGGCCCGTCGACCTAGGCTGCCGAGACATGTCACAGAGGTCGGCCATCAGGCTCGCGGTCATCCCCGGAGACGGGATCGGCCCCGAGGTCATCGCAGAAGCCCTCCGGGCGATGGAGACGGCGCTCTCCGGCCGGGGCGTCAAGGTCGAGCCGACCACCTACGACCTGGGTGCCCGGCGCTGGCACGCGACCGGGGAGACCCTGCCGGACTCGGTGGTCGAGGAGCTGCGCGCCCACGACGCCATCCTCCTCGGCGCGGTCGGCGACCCGTCGGTGCCGAGCGGTGTGCTCGAACGAGGGTTGCTCCTGAAGCTGCGCTTCGCGCTCGACCACCACGTCAACCTCCGCCCGGCCCGGCTCTACCCCGGCGTGACCTCTCCGCTGGGTGACCAGCAGATCGACTTCGTGGTGCTGCGCGAGGGAACCGAGGGGCCCTACGTCGGCAACGGCGGTGTCGTGCGCAAGGGGACCCCGCACGAGGTCGCGACGGAGGTCAGCATCAACACGGCCTTCGGCGTCGAGCGGGTGGTCCGTGACGCGTTCGGTCGCGCGCTGTCCCGTCCGCGCCGGCAGCTGACCCTCGTGCACAAGACCAACGTGCTGGTCAACGCCGGCGACCTCTGGGCCCGCACGGTCGCGCAGGTCGGCGAGGAGTTCCCCGACGTCACGACCGACTACCTCCACGTCGACGCGGCCATGATCTTCCTGGTCAACGACCCGGCGCGCTTCGACGTCATCGTGACCGACAACCTGTTCGGCGACATCATCACCGACCTCGCCGCCGCGATCACCGGAGGCATCGGGCTCGCGGCCAGCGGCAACCTGGACGTCAGCGGGAGCAACCCGTCGATGTTCGAGCCGGTCCACGGTTCCGCCCCGGACATCGTGGGACAGGGCATCGCCGACCCCACGGCGGCGATCCTGTCCGCCGGCCTGCTGCTCGCCCACCTGGGCCTGGACGAGGCGGCCGAGCGCATCGAGGCCGCGGTGGCCGCCGACCTCGCCGAGCGGGCCGGCGTACGGCGCGGCACCCGCGAGATCGCCGACGCGATCTGCGCCCGCCTGTAGCGGCGGCCGGTCTGTGAACGCCCTGCCTCGGATGTCTCGGTCGCCCGGTACGGTCGAGGCATGACGAGCGATCTGACCATTGAGCTTGCCCCGTCACAGTCGCCGCGCTCCGCCGAGGAGCGGGCCCGGCTGCTGCAGGACCCCGGGTTCGGTCAGGTGTTCACCGACCACATGGTCACCGCGCACTACGCCGCAGACCGCGGGTGGTACGACGCCCGCCTCGGCCCCTACGCACCGCTGACGCTCGACCCGGCCACCTCGGCGCTGCACTACGGCCAGGCGATCTTCGAGGGGCTCAAGGCCTACCACCAGCCCGACGGCGGCGTCGCATTGTTCCGCCCCGACCAGAACGCCGCCCGGTTCCAGCGGTCCGCGCGGCGGCTGGCCATGGCGCCGCTGCCGCAGGGGCTGTTCCTCGACTCCGTGCGCGAACTGGTCCGGGCCGACCGCGACTGGGTGCCCACCGCGCCGGGGGAGTCGCTCTACCTGCGGCCGCTGCAGTTCGCGACCGACCCGTTCCTCGGGGTGCGGCCCGGGAAGGAATACCTGTTCCTGCTCTTCGCCTCGCCAGCGGCCAACTACTTCCCCGGCGGGGTGCGCCCCGTGTCGGTCTGGCTCTCGACCGAGTTCACCCGCGCGGCCCCCGGGGGGACGGGTGAGGCCAAGTGCGCCGGCAACTACGCGGCTTCACTGGTCGCCCAGGCGCAGGCGGCCGAGCAGGGCTGCGACCAGGTCGTGTGGCTGGACGCGATCGAGCACAAGTACGTCGAGGAGATGGGGGGGATGAACCTGTACTTCGTCTACTCCGACGGCCGGCTGGTCACCCCGGCGCTCACTGGCACGCTGCTGCCCGGCGTGACGCGCGACTCGATCCTGACCCTTGCTCGCGACATGGGCCTGGACGCCGTGGAGGGCCGCATCAGCACCGAGGAGTGGGAGCAGGGCGTGGCCGACGGCACGATCTGCGAGGTGTTCGCCTGCGGGACGGCGGCGGTGGTCACGCCGGTGGGCGAGGTCAAGCACGCGCACGGCTCGTTCACCGTCACCGACAACGAGCCCGGGGCCGTGACCTTGAAGGTACGCGAGTCGCTGCTGGGCATCCAGCAGGGCACGGCTCCCGACCCGCACGGCTGGATGACGCGGGTCTAGCCGCCACGGGCGCAGCTCGAGCGACCGGCCCGAGACCCGCACATCCCGGCCGATTCGGTCGCCGCGGTCCGGGTAGAGGCAGGGATCGCGGTGCGCAGCACGCTGGCGACGCGCACCGGGCCCCCACGGAGAGGACCCTCATGACCATCCCGCAGCAGGACGGACCCGTGCCGACCGAGAGCGCGATAGCTGCCGGCATGGCGTCCGGCGACACCGAGGCCGTGATGCGTGCCGTCGCCTCCAGCGAGGTGATGGTGCCGCAGTCGGCGCAGGCGCCGGAGTCCGCCGACGGCGGCCTGTCGCTGCCGGTCATCGAGCAGGACGGGACGTCCTACGTGCCGGTCTTCACCTCGGAGACCACCATGAACGCGGCCGCCCCGGACATCGACGACGCCGTGGCGGTGTCGGCCGCCGCGCTGGGCGCCAACTGGCCCTCCGACGACCTGTGGCTGGCGATCAACCCCGGCACCGAGAACGGGCTCACGCTGCCGCCGGACGCGGTGAAGTCGCTGCCGATCTACGCCGACGGGTCGGGCGGCTGAGCCAGCGGGCTGCCCGGAACGGCCGACACATCGTGAGACGGGGGTTCCGGATCGCGGTACGCCCTGACACGCTCGGGTCGATGTCCAGTCAGCAGATTATCCCCTAGGCGCGCCCGCCGAGAACGTTCGGCCAGCGCGCAGACCTCCCACGTCGTGGGGGGTCTTTTTCGTATGTGGAGCCCACGATGACCCAGCCCGACCAGCCCGCCGCCCGCGACACCGTCGCGCGCGAGAGCTTCCACGTCTACGACACGACGCTGCGCGACGGGGCCCAGCAGGAGGGCCTCGCCTTCTCCGTCGGTGACAAGCTCGCGGTCGCACGGCACCTGGACGAGCTGGGAGTGGGGTTCATCGAGGGGGGCTGGCCGGGCGCGAACCCGAAGGACACCGAGTTCTTCGCCCGCGCCCGCACCGAGCTGGTGCTCGAGCACGCGCAGCTGACCGCGTTCGGCGCGACCCGCCGGGCCGGTGCGAAGGCCGCCGACGACCCCCTGGTGGCCGCCCTGCGCGACTCGGGCGCCGGCGTGGTGACGTTGGTGGCCAAGAGCCACGACCGCCACGTCGAGCTGGCGTTGCGCACCACCCTCGCGGAGAACCTCGCGATGGTGCGTGACAGCGTCAGCCATCTGCACGCCGAGGGCCAGCGGGTCTTCCTCGACGCCGAGCACTTCTTCGACGGCTACCGCAGCAACCCGCACTACGCCATCGAGGTGCTGCGTACGGCGGTCGAGGCCGGTGCCGACGTCGCCGTACTGTGCGACACCAACGGCGGACACCTGCCTGACGAGGTCGCCGACGTCGTGCACGCGGTGGCCCAGGCGACCGGCGCCCGCCTCGGCATCCACTGCCACAACGACGCCGGCTGCGCGGTCGCCAACTCGTTGGCCGCGGTGAGCGCCGGTGCTACCCACGTGCAGGGCACGTTGAACGGCTACGGCGAGCGCACCGGCAACGCCGACCTGCTGACGCTGGTGGCCAATCTCGAGCTCAAGCGGTCACGTGCCGTGCTGCCGCCGGGCCGGTTGCGCGAGGCCACGAGGATCGCCCACGCGGTCAGCGAGCTTGCCAACGTGCCGCCGTACTCCCGGCAGCCCTACGTCGGCGCCTCCGCCTTCGCGCACAAGGCAGGCCTGCACGCCAGCGCCATCCGGGTCGACCCGATGCTCTACCAGCACGAGGAGCCCGAGTCGGTCGGCAACGACATGCGCATGCTGGTCTCCGACATGGCCGGACGGGCGAGTCTCGAGCTCAAGGGCCGCGAGCTCGGTTTCGACCTCGGTTCCGATCCTGAGCTGCTGAGCCGGGTCACCGACAAGGTCAAGCAGCTGGAGGCGAGCGGCTACACGTTCGAGGCGGCCGACGCATCGCTCGAGCTGCTGCTGAAGGCCGAGGTGGAGGGCGGCCGACCCGAGCTGTTCGAGGTCGAGTCGTGGCGGGTCATCGTCGACGCGCGCGGCGACGGCTCGGCGGTCGCCGAGGCCACGGTGAAGGTGCGTGCCGGGGGCGAGCGGCTGGTGGCGGTCGGCGAGGGGAACGGTCCGGTGAGCGCGCTGGACCACGCGCTGCGCAGCGCCCTCGGCAAGGCCTATCCCGAGCTGGCCAAGCTGCAGCTGATCGACTACCGGGTGCGCATCGTCGACGCGGCGCACGGCACCGACGCGGTGACCAGGGTGCTGATCGAGACCACCGACGGCGAGACCTCGTGGGAGACCGTGGGGGTGCACGCCAACATCGTCGAGGCCTCGTGGGAGGCGCTGCTGGACGCCGTGAACTACGGACTGCTGCGCCACGGGCGCATCTGACCCGCGTCCCGGGCCGCGCGCGGGCCCTCGCGGGCGGTCGGTAGCCTGGGGCGTGCGCATTGCGAGATACACCGCCGGTGACGGCGCGGCATTCGGACTGGTCGAGGGCGAGCTGGGCCCGACGGGTACCTCCAGAGACGGCCTGGGTGCCGGCGCGGCCGAAGGCCTGACGGTACGCCGCATCGACGGGCACCCGTTCGCGCCCTTCCAGGTCGTCGGCGACCCGCAGCCACTGTCCGACGTACGGCTGATCTCGCCGGTGCTGCCCAGCAAGGTCATCGGCATCGGGCGCAACTACGCCGACCACGCCAAGGAGATGGGGGCCCTGATCGCGGGGGCCGAGGACGACCCGCCCATCACCTTCCTCAAGCCGTCTACGTCGGTCATCGGTCCGGGTGAGGCGATCCAGTACCCCGGTGGCGTCTCCGAGGAGGTGCACTACGAGGGCGAGCTCGCGGTCGTGATCGGCCGGCTGTGTCGCGAGGTGCCGGTCGAGCGTGCCGCCGACGTGATCCTCGGCTACACCTGCGCCAACGACGTCACGGCGCGCGATCTCCAGCGGGCCGAGGCGCAGTGGGGCCGGGCGAAGGGCTTCGACACGTTCTGCCCTCTGGGCCCGTGGATCGAGACCGACCCCGGGTCCTCGCTGGCCACCGACCTTGCCGTCACCACGACCGTCAACGGCGAGCTGCGTCAGGCCGGCCGCACGTCACAGCTGCTGCACCCGGTCAGCAAGCTGATCGCGTTCATCACGCAGGCGATGACACTCCTGCCCGGCGACGTCATCCTGACCGGGACGCCCGCAGGCGTAGGCCCTCTCCAGCCGGGTGACGAGGTGTCGGTGACCATCGAGAACATCGGCACCCTGACCAACCGCGTGGTAGCCCGTGGCTGAGGTCGGGAGCGGGCACACCGGCGGCGTGCGGGTGCGGGTGGCGCCGTCGCCGACCGGCGACCCGCACGTCGGCACGGCGTACATGTCGTTGTTCAACCTCGCGTTCGCCCGCCAGCAGGGTGGCGACTTCATCCTGCGCGTCGAGGACACCGATCGGGCCCGCTACGTCCCCGACAGCGAGCGGCAGATCTTCCAGACGCTGCGCTGGCTCGGGCTCGACTGGGACGAGGGCCCCGACAAGGGGGGTCCGTTCGCGCCGTACCGGCAGTCGGAGCGCTCCGACACCTACCGCCCGTACGTCGAGCAGCTGCTCGCCGAGGGCCACGCCTACCACTGCTGGTGCTCGCCCGAGCGACTGAAGCAGATGCGTGAGGAGCAGCAGAAGGCCAAGCGGCCCACCGGCTACGACCGGCTCTGCTACGGCAAGACCCGCGAGGAGCGCGCCCAGCTGCCCGGGTTCAGCGAGAACCCCGTGGTGCGCATGCTGATCCCCGACGACGTGGCGCTGTCGTTCATCGACGGCATCCGCGGTGAGGTGGGGGCGCCGCGGCCCGACGACCAGGTCATCGTCAAGGCCGACGGGCTGCCGACCTACCACCTGGCCAACGTCGTCGACGACCACGCGATGGGCATCACCCACGTCGTGCGCGGCGAGGAGTGGATCTCCTCGACGCCCAAGCACCTGCTGCTCTACGACTGGCTCGGCTGGGAGCGGCCGGTGTTCCTGCACATGCCGTTGCTTCGCAACACCGACAAGTCGAAGATCTCCAAGCGCAAGAACCCCGCGGCGCGGCTGCTGTGGTTCCAGGAGCAGGGCTACCTGCCCGAGGCGCTGGTCAACTTTCTCGGGCTGATGGGCTACTCGATGCCCGACGGCCGCGAGATCTTCTCCTTCGACGACATGGTCGCCTCCTTCGACTGGGCACGGGTCAACACCGTGGGCCCGGTGTTCGACCTCGACAAGCTGGCCTGGCTCAACGGGCACTACGTCCGCGAGCTGTCACCGGTGGAGCTGGCCTCCCGGATCACCGATCATCTGTCGCGCACCGGGGTCCTGCCGCCGGAGCCGACCCAGGAGCAGCGCGACGTCGTCACCTCCGCGGTGCCCCTGGTGCAGGAGCGGATGGCCGTGCTGTCCGAGGCAGAGGGCATGCTCGGCTTCCTGTTCGCCGACGAGACGTTCGCGATCGACCCTGCCGCCGCGGCCGCGGTGCTCACGGGTAACGCGCGCGAGGTGCTGACCTCGGCCCTGCATGCCCTCGATGCCCTCGAGACGTGGACGACCCCGGTGATCGAGGACGCGCTGCGCGGCGCGCTGATCGAGGAGCTCGGTCTCAAGCCCAAGCACGCCTTCGGACCGGTGCGGGTCGCGGTGACCGGCCGCCGGGTCTCGCCGCCGCTCTTCGAGTCCATCGAGCTGCTCGGGCGCGAACGGACCCTGCACCGGCTGCGCGCCGGTCTCGACGCGGTGACCGACGAGGGCGAGAAGGGCTAGACCGTGCGCGCGGCGCCCTTCGATCTCGACGGCATGCTCGTCGACAGCGGGGGCGCCCGGCGCCCCAGGCGGCACGTCGGTCCGGCGGCGGCGCTCTCGTGACCGTGGCACAACCGCCGTACGTCGACGTCGGCGGGCGCTATCCGCAGCTGCCGCGCACCGCCCGATGGCGGTGGTGGCGCCCCCTGCTCGGGCTGCTGATCTGCGCCCTGACGGTCGTCGTGCTCGCCACGGCGGTCGTCCTGCTCACTCTGGCGGTCTCGGCCCTGATCGGAGGCCCGGCCGACCCGCGCGAGGACGCCTCGCTCACTGCCGACCGTCCCCTCGGTCTGCTCGCCAACAACCTGGTCATCGCCACGCTCGTCCCGGCGTCGATGCTCGCGGTCTGGGCGGGGCACGGTCAGCGGCCGGGATATCTGGCCTCGGTCACCAGCCGGCCGCGGAGCCGGTTGTTCGGGCAGCTGCTGGTGGTCGCCCTCGTGCTGGTCGTCGTGTTCGTGGGTCTCAGCCTCCTGATCCCCCCCGTGGGGCTCGGCAGCGTCGACCCGCCGGCAGCCGGCACGCTCGCCGGCCTGCTGGCCGTGATCGCGCTGAGCACCCCGCTGCAGTCCGCCGCCGAGGAGATCGGCTTCCGCGGCTACCTCACCCAGGCCGTGGCGTCCTGGTTCGCCAGACCCGTGGTCGGAGCCGTCGTCGCGGCGGCGGTGTCAGCGCTCGCCTTCGCCTTCGCGCACGGTGCCCAGGACCCGGCGCTGTTCGTCGACCGCTGCGCCTTCGGGCTGGTCGCCTCCTGGCTCACCTGGCGCACGGGCGGCCTGGAGGCGGCGATCGCCCTGCACGTCGCCAACAACCTGGTCAGCCTCGGCCTCACGGCGGTGACCGGCTCGGTCGCGGCGTCCCTCGAGGCCTCCTCCCTGGACTGGCCGCACGCGCTGGTCGACGTGGTCATGATGCTGGTCTACGCGCTCGTCGTGGCGCGGCTGGTCGACCGGCGAGGAGTGCAGGTACGCCGCGTGCCACCGCCGCTCGCTTTGTCCGCCCACGAAGGCGTCGGCTATCCTGGCTCGCGGTCGTCCACCCCGCCGCCAGCGGGGGATGAACCCCCATGGGGTATGGGGTAATTGGCAGCCCGGCTGATTCTGGTTCAGCTAGTCTAGGTTCGAGTCCTGGTACCCCAGCTCGACCGTTTCTCTCGCGCGGCACCCCCTCGTGACCCGGCCCTGGTTGGCCCGGCAGCGACGGGCTTCGCTAGAGTTTCGGTCGCGCGGCAGACTTGTCGCAGCAGTGGGCCCCGTTGTGTAGCGGCCTAGCACGCCGCCCTCTCAAGGCGGTAGCGCGGGTTCGAATCCCGTCGGGGCTAC
>JAVEDI010000115.1 GCA_030841035.1 Actinomycetota bacterium
GCAGCGATCCGGCGCCGGGCCTGTGGGTAACCGGGCCGGTGGAGAGCGTGTTCGCGGCCACCATGGTTCGCGTCCGGCCAGCTCGACAGACCAGGCGAGGATCCGTGCTGCTCACGCTCACCGTCATCGACCCGGCGTCCGGGGGCCCGGCGTGCGACCTGGACGTGCAGGTACCACCCGGGGCAACCCTCGGCGACGTACGCCGAGACCTGCTCGCCGCTGTGGGCCGCTCGGAGGGTGCGCTGCACTGCGCGACGAGGCCGCTGACCGACCAGGCGCCGCTGGGCCGAGCGCCCTTGCTCAGCGGAGCGGTGATCACCGTCGGCGACTCGGGGGCTCCGCCGGCCGACGGGGTCCTGGAGCTGCACGTCACCGCGGGTGTCGATGCCGGCAGCGTTCACTGCCTTCCCCCGGGTGAGCACGTCGTCGGCCGCGGCGTCGAGGCCCACGTCCGGCTGCGCGACCCGACGCTGTCACGGGCTCATTGCCTGATCCACGTCGCGGCCGAGGGCACCTACGTGACCGACCTCGGCTCGGCCAACGGCACGTACGTCGACGGCACGACCGTGGCAGCGACGGAGCCGCCCCGTCCGCTGCAACCGGGACAGGTGCTGCGGGTAGGGGACAGCTGCCTGGCACTGGCGGTTCCAGCTGCTCGCTCGGCGCCCACTCGCGTCGACCGTGACGGGCACCCGCTCGTCCCGCGACCGCCCCGGCTGGCCGGCGTGCCTGGGCGCGAGCAACGGCGGCTGCCCACGCCGCCGATCGCGCGTGACCCGGCGCGAGTGCCCCTTGTCGCGGTGGCGGTCCCGGCGCTGATGGGTCTGGGGCTCGTGGTCCTCACGCGCAACGCCACCTACTTGCTCTTCCTGCTGTTCTCGCCGGTCACCGCGCTGGCTTCCTGGGCGGGTGACCGCCTTGACCGCCGCCGCAGCCTGCGCCAGGACCGCGCGCGCTACGACGAGCAGTGCGCCCGGCTGCGGCACGACGTCGGCGAGCTGTTGACCCGCCAGCGCCTCCAGCGGCACGAGCGGTATCCCTCGCTCGCCCACCTTGCGACTCGGGCGCGCGCACCGGAGACCGGGGTCTGGGAACGGGGTCCCGACGACCCTGACTTCCTGGTCGTGCGCCTGGGCCTGGGCACTCTGGCCGCCCCCGTCGACCTGCTCGGCGTCGACGGCCACCGGGTCGAGAGCTCCCCCATCGTCGCGCAGCCGGTCCTGCACGACGTCCCGGTCACCCTGGCGGTCGGCGACCTCGCCCCGATCGGCATCGCCGGACCCCTCGCGGTCACCCGACCCCTGGTGTGCTCGTTGGTGGTCCAGCTCGCGTGCCTGCACGGTCCTTCGGTGCTGCGGCTGGCAGTGCGCAGCACGGGGCCCGCCGAGGCGTGGGCGTGGCAACGCTGGCTCCCGCACATGGACCGCGAGAGCGCACGACCCGAGCGCTGGGTGGACGAGCTCGACAGGCGCCTGGCGATCGGGGCAGCGGGCTGCGCCGCATGGCCGCGCCACGTTCTCGTCCTGGAGGGCAGCGACGCCCTCCCGGCGGCAGAGGCAGCGCAACGGCTGCTCACCGAGGGTGCGGCAGTGGGGCTGTACGTCGTGGTCGTCGAACGCTCCGTGCGCCAGCTGCCGGCCGCCTGCCGGTGCGTCGTGGAGGTCTCCGGACCCGGACCCGCCCGGCTCATCGTGCGCCGCAGCGGCGAGAGTGACGTCGCCGGCGTACGACCCGACGGCGCGTCGCGCGGCCTCGCGGAGGCGATGTCCCGGGCGCTCGCCCCGCTGCGGGAGGTGACTGCCGCGGCCGGTGCCGGGAGCGAGGTCCCGCAGGACGTGCGACTCAGCGGGCTGCTCGGACCGCAGGCGTACGACGGGCGACTGCTCGCCGAGGGCTGGTCACGGTCAGCGGCGCTCACCGCGGTGCCGATCGGCGCCGGGCCGGGCGGCGCTCCGGTCGTGGTGGATCTGGTCGCCGACGGACCCCACGTGCTGCTCGCCGGGACCACCGGGTCGGGGAAGTCGGAGCTGCTTCAGTCGTTGCTGGCCGCGCTGGCCGTCGGGCACCGCCCCGACGAGCTCGGCTTCCTGCTCGTCGACTTCAAGGGCGGTGCGGCCTTCCAGCAGTGTGTCGATCTGCCGCACACGCTCGGGCTCGTGACCGATCTCGACGCGCAGCTCGCGCAGCGCCTGCTCCGCTCGCTGCGGGGCCTCCTGACGGCTCGGGAGCGTGAGCTGGCCGCGGCCGGGGTGGCCGACATGGAGCAGTACGTCCGCCGGGCCCCTCGTTCCTCGATGCCGCGGATCGTGCTGGTCATCGACGAGTTCGCGACCCTTGCCGACGAGCTGCCCGACGTCGTGGGCGAGCTCGTCTCGGTGGCGCGCCGCGGCCGTTCGCTCGGCCTGCACCTCGTGCTCGCCACCCAGCGGCCCAGCGGCGCCGTGAGCGGCGACATCCGCGCCAACATGGGCCTGCGACTGTGCCTGCGGGTCGCCGAAGCGGCGGAGTCGGTCGACGTGATCGACACGCCGGCGGCCGCCTCCGTCAGCAGCGCCCAGCCCGGCCGTGGCTATCTGCGCCGCTGCGGTGGTGCGCTGGAGGCAGTGCAGGCCGCACGGGTGAACTGCCGTACGCCGACATCCGGCGACGCTGTGCACGTCCGGCCGGCCTGGCGGGACAGCCCCGAGCGGCTCACCGGCGGAGAGCGGGCCAGCGACCTGGCCCGTCTCGTGGCGAGCACCCGGGCGGCCGCCGAGACCCTGACGCTCACGCCGGTGCGCTCACCGTGGCTCCCGCCGCTTCCCGATCACGTCGGCTGGGAGGACCTCGACAGCGAGCCCGACTGCCCGCCCACCCCCGCGGGCTGGGTGGCCGTCGGCCTGCTCGACCGGCCAGAGCGAGGTGACCGCAGCGCCTACCGCCTTCCCGCGCGAGGCGAGGCGAACGTGCTGGTCGTCGGTACGTCGCGCAGCGGCCGGTCCCAGACGCTGCTCACCCTGGCCGGACGCTTCAGCAGGTGCAGCCCGCCCGGTGCCCTGCACCTCTACGCGCTGGACGGCAACAGTCGCACGCTGCGGCCACTGGCCGACCTGGCGCAGTGTGGCTGTGTCGCGGCGCCCGAGGACCCGGCCTTCGCCGCGCAGGTGTTGCGCCGGCTCGTCGGCGAGCTCGAGCGGCGAGAACGCGAGCCCTCCGACGGCGCGCACCGACCGGCACTCCTGCTGCTCATCGACGACTGGACGTCGTGGCAGCCGCTTCTCGAACGGGTGGACGGCGGCGCACCGGTCGACCAGGTGCTCCGGCTGACGCGCAGCGGTACGGCCGTCGGCATCTGCGTGGCCTTGAGCGCCGAGCGGGAGGTGCTGGCGTCACGGTTGGCCGACGGGTTCCACCACCGTGTCGTGCTGCGCCTCGCCGACCGTGGCGACTACGCGCTGGCGGGCGTCGCGACGGGTGCCGTGCCGGGACGGTTCCCGCCGGGTCGTGGCGTGCTAGCCGGCAGCGGCCTCGAGGTGCAGATCGCGGCCACGACCCCTGACCAGGTGCTCCGGGGAGGCAGCGCCTGGCCGGAACTCGAGCAGAGACCCGAGGAGATGCCCGGCCAGATGCCCGGCCAGATGCCCGGCGACGTCGCGACGACGGCGCCCGCACCGCTGCGGCTGCGGCCGGTCCCGCTGCGGGTGGCGAGCAGCGACCTGCCACACGGCGGCGCAGTCACCGCGGACCGGCTCGCCCTCGGCCTCGGCGGTGACGACGCGACGCCCGTCGCCTTCGACCTGCGAGAGGGGCGGGCGCTGCTGGTGCTCGGCCCGCCGCGTAGCGGCCGCACGACGGTGTTGCGACTGGCCGCGTCGGCTTTCGTATCGGGCCACCGTCCCGTCGCGGTGCTGGGGCCCCGTCGGTCGTCGTGGGCCCCTCAACCCGGCGTCTTCCTCCTCGACCACCGGACACCCGACGCGCTGCACGACCACCTCACGTCGGTAGCGGATCCGGTGATCCTCGTCGACGACGCCGAGGCACTGCACGACTCGCCCGTCGACGACCTCCTCGCCCACACCCTGGGCCCCGACGGGCCCGACGGCGTGACGATGCTCGTCTGCACCACTGCCGACGACCTTGCGGCGCGGTTCCGCGGCTTCGCTGTCGAGGCGCGGCGGCAGCGCTGCGGCCTGCTGCTCGGGGCGACCGGACCGGTCGAGGGCGAGCTGCTCGGCGTACGCCTGCCGCGTCAGGGCCCCGGTCCCCCCGGCCGCGGCCTGCTCGTGGTGCACGGCCGGTCCACACCCGTGCAGGTCGCGACTCCACGGCACTGAACCCGCCGGTCGAACCTGCCGACGATGACAGCTACCCACGATCACAAAGAGTCATCGCGCGGTGACCTCGCGCTGTTCGAGTTCCCTCCGTCGCGCGAGGGGGCCAAACTGCTGGTAATGGCGAGGGGCAAGGGGGCCGCATGTCACCCGAGGGACAAGCCGGGGAGGCCGAGGAGGTCGAGGAGGCCGAGGAGGTCGAGGAGGTCGAGGAGGCCGAGGACCTGCTCGACACTGCCCTCGACGTGCTCCAGGGGACACCCGAACCCAGCGACGCGCAGCTCCAGCAGGAAGCGGCCGGCGACGTCGCGCAGGACGACCGCCCCCTGGAAGCCGCCGAGGCGGCCAGTGGCGCACCCGACGCGCTGCGGTCCTACCTGCAGGAGATCGCCCGCATCGCACTGCTGTCCGCGTCCCAGGAGGTCTCGTTCGGGGTGCGCATCCAGGCAGGTCTGCAGGCCCGGGCGCAGCTGCACGCCGCAGGGGAAGCCGGGCAGCCCCTGGAAGCCGAGGCGGAGCAGCGGCTGCGTCGCGCGGTCATCGACGGCCGCACGGCGGCCGCGGACATGACCGAGGCCAACCTTCGGCTGGTCGTCTCCGTCGCCAAGCGCTACATCGCCTCCGGCGTGCCGCTGCTCGACCTCATCCAGGAGGGCAACCTCGGCCTGATGAAGGCCGTGGAGCGCTTCGATCCGCACCGCGGCTTCAAGTTCTCCACCTACGCCACCTGGTGGATCCGCCAGGCGTGCAGCCGTGGCGTGGTGATGAGCAGCCGCCTCGTCCGGGTGCCCTCCGACGTCCACTGGCAGCTGCAGTCCCTGCGCCGGACGGAGCGGGAGATGGCCGAGGCGTTGGGCCGCGCACCCTACGACGCCGAGCTCGCGACGCGGCTGGGCATCCCGACCCGACGGGTGGTGGAGCTGCGCCAGCTTCCGCCGGACCCGGTCAGCCTCGACATGCCCCTCGGTGCCGATGGTGAGGGCACCCTGCAGGAGATCCTCGTCGACGACGAGGCGATACCGCTGGCCGACCAGGTGGTCGCCGCGCAGCTTCGACCCGCGATGCAACGCGTGCTGGACACCTTGCCCGAACGTGATCGACGCATCGTCGAGCTGCGCTCCGGGCTCGTCGACGGGCGGACCCACACCTACGAGGAGATCGCCCGGGAGCTCGGCGTGAGCAGGGAGCGGATCCGCCAGGTCGAGGGGCGCGTGTTCGCCCGGTTGCGTCATCACCCGGACATCGCCGGACTGCGCGACACCCAGGACTGATGCCCGCGGCGGTCGAGCGCGGACTGGCCCGCACGACCCGTCAAGGACCACACTGCGGCCATGCAGTGCAAGAGCTCCCGCGTCGTGATGCTCGGCGCGCCGGGATCCGGCAAGGGCACGCAGGGCGCGATCCTCGCCTCGGCGCTCGGTGTTCCGCACGTGGCCAGCAGCGACCTGCTGCGCCAGCACGCGGAGCGTGAGCAGGGCGACGGCGCGGACCCACGGGCCCGGATGGCCCGCGGTGAGCTCGTCGACGACGAGGCGGTCATCGACCTCGTCCTGAAGCGCCTCGGCCAGCCCGACGCCCGGCCCGGCTTCGTGCTCGACGGGTTCCCGCGCAACACGACCCAGGCCGCGGCCTTGGACCGGTGGTTGACCGAGACAGGCACACCGCTCGCCGTAGCGCTGCTCGAGGTTCCGCGGCAGAAGCTGCTGGACCGCCTCGCAGCCAGGGCGGCGAAGGAGCAACGCCACGACGACGACCCGCAGACCCGCCTGCACCGGCTGGACGTGTACGAGTCGGAGGCGCAGCCGCTCGTGGCGCACTACACGCGCCAGGGAGCATTGCGACGGGTGGACGCGGACGACGACGTGGACACCGTGGCCGAGCGGGTCCGATCGGCCGTCTGCGACGAGCCCAGTGCCTGAGCGGTGCGCCTGAGCCGTACTACGACCAACGTCCACTGGCGCCCGCATCGCCTGCCCCCGCAGGCTGGCAGGGTGGCTCGCCTGACGAAAGTACCGTCGTGACCGACGTGCTGGTGGGCCCACCGGCCGTCCAGGTCCCGCCGCACGCGTCGGCTCGGGTCCTCTACGTGCTCAAGCGCTATCCGCAGCTGAGTCAGACCTTCGTGCTGCGTGAGCTGCTCGAGGTGGAGCGGGCCGGCGTCGAGGTCGGCATCGAGGCGCTGGGGCCGCAGGCCTCCGGTCCCGAGCATCCCGAGGTGGGCGACGTCAGGGCGACCGTGCGCTACCTGCCGCGTCGGCCCAAGCTGCGCGACCGCGGCGCGCGTGGCGTTCACGTCCGCCTCGCCCTGCGCCACCCCGTGCGCTGGGTCCGTACGGCGCGTGCCGCGCGCCGGCAGGGCGACTGGCGGCGCTTCGTCCAGGCCGGCCTCGTCGCCGAGCGCGTCCGCCGTGAGGGCTGGACACACCTGCACGCACACTTCGCGACCGCCGCCGCCGAGGTCGCGCGCGACGCCGCCGCCCTCGCCGGGTGCACCTTCACGGTGACCGCCCACGCCAAGGACATCTACCACCACAGCCACGCGCCGCACCTCGCCCGCCGTGTGCGCGGTGCCGCCGCCGTCATCACCGTGTCGGACTTCAACGTCGGCCACCTGAGGGCCACGCTCCCCGGCGCCCGGCTCGTGCACGTGCCCAACGGCGTGGGCCTGGAGCAGCGAGCGCCGCTGCCGGCGGACGGCCCGTTGCTCTGCGTCGCCCGGTTGGTCGCGAAGAAGGGAGTCGACACCCTGCTGCGCGCGGTCGCCCAGCTCGCCGACCGCGACCCCGACCTGCGGCTGGAGATCGCCGGTGACGGTGAGCTGTCCGACGACCTGCACCGGCTCGCGGACGAGCTGGACGTCGGTGACCGGGTCCGCTTCCTCGGGTCGCTGTCGTCGCAGCAGATCGACGCGGCGTACCGCCGAGCGTCGATGTTCGTGCTGCCCTGCCGCATCGACGATGACGGCGACCGGGACGGCATGCCGACGGTCATCCTCGAGGCGATGGCGCGCGGCGTGCCGGTCGTCTCGACGGATGTGATCGGCATCCCCGAGGTCGTCAGGCACGGCACTACCGGCCTGCTCGTGCCACCCGATGACCCCACGCGGTTGGCGGCGGCGATCGAGACGTTGCGCACGGACCCGGAAGGCGCCCGCGAGCTCGGCCGGGCGGCGCGCGCCCTCGTGGCCGAGAAGTTCGATCCGCAGCGGTCGGCCGAGCTGCTGCGTGAGGTCTTCACCCGGGCCGTCCACGGTGCGCCGGAAACGGCCCGCACGGCCACCGGTGTGTGAGGTGGTGCCATCCGATCCGGGCGGACCGCGTGTGCTGTTCCAGGTACGCAACCGCCGCGGGCTCGGACACCTGATGCGTGCCAGGAACATCGGCACCGCCCTGCGCACGACGTCCCCGCACCTCGACCTGCACTTCCACGCGTCGGCACGACCCGCAGTCGGCCTGTGGGACCCGGCGCTGGCCTGCACGAGCGACGACGAGAGCAGCTGGGCCGCGCAGGTGGCGCAACGTGACCCGGCCGTCGTGGTCTACGACACCGTGCTGCCGGGCGACCCCGGCGCCGGCTTCCGCCGACACACCAAGTCGGTGTTCGTCATGCGCCGACAGCTCGACGAGCGCTCGGCCGAGCTGTTCGCGCACCCGTTCCTCGCGCAGGTCGAGCGCGTGATCGTGCCCCACACCTGCACCGAGTTCGGTCACCGGGTGCCCGCCGAGCTGGCCGCCAAGACCACCTTCGTCGGCACGATCGCCCGCCGTCCCGACCCCGACGCACGGCAGCGCATGCGCGACCGCCTGGGCCTCGACGCCGACGCCTTGCTGCTCACGTCGACCGTGGGTGGCGGCGGGTTCCGCGCGCAGGCCGACCGATTCTTCGAGATCGTCGAGACCGTCGGTCGGCGCGTGTCGACGTCCGTGCCCGGCGCCAGGCACGTCGTCGTCCTCGGGCCCAACTACACCAACGCCGCGCAGGCCGCCGCGCTGCGGGAGATCCCCGCCACGATCGTGCTGCCTTCGGAGCCCGGGCTGGTCGACCTGCTCGCCGCCTCCGACCTGGTGATCGCGGAGGGTGGCTACAACACGGTCAACGAGGTGCGCCTGAGCCATGCACCGGCAGTCTTCCTGCCCAGCCAGCGCGGGCTCGACGACCAGGTCGAGCGGGTGGCGCAGCTGGAGCGGCTCGGCGTCGCACATGCCTACTCCCCCGACACCGACCCCGCCACGGTGGCCGAGCAGGTCACGGCGTTGCTCTCGTCGCGCGACGCCCTGCCCGCGATGCGCGCGAGGTACGCCGGTGACCGCCTGACCCTGGGGAACCAGCGCGCCGCTGAGCTCATCGCCGCGGTCGCGTCATGACCGTGCCCACGCTCGGCGAGATCGTGACGGTGCTCGCCACGGACCTCGGCGATCCGAGCGGGCTCACGACGCTGGTCGACGTGCCCGGTGAGCGACGGGTGCTCGGCGGGCACGTCGATGGTCGACCCGTGATCGTGAAGGCCTACCACCAGCCCGTCGCCGAGGCCATGTTCCAGAGGCAGGCGATGCTGGCCGCGGCAGCGGGCGACTGCGACGTCCTGCGCGTGCCCGAGCCGCTGCTGGCCAGCGGCCGGGTGCTCGTCCTGGAGCGGCTCGAGGGCACGCCGTACACCGAGCTGGCGGGGCAGACGCAGGTTGCGGCGGCCCTGCACCGGGCCGGTGTCGCCCTCGCCGAGCTGCACCGCATCGACGTGAGCGCTGACGACCGGGCAGCGGCCCGGACGATGGCCGACCACCTGCGGGAGCTGGTCAACCCGCACCCCACCCGGCTCGGCGCGGTCTTCCCGCAGTGGGCCCCCCTCGTCGAGGCCACTCTCCTCTCCCTGGCGGCCACCGATCCGTCACCGGCCGCGCCCACAGCGCTGCTGCACCGCGACATGCACCTGCGTCAGCTCATCGACCTCGGCCCGCGGGTGGGCATCGTCGACTGGGATCTCGCCGCAGCAGGTGACCCGGTGTTCGACGTGGGCTACCTCACCACCTACCTCGAGACGCACACGGCATCGCCCGCCGCGCTCACCGATGCGTTCCTCGACGGCTACGCCACGCTCCGCGATCGCCCGACATCGCAGCACTTGCGTCCCTATCGTTGCTTCAACCTGCTGCGGCGCGCGTGCCGGCGCTTCCGGGTGCGCGACGCTGGATGGCATGCCGAGATGGACCGCATGCTCTGCCTGCTCGACGTCGCCGTGTCCGAGAGTGTGGCGCGACCATGAAGGTGCTCTACATCTGCCCCGACACCGGCATAGACGTGCTCGGCCACAAGGGCGCGTCCGTGCACGTGCGGGAGATGGTCGCCGCGTTCGTCCGCGCCGGTCATGAGGTCGATCTCGTGGCACCGCGCCTGGTCAGACCGGGGGCCGACCCTGCCGCGACGGTCGCCGAGGTCACGCGAGTGCGCGTGCCCGACGACGTACAACAGGTGAAGAACCGCCTCGACGCATGGACCGCGCCGTTGCTGCCCACGACCTCCCTTCCCAAGGATGTACGGCGCATCCTCTACGACCAGGTCCTGGTCGACGCCCTCGACGCGCGGTACGCCGACGACCCTCCCGACCTCGTCTACGTGCGGGCCTCGCTGCTCTCGACGGCCGGGATCGGGCTGGCGCAGCGAACCGGGCGGCCCCTCGTGGTCGAGCTCAACGCGCCGCTGAGCGACGAGCAGGAGCGCTACCGGGCAGGCGCACTGGTCGAGCTGTACCGCGCCGTCGAGCACCGCCTTCTCCATGCTGCGAGCGCGGTCTCCGTCGTCTCCGACGCGCTGCGCGACCACGTCGTCGGACGCGGTGTGCCCGAGTCGAGCGTGTCGGTGCTGCCCAACGGCATCGACCCCCTGCGCTTCACCCCGCACCGGCCCACAGCCGCGCGGCGTGCGCATCTGGGGATCCCCCCGGGGCCCGTGCTCGGTTTCGTGGGCGGCCTGCGCCCGTGGCACGGGGTCGAGGTGCTGCCGCAGGTGCTGGCCGCGGTGCGGCGGTCGCACCCGGCGGCATCGCTCGTCGTGGCGGGTGACGGTCCGCTGCGCGTCGAGGTCGAGCGGATGGCGCTCGCGACGGGCACCGCCGACCACGTCGTGTGCCTCGGCGCCGTGGACCATGACGACGTCGCCGATGTCATCGCGTCGTTCGACGTGGCGCTCGCGCCCTACCCCGAGCTGCCGCACGAGTTCTACTACTCGCCCCTCAAGGTCTTCGAGTACCTCGGCTGCGGTGTCCCCGTCGTCGCCAGCGCGGTCGGTCAGATCGCGGCGCTCCTGCAGCACGGTCGGCACGCCGTCCTCACCCGACCCGGTGACGTCGGGGAGCTCGCCGCGGCCTGCGTCGGGCTGCTCGACGACCCGGCGCGGGCGCGCTCCATCGGGGACGCCGGCGCCCGCCTCGTTCACGAGAGCTACACCTGGGACCGCAACGCCGCCTGGGTGCTGGGGCTCGCTGCAGGTGTCCCGTGATCGACCCGGCCCTGCCGGGGCTGCGGACCGCTCTGGACCCTGCCGCCATCGGGCAGCGGCTCGGTGTACGGGTCGACGCCGTCGAGGTGCTGCAGCACAAGGCCGGTCGGCGCTGCGTCGTCGCCTACGAGACGGACGACGGGCCGCTGGTCGGCAAGCTGCGGGCCGGCCATCGCGCGACGACGCCCTTCCGGTTGATGCAGCGGTTCACGGACTCGGGCTTCGGCGCCGACGCCCCCGACGGCATCATCGTCGCGCAACCGGTTGCCGTGCTCGAGGACCTGCAGATGTGGGTGCAGACGCGGGTCTCCGGACGGCCGGCGCACACTCTGTTGCGTGACCCGGGGACCGCCGTCGACGTGGCCCGGCGGGCCGCAGCGGTGGCCAACAAGATCCACGGGTCGGGAGTGCCCGCGCGGCGCCGGCACCTCGTCGGCGACGAGCTGCGGGTGCTGCGCGACCGCCTCGAGGACCTCGCTCGGGACCGCCCGTCCTTGGCGGCCCGGCTGCGGACCCTGATGCGCGCCAGCGAGCAGCGCGCGGCGGCAGCGGGCGACCTCGCCCACCGCGGCGGGCCGCGCGGCATCCACCGGGACTTCTATGCCGAACAGCTGGTCGTGGACGGGCCGCGGGTTGCCGTGCTCGACTTCGACCTCTACTGCGAGGGCGACCCCGCGCTCGACATCGGCAACTTCCTGGGCCACCTCACCGAGCACGCTCTGCGGACCATGGGGTCCGCCGACGCACTGGCCGACGCCGAGGCCGCCTGCCGGGACACGTTCGCGGACCTGGCCGGCGAGCAGCACCGCGCCGCCGTCGACGTGTACGCCGATCTGACGTTGGTGCGGCACGTCGCGCTCAGCCATGTGCTCCCGGGCCGCTCGCGTACGACGGATGACCTTCTGGCGTTGTGCGAACAGCGGCTGGGGCTGCTCACCCACCGCTGAGCGCGCGCGGCAGCGACCGGGTGTCCGGTTGGATGGAGCCATGACCGAACAGCCCGAACAGGCCGACCGGCGCGCCAGGGACCGCATCGTGATCCGCCCCGCGGTCGTGGAGGACGTACCGCTGATCCTGGCCATGGTCCGCGAGCTCGCCCAGTTCGAGCGCTCGCTGCACGAGGTGCGGGCGACCGAGGAGATGCTGCGCGCCAGCCTGTTCGCCCAGCAGCCCGCGGTGTTCTGCCACATCGCGCAGGACACCGACGAGCCGGTCGGCTTCGCGTTGTGGTTCGTGAACTTCTCCAGCTGGACGGGTCGGCACGGCATCTATCTGGACGACCTCTACGTGCGGCCCGCCGCGCGCAACCGCGGCATCGGTCGCCGGTTGCTGAGCACCCTCGCGGCCATCTGCGTCGAGCGCGGCTACGACCGGCTCGACTGGTGGGTCCTCGACTGGAACGCCGACGCGATCCGCTTCTACCGCAGCATAGGAGCGACCGCGATGGACGAGTGGACCGTGCAGCGGCTCACCGGCGACGCGCTGCGCGCGATGGCCACCCCGGCTGGGCACGAGGGCTAGGCACCTCTCGGGCCGTCTCGGCGCGCCTCGCACCCCGAGAGAGCGTGCTTTCATGGTCGACGGGCGAGGGTCGCTACGGACCTGCTGTGCGTCGAGGCGAGTGCGGGGCGCCGCCAGGGGGTCGAGCCAGATACGGTTCCGGGGAACGCGACCTGCGGGGCACGCGACGAGCACGAACCGGAGGATGCAGGTGAGCGAACAGGTGGCCACGAGTACCACGCCGCTGGACGGGCCGTCGGACCTCGGATCGGCGATGGGGGCCGCACAGGACTCCGTCGAGATCCGGCTGCCCGCCGACTCGGCGTACCTCTCGGTGCTGCGCACCGCGACGGCAGGGCTCGCGGCGCGGCTGGACTTCACCCTGGACGAGATAGAGGACCTGCGGATCGCCGTCGACGAGGCCTGCGCGATGCTGCTGCCCAACGCCGTGGAGACCGCCCAGCTGACCTGCCGGTTCGAGCTGTCCACCGAGACGCTGACCGTGACCGTGACCCTCCCGACCACGCGTGGTCAGCTGCCGGAGCGCGACACGTTCTCCTGGACCGTGCTGAGCGCACTGGCCGGCGACGTGGACACCGGTAGCGACGAGAACCGCGACGTGTGGATCCGGCTGTGCAAGCGTCGCACCGTCGTCGGCGGCGGGTGACCGGGTGACCTCCCCCGCCGACCAGCAGACCACCGTGGCCGACGGCGCGGCGACCGACGCCACGCCGGAGGGGGCCGCCGTCCCGACGGTCGCCGCGCCGCGCTCCGGCGGGCGGCTGTCGGTCGACCGCGAGCGCACCCGCGAGCTGTTCGTCGAGCTGCAGGGCGCGGCCGACGACGATGCCGTCCGACAGCGGGCCCGGGACTCTCTCGTCGAGGCCCACCTGCCGCTCGTGGAGCACCTGGCCCGCCGTTTCCGCAACCGCGGCGAGCCCTACGACGACCTCGTGCAGGTGGCGACGATCGGGTTGATCAAGTCGGTCGACCGCTTCGACCTCGAGCGCGGCGTCGAGTTCTCCACCTACGCGACCCCCACGATCGTGGGGGAGATCAAGCGCCACTTCCGCGACAAGGGCTGGGCCGTGCGGGTGCCCCGCCGCCTTCAGGAGCTGCGGCTGTCGCTGGCCTCGGCAACCAGCGAGCTCTCGCAGAAACAGGGTCGGGCGCCGACCGTGTCCGAGCTGGCCAACCACCTCAAGATCAGTGACGAGGAGGTCCTCGAGGGCCTCGAGTCGGCCAACGCCTACAGCACGCTCTCGCTGGACGCGGGCGACTCGGGCAGCGGTGACGAGCCCATGCCGGTCTCCGAGACGCTGGGGGTCGAGGACGAGTCCCTGGAGGGCGTCGAGTACCGCGAGTCGCTCAAGCCGATGCTCGAGCAGCTGCCGCCCCGGGAGAAGAAGATCCTGATGCTGCGATTCTTCAAGAACATGACGCAGTCGGAGATCGCCGCCGAGGTCGGGATCTCCCAGATGCACGTCTCCCGGCTGCTGGCCCGCACGCTGGCTCAGCTGCGCGAGGGCCTGCTCGTCGAGGAGTAGGCCGTACGCCGCTCAGCGCTGGCCGTCGCTGTCCTCCAGCGCGGCGCTGACCGGTCGCGAGAAGAGCAGGCCGATCACCGCAGCCGCCCACAGCAGCAGCGGAAGCCCGACGTACCACCGGCCGCCCTGCAGCAGCCCGATCGCGACCGGCACCGCGATCAGGTCGCTCACCAGGGCCGGCGACCGGGCCCAGCGCCCGCACCTGAACAGACCACGACCGACGAGGAGCAGGCCGACACCGCCCAGCAGCGCCAGCAGCGCCGAGACCAGGGCCCTGCCGAGGTCCTCCGGCCGGCCCGCGAGACTCTCCAGCAGGTAGAAGAGGGCGATCGCGACCAGCCCGAGGCCCTGCAGCGCGACCAGCCCGGCCACGGCGACGAGCGGCACAGGGCGCTCGGCGGTGGGCGAGGGGGACGGGTGCGGCGCCACGGCCAACCACCCTATCCAGGCGCTTCGCCCCGCTAGGCTGGGCCGCCATGAGGGCGCTCCTGGTGGTGAACCCGGCCGCGACCACGGCGTCCCCGCGCACCCGAGAGGTGCTGCGTACCGCCCTGGACCGCGAGCTGAAGCTCGAGGTCGTCGAGACGGGACACCGGGGCCACGCCAGCGAACTGGCCCGGCAGGCCAGCATCGACGGCGTCGAGATCGTGATCGCCCTCGGCGGCGACGGCACGGTCAACGAGGTGGTCAACGGGCTGCTCGCCGACGGGCCGCACCCCGACGCCCCCGACCTCGCGGTGGTTCCCGGCGGTGGCGCGAACGTCTTCGCCCGGTCGCTGGGCATCCCGCGCGATCCCGTCGAGGCGACCGGCGCGCTGCTGGCCGCGCTGCGCACGGGCCGACGCCGCGACGTGGGGCTCGCCCAGGTCGACAGCCGGTGGTTCACCTTCAACGCCGGCCTGGGCTGGGACGCCGAGGTCGTGGCCCGGGTCGACCAGGCCCGGCGGGGAGGCGCCCCGACGGCGCCGAGCGACTACCTGCGGGCCGCTCTCGGCACCTTCTTCCGCAGCACCGACCGGCGCCACCCGGCGCTGACCGTGACCCAGACCGGCGGCGCACCGGTCGGCGACCAGGGGTCCTCGCCGCTGCACGAGAGCGGCCTGTACCTGGTCATGGTCGCCAACACGGCGCCGTGGACCTACCTGCGCTCGCGCCCGATCGGCCCCTTCCCGCTCGCCTCGTTCGACACGGGTCTGGATCTCTACGCGCTGCGCAGCCTCCGGACGCTGCCGGTGCTGCGCCAGGTCCGCCAGCTCCTCTCGCCGCGCACCTCGGCGCTGCGCGGGCGCAGCGTGATCTCCGCCCACGACGTGGCGGAGTTCACCGTCACGGCCTCCCGGCCGGTCGCCCTCCAGGTGGACGGTGAGCCGCTGGGCGTGCGCGAGCGCGCCGTGTTCCGGTCGCAGCCGCGGGCTCTGCGTGTGGTCGCCTGACCGGTCGCCGTCCCGTCGTCGACACGTACGCGGGGAGCCGGATATGTCCGGCTCGGCCGGGCCGCCCGGAGGACCACGTATCGTGTTGTGACATACCCGACACCGTGCGCGGTCAAAAAGATCGACGCCGAGGCTTGCACCTGCCACGCTCGTACGTCAGGGTTGGTGCAAGTGTTTCAGGCGCCCATCGGGGGATAGGGAGCGCCGAGCAACGTCCGCGCACGGGGGCCGAGAGGCCGCTTCGCGCGCGGATGAGTTCGTGAACTGATTCACAAGCGTTTGGTAACGTTGCTCGAAACACCCGAACGCCCCATCGACCTGTCCGCCGTAAGCACCGCCGTGAGACACCTAGAGGAGTGACGCGCATGGACTGGCGCCACCGCGCAGCCTGTCGCGATGAGGATCCAGAGCTGTTCTTCCCGATCGGCAACACCGGTCCCGCCCTGCTGCAGATCGAGGAGGCCCGTGCCGTCTGCCGACGGTGCGAGGTCACCGAGCAGTGCCTGGCCTGGGCCCTCGAGTCCGGCCAGGACGCGGGCGTCTGGGGAGGACTGTCCGAGGACGAGCGGCGCGCCCTGAAGCGTCGCAGCGCCCGGAACAAGGCCCGCACCGCCTGAGGAGGCCGGGTCGCCTGCGGGCGGCCCGCGAACACGAGGAAGCCCCGGCCCCACCGGCCGGGGCTTCCTCGTGCTACGTCGGGGAGACCCGGGGCCCGGCATCCAGCGGCACGCGCACCTGCACGGCGTTGCCGCCCGTCCCCGCGCGGGGTGACACGAGCGCGATCGTGCCGCCGAGCTGCGCGGTCACCAGGGTCCGCACGATCTGCAGGCCCAGTCCGGCGTCGGCGTCGAGGTCGAACGTCCGTCGCTGGCCCGAGGCCACCGCCGGGTCGTCGGACACCGTCACGCACAGCGCTGCCGGCGACCGGCGTACGACGACCCGGACCTCCCCGCCTGCCTCCCCGAGGCCGTGCTCGGCGGCGTTCTGCACGAGCTCGACGAGCACCAGGGCCAGGGAGGTCGCGAGCTCGGGCACCAGCTGCCCGAAGCTGCCGTCGCGCCGGACCCGCACGGCGCCCGCTGCGCCCAGCCCGTCCCCCACGAGCAGCCCGACCCGGTCGGCCACCTCGTCGAAATCCACGTGCTCGTCCAGCGTCCGGGACAGCGCCTCGTGCACCAGGGCGATCGAGGCGATCCGTCGCTCGGCCTCGCCCAGCGACTCGCGCGCCGTGCGGTCGCCCGGCTCGAGCCGGCGCGACTGCAGGCGCAGCAGCGCGGCGACCGTCTGCAGGTTGTTCTTCACCCGATGGTGGATCTCGCGGATGGTGACGTCCTTGCCGACCAGCTCGCGCTCGCGGCGACGGACCTCGGTGACGTCCCGGACGAGCACGAGCGCGGCCGTGCGCCTGCCACCGGGGGTCAGCGGGATCACCCGCAGCCGCACGGTCGCTCCCCCGGCCTCGACCTCGGTCTGGCGCGCCGCCCGGCCGCTCAGGACGGTCGAGAGCGCCTCATCGACCGGCTGGCCGCGGCGCGCGAGCTGCGCGGTCAGCTCGCCGAGGTGGGCGCCGGTGAGGTCGGCGGCAAGGCCCAACCGGCGGTAGGCCGAGAGCCCGTTGGGGCTCGCGAACGTCACCACGCCGTGGTCGTCGAGGCGGATCAGCCCGTCGCCGACGCGTGGGCCGCCGTCCGGCGGGCCCGGATCGCCGTCGAGCGGGAACCTTCCCTCGCTGATCATCAGCGCCAGGTCGTCGGCGGTGCGCAGGTAGGTCAGCTCGAGCCGGCTGGGGGTGCGCGCCGCGGCCAGGTCGGTCTGCCGGCTGACCACCGCGATCACCCGCCCGCCCCGGACCACGGGGATGGTCTCCTCCCGCACCGGCACGTTGCCGGGCCAGTCGGGGTCGCGCTCGCGACAGATGCGTCCCTCGTCGTACGCCGCGTCGATCTGCGGCTGGCGGCCACGCGGCGCCACGGTGCCGACCACGTCGTCGTGCCGCACCGTCGGCCCGGTCGTGGGCCGCATCTGGGCGACCGCCACGAACCCGTCGCCCTCGGGTCCCTCGGGCCGCAACGGCAGCCACAGCACCAGGTCGGCGAAGGAGAGGTCGGCGAGCAGCTGCCAGTCGCTGAGCAGCAGGTGCAGCCACTCGGCGTCCTCGGGGGCCAGGTCGACACGGCCCGCGGCGAGGTCGGTGAGCGACGGCACGACTGCGAGCCTAGGTCTCCTGACGGGCCCGCGCGCCACGACCTCTAGTCTCGGTCGCCGTGAGGAACCCGCGCACGACCGACCTGGTGGCCCGCGACCTGCGCCACGTGTGGCATCCGTTCACGGCGCACAGCGCCTGGCCCGCCGACGAGCCCATCGTGGTCGATCGCGCCGAAGGCATGCACTTCTGGGACACCGACGGCAACCGCTACCTCGACGGCGTCTCCTCGCTGTGGCTCACGGTCCACGGGCACCGGGTGCCCGAGATCGACGCGGCCGTGCGGGCCCAGCTGGAGCGGCTGGACCATGCGACGTTCCTGGGGCTCACCCACGAGCCGGGCATCGAGCTGGCCGAACGGCTGCTCGCGAGCGCGCCCGCAGGACTGACCCGGGTCTTCTACGCCGGCGACGGGTCCTCGGCGGTCGAGGCCGCGATCAAGATGGCCTTCCAGGCGACCGCACAGCGCGGCGAGGGCACCCCCCGGCCCTACTACCTGCACGTGGCCGAGGGCTACCACGGCGACACCCTCGGCGCGGTCAGCGTCGGCGGCATCGAGCTGTTCCATGCGACGTACCGGCCGATCCTGCTCGACACCCGCATGGTGTCCTCTCCCGGCGTGCTCGGGCCCGGGCAGTCCCGAGCCCAGCGGGCCGCCGAGGTGCTGGCCGAGATGCGTGCGCTGCTGGAGGTCGAGGGGCAGCAGGTCTGCGCGGTGGTGATCGAGGCGCTCGTGCAGGCGGCCGGCGGGATGCTGACCCACGACGGCTCGTTCGTGCGTGGTGTGCGTGCGCTGTGCGACGAGTTCGGAGCCCTGCTGATCGTCGACGAGGTCGCGACGGGGCTCGGCCGGACCGGGCGCATGTGGGCGGTCGACCACGTCGGCGTCGCTCCCGACCTGATGACCTGCGGGAAGGGCCTGACCGGTGGCTACCTGCCGCTGTCAGCGGTGCTCGCGACCGAGCAGGTGTACGACGCGTTCCTCGGCGCGCCGTCGCAGGGCCGCACCTTCTTTCACGGCCACTCCTACACGGCCAACCCGTTGTGCTGCGCGGCGGCCCTGGCGAACCTGGACCTGATGGCCGAGCGCGGCACCGTCGCCCACGCCGCCCGCGTCGGTGAGCGCATCGGCGAGCTGACCAAGGACCTGGCCGACTACGACGGGGTGCGCGAGATCCGCCGCGTCGGCACCATGACCGGCATCGAGGTGGCCGCCGTGGGCGAGCGCACGGGGTTCGCGGTCTGCCAGGCCGCCCGCCGCCGCGGCGTGTGGGTGCGCCCGCTGGGCGACGTCGTGGTGCTGATGCCCCCGCTGGCCATCGGCGACGAGGACCTCGAGACCCTGTGCGCGGCCGTCGGCGAGAGCATCCGCGAGGTCGTCCAGTGACCGACCCTCTGCAGGCGCTGCGCGAGCAGGCCGCGCAGCGAGAGTGCACCGGGATGCGCCGCACCCTGCGGCCCCGGACGCCGGGCGAGGACGTGCTCGACCTGGCGTCCAACGACTACCTCGGGCTGGCCCGCGAGCCCCGCGTGGTCGACGCCGCCGTACGCGCCGTGCAGACCTGGGGCGCCGGATCGACCGGCTCCCGGCTGGTGACCGGCAGCACGGCGCTGCACGCCGAGCTGGAGGGCGAGCTGGCGCGGTTCACCGGCGCGGCAGGCGCGCTGCTGTTCTCCTCCGGCTACCTGGCGAACCTCGGCGCGGTCGTGGCGCTGTCCGGGCCGGGCGCGCTGGTCGTCTCCGACGCGCTCAACCACGCCTCCCTGGTGGACGCCTGCCGGCTGTCGCGGGCGACCGTGGTGGTCACCCCGCACCGGGACGTGGCCGCCGTCGAGGCCGCACTGCGGCGACGTACGGCGGCGCCCGCGCTCGTCGTCACGGACGCGGTGTTCTCCGTCGACGGCGACGCGGCTCCGCTCGCGGACCTGCACGCCGTGAGCCGGCGGCACGGCGCCCTGCTGCTGGTGGACGAGGCGCACTCGCTCGGCGTCGTGGGCCCGGACGGCTCCGGCGCCGTGCGCCAGGCGGGTCTCGCGGGCGAGCCGGACGTCGTGCAGAGCGTGACCCTGTCCAAGTCGCTCGGCAGCCAGGGCGGCGCGGTGCTCGGCGATGCCGTCGTCGTGGAACACCTCATCAACACCGCGCGCTCGTTCATCTTCGACACGGGCCTGGCGCCGGCGGCGGTCGGTGCCGCAGCCGCCGCCCTCGAGATCCTGCGCGCAGGCCCCGGCCTGGCCGATACTGCCCGGCAACGGGCGGCCGACCTCGCCGCGGTGCTCACCGGCCACGGCCTGCAGCCGTCGCAGCCCGACGCGGCGGTCGTGTCCGCCCCGATGCGCTCCGCCGGGCACGCCGTCGACGCGGCCGCCGCTCTGCTCGGGCAGGGCGTGCGGGTCGGCTGCTTCCGGCCGCCCTCGGTGCCCGACGGCGTCTCCCGGCTGCGGCTGACCGCACGCGCCGACCTGACCGACACCGACCTGCAGCGGTTCCACGACGCTCTGGCTGGCCTGCCGCGGTGACACGGCCCCGTCACGGTCGACGGCGAGGCTGCGGGGTCAGGCGGCGGCAGAGAGTTGGGCGCGGACTGCGGCGGGGTCGACGTCGAACCTGGCCAGCAGCCGGGCAACCGGCTCGCGCGGGTCGGCGTCGAGCAGCGCGAGCAGCAGGTGGAGCGGCTCGAGCCGTCGGTCGCCGCGGCGCTGCGCCTCGACCAGGGTGCGGACCAACGCCGCCTTGGCCGCAGACGTGAAGGGACGGTGGCCACCGGCGCGCGACGGCCGCGGCGCGAGGAAGGCGTCGTTTCCCGGGCCGAGGTCGATGCCGACGGAGGCGAGTGCGTCGACGTCCATCGCCTGCAGCTCCGCGCGTGCGGTCACCACGTCGACGCCGAGCACCCGGGCCGCACTTGAGCCGGCCTCGTGCAGGATGCCGAGCAAGAGGTGCTCGGTGCCGACCCTGGCGTCGCCGCGTCGCTCGGCCTCCTCCACTGCTG
Source organism: Actinomycetota bacterium (assembly GCA_030841035.1). GTDB lineage: Bacteria > Actinomycetota > Actinomycetes > JACCUZ01 > JACCUZ01 > BP-173. The sequence continues at coordinate 20,479 of JAVEDI010000115.1, forward strand.
CCTGCACCGCGGCACGGGCCGACCTGCTGAACCGGTTGAACATCTCAGCCTCCGTGCTTCTTGTGCGCTGCCTGCCGGGAGACCCCGAGAGCGTCACCGATCTGCTCCCACGACCAGCCCGCCCGCCGGGCCGCGGCGACCTGCCGGGCCTCGACCTGGTCGGCCAGCCGGCGCAGCGCCGCCACGGCGCGCAGGCCGACCGCCGGGTCGTCGGTGGCGATGCCGGTGGAGAGCTGTCCCAGATCCATGTCCGTCAACCTACGTGGCAACTATCCCACGGATGTATAAGTTGACACCTGAACTTTCCCCCCCGCCTCCGCGCCACCCGACGCATGGGAGCCCTTGGGACGAGATCGAATCGGGGCTACCGTCTGACCCCATGGCAACTTCGGGGTGGGCTGCGCCGCTGTACTCGCGCAACCGCGTGAATGAGGCAGGCAGGGCCTACGTGGACCCGGCGACCTCGCGGGAGGACCGCGAACTAGCCCTCGCGGTCATCAACAACTGGCGCTCGTCGCACAGCTACCCCCTCAACACCATGCAGGTTGGCTTGCGGAACAAGGCGCGCAAGGTCGACCCGAACGTCCTTGTCGCTCAGCGCATCAAGCGCCTGCCGTCAATCCGCCAGAAGTTGGAGCGGATCCATGGCATGGACCTTGCCCGGATGCAGGACATCGGCGGGTGTCGTGCAGTCGTCAACACGGTTGAGGAAGTGCGCGCCGTCGTGGACGACTACCACCACAGCAAGTTCAAGCACGCCCTCACACGCGAGGATGACTACATCACCACCCCGCAGGACACCGGGTACCGCAGCGCGCACCTGATCTACCGCTACTACAGCGACCGCAAGACGACGTACAACGGCCTGAAGATCGAAGTCCAGGTCAGGTCTGCCCTTCAGCACGCATGGGCCACCGCCGTCGAGACTGTCGGCACCTTCACGCAGCAGGCACTCAAGGCGCGCGGTGGCGAGGCTGACTGGTTGCGGTTCTTCGCTCTGATGAGTTCCGAGTTGGCCCACCGTGAAGGCACTCCGCTTGTCCCCGGAACTCCGGGAAATCGCCGTGATCTAGCCTCCGAGTTGAGGGCTCTGGCGAACGAGTTGCACGTCGTGGATCGTCTTACCGCTTACGGCGCGGCCCTCGACCTGGCTGAGCAGCAGACTCTGCCGAACATGAAGTACTTCCTCCTGGAACTCAACAGCGGCGCTGAGAACCCGGCTCTGCGGGTCCGTGGCTATCGCGTCCTCGCAGAGGCGACGGATGCGTACACGGCCGTTGAGCGGTCGTGGGAGGACGACCCGAACACCGATGTCGTCCTAGTCTCGGTGGAGTCGATCGCATCACTTCGGCGCGCTTACCCAAACTACTTCCTCGACACCCACGTGTTCGTAGACGCGGTAGAGGAGGCCACTCGGACAGGGAGGGCCCGTGGACGGCACCGACGAGCCAACGCAAGAGACACTGGCCGGCGAGCAGATTCCGATTCCGCCGCGAAGCGCGGTGCTTCGGGACCTACGAAAGGTCGCAACGCCGCCAAGAAGCGAGCCTGAGTCAGACGACGCGAGTGCTGGCAGCGCGGACGAGCAGTAGCCCGAACATCGCCGGACCTTCAAGGTCGCGGTGGTTGTAGCGCCAGGCGTACTCGTTGAGGTAGCCCTGCAAGTGCTTCTGCGACACCGAGTGGTAGACGCCGCCGATGCCGCGCTTCACCAGGGACCAGAAGCCCTCGATGGTGTTCGTGTAGATGTCTCCGCTCACGTAGACGCCTGCCGAGTGGGCGATAGTCCGGTGGTCGTACCCGTCGCGGTGCAGCGTCTTGTAGGAGTGCAGTTCGTCGGTGTAGACGATGGACGACACGTCGACTCGCTTGCGCATGTGCGGCAGCAGGGTCGCAGCCTTGGCGTCCTCGACGTGAAGCGCGACGACCGAGCCCTGTCGCTCGACCATGCCGAACACAGCGGCCTTCTGCTTGTCCCCCCGACCGGGACGCCCGGTCTGGCCCTTGCGCTTGCCACCCACGTAGGTCTCGTCGGCCTCGACCTCGCCGTTGAGTTCGACATCGCCCTGGTCCATGAGTTCATTGCGGATCAGCCAGAACATGCGCCAGGCCGTCTTGTAGGTGACGCCCAACTCGCGCTCTAGCTGCTTGGCGGAGATTCCGCAGCGGGTGCTGGTCATGAGGTACATCGCGTAGAACCACAGGTGCAGTGACGTGGACGACTTGTGGAAGATCGTTCCCGCTGTCGGGTGGACGTGATGCCCGCAGCCGGTGCAGGTCCAGGACTGGCGCTGCTGGGTGGTCGCGTACTTGCGGTGCAGGCGGTCGACGCCGCACTTCTGGCACCGGGCGATGTCGTCGCCGTTGGGGGCGAAACGCTCTCGCCACAGCCACTCCAGGCAGGCATCATCGTTCGGGAAGTCAGCCATGAATTCCATGAGCGAGTACCGCGAGTCAGAGGACTTCGCTCGCTTCGGGGACTTCCTGTTTCCTGCGGCCATAGACCCATTGTGGCAGTGATCACTTATACAGTCAAGGGATACTTACCACCTACGTTGACATCGCCACCGTGTCAACCAGGATTGACAAACTGCCGGATCGCCGACGGGGACCGTCAGCGCAGCAGGGTCCGGATGGTGCGCAGCGCCACCGACAGCGTCGCCAGGTCGAAGTGGTCGCTGGACACGATCTCCTCGAGGGTGCCCTGCGCGCGGGTGACGCCCTCGCGGTTGGCGTCCTCCCACGCCTCGATGCGTGCCATGGCCGGCAGCTGCGAGTCGGTGGAGGTGAGCACGTTGGTGGTCAGCCCGGCCAGGGCGGCGTAGAGGTCGTAGCGCAGCGCCGAGCGGGCCAGGGCGGTCCACCGGTCGTCGCGCGGCAGCGCGGTGATGCGGGTGAGCATCCGGTCGACCTCGATGCGCTCGGAGATGGCGAAGTAGACCTCGGCGACCTCCTCGGCCGGCAGCTTGACCGCGGCGGCGATCTCGACGACGTCGAGCAGCGAGAAGGAGTCGAGCAGCCCGGCTATGCGCAGCGCCAGGTCCTCCGGCACCGCCAGCCCCGAGAACTCCGCCGCCCGCGAGCGCAGCCGCTCCTGCTCGGCGCCGACCAGCAGGTCGGGGATCTGGCCGATCAGCCGGTCGACGTCCGGCCGGAAGCGCGCCACCTCGGCCGCGACGTCGATGCTGGCCTGGCGGCCCTGCAGGATCCAGCGCGTGCAGCGGTCCAGCAGCCGGCGACCTTCGAGATACAGGATCGACTGGGTCGCCGTGGGAAGCTGGTTGTCCAGCGCCTCGATCGCCGCCCACAGGTCGTCGAGCCGGTAGACCTCGCGCACGAGGGTGTAGGCGCGCGCGATCTGCAGGGGGCTGGCTCCGGTCTCCTCCTGGGCCCGGAAGACGAACGTCGTGCCCCCCCGGTTGACCAGGTCGTTGCTGACCCAGGTCGTGATGATCTCCCGGCGCAGCGGGTGACGCTCCAGCCGGTCGTCGAAGCGCTGCACCAGCGGCCCGGGGAAGTACCGACGCAGGGCACCGGCGTACCACGGCTCGTCGGGCAAGGAGGAGTCGAGGATCGTCGCCGTCAACGTGATCTTGGAGTACGCCGCGACGACGGCCAGCTCGCTGGACGTGAGGCCCAGCCCCGCGCTGTGCCGCTGGTCCATGACCGAGCTCGACGGCAGGAACTCCAGCTGCCGGTCGAGGCCGCCGTTCTCCTCCAGCCACGCGATGAACCGTTGGTGCACGGAGAGCATGGCGGGCGCCTGCAGGCGGGCGTTGCCGAGCAGCACGTTCTGCTCGTAGTTGTGCTGCAGGACGTGCCGGGCGACCTCGTCGGTCATGTCGGCGAGCAGCGCGTTGCGTTGCTCGACGTCGAGATCGCCCTCGCGCACGATCTGGTCGAGCAGGATCTTGATGTTCACCTCGTGGTCGGAGGTGTCGACCCCGGCCGAGTTGTCGATGGCGTCGGTGTTGATGTGACCGCCGGCAAGTGAGTACTCGATGCGTCCCAGCTGGGTGAAGCCGAGGTTGCCGCCCTCCCCCACCACTCGCACACGCAGCTCCGAACCGTTGACCCGGATCGCGTCGTTGCCCTTGTCTCCGACGTCGGCGTGGGTCTCGCCGCTCGCCTTGACGTAGGTGCCGATGCCGCCGTTCCAGAGCAGATCGACGTCGGCGACCAGGATCGCGTGCATCAGCTGCAGCGGGGTGAGCGCGGTCGTGCCCGGCGCCAGGGCCAACGCCGCCGCCACCGGGGCCAGCAGCACCGCGCGCACCAGCTCCGCGGGGCTCAGCGCCTCGACGTCGTCGGCCAGCCCCAGTGCGGTGCGCATCGGGGCCGACACCGGCACCGACTTCGCCGTCCGCGGCCACACGCCTCCCCCGGCGCTGA
>JAVEDI010000013.1 GCA_030841035.1 Actinomycetota bacterium
AGCCAGAAGCCGTAGGACTGGGCGACGTCGTTGGCGATGTCGGAGAACGTCGCGGTGCCCTTGTCGGCGGCGACGACGAGGTAGGGGTCGTCGGGGTCATGACGGACCATGTCCTTGGGTGGCACGACGACGCCCTCGACAAGGTTGTCGGTGAGGTCGAGGAGCCCGCGGATGACGATCTTGTAGGCCTCGAAGCCCTCAGTCATCCACGCGTCGCGGTTGCTTGGATCGGCCCGCTTTGCGATGAAGCCGCCCTTCGCCCCAACCGGCACGATGACCGCGTTCTTGACCGTCTGCGCCTTGACCAGGCCGAGCACCTCGGTACGGAAGTCCTCGCGACGGTCCGACCAGCGCAGCCCGCCGCGCGCGACGGCGCCGAACCGCAGGTGGACGCCCTCGAACCGAGGGCTGTAGACCCAGATCTCGAAGCGCGGCAACGGATGCGGCAGGTCGGGCAGGCGCCGCGGGTCGAGCTTGAAGGAGACGTAGGACTTGGGTCGGCCGTCGGCGCGGCGTTGGTAGTAGTTGGTCCGCAGCGTGGCCCGGATCGCGGCGAGGAACGACCGCAGGATGCGGTCCTGGTCGAGACTCTCGACGGCGTCCAGCGCACCGCGGATCTCCTCCAGCAGACCGTCGACGATCTCCTCGGAGGCCGACGCGTAGCCCGGGTCGAAGCGGGCCTCGAACAGTCGTACGAGCAGTCGCGCGATGGGCACGTTCGAGGTGAGGCACTCCTCGATGTAGGACTGGCTGAACGTGGAGCCGCCCTGGCGCAGGTACTTGGCGTAGGCCCGCAGCACCATCGCCTGTCGCCAGGTGAGCCCCGCGCGCAGCACCAGAGCGTTGAAGCCGTCGCTCTCGGCCTCCTCCCGCCACACCGCGGCGAAGGCGTCCTGGAAACGCGCCCGACCGGCATCGCCGGCCGACTCACCCGAGGGCGTGTAGCGCAGCCCGAAGTCGTAGACCCAGGCGACCGGTCGCCCGTGGCGCTCGATGCGATAGGGCCGCTCGTCGACGACCTCGACTCCCATCTCCTGCAGCCTGGGCAGGACGACCGAGAGCGACACCGGCTTGCCGACGTGGAACAGCTTGAGCCGCCGCTCCCCCGGGCCGGCCCCCGGCGGGGCGTAGAGGTGCACATCGATGGCGCCCTCGTCGTGCAGCCCCTCGAGCCGCTTGATGTCCGCTGCTGCCGCCGAGGCCGGCAGGTCCTCCTTGTAGGCCTCGGGGAACGCGTCCGTGTAGATGCCCGCCAGGCGTGCGGCCTCGCGCTCACCGCAGGTGAGCAGCAGCTCGTCGGCGAAGTCGTCGTCCCATGACCGGGTGGCCTCCACGAGGCGAGCCTCGATCTCCGCCGCGGGTACGTCGGGCACCGTGTGGCCGGGGTCGACCCGGACCACGAAGTGCAGGCGTGCGAGGACCGACTCGGAGACCAGCGTGGTGTAGTCGACGCTCACCCCGCCGAACTCGTCGAGGAGGATGGCCTCCATCGCCTGCCGCATCTGAGTCGTGTAGCGGTCGCGCGGCAGGTAGACCATGCAGGACATGAAACGGCCGTAGTCGTCGCGACGCAGGAACAGCCGCAGCTGGCGACGCTCCTGCAGGTGCAGCACGCTCGTCGAGATGGCGGCGAGGTCGTCGACGGAGATCTGGAACAGCTCGTCACGGGGATAGGTCTCGAGGATCTGCAGCAGGTCCTTGCCGGAGTGCGACATCGGGCTGAACCCGCTGCGCTGCATGAGCTCGGCCGCCTTGCGGCGCAGCACCGGGATCCGCTGGATGCTCTGGGTGTAGGCGGCAGACGTGAACAGGCCGAGGAACCGCCGTTCACCGACGACCTGGCCGGTGTCGTCGAACGTCTTGACGCCGACGTAGTCGAGGTAGGCGGGCCGGTGCACGGTCGAGCGGCTGTTCGCCTTCGTTATCACCAGCAGTCTGGGCTCGCGGGCCCGTGCGCTGGCCTCCGCGGGCAGCAGGCCGAGGTCGGGCCTCTGCAGCTGGTCGGCCCGCAGGATGCCCAGTCCGGTGCCGGACAGCGCCACGATTCGCTCCCGGCCCGGGTCGGCGTCGGGGGCCGCCGGCTGGGCGTCCACCGGCTCGAGGACGTACTCGCGGTAGCCCATGAACGTGAAGTGGTCGTCGGAGAGCCAGCGCAACAGCTCGACCGCCTCCGCGACCTCCTGCTCCGGCAGGCCGGCCGGCGGCGAGTCGGTCATCTCCTGCGCGAGGCGCAGCGCGGTCGCCCGCATCTTGGGCCAGTCCTCGACGGCCTCACGCACGTCACGAAGCACCCGCTCGAGGTCGGCGGTCAGCGCTGCGTCGTCGTCAGCGCCGGTCGGGCCGGACACGTCACCGGTGTCGGCTCTCCCGAGCTGCTGGTCGACCTCGAGGTGCATCCACGACTCGACGACGTCGTCCGGTGACGAGGGGTCGGCCACCGAGGTGTCGAGCACCTCCAGCAGCCGACCGGCCACGTCACGTCGTACGACCAGCTGGGGATGCACGACCAGGTGGATCGCGCGCTTGTGGCGGTTGAGCTCGGCGGTGACCGAGTCGACGAGGAACGGCATGTCATCGACGATGACCTCGACGACGCTGTTCCCGCCGGCCGACCAGCCGTCCGCCTCGACGCCGGGGGTGTGGACCCGCACAAGGGCGGTGCCCTGCGGCCGGTTGGCGGCAAGGGCACGGTGCGAGAGCGCCGCCCCCGCCAGGTCCGCAGGCTCGCGCCCGACCAGGTCGTCGGCGGCGACGTGGCGGAAGTAGCGGCGCAGGAAGGCGGCGGCGGCGTTCGCGTCGCCGGGTCCCGCTGCGGAGCCGTCACCGGCCAGGATGCTCGCTGCCTTCTCGAGCAGCGCCGGGTCGACGTCGAGCCCGGTCAGCCCGAAACCTCCTGGCTTGAGCTGCTGTGCCCGGTCCGACTCGTCACCCGCGTCCGCCGACATCGTTGTCGTCGCTCCCAGCCCGTCCCGTCGGCCGACAGCGTGTCACCGGCGGCCCTCTGCGCCCCCGACCCTAGACCCGTGGTACCGCCTTCGGGTCACAGGTGAGAACGAAGCTCCCACAGCAGCGGGAAGTAGTGCAGCCCGAGCCGGCCGCGCAGGTAGGGGGCTCCCGTGGACCCGCCGGTGCCGGACTTCGTGCCGATCTGTCGCTCCACCATCATCACGTGGCGCGAGCGCCACAGGGCAGCGTTCTCGTCGTGGTCCAGCAGCCGCTCGGCGAGCTGCCACATCTCGTCGTACGCCGGGCGGTCACCGGCGATGGCGAGCAGCGAGCGGGTCAGCGCCTCGTCGTCCTCGGCGGGCAGTCCCGCCCGGCGGATGACCTCGACGAACGCATCCCACAGGCTGGGCTCCTCGAGGCGACGCTCGAGCCGCGCCCGCTCCTCGTCGCTCAGGGACCGGAAGCGGTCGAGGAAGCCGGGGTCCTTGGCGCCGGACAGGAACTCCATCTCGCGGAACTGCACGCTCTGGAACCCGCTTGCCGGTGAGAGCTTCTCGCGGAAGACGAGGAAGTCCTGCGGTGTCATGGTCTCGAGGACGCCGATCTGTGAGATCAGCACCGCCTCGATCGTGGCGACCCGCGTCAGCAGGTGTCGCGCCCACCACAGGTTGCCGGCGAACATCGCGTCGCGGACCGCGGTCAGCTCGTGCAGGAGCTGCTTGAACCACAGCTCGTAGACCTGGTGGACGGTGATGAACAGCAGCTCGTCGTGGGCCGGCGGATCGGACTCCAGCTGCTGCTGCTCGAGCAGCTGTGACACCCGCAGGTAGGACCCGTAGGTCAGCCGCGCGCCCTCCTCGCCGAAGTGCCGGTCGTGGGGCGTGCTGTCGCGGACGTCGACGTCGCTGTCGTCCGGCGTCTCGTTCACCCGCGCCACCCTAGTGAAGGCTGCTGCGCGGGTCCCGGACGAGGAACGAAGTGGGGCATGCTGGCCCCGTGGGCGACGGGGGCGGCGTGACGGTCCGCTACACGAAGTGGGGTGGCGGGCGGCACTGGACCCTGCGGGGCCACCGGCTCGGCGAGGACCATCACGGCGTCTGGGTGGGGGTGCCGATCGGCACGGTCGCGAGCCGGCCGGGTGCCGCTCTCGCCGCCGAGCGGCACCACGTGATCCTGTTCCCCCCTGCCCTGCCGTGCACCGCCGCGTTCTACCAACCGCTGCCCGGCGACGGCGGGGACCAGATCGCGACGTACGTCGACATCAGCACGGTGCCCGAGTGGCGCGACGGCGAGGTGACCATGGTGGACCTCGACCTCGACGTCATCCGCTTCGCCGACGGGTCGGTGGTCGTCGACGACGAGGACGAGTTCGCCGAGCACCGGGTCGCGCTGGGCTACCCGCCCGAGATCGTGGCGCTGGCCGAGCGGTCCTGCGCCGAGCGGCTGGCCGAGGTGCGGGCGGGGGTCGCGCCGTACGGCGACGTGGGCGCAGCGTGGCTGCGCCGGGTCAGCAGCCTCAGCCCATGTGGGGGTAGCGATAGTCGGTCGGGGGCACGAAGGTCTCCTTGATCGAGCGGGTGCTGGTCCAGCGCAGCAGGTTCTGGGCCGATCCCGCCTTGTCGTTGGTGCCCGACGCGCGGCCGCCGCCGAACGGCTGCTGACCCACCACGGCCCCGGTGGGCTTGTCGTTCACGTAGAAGTTGCCCGCGGCGAAGCGCAGCCGCTCGCTGGCGTCGGCCACTGCCGTCCGGTCCTGCGCGATGATCGACCCGGTCAGCGCGTAGGGCGCGACGGACTCCATCTGGTCCAGCATCGCGTCGTAGTCGGCGTCGTCGTAGACGTGCACGCCGAGGATCGGCCCGAAGTACTCCGTCGTGAAGATCTCGTTGTCTGGGTCGGTCGACTCGAGGATGGTCGGCCGCACGAACCACCCCTCGCTGTCGTCGTAGCTGCCACCTGCGACGACGGTGATCGTGTCGTCGGCCTTGGCCCGCTCGATGGCCGCCTTGTGCTTGGCGAACGCTCGCTCGTCGATGACCGCACCCATGAAGTTGGACATGTCGTTGACGTCGCCCATCGTGATCGCGTCGGTCTCGGCGGCGATCGCGTCACGCAGGGCCGGCCAGAGACTGCGCGGGACGTAGGCGCGCGAGGCGGCGGAGCACTTCTGACCCTGGTACTCGAACGCGCCGCGCACCAGCGCGGTGCGCAGGACGTCGATGTCGGCGCTCGGGTGCGCGACCACGAAGTCCTTGCCGCCGGTCTCGCCGACGATGCGCGGGTAGGAGCGGTAGGACGCGATGTTCTCGCCCACCTCGCGCCACAGCTTCTGGAAGACGGCCGTGGAGCCGGTGAAGTGGATACCCGCCACATCGGGCGAGGACAGCGCCACCTCTGAGACCGGCGCCCCGTGCCCGGTGAGCATGTTGATGACGCCGGGCGGCAGGCCCGCGTCCTCGAGCAGCATCATCACGAGATGGGCGGCGGCCTGCTGGCTGGGCGCCGGTTTCCACAGCACGACGTTGCCCATCAGCGCGGGGGCGGTCGGCAGGTTGCCGGCGATCGCGGTGAAGTTGAACGGCGTGATGGCGTAGACGAAGCCCTCGAGGGGGCGGTGGTCGGTGCGGTTCCAGACCCCCGGGCTCGACGTGGGCTGCTCCTCGTAGATGCGTCGCGCGAAGTCCACGTTGAACCGCCAGAAGTCGATGAGCTCGCAGGCCGCGTCGATCTCGGCCTGGATGGCGGTCTTGGACTGGCCGAGCATGGTCGCCGCGTTGAGCGTCGATCGCCAGGGGCCGGCCAGCAGGTCGGCCGCCTTGAGCAGGATCGCCGCGCGGTCGTCGAAGGACATCGCCCGCCAGCCGGGCGCCGCGGCCCGGGCCGCGGCGATCGCCGCCTGCGCGTCCTCGGCGGTGGCGTGCTGCCCGGTGCCGAGCACCTGGCGGCGGTTGTGCGGCTGGACGACGTCGAACGGCTCGCCGCCGCCCATCCGCCGTTCACCACCGATGGTCATGGTCAGCTCGGTGGTGGCGCTCTGCATCCGCTTGAGCGTCGCCTCGAGCTCGCTGCGCTCGCCGCTGCCGGGTGCGTACTGCTTGACCGGCTCGTTGTGGGGGACTGGGACCGCGGTGACGGCGTCCATGCTCTGCTGCTCCTGATCGGCTGATTGCCCGGTCCCCGGCGACGGCGCCGAGGACGTCTGTCCATCGTGACACGCACCGCACGACCGCCCCGACCGGGGCAACGCTCAGCACTCCAGCGCGACGAGCATCCCGAGCTCCTGGGCGGCGTACCAGCCCAGCTCGTGGTCCTCGATCCCCTCGACCGCGAGGACGGCGTCCTCGTCACCCGCATCCGCCGCCGGCAGGGCCTGCACGGCCGCACGTACGTCGCTGGTGGCCGACGGGTCGTCTACGTGCGCGGACACCACCTCGGCGAGCCGTACCGGGCCCGTCAACCGTACGGCGGCCCGGGCCACGTCGGGCGCCGGCCGGACAGCGCCGTCGGCGACCTCGGCAGCCACGACCACACGCCGGACGGGCTCGACGCCCGCGGCCAGCAGCCGCAGCGAGTGCCGCGCGGCGGCCGTCGTCGCGACGTACTCCAGCTCCTCGATGTCGCCCTCGGTGTACCACTCGCGCAGCGCCGGCGTGACGGCGAAACCCACCTCGGCCTCGATCGCCCCGGCGTCGAGGGCTGCCGCGAGAGCCGGGAGGGTGGACGGTAGGTAGACGCGCATCTAGACGGCGCCGCTGAGATCGTCCGGCCTGGGATGACGCAACGCCTCTGCGCTGGTCCGCAGCGACGTCTCGAGCACCTCGAGACGACGGGAGGGGTCCATCATGTTCGCACCCATGACCGCGAGGTCTTCCGGACCCGGGGCCAGGATCGTCAGCGCCGCGCCGGTCTCCCGCACCCTGCCGGCCTCGTGCAGCAGCCGTCGAGTGATCTGTCTGCGCACCCGACGTTCGATGCGTCCGGTCAGCGTGTGCGGGTGGTCGAGGACGAACGAGGCCATCGGCGCGACGACGTACACCTGCTCGACCTCCTCGCGGGCGAGCACGTCGACGTTGGACGTCGACCAGGCGCCACCGTCGATGTAGCGCCGACCGTTGATCATGACAGGTGCGTACCAGCCCGGGATCGCGCAGGACGCCATCACGGCCTCGGCGATCGTCGCGGGCGGCGAGCCGTGGCGTCCGAAGGCGACCCGACGTCCCGAGTCGTAGTCGAGGGACATCACGTAGATCCCCTCCCGCGCCACCCAGCCGCTCGCGTCCGCGACCGACCCGACCATGGCGCCCACAGCGGCGAGGTTGCCGCTGCCGGGTGGGGTGAGCGCCGCGAGCACCGCGAGCGGCGGAACGTGGCGCGGGTTCGTCACCGACCGCCGCAGGAGCGCAGGCGACCCGACCGCCAGCTTGGGCCGGGCCGGGAAGGCGCCACCGGTGGCGCTGTCGTAGTCCCAGCCGATGCCGACGCGGTGCGGCAGCGGCATGCCCAGCTGGTGGGCCCGCAGCTGCTCGGCGGTGAACCCGGCGCCCAGCAGGGCCGCGAGCACCGAGCCCGCCGACGTCCCGACGATGATGTCGCTGGCGTGCGGGAGGACGCCGTCCACCTCGGCGATCGCGTTGAGGGCCCCGATGGACCACGCGGCTCCCAGCACGCCCCCCGCACCGAGCACCAGACCTGTGCGTGGCCGGCGCGAGCGAGCCGGGCTCATGTCACCGTCTCCACCAGCTCGGCGAGGGCGTCGGCGATGCACTGGGCGAGCACATCGACGTCGGGCATCGCGTCGCGGTCGGCGTTGAGCCCGTAGCAGACCTTGCCGTCGTAGGAGGTCAGTCCGATGCTCACCGCCTGGCCCTTGGCCAGCGGCACGACGGGGAAGGCCGAGAGCATCCGCGCCTTGCCGGCGTACAGCGGCTGCTGCGGGCCGGGCACGTTGGTCACGACCAGGTTGAACCAGCGCTTGCTCAGCCCGCTCGCGACCCGGGCTCCGAGCGAGTGCAGGGTGGGGGGCGCGAAGCCCGCCAGCCCCGCGAGCGCCTCGGCGCCCACCGCCTGGCCGGTGTCCTTGTGGGCCTTCATCCGGTAGGACACCTGGTGCAGCCGCATGACCGCGCTCGGCTCGCCCACGGGCAGGTCCACGAGGTAGGACGCCACCCGGTTGCCCGTGACAGGGCCCCGCGCGTCGGCAGGTTCGCGGATGCTGACGGGGACCATCGCGCGCACCGTCGTCGAGGTGCGGACCGCCTCGCCGCGGGTCAGCAGCCACGCGCGCAGCGCGCCGGCCACCGTCGCGAGCACGACGTCATTGACGGTGCCGCCGTGCGCCTTGCGGACCCGCCGATGGTCGTCGAGGTCGAGCGTCACGGTGGCGTAGCGGCGTTGCTGGCCGATGACGGCGTTGAGCGGGCTCTCGGGTGCGGGCCGAGCGGCGGTGCGGGCGGCGGCGAACAGCCCACCCGCGACCCCGGCGAGCCGCGCGGCCGCGGAGCGGACCTCGGTGAGCCCGCCGCGGGCGGTGTCGAGCACGGCCGCGGGCCGCCGGACCGTCTCGACGAGCGCGCCGGCCACCAGCTCGACCCGGGACGGCTCGCTCGCCGGACTCCACGTGTCGGGAACTGCGTCGCGCGGCTCGGGGCTGGTGTCGAGGATCACCTGCCCGATGTCGACCGCCGCGACGCCGTCGACCATCGCGTGATGGGTCTTGGTGAGCAACGCGAACCGGTTGTCGGACAGGCCCTCGACGAGGTACATCTCCCACAGCGGGCGGTTGCGGTCGAGCGGGCGGCTCTGGACGCGGGCCACCAGCTCGTCGAGCTGCTCGTCGGTGCCCGGGCGCGGCAGCGCCGACCGCCGCACATGGTAGGCGATGTCGAAGTTCTCGTCGTCGACCCAGACCGGATTGGCCAGCCGGCCGGGCACCCAGCGGATCCGCTGCCGGTAGCGCGGCACGAAGGGGATGCGGTCACTGATCAGGTCGAGGAGCCGGTCGTGGTCGAACCCGTCCGGGGGCAGCTGGAACACGGCAACGGCGCCCACGTGCATGGGAGTCGTGGGCTCCTCGAAGTAGAGGAACGACACGTCCAGGGGGCTGAGCCGGTCGGGCACGGCTCCACCTCCGGAGGGTGTGTTCCTCAGCATTCGGTCGCTCCATCGTGGCATGGTTGGCCCATGCTTCGTGCCACTGCCACCGTTCTGTTCGGTGCGGCCCTGCTGCTCACCTCCGGCTGCTCCGGCGGCTCGACGACAGCAGCGCCGACCGACTCGTCCTCCGGCGCCGCGCCGGCGTCGTCCTCCGCGTCCTCGACCGACGACTCCGGCCACGACTCCACCGACGACTCGAGCTCGTCGGCCACGGCGGGCAGCGCCGACGACGCCGTGGAGATCTCGGTCACCGTCAGGAAGGGCAAGGTGATCCCCAGGACCCGACGGGTCAAGGTCCCCGAGGGCAGCACGGTGCGTCTCGTCGTCACCAGTGACGTCGCCGACGAGGTGCACGTGCACGGCTACGACCTGAAGAAGGACATCGAGGCCGGCCAGCCCGGCGTGATCGAGTTCACCGCCGACCAGTCAGGCGTGTTCGAGGTGGAGCTGGAGCACAAGGCGCTGCAGCTCACGCAACTCCAGGTGCAGTGAGCAGCGGCGGCATGCTGCTGGCGCACGGCGTCGGCAGCAAGGAAGACCTTCCGATCCCTTTCGGCTACGCGCTGACCGGGGCGGGCGTCGCGATCCTGGTGTCCTTCCTCGTGCTGCTGTTCCTGTGGCGCGAGCCGCGGTTCGACCCCGAGCGTGCCGGGCGCCCGTTGCCGGCGCCGTTGGCCCGGCTGATCGACAGCCCCGTCACCCGGTTCGTGCTGCGCGCCGTGGGGTTGGTGGCAACGGCGTACGTCGTGCTGGCGATGGTCTTCGGCAAGGACGACGCGCTCAACCCGACGGCCGGTGTGGTCTACGTGCTGCTGTGGGTGGGGGTGCCCCTCCTGTCGGTGCTGATCGGCCCGGTGTGGAGGCTCATCAACCCGATCCGCACCCTGCACCTGCTGCTGTCGCGCGGCATGGCGGTGCAGCCGGAACGGGGACTGTCCCCGCTGCCCTCGTGGCTGGGCTACTGGCCGGCAGCGGCGTCGCTGCTGGCGTTCGTGTGGCTGGAGCTGATCGCGCCGGACAACACCAGCCTGACGGTGCTGCGGCTGTTCTTCGCCGTGTACCTGGCGGCGCACCTGCTCGCTGCGACCTGGTACGGCTCGCGGTGGTTCGACCACTGCGACGGCTTCGAGGTCTTCTCCTCGTTGCTGGGCCGCCTCTCGGTGCTCGGTCGGCGGCCTTCCGACGGCGTGCTGGTGCTGCGCAACCCCCTCGAGGGAGTGGCCTCCATCGCCCCGGTGGGAGGGCTGTTCGCGGTGGTCGGCGTGCTGCTCGGCTCCACCGTCTTCGACTCGCTCTCCTCGTCACCGAGCTGGGTGGACTTCGCGCAGACCAGCCCCCTGCCGCCACGGGTCGTGTCGACGCTGGGGTTGCTCACCGTCGTCGCCATCGTGACCGTCGCGTTCGCCGGCGCCTCCGCACTGACCGGGCGCGGCACCGACCAGCCCCCCCTGCGGCTCGCGGCGGAGTTCGCGCACTCGCTCGTGCCCATCGTCGCCGGGTACTTCGTCGCTCACTACTGGTCGCTGCTCGTCATCGTCGGGCAGCAGACCCTCATCCAGCTGTCCGACCCGCTGGGCACCGGCGCCGACCTGCTCGGCACCGACGGTCTCACCATCAACGGCTCGCTCGCTGGACGGACGACGACCGCGGTCCTGCAGGTCGCCGCGGTCGTCACCGGCCACGTGCTGGGCGTCATCCTCGCCCACGACCGGGCGGTCCGGCTGCTGCCGCGTCGGCATGCGATCGCGGGCCAGATCCCGTTGCTGGTGCTGATGGTCGGCTACACCGTCGGCGGGTTGACCCTGCTGTTCGCCGCCTGAGAGACGCCTCCGCCGGGTCAGTCGCGCAGGGCCAGGCCGAACAGCGCCTCGAGCTCCGTCGCCGTCTCGTCGTAGGACGTGTGGTGGACGCCCACCATCCCCAGGTCCACGGCCGCGGTCACGTTCTCGCGCAGATCGTCGACGAACACCGCCTCACCGGGCGCGACGCCGAGCAGGCCCAGGACGTGGTGGAAGATCTGCGGCTCGGGCTTGCGCATCCCCACCTCGCCGGAGATGACGATCGCGTCGAACATCTGGTCCCAGCCCTCGCGCGGGTACTCGTTGCCCCACGAGTTGGACAGCAGCCCGGTGCGCAGCCCGAGCCGGTGGGCCCGCAGGACCAGCGCCGACATGGCCGGCGCGTGGGCGAACTGGTCGAACATCCGCTGCAGCAGCCCCTGCGGCCGGACGGCCGCCCCCGTGGACCTCGACAGTCGCTCGGCCAGCTGCCGCTCGAAGTCGGGCACCTCGATCTCGCCGCGCTCCAGCGCGGCCACCGGGTTGCTCGCCGCCAGCTCGCCCTGGTGACCGCCGAGCCACTCGCGCATCACCTGGACATAGTGCTCGAAGTCGACGCCATCGATCTCGGCCCACGACCGCATGGCGCTCTCCAGCGGCTCGGTGAGCACCCCACCCCAGTCGACGACCAGCGCCCGCAGCTCAGGCACCGCACACCTCGCGGGCGTGGGCGAGCAGCGCCGGGACGCCGTCCTCCAGAGTTGCGAAGAACGGGTCGTCGGTGGTGCCCGCGAGGTGACGGTGGTACGACGCCTCGAGCAGCACCGCCAGCTTCCACGCCGCCAGCGTGACGAACCACCTCAGGTCACCGGCCTCCCGACCGCTGGCCGACTCCCACCGGGCCACCAGCTGGGCCCGGGTGGGGAACCCGGGCCCGGAGGTCGCCAGGCCGGGCAGCGGGTAGCGCTCCCCCGGCTCGGCCCAACAGCTCACGAGGTAGCCCAGGTCCGCCCGCGGGTCACCGACCGTGGCCATCTCCCAGTCGACGATCGCGGCTACCCGCGTCCCCGCCACGATGACGTTGTCCAGCTTGTAGTCGCCGTGCACGACGGCCGGGGCACTCTCGGGCGGGAGGTGGCCGCGCAGCCAGTCGCGCACGGCGTCGTAGTCGGGCAGCGCCCGGGCCCGGCCGCCCTCGGCCGCCGCTGCGGCCTGGATGCCTTCCCGCTGCCCGACCCAGCGCCGTACCTGACGGTGCAGGTAGCCCGAGGCCCGGCCGAGCCCCGCGGCGGCGAAGGGCTCCGGCGACGCGCGGTGCAGCTCGGCCAGGGCGTCGGCAACGTCGAGCCCGAGGGCCCGCTGGCCCCGCTCGTCGAGCCACGGGGGCAGCGCGCCACGCACCACCGTGCCCTCGACGCGCTCCATCAGGTAGAACGGCACGCCCAGCACGGAGGTGTCCTCGCAGACGGCGACGACCCGCGGCACTCGGACCGGCGGGTCGGCGCGGCCCAGCAGGTCCAGCACGCGGTACTCCCGCACCACGTCGTGCGCTGTCGGCAGCAGCGGACCGGCCGGGGGACGACGCAGGATCCAGTCCCGGCCACCGCGCGCGACGACGTACGTCAGGTTGCTGTGCCCCTCGCCGTGGCGGCGCACCGTGACGTCGCCGCCACCGGGCAGCGCCGAGGCGCCGAGCCACCGGGCGAGGCGCTGCGCCGTCGTCACGTCGTCGAGCAGCCCGCTGCCGCTTCCCCGGACGGCCGCCTCGTCGCTCACCCGCGCGATCCTAGGGAGACACTGTGCGCCATGGACTTCGCCCCCGGCGCCCGTGCCGCCGAGCTGACCGAGCGCCTGCAGGCCTTCATGGACGAATGCGTCTTCCCCGCGGAGGCGGTGTACGCCGAGCAACGGCGGGCAGCAGCAGCGCGAGGCCGGCCCCACGCCCTGCCCCCTGTCGTGCAGGAGCTGAAGGCGCAGGCGCGTAGCCGGGGACTGTGGAACCTGTTCCTGCCGGCGGTCTCCGGCCTGAGCGTGCTCGACTACGCGCCGCTCGCGGAGCTCACCGGCTGGTCGCCCGAGATCGCACCCGAGGCGTTGAACTGCGCCGCGCCGGACACGGGGAACATGGAGGTGCTGCAGCTCGTCGGCACCGACGCGCAGCGCCGGCAGTGGCTGGAGCCGCTGCTCGCCGGCGAGATCCGGTCGGGCTTCGCGATGACCGAGCCCGACGTCGCCTCGTCGGACGCGCGCAACATCAGGACCTCCATCGTGCGCGACGGCGACGAGTACGTCGTCCAGGGGCGCAAGTGGTGGACGACCGGCGCGGCCGACGAGCGCTGCAAGGTGCTGATCGTCATGGGCCGCACCGACCCGGACGGGCCCCCCAACGCCCAGCAGTCGATGCTGCTCGTCCCGACGGACACCCCGGGTGTGGAGCTCGTGCGGTCGCTGCCGGTCTTCGGCTACACGGACCAGCACGGGCACGGCGAGATCGTGTTCCGCGACGTACGCGTGCCGGTGTCCAACCTGCTGGGGCAGGAGGGCGACGGCTTCGCGATCGCGCAGGCCCGGCTGGGTCCGGGCCGGGTGCACCACTGCATGCGGCTGATGGGCATGGCGCAGCGCGGACTGGCGCTGATGGTCGAGCGGGCCCGCACCCGGACCGCGTTCGGGCGGCCGCTCGCCGAGCACGGCATGGTGGAACGGCAGGTCGCCGAGGCGCGCATCGCCATCGAGGCGGCCCGGCTGCTCGTGCTCAAGACGGCGTGGCTCATCGACACCGTCGGCGGCAAGGCCGCGGCGACCGAGATCGCGGCGATCAAGGTGCTCGCGCCGCGGGTGGCCTGCCAGGTGCTCGACGACGCGATCCAGGTGTTCGGCGCCGCGGGCGTGAGCGACGACGTGCCGCTCGCCGCGATGTACGCCGGTGCCCGGACGCTGCGCATCGCCGACGGGCCCGACGAGGTGCACCTGCGCTCGGTGGCCCGCCGGGAGCTGCGCCGCCCGCGCTGAGCCGCGGTTCAGCGCCGCAGCCGCCGCCGTCGGGCGGCCGGCGGCGGGCGACCGTCGAGGCTGGCGGCCAGCCCGGTCAGGGCCTGGCGCACCGGCGAGTCGGGTGCGACCTCGGCGAGCGTGCGGCCCTCGAGCAGCGCGCGGTCCAGCGCGTCGCGGTCGTCGGGCAGGAAGGTCACCTCGCGTACGCCGGCGTAGCGCTCGAGGGCCGCGGCCAGCTGGATCTGCGGGTCGCTGCCCACGACAGCGCGCCGCACCTTGGTGAGCACCACGCGCGCGGTGACCCCCGGTAGCGCCTCGCGCAGCTCGCCGAGCGCCCGCACCAGCCGCTGGACGCCGATCGGGTCGGCGGCGCCGACCGCCAGCACGACATCGGCGGCGGCCAGCGTCGCCAGCGTCGCCCCGTTGCGCCGCGGCGCGGCGGTGTCGAAGGACAGCTCCTCGTCCTGCTCCAGCGAGAACCCGCAGTCGACGACCGTCCAGGACGCCAGGCTGCGGGCCAGCGCCCAGACCTGCTGCAGGGCCGAGGGCCGCAGCTCGGTCCAGCGGTCGGGACGCGAGATGCCGGTCAGCACCCGCAGGCGCGGGGCGGCCACGGGCGCGACCCTGGCGAGCCCCGCGAGGTCGAGCTGGCCGAGGTTGGCCAGCCGCGCGGCTGCCGCCAGGCCGGGCGCCTCGTCGAGGAAGCCCAGCACCTGCGCCACGGTGCCGCCGTAGACGTCCGCGTCGGCGAGCAGCGTCGCCGTGCCCGCCGCGGCCAGCTCGGCCGCCACGCCCACCGCGACCGTGGTCCGGCCCGGCGCGCCGGTCGGGCCCCAGACCGCCACGAGCCGTCCGGACGGCGGCCCGGCGGCGGCCTCGACCGGCGCGCTCGCCGCGCCGGACGGGTCCGGACCGGTCACCGCCGCGGCGGGGTCGCCGTACGCGTGGCTCTGCCGCCCCGGAGAGGCGACGGCGGCGGCGACCGCGGCCGCGAGCTCGCCGGGCGAGGCGTCGGCCGGGTGCACCTGCTCGATGCCCAGCTGGCGCAGCCGCGCCTCGGCAACCGGGTCACCGGGCGTGTGCAGCCCCACGACGGCCACCCCGGCAGCCGCCAGCCGCGAGAGCGCGTCCCGGTCCAGGCGCCGCAGCTCGCCCGAGAGCAGGACGGCGCGCGCGGTGCCGGCCGCGGCCGCGGCGAGCAGGTCGGGCAGGTCGACGCAGCGGCGTACGACGGTCAGCCCGCTGGCCTCGCCCTCGAGCGCGGCGACCAGGGCGGGCTCCCAGCTCGCGCCGGTGACCGCGGCCAGGACGCGAACGGTCACGAGGAGCCGGGTGACGGGACCTGCACGACGTAGACGTCGCCGTGGGCCATCGCGTCGATGAGCGGGGCCACCTCGTCGGCATCGACGAGCAGCGCGACGCCGGCCTTGGCGCTGCCGCCGGCGAACGCCCCGTCGCCACCGCGCAGGTCCTCGGCAACCGTCACGCCGGAGAGCACCAGCTCCGGCCCGGCCGCGGTGTCAGCCGCGGTCGCGCCGCCGGCGGGGTCGCGCACGGCATAGACGTCGACCACCCGGCCCTTGGCCAGCCCGGCCGCCCCCAGCCGGTCCACCTCGACGACCACGCGGCGTTGGGCAGTGGCACCCGCCCGGACGACGGCCGCCGCGGGCACCAGCTCGCCGCGGCCGACCGCCCGGGTCAGGACCAGGCCCCTGATGTCCTGGTCGGCGGCGACGTAGCGACCGGCCACGTCGTCCAGGCGGACCGCGCGGACCGCCAGGTCGTCGCGGCCCAGGCGCGTGTCGGCGCCCAGGTCGCGGGTCACCGACCAGACCTGCACCCGCTCGTCGGCCGCGGCGAAGACCTTCGCGCCCACCACGATCGAGAGCAGCACCAGCAGCAGCCCGGCGACCAGCCGCGGGTCGAGCCAGCGCGGCCGGGCCAGGCGGGCGGCGGCAGGAGTAGGTAGCTCGGGCACGCTTCCCCCTACGGCTGATCTGCGGCGCAGCTCATCCTGCCCCAGCGGGCCGGTGAAGGGGAGGGGCAGACAGCAGGTCTGTGGACAGCCGGCCGGCGGGCCGGGCACCGCACGGCATACTCAGGCGGAACGGGTCGGACACGGCGCCGTGCGCGGCAGGTCCTCGACACCGCGCCTCGAGCGGACAGATCGCGAGGGATGACGAGCACCGATGGCACCTGAGCCGGCCGCGAGTCCCCGTTTCCTGCAACTGGCCGACGTCGCCGAGATCCTCAACGCCTCCGCGGCCCAGGTCTACGCGCTGGTCCGCAGCGGTGAGCTGCCGGCCATCAAGATCGGTGGCCGGGGGCAGTGGCGGGTGGAGGCCACGCAGCTCGAGGCCTACATCGCGCGGATGTACGAGGAGACCCGCGAGTTCGTCGACAGCCACCGCTTCGGACGTTCGAGCCCCGAGGACGGCCCGGACCCCGACGACGAAACCGGCGACGACCCCGGCGGCTGAGGGCGGCCGGCCGTTCAGCCGGGCCTGGCGACGGTGGCCAGCGCCGCGAAGGGCACCACCCGCACCCCGCTGACCTGGCTCGGCCGGCGCGGCTCCCCCACCGGGTGCTCCGCGAGCTGCACGTAGTCGCGTCCCACCCGGTCGAAGGTGCCCGTCACCGTCGACCCGTCGACCGTCGTCACGGCGACCGGCGCGCGGTCGCGCGCGATGCCCCGCAGGGCGCTGCCGAGACCCAGCCGGGCGCGTACCTGGCTGGCCTCCTCGGTGTGCAGGTGCGGCAGACCCGACACGGCGATCACGGCCGCATTCGCGACCAGCACCTCCCGTGCGTCGTGCTGGCCGACCAGCAGCCAGTCCGGACCCACCTCGCGCAGCGTCCCCGCCAGCGGTGCGGCCCCGCGCACCGTCAGCCTCAGCGCTTGACCGCGGGCGGCGCGTAGCCGGTCCCCGAGCGTGACCTCCGCCGCCTCGCGACGCGTCCGGTCGGCGACCTCACCGGCCAGCTCGGCGGCCGCCGCCTGGGCGAGCTGCGCCTCCAGGTCGCGGAACAGCTCGTCCCAGCGCACCGGATGGCCCCTTCCCGGCTCGGCCTCGTCCCGCCGCCCGATCCTGCCGCACCGCGGGAGTGCCCGCTGGCCCGCGAGGCAGGCAGGCCCTCGTCGTCCACAGGGCACTTGAACACATGACTACGGAGGTATATAAAGCTAAACGTAGGTAAACGCAGGCAACCAACCCTATTCGACGGAGTGCGATGACCGGATGGCGGGCCTCTGGCGCAGACCCTGGGCGACTGCGCCGGGCGGCGGCCGCGCTCGGTCTGCTGACCGTCCCCGGCGCGGCCGCCCTGCTCGGCTGGGCGGCCACCGAGCCCTGGCGTGCGGTCCGTGCGCCGGGACCGGCACCGGTCGACGCCCTCGTGGCGCTGGCCGCCGCCGCGGGCGCCGCCGGGACGCTGACGGTTGTCTCGGCGGCCGGCACCGTCGCGTTCGCGGCCGCGCTGGTCCGTCGCACCGATCGCGCGTGGGCCCGGTACGCCGCCGCCCTGACCCCCGGCGCGCTGCGTCGCCTCGGCGAGGTGGTGCTGGGTCTGGCACTGCTCGGGGGGCCCGCCACGGCGGGCGTCGCGCTGGCCTCCCCGGCCACCACGGCGCCGCCGGCCCCCTCCTCGAGCACGCAAGGACGGCTGCTCCCGTCGCTCGACCGGCCCGCGCCCGAGTCCCCCGGGCCCGGTGTGCCGGCGCCGGCGTCCCGCCGCCCGTCCGCCCCGGGATGGACACCGGACCGTCCGGTGGTCGTGCACCGTCGCACCCCCGCGCCGGTCCGACTGCTGGCCACGGCGCCGCGAGCCGAGCGCGCCCGCCGTGACACCGTCGTCGTGCACCGCGGCGACAGCCTCTGGCGGATCGTCGCCCGCTACCTCGGCCCCACCGCCACCGTCGTGGACGTCGCCGCCGAATGGCCGCACTGGTACGCCGCCAACCGCTCGGTCATCGGGCCCGATCCCGGGCTTCTCCAGCCGGGGCAGCAGCTCACCCCGCCGCCCGACCACCGCTGAGCGCCGTTCCCGTCACCGAGGAGCCACCATGACGACGTCGACAGCCGCGCCAGTGCTCGCCGCTGCACCCGCGCACCCCCCGCTGCGCCGGCTACCCCTGCCCCGCTGCGAGCCGCCGTACGACGACGAGCCCGGCTCGGGAGGCTGGCCGGCCCGCTGGCTGGACGGCTCCCCGACCCCCTGCCGCGACGGGACCTCCGACGACACCAGCGGTGGCGACGCGGCCGTCCAGGGCACCCTGGCGCTCGCGTTCGTGCTGCCCTCGGGGGTACCGGCCACGCCGGAGGCGCCGCCCGGGCTGCGGGTGCTCGGCCCGGGCGCGAGACCGAGCCGGCCGGTCAGCGACGCCCAACGCGAGCAGGACTGCGAGGACTTCGGTCCACAACCCACCGCGTCCAGCGCGCTGCCCAGCGCGCGGTCGTGGGCCGGGCGGGTCGTGCAGGCCATCGTCGAGGTCCTCGCCGGGGTCCGCCCGGCCGGGCAGCTGGTCCGGTGGACCACCGCGGAGGTGTACGACGAGATCTCCCACCTCGTCGTCGCGGGCCGCCCCGACGTCGCGCCGCCACGCGGCGTCGTCCGTTCGGTGCACGTGAGCGAGCCCGCCGACGGCGTCGCGGAGGTCTGCGCCCTCGTCCGCCGCGGTGCCCGCTCGACCGCGGTCGCCCTGCGCCTCGAGGGCATGGACGGCCGCTGGCAGTGCACTGCTCTCGAACTCGGCTGACCACCCGGGGCGGGCGGCCGGGCGGGTCCGGTCAGCTGGTGCGGGTGCGCGGGTCGCCGTGGCAGCGCTTGAACTTCTTGCCCGAGCCGCACGGGCAGGGGGCGTTGCGCGGCACATCGGCGTACTCGCCCTCGCCGTCGCGGACCACCGGCTGCGCCGAAGCCGCGGCGTCACCGTCGACGGTCGGCGCGGAGTACTGCAGCCGCGCCGGGCGCTTGGGCGCCTCGAGCCCCTTGGCGACGACCTCGGCGTGGTGCGGCTGCGCGCCGTCCTCGCCCTCGTCGCCCTCGTCGTCCTGCTCGACCTGCTGCACCTCGAGGTTGAAGACGTAACCGACCGACTCCTCCTTGATGGCGTCCATCATCGCGGAGAACATGTTGAAGCCCTCACGCTGGTACTCCACCAGGGGGTCGCGCTGGGCCATCGCGCGCAGCCCGATGCCCTCCTGCAGGTAGTCCATCTCGTAGAGGTGCTCGCGCCACTTGCGATCGAGCACCGAGAGCACCACCCGCCGCTCCAGCTCGCGCATCACCTCGGCGCCGAGGGTCTCCTCGCGCCGGTCGTACGCCGCTTGCGCGTCGGCCTTGAGCTCCTCGGCCAGGTACTCGCCGCTCAGGCCGGACCGGTCGCCGCCGGAAGCCTCCTCGAGCGCCTCGATGGTGAGCGAGACGGGGTAGAGGGTCTTTAGTGCGGCCCACAGCTGCTCGAGGTCCCACTCTTCGGCATAGCCCTCCGAGGTGGCGGCGGTCACGTAGCCCTCGACGACGTCGTCGACCATGTGTCGCAGCTGCTCGTGCAGGTCCGCGCCTTCGAGGACCTGCCGGCGCTCCTCGTAGATCACGGTGCGCTGCCGGTTGAGCACCTCGTCGTACTTCAGGACGTCCTTGCGGACCTCGAAGTTCTGGCCCTCGACCTGGGTCTGCGCCGAACGGATCGCCCGGGTGACCATCTTCGACTCGATCGGCTGGTCGTCCGGCACTCGCAGCGAGGTCATCATCGACTCGAGCATCGGCCCGTTGAAGCGGCGCATCAGGTCGTCGCCGAGGGAGAGGTAGAACCGCGAGTGCCCCGGGTCGCCCTGCCGGCCGGACCGGCCGCGCAGCTGGTTGTCGATGCGCCGGCTCTCGTGCCGCTCGGTGCCGAGCACGTAAAGACCGCCGGCGGCGAGCGCCTTTTCCTTCAGCCGCGCCACCTGCTGGCGGATCTCGTCCGCGCGCGGGCTTTTCTCGCGCTCGCGCGGATCCTCGATCTCGGTGATCTCCTGGCGGATGCGCATGTCGGCGTTGCCGCCGAGCTGAATGTCGGTGCCGCGGCCCGCCATATTGGTGGCGATGGTGATCGCACCCGGAACGCC
>JAVEDI010000027.1 GCA_030841035.1 Actinomycetota bacterium
AGGCGACCGGCTCCGCGCCCAGACTGCGCAGGTAGTCGTGGTTGCTCTCGCTCGCGGCGCCGATCACCCGGGCCCCCCACGGTGCACCGCCAGCTGGACGGCGAAGGAACCGACACCCCCGGCCGCCCGCATGCACGACCACGGTGTCATCGCGGCCCACGGAGGCCGCATCGAGCACTTGGTACGCCGTCAGGCCGGCGAGCGGTAGCGCGGCGGCCTCCTCGAAACCCACCGAGCGGGGCTTCGGCGCGAGCGCCCGGATCGGCGCCGGCACCAGCTCGGCGTACGTGCCGTGCTGTATCTCGTCGCGCCGCACGTAGCCGATGACCTCGTCGCCGGGCGCGAACTCGGTGATGCTCGGACCGACCGCCTCCACGACGCCGGCGACGTCCCACCCCGGGACAAGCGGGAAGTGCACGTAGAACGCGCCATCCAGATGGCCGTCGCGGACCTTCCAGTCGACCGGGTTCACGCTGGCCGCCCGCGCGCGCACCAGGACGACATCCGGCTCGATCTTGGGGTCCGGCAGGTCCCGCAGCATCAGCACGTCCGGACCGCCGTACTCGTTCAGCGCCACCGCTTCATGTGGGGCGGCAACCTGGCCGGGCCCACTGCCATTCCCGGCCGGCACCGAGCGCTGCCGGCTCCTTCCAGCCGGGCGGCTGAGCCGACGGGCTCACCAGGAGCCGCCGCCTCCTCCGCCGCCGCCTCCGCCGGAGGACCCACCGCCACCGAAGCCGGACCCGCCGGACGACGACGGCGTGGCGGCCGCGATCGTGCTCGCGGCGCTGGAGGTGAAGCCGGTCAATGAGTCGGAGAAGTGATCCGCGTCCCAGCCGGTTGGGCCGACGTACCAGCTCGGGCCCGTGCGGTTCGCGCCGGCCGGGCCCGCGACGGCGAGCGCACCGAACACCCGCACCCAGCGGTCGACCTCGCCGAACACGATGGCGTAGGGCAGGTAGCGGCTGAAGATGTCCTGCCCCTCTTCGAAGCGCAGCTGTTCCGCCTCGGCGGTGTGGATGTACTGCCGGAACCCGTTGGCCTGGGCGAGGACCGCCGATCCCTTCGCGGTGCGCGCGGGCATCCGCCGACCCATGCGGTGCAGGAACAGGCCCACCACGGTGATCGCGGCCCCGACCACGGCCCAGTGCAGGTGCTGGCCGAGGATCCAGGTGAGCCAGCCGCCGGCGATGGCGAGCACGATGCCCGCGGCGCTCCAGCGGCCGCGAACCTTGTCGGGACGCCCGCGGAACCAGCCCGCCGCGGTCACGTCCTCGTACAGCTTCGTCTGTACGCCGGCGAGCCGTGCCGCGAAGTGCTTCGTGAGCTGCGAGAGCGCCACGGTCGGTCCCGACTCGAACAACCCGTCGTAGAGCGCCTTCTCGTAGGGCAGCAGTACGTCGCCGGCCGCCGCGTCGAGACGCACCAGCACCCAGTCGTGCCGGGAGAACCAGTGCGCCCGCGCCTGCTCCTCGATACGCAGGTGACCCCGCACCGCGAGGTCCACGATCGTCGCGGTCACGTCGAGGACGTTCGCCTGCTCGTCGAGCAGTGTGCCGATCTGGCCGGGGCGCAGCCCCTTGGGCGGGGCGAACGCGACGGCGACCGGTTCGTGGTCGACCAGCGGCATCCGGCCCTCGATGACCGGTTCACCGGTCGCTGGCAGGACTCCCGGCGTGCGGCCGACGAAACGCCGGTCGCGCCCCGCACTGCCCACGAGCCAGGCGACGCCGCCGACCCCCAGACCGAGGACGAGGAGTGCGACTGCTGCCGTGAGCGGCGTCGGGGTCAGCGACCGCCGCAGGGACCATCGCTCCTCCAGGACCGGACCGGCGGCAGCCACATCGCCCGCACGCAGGCCGACGACGACCGTCAGGGCGTTGAACGGCGGCAGTCCCTTCGCCTGGGAGAACGTCGCCCTGGTCCCGACGGCGGTGGCCGACCCGCACGGCAGGCGGCTGCCCTTGGGTCCCGCGAAGCACGTCACCTGCTGCACCGCTCCCGGCGTCTCGACGAACGCCGATCCGGCCCGGATGGGGACGTCCCACTGGTCACCGATCACGTTCCAGAAGAGCTCGACGTGGTCCGTGAAGGCGTTGAGCGCCCCGTCGACGGTGTAGCGCAGCACGTAGGTGTGCCGCCCTGTCACCAGCCGGTCCGGATCGCCGATACGCAGGCTCGTGACTCCGGCGTCCTCGCTGCGCGACACGCCAGTGGGAGTGCCCGGCGTGGGACTGGTCACCGATACGTCGTGCAGCGTGTAGAGGCGGTCGCGGTCGTTGTCGTAGGGAACCCGCGTGGGGACGTCGCGGAAGATGCCGTGCCGTCGGTTGCTGCCGAAGTCGTAGTCGATCGTCTCGGTGACCTGGAGCGCGCCACTGGCGCGCACTCTCAGGACCACGTCGTAGGACTGGATCCGCTCGTTCCCTGCTGCGGCGACAGGGGCGGCGGCGAGCACGAGGCCCAGCCACGGCGTCATCGAAGCGAGGACGCCGACCAGCCCGCGTCGGCGTACGACCCCCCGCTGCGGCATCAGTCGCCGCGGTTACGGCGCGCCAGTGCGCGCTCGGTCTCGCGCTTCGACTGCCTCTCGGCGAGCGCCTGCCGCTTGTCAAAGCTGCGCTTGCCGCGCGCGAGTGCGATCTCGACCTTCGCCTTGCCGTCCTTGAAGTACAGCGACAGCGGGATCAGCGTCGAGCCGCCCTCCTTCGTCTTGCCGATGAGCCGGACGATCTCACCCCTGTGCAGCAGCAGCTTGCGCTCGCGTCGCGGCTCGTGGTTGGTCCACGTTCCCTCCGTGTACTCGGGGATGTGCACCCCCGAGAGCCACGCCTCACCGTCGCGGATGTGCGCGAAACCGTCGACCAAGGTGGCGTGACCGGCGCGCAGCGACTTGACCTCCGTGCCAGTCAGCACCAGGCCCGCCTCGTAGACGTCGTCGATGTGGTAATCGTGACGGGCCTTGCGGTTCTGGGCCACCAGCTTGCGACCCTGCTCCTTGGGCACGGCTCATCCCCTTCCCGTGCCGCCGAGGGCAGCGACCAGTCCGGTAAGGACCTCGACGGCGCGTCGCTCCGACTCCTGCGACGGCGCGCTCGCCTCGACGGCCACGTCGGGCTCGACGCCGACGCCTTCGAGGGAGCGACCGGCGGGGGTGAGATAGCGCCCGACGGTCAGCTCGAGCGCCGACCCGTCAGAGAGCCGCGCCGGCTCCTGCACCGAGCCCTTGCCGTAGGTGCGCGACCCGACGACGACAGCACGGTTGCGGTCCTGCAGGGCCGCGGCGACGACTTCCGCCGCACTGGCCGTCGAGGAGTTCACGAGGACCACGAGCGGCGTGGTGAGGTCGCCGCCGCTGGACGCGTCGAGCGTGCGTGCCGGACGACCACGCCGCTCGTAGGACACGACCGGACCGCCGTCCAGGAACACCGAGGCCACCTGGACCGCCTCGTCGAGCAGGCCGCCCGGATCGTCGCGCAGATCGAGCACGACGCCGCCGGCATGCCGTTCACCGGGCGCACCCAGTGCGTCCCGCACCTCGCGACCGACACCACGGGTGAACGCGCTGACCTGGATCCTCGCGATGTTGCCAGCCAGGTGCTCGACCACCACGTCCTCTGTCGTGAAGCGCGCCCGCGTGAGGTGCAGGTCCCGGGTGACGGTGCCGCGGCGCACGACCATGCCGACGCTGGTGTGCTCGCGACCGCGCAACAGGGTCGCCACGCGGGTCATCCCGATCGTGGCCACCGGCTTGCGACCGACCGACACGAGCACGTCCCCCGCGCGCAGGTCGGCCCGCGCGGCAGGCGAGCCCGGCTGCACGCTGCCGACCTGCACCCCGCCTCCGGTGGAGGAGCGCAACCACAGGCCCACGCCGGAGTACTGGCCCTCGAGGGCGTCGTGGAAGGAGGAGAACTCTGCCGCGCCGTAGTACGTCGACCAGCGGTCACCCAGGGCGCGCAGCATGCCCTCGACGGCGGCCCGATCGAGCGCCTTGCGGTCGATGGGGCGGGCCGCGGTGTCGGCGATGCGGGCAGCGGCCTCGTCGAGCACGCCACGTCGTGGAGCCGGCTGGTCCCTGCCCACCACCCCGGTCACCACACCGCCGACGTACGCCAGGGCCATCAGGGCGAGGACGGTGCTCACCCGCAGGGCGCGGCGCAGGGCAGCCGGGGACAGCAGGGAGAGCACCGTAGGAGTCTAGGGCGCAGGCGACCCGTCACCGGCCGACTTGGTCAGAGCACCGGTGCCGGTCCGTTCGGGCACAGCGACGCGACGGTGCGCCGCGGGCCGCCGTACCAACCCATCGGGTCGTACGCCGTGTCGCCGAGCACGACGTTGAAGTGCAGGTGCGGGCCGGTGGCGAATCCGCTGGATCCGACACGCCCGATGACCTCGCCGCGGCCCACCCGCTGCCCGACGTGGACGCCGAAGGAGTCCTGGTGGGCGTACCAGGTCGTCATGCCGCCGCCGTGGGCGACGATCGTCGTGTTGCCGTCCCAGCTGGTGTACGTCGTCGCGACGACCACGCCGTCGGCAGCGGCGAAGATGGGAGCGCCGTAACCGGGGGCGATGTCGATGCCGGAGTGGCAGCTCGGTGAGCCGGTCACGGGGTTGATGCGGTAGCCGGCGTAGGTGCTGATCCGGCCGTTCGCCGGCCACGCGAGCCCACCACCGCCGCCCCCACCGGGTTCGGCGCCGAGTCGGGCGCGGGAGGAGGCACGGGCCGCGGCGGCGGCGATGGACCGCGCCAGCGCCTGGGACTGCGCCTGCGCCGCTGCCAGCCGCTTGGCCTCCGCCTCCCGCTCCCGCTTGACGGCGGCCACCGCGCTCGCGCGCTCGGCAATCAACGACTCGACGGCCCGCTGCGCCTGCACCGCTTGCTGCTCGAGCCCGGCGATGGCCGCGACGAGACGCTCCTGCTCGCGTTTCATCTGCGCCAGCTGGCGCCGCTTGGCGTCCAGCGTCGCGCGTGCGGCAGCCAGGTCGGCTCGGTTCGCGGCCAGGTTGCCGAGGACGTTCCCCTGGGAGCGCATGGCGTCCTGCACGAGCACGAGCCGGGTCGCGAAGTCGTCGGGGCTCTCGGAGTTGAGCACGACCGCCAGCTCGGCGTAGCTGCCCTCCTGGTAGGAGGACCGGGCGATGCGCCCGATCAGCACATGGGTGGCATCCATCGCGGCCTGGGTCTTGGCGATGCGCGCCTGGGCGCGGCGCACTTCGGCGACGGCCACCCGCAGCTTGCCGGCCAGCATCGCGTCACGGGCCTGCGCCGCTGCGAGCCGACCGCGGACGCGGGCCACCCGAGCCTGTGCGGTCGGCAGTCTCGACTCGGCGCGGTTCAGGTCGCGGATGGCCGCTTCCACGCGCTGCGAGGTGTTCTCCAGGTCGTTGCGCAGCGCCGAGATCCGCTTGTCGACCGTGCGCTTGCGCGACTTGTCGTCGGCCTGGGCCGTCGCCAGGACGCCGAGCACCAAGGAGGCCGCGACAAGCAGGACGGTCAGGAGCAGACGAGGAGGCAGAGGACGGCAACGCATGCGGCGGGGAATCTCCGTGTCGTTGTGATCTGGGTCGATCCAGCTGTTGTCGTGGAACGACCCGCACGAGCGCTCGCCGTGAACGGACTCCGGTTCCTTGCTCGAGCCTCGCTCCCCGCGTCCGGACGATCGGATCGCCTAGACGCGAAGGTACTTGAGTAAGGTCAGGAAACTCGCGATTGCCGCTAACGCCACGCCGACGACGAAAACGGCACCAGCGCTGAGCCACACGTCACCCCAGGTGATGAACCGCGTGATGGGGAAGTTGGGGGCGAGGATGCGATCGACGAGCACGCCCTTGAGGAGAACGAACGAACCCGACGCGAGAAGGGCGCCGAGGAAACCGGAGATCGCGCCCTCGAGCAGGAACGGGAGCTGGATCGAGAAGCTGGACGCACCGACCAGCTTCATGATGCCGGTCTCGCGTCTCCGGCTGAACGCCGCGACGCGAATCGTGTTCACGATCAGGATCACCGAGACGATGACCATCATGATGGCCAGTCCGAACGCGAACCACTGCACCCAGTTGAGCACCTTGAAGAAACGCTCCAGCAGGGCCTTCTGATCCTGCACCTGTTCGACGCCGTCGCGGCCGATGAAGGCGCTGGCGATGATGGGGAACTGCTCGGGGTTGACCAGCTTGACCCGGAAGGACTCCGGCATCTGGTCGGCTGTGACGTTGTCGACGATCGCGCTGTTCTTGAACTGCTGCTTGAAGCGCTTGAACGCCTGGGCCTTCGACTCGTAGTAGATCTTCTGCACCTGCGGGAGACGGTCGAGGTCGGCGCGGATCTGGTCGCGCTGGGCCTGGGTGACCTCACCGGCCGCGCAGCTGGGGGCGGACGAGTCCTGCCCGCACAGGAAGACCGACACCTCGACCTTGTCGTACCAGAAGTCCTTCATCACGCTGACCTGCTGGTTGAAGAGCACCGCCATGCCCAGGAAGCCCAGGGACACCGCGGTAGTGATGATCATGGCCAGCGTCATCGTCAGGTTGCGCCGCAGCCCGATGCCGATCTCGGAGAGGATGAACGTCGCGCGCATGGCTTCCTGTTCGTCGTGGTGGTACGGGCGGAGCCCCCGGCTTCGGTCTCGCGGCCGGGCCGTCGGAGCAGTGCTAGCGGGAGTAGCCGTAGACGCCGCGCGACTGGTCGCGGACCAGGCGGCCCGCCTCCAGTTCGATGACGCGCTTGCGCATCTGGTCGACGATGTCGTCGTCGTGGGTGGCCATGACCACAGTGGTGCCGGTGCGGTTGATGCGGTCGAGCAGCCGCATGATTCCGACGCTCGTCGTGGGGTCGAGGTTCCCCGTGGGCTCGTCGGCGATCAGGATCATCGGCCGGTTGACGAAGGCGCGGGCGATGGCCACCCGCTGCTGCTCTCCCCCGGAGAGCTCGTCGGGACGCCGGTTCTCCTTGCCCTTGAGACCGACGAGATCGAGGACCTCCGGGACGACCTTGGCGATCTGGTGCCTCGGGCGGCCGATGACCTCGAGCGCGAAGGCCACGTTCTCCATGACGGTCTTGTTGTTGAGCAGCCGGAAGTCCTGGAAGACCGTGCCGACCTGACGCCGCAGGGCGGGGACCTTCCAGGAGGAAAGCCTGGCGAGGTCCTTGCCGGCCACGTGTACCTGACCGCTCGTCGCCTTCTCCTCCTTGAGCACCAGGCGCAGGAAGGTCGACTTCCCCGAGCCGGACTGCCCGACCAGGAAGACGAACTCGCCCTTGTCGATCTCGACGGACACGTCGCTCAGGGCCGGCCGGGTCTGGCTCGGATAGATCTTGGTGACGTTCTTGAGGCGGATCACTGACTCATCACTACCGGCCGCTCGCGGGTGGGGGACGACAGTGAGTGTACGACCGTGCTCGCGACTGCACCGGCAGTGACAGGCGGGTGCTACGGCGCCGCAGCGGGCCGTTCTGGAGGCGCCAGGTCGAGCTGAGGGCCCGGATCGACCGATCCGGGCCCTCAGCTCTCGACGGTGCTCGACTGCCCCACGCGCACCGGGCCGGGGCCCGGCGCCTCAGGTCAGCCGCGGGTGATGCGCACCTCGCGGCGGCGCGCAGCCACCGTCAACGCCACGCCGATGCCCAGGAGGAGCACCGCGACCGCCAGCGCCCTGTCCATCGGCAGCGGCATGCCCGTGTGCGGCAGCAGGTTGGCCGCGGAGTCGACCTGGGTGTGCACCACCGGGGTACCACCGCTGGTGCGGCCCTGCTTGACGCCCGACACCGCTGTCACCGGCGTCTGGACCTCGTTCGAGGGCTTGCTGGCCGTCTCGCTCGACTGCACCGCGCCCGTGTTGAGGATCGTCACGGCAGGGATCGCACCGTCGGGCTGCTGAGCGGGGTGGTCGATCACGACCCGGAAGGTCACGGTCCGGCTGGTGCCCGCTGCCATTCCGCCCAGGCTCCAGGTGAGCTGGCGCGTCGTGGCGTCGTAGGCCACCGTGCAGGTGCCCGCGTCGCACGCCGCCGAGCTGGCGACGTACGTCGTGAGTCCCGAGGCCGTACCGGGCTTGTAGCCCGGGATGTAGTCGGACACCACGACGTTCGTCTGACCCGTGGCACCGCTGGCCGTGACGACCAGGCGGTAGGTCAGCGTGTCGCCGAACGTCGCGTCGCCGGTCTCGTCGACCGACTTCACGATGTTGAGGGTGCCCGGCTGGGGGGTGCCCGTCTGCACGCAGGCGGCCGGCGCCGTGTCGGTCTGCACCGTGACGGTCTCGGCAGGTCCCGCCTTGTAGGCGAGGACCAGGGCGGCAGCCGCGGGGACCGCGACGACCTCACCCGAGACGACCGTCTTGCTGGTGGCGCCGTAGGTCAGCGTCCAGACGACGTCCTGGTTCGTGCCGGCGTTCAGCCTGCCGAGCGTCACGTCCGCGCCGTCAGCCGAGCAGGCGACGGTGAACTTTCCGCTCGAGCTGACGACCGGTGGCGTGCAGGCGCCGGTCGTGGCCGTCCCTCCCGCGACGTCCGACCAGCTCCCGCCGAAGCCGTACTGCAGCCACACCTTCGTGGCGTCGGCGACGTTCGCGGCCACCAGCGTGGCGGCGTCCTTCCGGGACGGCACGACGGTGCTGTGGGCCGCGTCGGTGCCGGTGACCAGTCGCCACTGCACACCGGTGGCGTCGTTTGCCGCCAGTGTCGCAACGACGCGGCCGGCGTTCTCGACACAGGTAGCCGAGAGTGCACCGGACGGCACACAGGTGGGCGTGGTGGCCCGGGCACCCGCGACGTCCGTCCAGCTGCCGCCGAAGCCGTACTGCAGCCACACCTTCGTGGTGTCGGCGACGTGCGAGGCCACCAGAGTGGCCTCGTCCCTGACGGATGGCACGACCGTGTCGTGCGCCGCGTCGGTGCCGGTCACCAGGCGCCACTGCACCCCGGTGGCGTCGTGCGCGTTGAGCGTCGCTGTCACCGAGCCGCCGTCCCGCACGCACTCCGTGGCCACCGAACCGGTCGGGACGCAGGTGCCGGAGGTCACGACGGAGCCCTCGTCGACCCAGCGGCCGTTGACCCGGTACTGGAGCCAGACCTTCGTCGCGTCGTCAAGCCCCGTGGCCACCAAGGAGCCGTCCGCCTGCTCCTGCGCGAGCACTCTCGCGTGGTTACCCCCGTCGCCGGTGACCAGGCGCCACGCGACGTACCGGTAGCTGCCGTCGTCGAGCCGCACCGCCTTGACCACTCCCGCGTCGCGATAGCAGTCGGTGACCACGTCCCCCACGGGGCTCACCGGCGCACACGCGCCGGTCGTGATGACCGAGCCCGTGTCGCTCCAGCCCCTGCCGGTATTGACCTGGAGCCACACCTTGCTGCCGTCCGCGAGGCCCTTGGCGACCAGCTTGCCGTCGTCCTCGGTGCCGACCTCGATCAGATGGCTCCCGTCCGTGCCGGTCACCAGCCGCCACTGGACGCGCTTGTAGGTTCCCTCCTCGAGGCTGACCGCTTTCACCCGGCCCGCGTCCTCGAAGCAGTCGGTCACCAGCTGACCCGCCGGCTGCACCGGGGTGCACCTGTCGGTCGTGACGGTCGAACCCTCGTCGACCCAGCCCTTGCCGGTGTTGTACTGCAGCCAGACCTTGGTGTTGTCGCTGAGGCCGCTCGCCATGAGTGAGCCGTCCGGCGCCTGCTTGGCCATGACGACGGAGTGGTCGGCGCCGGTCCCCGTGACAAGGCGGAAGACGGTCTTGGCGAAGGTGCCCTTGTCCAGCGCGGAGGCGACGACCTTGCCCTTGTCCTGGTAACAGTTGGTCGTCAGCGTGCCCGAGGGCATCACGTCGCAGGCGTGCCCCCCGTTGCGGGCCGCGACGAGGTTCTCGGGAGTGACGACGCCGGGGTAGTTAGGGACGGCCCCGTTCTTGCCGTCGTAGCGCTTGTCGCCGAAGTACAGGTCGGTCTGGTAGTAGCAGGACGGCGCCTGCACCGAGAGGCTGCCGGAGGTCTTGTCCTTGCTGAGGGTGACCTGGTCGTGGTCGACGAAGACCTGCGTCCCACTCGTCGGCCAGCTGCCGCCGTCAGTCGCGTAGGAGTTGAGCGACACCGTCTTGGTGACACCGTCACACAGCGATCCGCCCTTGTAGGCCACCGTCGCGTGGAAGGGGTCGCCGGGTAGGTAGGCCGCGACGACGTCCTTGGTGCTGATCGAGGCGAGACAGCTCGGCGTCGGGGCACACGGCTTGTCGAAGCGGACGGTGCCTTCGACGGCCCGCTCCGAGAAGCCGTCGGACCAGGTGCCCTTCACCTTCAGAGACGCCGACTTGGCCGTTCCCGGGATGCCAAGCGAGGTCACGGTGGCCGTGGCCTTCTTGCCCAGCTGGGCCGGCAGCCCGTTGACGGTGCCGACGTCGTGACTGACGTGGTTGACGACCTCGGTGAGGTTGTAGTCGTTGGCGATGGTCCAGGTGACGGTGTAGGTGCCGTCCGGCTGGCAGGTGCTCACTCCGGTGACGGCGTTGGCGTGCGCCGATGCTGCCGGCGCCACGAACACGACGCCTACGATCGCCACGCCGAGCGCCAGGATGCCGG
Source organism: Actinomycetota bacterium (assembly GCA_030841035.1). Taxonomy (GTDB): domain Bacteria; phylum Actinomycetota; class Actinomycetes; order JACCUZ01; family JACCUZ01; genus BP-173. The sequence goes on from JAVEDI010000027.1 coordinate 10,562, forward strand.
CGCCGAGACGCTGATAGATGCCCATTAGGTGATGGCCCCCCTCGACCTCTCCTTGTGATCCCAGGAGGACTCCCGGGACCGACAGGGGGTCGGTCTCACCACTCGCTCCCCGCGGTCGTCCCGCCCCCCCGGGCGGACCGGTGACCGTCAGCACGGCCGCGGATCGTCGCTTTCCCCTTGCACCGCCCGGCTCGCGCCGGCGGCATGACCGATGGTGCGCAGCGCCAAGGACGCTGTCAAACACACCGCGTCACCGAAGAGGCACACCATGGCCACATTTGGTTACTGACAGTGACTAGGCCATCCGAGCAGCGTCACCGATTTTGCGGGCGTTCGCGGTCTTCGCCCGATATATAGACGTTCGTCCGACCCGGAGCCGTCGGAACGCTCCCTCGGGCAAGACGCACCCGGATTTCACCCGGTCGGCACAGCGGCGGGCGACCGGGAGAGCTCAGGCCGAGCTCTCGCCCTGGCGCCGCCAGCGGACACCGGCCTCGATGAACGCGTCGATCTCCCCGTCCAGCACCGCTCCGGTGTTACCCGTCTCGAAGTCGGTCCGCAGGTCCTTGACCATCTGGTAGGGGTGCAGCACGTAGGAACGCATCTGGTTGCCCCACGACCCCGAGTTGTCGCCCTTGAGGGCGTCGATCTTGGCCTGCTCCTCCTGGTGCCGGCGGGCCAGCAGCTTCGCCTGCAGGACGGTCATGGCCGATGCACGGTTCTGCAGCTGCGAGCGCTCGTTCTGGCAGGAGACGACGATGCCGGTCGGGATGTGTGTCAGCCGCACGGCCGAGTCGGTGGTGTTGACGCCCTGGCCCCCGGGACCACTGGACCGGTAGACGTCCACCCGGATCTCGTCGTCGGGGATCTCGACGTGGTCGCTCTGCTCGACGACCGGCACCACTTCGACGCCGGCGAACGACGTCTGGCGACGCCCCTGGTTGTCGAACGGAGAGATGCGCACCAACCGGTGTGTGCCCTGCTCGACCGAGAGGGTGCCGTAGGAGTAGGGCGCCTTCACCGCGAATGTCGCCGACTTGATGCCGGCCTCCTCGGCGTAGGACGTGTCGTAGACCTCGGTCGGGTAGCCGTGCCGCTCCGCCCACCGCAGGTACATCCGCATGAGCATCTCGGCGAAGTCCGCGGCGTCGACGCCACCTGCCTCCGCGCGGATCGTGACGAGCGCGTCGCGCGCGTCGTACTCCCCCGACAGCAAGGTGCGCACCTCGAGCTCGCCGATCGACTTGCTGATCGACGTCAGCTCCGTCGCGGCCTCGGCAAGGGTGGCCGCGTCATCCTCGCCCTCGGCCAGCTCGAAGAGAACGCCGAGGTCGTCGAGGCGACGGCGGAGCGACTGCACCCGCTCGAGCTCGCCCTGCAGGTGTGACAGGCGGCTGTTGACCTGCTGGGCGCGCTCCGGGTCGTCCCACAGGTCGGGGGCGGCCGCCTGCTCGTTGAGATCGACCAGGTCACGGTGGATCTTGTCCAGATCGAGCACCTTCTCGATGCTCGTCAAGGTCTGATCCAGCTCCTTGAGCTGCTCCGGGACGTCTGCTGCTGCCACGTGGAAGGAGGGTACGCGACGGGCAGCCCGGCGCGACGGCGTCGCCGCCACACGAACGTCGCGAGGCGCCGCCCGCACGAATGACGGGGTTCCCCCTTTCGTCGCCGCGCACACTGTGGACTCCGTCACATTCGCCGTGTCGGGACCGGGTTTTGCGAGAATGCCCGGATTGATCATGCAAGGTAGACGGGTAAGCCCCTGCCGCACGGTGCAGGGCGGCCCGCGTGGACGCCGAGTCCTGCCACCGCACGGGTGACACCTCGACATCGTCGATATGGCAGGGACGGAGAACCCAGCACGGCGGACGCCGACCACGGTCGGAGGTCCTTGGGGTGAAGCCACCACGGGTGGCGGGGCACCTTCGGCGCCCAAACCCGACAGGTCATTCTTCGCAGGCGGTCACCGAAGGACTCCATGCCCTCGCATCGCCTTGCCCCTGCGCGCCTGCTCACCATCGCCGCGCTCGTCCTCGCCCTGGCGGGCGCCATGCTCGTCGGTTCCGCCGCAGGCCCCGCGACTCCCCGCGCCTCGGCCCTCGTCAGCGCCTCGGTGGCCGATCACGCCGCCGACCTCGCCCGCAGCCGCAAGGGCTCGCCCTACAGCTACGGCGCCACCGGCCCGCACCGCTTCGACTGCTCCGGCCTGACCCGCTGGGTCTATCGCCACCTCGGCAAGCGACTCCCGCACTCCGCGGCCGCCCAGGCGCACCGGGTCAAGCACATCAAGCGCTCCCGCGCCGTGCGCGGCGACCTGGTCTTCTTCTACGGCGGTGGCGGCGTCTACCACGTCGCGATCTACGACGGAAGGGGCCAGGGCATCTGGCACGCGCCCTACCCCGGCGCGCGCGTGCGACGCGACAAGATCTGGACAAGCCGGGTGTTCTTCGGCCGGGTGCGCTGAGGGGCGTACCCCGGCCCGCTTACCGGCGGCGCCCTCGTCTGGTACACCGGACCCATGGCGCTGTTCAGGTCCACGCGGCCGGCGAGCCTCGCGGACCGCTTCACCCGCCTGGTGCGCGACGCAAGCCGCTGCGCCGGGCGTCCGCCGACCTGGTCGCGAGCCTGAGCCGTTGACTGACGCGTTCGCGGTGGGGCACGAGCTGGTGCTCAGCCCGGCGGACGCGCCGGTCACCGACCCGGTCACCAAGTTCGGCGGACAGCCGGTGTGGGTCGGTGAGCCGGCCTGGCCGCTGTCAGCGGAGCTCGGCGCGCCGATGCGCTTCATCGGGCAGCTGTGCGTGCCAGGAACGGCCGACAGCCCCCCGCGGATGGCCTACCTGTTCATGACCCAGGACGACGACGCGGACGTCGAGGGGACGTGGGAGGCCGACGGGGGCGAGAACGCCCTGATCTGCCGACCGGGACAGCCCGCGCCGTTCCTGCGCACGACCGCGCAGCCGGAGGGGCCCACCGTCGGGCCCGACGTGCACGCGGCCCTGCTGCCGACCTCCGGCGCGCAGGACAGCGGCAGCCACGTCGGCGGACGCCCCGCGTGGTTGCAGGGCGACGAGACCCCGTGGGGTTTCTCGTTCCTGCTGCAGCTCGACTCGACGATGCTGCCGTTCTGGGTGAACTTCGGCGACGCCGGCATCGGCTACGCCTTCATCGACCACCGCACCGGTGAAGGCCGCTTCCTGTGGCAGAGCGCCTGACCGACGGTGCCGAAGTAGCCCGCGGTCCGGACGCGGTCTGCGATTTAGAACCCGCGTCCTCGGAGCCCGACGTGCGTGGTCACGGCGGAGGGGAGGGCCGGCGGATCGGTCCGGCGCGGCGCAGGGGGCGGTAGCGCAGCCACACCACGGCCACCACGTCGTCTGCCGGGATCGCGCCCACCAGCCACGAGTCGGTGCCCTCCTGCGGGTTGTCGCGTTCGACCCACCAGCCGTCCTCGTGCGCGAAGGCCAGCCGCTTGACCGACAGCGGCGGCCCGCCGGGCAACCGCACCACGGCCAGCCGGCCGGGGACCGGCGCAGCGCCGTAGCGCACGATCAACCGGTCACCGTCGCGCAGGGTCGGGAGCATCGAGCGACCGCGGACGACGACACGACCCACCGGTAGGCACCAGCGCACCCGGTGATCCTGTCGGACCCGGCACCGCTGGACGCGGCGGGGAGGGGTGGAACGGGCGGACCGACCCGCGAGTAATGTCGATCAGCGAGACCGGGCAGTGGTAGCCGCTGTGGCGCCGCGCCGGCGAAGAAGCGAAGGGACTGATGAAGCGTGCACCTCTTCACGGCACTGAAGAACCTTGCTGCACCGACCGAGGTGCAGGCCCACTGCGACCTGCCCTGCGGTGTCTACGATCCCGCCCAGGCCCGCATCGAGGCGGAGTCGGTCAAGGCGATCGTCACCAAGTACCACGACAGCGACGACGAGGCGTTCAAGACCCGCGCGCTGCTCATCAAGGAGGAGCGCTCCGACCTGGTGAAGCACCACCTGTGGGTGCTGTGGACCGACTACTTCAAGCCGCCGCACTTCGAGAAGTACCCCCACCTGCACCAGCTGTTCAACGAGGCCACCAAGCTCGCCGGTGGCGGTGGCGGCACCAAGGCCAGCCTGGACGTCGCCGTGGCGCAGCAGCTGCTCGACAAGATCGCCGAGATCGACACGATCTTCTGGGAGACCAAGCAGGCCTAGGCATCCGCCGGCCAGGCGTCGTGCGCACGGCCGGAGCATCATGAGCGTCCTCGTCGTCACCGGCACCAGCACCGGGGTCGGCAAGACGGTGGTGACCGCTGCCGTGGCGGCCCTGGCGGCCGCGCGCGGGTCACGCGTCGCGGTCGTCAAGCCGGCGCAGACCGGCATCGGTCCGGACGAGCCGGGTGACCTCGACGACGTACGTCGCCTGGCCGGGGTGACCGACCTGCACGAGCACCGCCGGCTGCGCGACCCCCTCTCGCCGGCCGCCGCCGCGCGGCACGAGGGCGTCACGCCCCTCGACCTGCACGAGAGCGCCCGGCGGGTGCGCGAGCTCGCCGCGGCGCGCGACCTCGTCGTGGTCGAGGGCGCGGGCGGGCTGCTCGTGCGCTTCGACGACGACGGGGCCACGATCGCCGACCTGGCGCGCGAGCTCCGCGCGCCGGTCCTCGTGGTCGCCGCCCCCGCACTCGGGACGCTCAACCACACCGCGTTGACCCTCGAGGCGCTCGCCTACCGGGGCCTCACCTTCGCCGGCGTCGTGCTGGGCTCCTGGCCGCGGGAGCCCGACCTCGCCTGCCGCAGCAACGTGCGCGACCTGGAGACGCTCGCCGCGCGGCCGCTCGCAGGAGCCATGCCCGAGGGCGCCGGACGCCTGGACGCCAGCGAGTTCCTGCTGGCGGCGCGCGGCGGGTTGGGCCCGTCCCTGGGTGGCGTCTGGGATGCGGCAGACTTCCGGCGTGCTCACGACTGACGCGATCCTCGCCACGGCCCGCCGGCAAGTCCTGGAGCAGGGTCAGGGCCTGGACCGGGCGCAGCTTCTCGAGGTGCTGCGGCTGCCCGACGAGGCCGTGCCGGACCTGCTCGCACTGGCCCACGAGGCACGCCTGCACTGGTGCGGTGACGAGGTCGAGGTCGAGGGCATCGTCTCGGTCAAGACCGGTGGCTGCCCCGAGGACTGCCACTTCTGCTCGCAGTCGGGGCTCTTCCAGTCACCGGTCCGCGCGGCCTGGCTCGACATCCCCTCGCTCGTGCAGGCAGCGGTCGAGACGGCCGCGACCGGTGCCACGGAGTTCTGCATCGTGGCAGCCGTGCGCGGGCCGGATCAGCGGCTGATGGCCCAGATGCGTGAGGGTGTGTCCGCCATCAGGGCCGCCGTGGACATCAACGTGGCGGCCTCGCTCGGCATGCTCACCCAGGGCCAGGTCGACGACCTCGTCGAGATGGGCGTGCACCGCTACAACCACAACCTCGAGACCGCACGCTCACACTTCCCCGCCGTGGTCTCCACCCACACCTGGGAGGAGCGCTGGTCGACGCTGACCATGGTCCGCGACGCGGGCATGGAAGTCTGCTGCGGGGGCATCCTCGGCATGGGCGAGACGATCGAGCAGCGCGCCGAGTTCGCCAGCGAGCTCGCCGAGCTCGACCCGCACGAGGTGCCGCTGAACTTTCTCAACCCACGACCGGGTACGCCGTTCGGCGACCTGCCCGTGATGACCGGCACGGACGCGCTGCGCAGCATCGCCGCCTTCCGGCTCGCGCTGCCGCGCACCATCCTGCGCTACGCCGGCGGGCGGGAGATCACCCTCGGCGACCTCGGCACCCGCGACGGCATGCTGGGCGGCATCAACGCCGTCATCGTCGGGAACTACCTGACCACGCTGGGGCGTGACCCCGAGGAGGACCTCGCTCTGCTGGGCGAGCTGGGGATGCCGATCAAGGCGCTGTCGCAGACGCTCTGACGGTCCGCGCCACAAGGTCCCCCTACGCCCCGCCTCCGGCCGTCGAGCGCAAAAGCAGCGCGTCGATCTACCGAAACGGGAGGAACAGGGCTAACCTCGCCGCCGTCGACGTTCCCTCGGTTAGGAGCCCGCCGTGGCCGTCCATGATCGCGAACCAGCCTCCGAGCCGGCGCCGGTGCGGGCCGCTGCTCGCCGGCACGTCCACACCCCCGCGTGGAACCTCCTCCTGCTGATACCGCTCGTCGGGACGCTGATCCCCAGCGTCTACAACCGGGTCGGTCCGACGCTGTTCAGCATCCCGTTCTTCTACTGGTACCAGATGGCCTGGATCGCCGGCAGCGTTGCCGTGACCCTCATCGTCTACCGCATGACGCGGGGTGAGCGGTGATGGCGGACGTCAAGGTCACCGAGCTGGTCGTCTTCACGGCGCTGTTCCTGCTCGTCACGGTGCTGGGCTTCGTCGCCTCGCGCTGGCGACGCGCCGAGAGCCTCGAGCACCTCGACGAATGGGGGCTCGGGGGCCGCAACTTCGGCGCCTGGATCACCTGGTTCCTGGTCGGGGGCGACCTGTACACCGCGTACACCTTCGTCGCGGTCCCGGCGCTCGTGTACGGCGCCGGCGCCACTGGCTTCTTCGCGGTCCCCTACACGATCATCGTGTACCCGTTGGTCTTCCTGGTCGCTCCGCGACTGTGGTCGGTGAGTCACCGGCACGGCTATGTCACCCCGGCGGACTTCGTGCGCGGGCGCCACGGCTCCGGCGGGCTCGCACTCGCCATCGCGCTGACCGGCATCGTCGCGACGATGCCCTACATCGCCCTGCAGCTGGTCGGCATAGAGGCCGTCCTCAAGGCGATGGGCATCGAGGGCTCGTGGCCGCTGTGGATCGCCTTCATCATCCTCGCTGCCTACACCTACCAGTCGGGCCTGCGGGCTCCGGCCCTGATCGCGTTCGTCAAGGACACGCTCATCTACCTGGTCGTCATCGTCGCCGTCGTCTACATCCCGACGAAGCTCGGCGGCTGGCACGACATCTTTGCCGCGGCGGACAAGAAGTTCGCCAGCACGCCACCCCCGCCCGCCGGACCCGCCGACGGCACCATCCTCAGCTCGGCCCAGACCCTCGGGTACTCCACGCTGGCCCTCGGCTCGGCCATGGCGCTGTTCCTCTACCCGCACTCCATCACCGGCATCCTCGCGGCGCGCAGTCGCGACACCATCAAGAAGAACATGGCGGCGCTGCCCGCCTACAGCTTCGTGCTCGGCCTGCTCGCCCTGCTCGGCTACATGGCCATCGCAGCCGGTGTCACTCCCACGACGAGCGGGCTGAACAACAAGCCCGACAGCAACACCATCGTGCCGCTGCTGTTCGACAAGATGTTCGCCGACTGGTTCGCCGGGGTCGCCTTCGCCGCTATCGCGATCGGTGCACTGGTGCCGGCGGCCATCATGTCGATCGCCGCCGCGAACCTGTGGACCCGCAACATCTACAAGGAGTACCTCAAGCCGGACGCGACTGCGAAGCAAGAGGCTCAGATGAGCAAGTTCGCTTCGCTGGTCGTGAAGCTCGGCGCGCTCGTCGTCATCATCACGCTCGACCCGCAGTTCTCCATCGACCTGCAGCTGATCGGCGGCGTGGTCATCCTGCAGACGCTGCCCGCGATCGTCTTCGGGCTCTACACGCGGTGGTTCCACCGCTGGGCATTGCTCGCGGGCTGGGCGGTCGGCCTGTTCTGCGGCCTGTTCATGCTGTACGACATCGCCAACCCGCTCACCGGCAAGCAGCACTTCGCCGGGTCGCAGTGGGCACTGTCGCGGTGGGGGTTCGACACCAAGTACACGATGTACGTCGGCATCCTGGCCGTGCTCATCAATGCGGCCGTGACCGTCCTGGCCACGTTGGCGTTGCGGGCCGCCGGGACGCCCGTCGGCGAGGACACCACGCGCGAGACCGACTACCACGTGGAGGCCGGCGACCCAGGCGTCATCCGCGCAGAGGCCGAGGCCGGCGAGGCGGCCGGTGTCGCGGGACGCCCCCCCGCCGACTGAGGCCGCCGCATCACGCTGCCGGAGGTGCATCACCCGTCGCTGCGCGACCTAGGGTGGTGGGGTGATCCTGCGCGCCGCCCAGCCGGACGAGTTCACCGAGATCGGTGAGCTGACCGTCGCCGCGTACGTCGCCGACGGGCTGCTCCAGAGCGACGCCGGCTACGCCACCGAGCTGCGGGCCGCGGCGCACCGTGCCGCCCGGGGAGACCTGGTCGTCGCACTCGACCGGAGCACGCACGCCATCCTCGGGACCGTGACGTTCTGCATGAGCGGCTCGTCGTACGCCGAGATCTCCCAGCCGGGGGAAGCCGAGTTCCGGATGCTCGCCGTGGCGTCCGTCGCACGGGGCCAGGGGATCGGCCTGGCGCTGGTGCGCTGGTGCGTCGACCGGGCGCGCGAACAGGGCTGCAGCGCGCTCGTGCTCAGCAGCCTCGACCGCATGCACGCCGCCCACCGGCTCTACGATCGGATGGGCTTCACGCGGTTGCCCGAGCGCGACTGGGCTCCCGAGCCCGGCATCTCGCTGCTGGCCTACCACCTCGACCTCGCGCCCTGACCGCACGCCCCGCGTGCTGCCCTCAGAGGCGGGCGAGGAACCGCTCGCGATCGACGAGGACGCGGCTGACGGTGGCGCGTCCCACGAGCAGGCCCGACCCGTCTGTGGCGGCAACCTCGAAACGCAGCATCCGGCCGTCGACGTACACCAGATCCGCCTGTACGTGGATGACCGCACCCACGGCGCTCGCGCGAAGATGCTCCATCTCGACGCGGGTGCCGACGGTGGTTCGCCCCAGCTCGAGCCGGCCGGCCAGCGCCGCCACGGTCGCGGCCTCGCTCCAGGCGAGCAGCCGCGGGCTCGCCAGCACCTCGAGGTCGCCGCTGCCCAGCGCCCGGGCGGTGTCGGCCGCGCTCACCGTCCGTTGCAGGACCGCTCGCGCGCCGGTCTCGATCGCCACGGTCGCCTACTGTAGGCGCCGTGCCGCCGATCGACCGAGAAGCCAGCGTGGTCACGACGTGGTGCGACCAGTGCGGGACCGACGCGTCGACCGGCGAGCACCCGGGCTGCACAGACCGGCGCCGGCTGGAGCCCCCGCGCTACTGCGCCCGGTGCCGCCGGCGGATGGTGGTGCAGGTCGTGCCGCGGGGTTGGTCGGCCCGGTGCAGCGAGCACGGGGTGCTGACCGGCTGAGAGCGCGGCTCGTCACCTACCACACACGGGCGAGACTCTGCCCGGAAGCGGAGGGTGCCGATGGCGGGGTGGTGGGATCAGGCGACGAGGCCGAGGCGGCGCAGCTCGACGGTCAGGTCGTGGGGGTTGGTCGAGGCGGACATGGCGGCGTCGAGCGTGATGACCCCGTCACGGATCAGCGCGACCAGGTGCTGGTCGAAGGTCTGCATGCCGTAGAACGCGCCGTCCTTGATCAGCTCCGCGATCGAGGAGGTCTTGTCGGGATCGGAGATCGCGTCGGCCACCCGGCCGGTGTTGATGCAGACCTCCATCGCGACGCAGCGGCCCTGACCGTCGGCGCGCGGGACGAGCCGCTGGCAGATGATGCCCCGCAGGGCGCCGGCCAGCGAGAGACGTACCTGCTTCTGCTCGTGCGGCGGGAAGAAGTCGATGACTCGGGTGATCGTCTCGGTCGCGTCCGTGGTGTGCAGCGTCGACATGACGAAGTGGCCGGTCTCGGAGGCCGCGATCGCCGCCTTGACGGTCTCGTGGTCGCGCATCTCGCCGACCAGGATGACGTCGGGGTCCTGGCGCATGGCAGCGCGCAGCGCGACCGCGAAGTCCGCGGTGTCCAGCCGCACCTCGCGCTGGTTGATCATCGACAGCTTGTCGAAGTGCAGCACCTCGATGGGGTCCTCGATGGTGACGACGTGCACCTCGCGGTTGCTGTTGATGTGGTCGATCATGCCCGCGAGCGTCGTGGTCTTGCCCGATCCGGTGGGCCCTGTCACGAGCACGAGGCCGCGGGGCTCCATCGCGAGGGCGCCCAGCACCGGCGGCAGGCCGAGGTCGTCCAGGGGGATGGCACCCACGCTCACCCGGCGGAAGACCATGCCGGCCGAGCCACGCGAACGGAACGCGTTCACCCGGAAGCGGCCCAGGCCGGGCACGGAGTAGGCGAAGTCGGCCTCGTTCACCGTGGCGAACTCCGTGACGAGGTCCTCGCGCAGCACCTCGTTGACCATGAACTCGGTGTCAGCGGGGGTCAGGGTCGGCGCCTGCAGCTTGCGCAGCCGACCGTCGATGCGCACGCGTGGCGGCGATCCGACCTTGACGTGCAGGTCCGAGCCGCCCAGCTCACCCAGGGCACGCAGAAACGGCACCACCGACAGCTGCTCCGATCCGCTCACGAAGGGAGTTTCGGGATGCTCGTCGGTGACCTTGAGCACCTATCGGGTCATAACTGCTACCCGATGACGGCGATCACGTCGCCTTCCTGCACGACGTCACCCTCGGCGACGTGCAGCGCCGAGACGGTGCCGGAGACCTCGGTGACGACGGGGATCTCCATCTTCATCGACTCGAGGATGACGAGGGTGTCGCCGTCCGCGACCGTGTCGCCCTCGGTGACCACGACCTTCCAGACGTTCGCCACCATCTCGGCCCGGATCTCCTGCGCCACCGTGACTCCTCTCCGTGACCGGGCCCGGAGCGCCCGGGCGTTCGCATCCAATCACAGCCGGGTACGTCGACCCGGGCGGCGCGGGCGGCCGCGTCAGCCCCGCATCCGGGCGACCAGGCCGGTGTCGTAGTCACCCGAGACGAACTCGGCGTGGTCGAGCAGCTCGGTGAAGAAGGGCAGGTTGCACCGCGGGCCCTCGACGCGGAACCCCGCCAGGGCGCCACGGGCCCGCTCGAGTGCCTCGGCACGGTCAGCACCGTGCACCACCAGCTTGGCCATCAGCGAGTCGTAGTGCGGCGTCACCACGTTGCCGGCGCGATAGCCGGCATCCACACGGATGCCCGGCCCCGACGGCTCCTCCCACACGGCGATGGCCCCCGGCCCGGGGAAGAAGCGGCGAGGATCCTCGGCGTTGACCCGCATCTCGATCGCGTGCCCGTGCGGGATCACCCGGTCGGGGTCGAAGGACACCGCCTCACCCGCCGCAACGAGCAGCTGCTGCTCGACCAGGTCGAGGCCGGTGACCATCTCGGTGATCGGGTGCTCGACCTGCAGACGGGTGTTCATCTCCAGGAAGACGAACTGTCCCGACTGCGTGTCCAGCAGGCACTCGACGGTGCCCGCGCCGCGGTACCCGACCGCCGCGGCCGCATCGACGGCAGCGCGGAACATCTGCGCCCGCAGCTGGGCTCCCACCGCGGGCGACGGCGTCTCCTCTACGAGCTTCTGGTTGCGCCGCTGCACGGAGCAGTCGCGCTCCCCCAGCGCGACGACGCGCCCGTCGGGCAGGCCGAGCACCTGCACCTCGACGTGACGCACGCGGGGGAAGAACCGCTCGAGCAGGACGGCGGGGTCGCCGAAGGTCCGCTGCGCGAAGGCCCGGACCCGCTCATACTCCGCCTCGAGAGCGGGCTCGTCGGCCGCCACCGCCATCCCCATGCCGCCACCGCCTGCGGACGCCTTGACCATGACCGGGAAGCCGATCTCCCGCCCGGCGACGAGCGCCGCCGCGACGTCGGCCACCGGCGACTCGGTGCCGCGCGACACGGGCACGCCGGCCGCGGCCACCAGGTTGCGGGCCCGGATCTTGTCGCCCATCTGCTCGATCGCGTCGGCGGGCGGACCGATCCAGACCAGCCCCGCCTCGACCACGCGCCGGGCGAACGTCGGGTCCTCCGCGAGGAAGCCGTAGCCGGGGTGGACCGCATCCACCGATGACCGGCGCGCGGCCTCGAGCACGGCATCGATGTTGCGGTAGCTCTGCGCCGGCGGCGCCGGTCCCAGGAGGACCGCGTCGTCGGCCTCCGTCACGAACGGCAGCTCGGCGTCGGCCTCGGAGTAGACCGTCACGGAGCGCAGGCCCATCCGCTGCACGGTTCGCTGGATGCGTCGGGCGATCTCGCCGCGGTTGGCGACGAGCACGGACTCGAACACTGTGTGGTGCCTCCCGGCTCTGACGGTCGTGGCAGGCGACACTAACGGGCGTGTTCCTCGTCCTGGTGGTGGCGGCGCTGGCGCTGGCCCTGGCACGGCGCCGTGGCCTCGAACGACTGGCCCGCCTGCATGTCCGGGCGGCCCGGCTCCTCGTGGTGGCTGCGGCGCTGCAGGTGGGTACGGCGCTGCTGGCGCCCGGATCGGCGCCGCTGCGGGCGGTGACCATGGCAGTGACGGCCCTGCTCGTGGCGCTTTTCCTGTGGGGCAACCGATCAGTGACCGGGGTGCCTCTGATGGCGCTGGGACTGCTGCTCAACACCCTCGTCGTCTTGGCGAACTTCGCCATGCCGGTGTCGGTGTCGGCTGCGGCGCGGGCCGGCCTCAGCCGCGCGGACCTCCGTCTCGACGCCGACCCCTTGCACGAGGCGTCCGGGCCCGGCACGCAGCTGGCGCCGCTCGGCGACGTCGTTCCCGTCGCGCTGCCGCTGTGGCCCCAGGTCGTCAGCCCGGGCGACGTGCTGGTCGCCTCCGGCGTCGGTCTGCTGCTGGTCGCCGGGGCAGCGCCGCGCCGGAAGCGTCCGGCGGCCGCTCAGAAGCGGGCGGACCGGCCGATGGTCTTGGCCAGCGAGTCGACGACGCGCGGGTCGTACTCGTAGGCCATGCCGAGGCGCAGTCGCTCGAGCGCCTCGAGCCGGCGGCTGACCTCGGGTGACTCGCCGACCAGGTCGTCATAGGCGTTGACGGCCTTGATGATGCGGCTGCCGAGTGGGATGTCGATGTGGTCGGTGTCGTGCGCCCGCCGGTACGGCTCGGCCTGTTGCTCCACCATGGTCGCCACGTCGTCGAGCACACCGGTCTGGCGGATGACCTCGGCGCCCAGCGACGCGATGCGCCGCTGCTCGTTCGGAGCGGCGACGACGGTCGCGCCGCCCGGGATCGGCTCCGCCAGGGACAGCTGGCCGATGTCGTGCATCAGCGCGGCGTACTCGAGGTCGAGCAGCTCGGCGTCGGACATGCCCAGCTCACGCCCGACCGCGACGGCCAGGTCACTGACCCGCCGCGAGTGCCCCGTCTCGGTGTAGCCGCCGAGCTCGGTCACCCGGGAGAGCGCACGGATGGTCTGCAACGACGTCGCGCGGATCGCGGAGAAGCGGCGGAAGGCGAACTGGGTGAGCAGCAGAGGGATGACGAAGACCGGCAGTGCCCACATCCCCATGATCGTGGCGGCCAGCGCGATGAGGGCGCCGGTGGATCCGATCGCCGAGCCGATGCCGATCAGGGCCCGCGCCTCGTTGCGGAGCACGGCGAGGAAGGGAGCGCCGTCGGCCAGCCGCGCCGCGGCGGCGAGCAGTGCGTCGACGCCGAGGGAGGCCGCGACGATGCAGATCATCACGATCGCGATGCCCGCGCCGGGTAGGCCCTGGGTCCGCTCGTCCAGGCCCGTGCCGCGGAAGGCGGCGGCCACGAAGCCGACGACCAGCAACCGGCGGGCGAGCGCGTCGACCGAGGGAGCGCGTCGGGCGACGATGTGCGGGAGGACTCCGACCAGCATGGCCAGGGTCACGACAGCGACCACCTGAAGCGCATCGTGCTCGACGTCGTCCCTGTTGACGTGCGCGAGCAAGGCGTAGGCCAGCGAGCCCGCGAGCGCGATCGGGGCCGCGTCCCGGCCACCGGGGAGGGTGATGCGCACGACCTCACCGAGCGCGATGAAGCAGCCGAACGCCAGCGCAGTGCCCGGGTTGACGAAGCCACCATGGGAGGCGGTGACAGCCACCGATGTCACGGCGAGCATGCCTGCGGCCGCGGTGATCACGAGCAGGCCGGTGCTGCCCGCGTCGTCGAGTCGGCGCACGAGCGGGCTCATGACGCGTTGCGCCCGGCGACGTACTCGGTGGGGTCGTCGTGGTCGTAGTACCGGGCCCCCACAGGCATCGGGTCGGGCGCGACCTGGTCGAGGGTCGGGAACAGCGGCGTCGTCTCGGTCTCCCAGCCCTGGACCTCGACGGCGGCGATCAACGCCTCGACCATGTGGGGCTCGAACTGGCTGCCGGCGCAGCGGCGCAGCTCGACTAGAGCGTTCTCGACACTGCGTGCCCCGCGGTACGACCGGGTGGTCGTCATCGAGTCGAACGCGTCGGCGACGGCGATGACCCGGGCGAACTCGGGAATCTCGTCACCCTGCAGGCCCATGGGGTAGCCCATGCCGTCGAGTCGCTCGTGGTGATGCATGATCCCGGCGAACGCCTCGTCGAGGAACTCGATCTCGCGCACCATCTCCAGGCCGCGCATCGGGTGCAGCTGCACCGTCGCGAACTCCTCGGGGCTCAGCCGCCCGGTCTTCTGCAGCACCCGGGTCGGCACGCCGAGCTTGCCGATGTCGTGCAGCATGCCCGCGTAGCGCAGGGAGTCCACCCGGTCCTCACGCATGCCGATCTCGCGCGCGATGAGGACCGAGGCCACCGAGACGCGCTCGCTGTGCCCTCGGGTGTAGAGGTCCTTGGTCTCCACAGCGGCGATCAGGGTGCGCACCGTGCGGTCGTAGGCCCGCTGCTGCTCGGCGTACTGCTCGTAGGCCCATCGGGCCACGAACAGCGGCAGCAGGACGAGCAGCGCGGCAGCCGGGCCCACGTCGGCCCCGGGCTTCGCCCACAGGACCGCGAGCATCAGCCCGAACAGGCCGTACCCGAAGTAGCCGGCGACCGAGCCGGACATGGTGCCCTGGAAGACGATGCGCAGCGGGACGCCCTGGTGGATCGAGACGATCGAGGCGACCAGCAGCCCGTTGATGACGCAGTGGGCCATGAGCGCTGCGACGAACGGCACGAGCAGCCCGGGGAAGCTGCCTACCTCGATCTCGCGACCGCCGAGCAGGCTGTAGGCCAACGCCGAGCCGCCGGCGGCCAGCACCATCTGGCTGGTGTTGAACAGCCGCTTGATCGCTGGTTGCGGGTCGTAGTCGAACGCGCAGGTGCAGGCGAGCAGGATGGCGCCCCAGCCGCCCACCAGGGGCAGCGCGGCCATAGCGGTCACCGAGCCGAGAGCGATGGTGGCGAGGTCGCGCGAGCCCCGGGTGCCGATCGAGTCGGTGACGACGAACAGCAGGCTCAGCGCGATCAGGTCGCGCAGCCGCAGGCCCGCGTGCCCCTGCCAGGCGGCAATCACCGGGAGCGGGGCAGCCGCCAGCACGACGGCGGACACGAACAGCCGTGCCCTGCTCGACAGCGGACCCATCGGCCCCTCCGTCCGTCCGGGGGAGTCACAGAGAGCGCGATGGGGATCGGCAGCGCAGGGGAACTGCTTTCCTACCACTTCCAGTTTGCACCGGACTGCAGGAACTGCTCGACAGCTGTAACGATCTTCTTCATGACATATCAACCCCTTTGGATTCAAGTCACGAGCACCGCTGACTACTTGCTCGTGCGGAATCCGCTCCGCTGGGGGTACTACTGGCAAATCGAAGGCATCCGTTGACAGGTGGCCACGATGTGCTGCCGATCCCGATCGCGCTCTCTGCAATTGTCAATGACGCTGCGCTCCCCCGAGCCCGCGCAGGCGAGCCGGAGTGCCTCCACGAGCGAGGAACGCCGGCTTCGTCGCTGTAAGTGAACGAGCCGGGTAAACCCCGCGTCAAGGGTTTCGCCATTTTGTGTCTGCTTGTCCTGCGGAATCGTCCTTTCGTACTAGTCATTGGTGGGGCAAAATGCATGCAAGGGGATGTTCCGCCAGCACGGCGCGCGTCCCCGCGTTGGCGTCCCTCCTGCCGTACCGTCCGCCCCAGGACTTACCCCGAAAGCGAGGAGACGGCACGCATGACGGCCAACGTCTCACGTCCGGCGCGTTCGGCCGCCTCCGTGGGCGCCACGAGCTCGGCGTACGCCGACCTTGTCGCCGGCCTGCTGGATGCGCGCGCGGACCCTGCCACGGAACGCTTCGACGGCGCGCTGGCCGCCGCCGTGACCGCCGGTGAGCTCGACGCCGACCTCGCCGCGACGCTGCGCTTCTGGCAGCGAGCCGCACTGCGAAGCGTCATCGAGCATGTACGCACAGTACTACCCCCGACGCTGGCGGCACTCGCCGCGGCGCGCGGGGACGCGCTGGAGCGGGCCCGGGCCGACGAGGCGCTGCTGCGCGACCCCGCCACGTCCAGCGGGGAGCCGTCGGGCGATCCCGCGCCCCCCCGTGAGGAGGCGAGCAGCCTGTCGGACCGCCGGCACCGGCTCATCGTCGCCGGACTGACCAGCTCGACGCCGCTCGACCTACGCGCCCACCGCTAGAACCGAAAGGCCCCTCGCCGATGCCCGCCTTGCGCCTGCTCCCTGAGCTTGAGGACTCCCTGCGTCAGATCCCCGGGGTCAAGGCCGCGAGCGTGGTGACCGGCCCGGACGCGGTGCCGACCGAGGTGCACGTCCTGGCGGCGCCGGGCAAGCCGGCCAAGCAGGTGGTGCGCGACGTGCAGTCCCTGGCGATGGCGCGCTACGACATCGACATCGACCACCGCATCGTCTCGGTCGTGCAGATCGGTGACGCCGAGGTCTCCGTCGTGGCGGCGCAGCCGGAAAGCCCCGAGCCGCTCGAGGACCCGCGGGCGGAGCTCCCCATGCGCGCGGCCATCGCGTCGATCATGGTCCGCAGCAGTCGTGGTGTCACCGACGCCTCGGTCACTCTCGCGGCGGGCGACGAGCTGTTCGAGGGCAAGGCCGAGGGACCCGCGGGCACCAGTCACCGCGCGCGCATCGTCGCGCAGGCCACGCTCGACTCCGTGGGCGATCTGCTCGGCCGGACGTGCGACGTCGAGTCGGCGGCCGTGGTCGCGACCGGGCTGCGCGAGGTCGCGCTCAGCGTCTTGACGCTGAGCGTCCCGCGTACCGGCATGCAGGTCCTCACCGGCTGTGCGGTGGTCCGCGGCGACGAGGCCGACGCGGTTGCCCGCTCGGTGCTCGCGGCGCTCAACCGCCAGCTCAGCGGCTGAGCGCTGCCCGCTGACGTCCCGAGGACGTGTCAGGATGGCGCGACAGTCCCAGACATCACGGAGACACCGATGGCCAAGAAGTCACGCAAGAAGAAGGCCCGCAAGAACAGCAAGGCCAATCACGGCAAGCGGCCCAACAGCTGAGCCGGCGCTCATGCCGAAGGCCCGGTCCCGGGTGGGGCCGGGCCTCGTCGTCCGTGGTGCGCCGGGTGGGCGCAGCGTCACGACCCGTCCGGGGTCGCGCGAAGCTCGGCGCGCACGGCCTCGATGCGCCACAGCACCTTCTCCCGAAGCTCGGCCGGCGCCTGGTCGTGGCAGCTGCGCCGCACGATCGACTTCACGGCCTCCTCGAGCCCGAACTCCCGCAGGCAGGGCCCGCACTCGTCCAGGTGCTCCCTGATGTGGTGGACCTTGCCCTTGTCGAGCTCCCCGTCGAGGTACTCATAGACGCGGTCGAGCACCTCGGAGCACGGGGTCTCGTGCGGGTTGCCACAGCTCATGACGACGGGCCTCCTGTGTCCGGGTCGTCGCCGACCCCGGCAGGTACGAGACCGCGCTCGCGGGCGTAGTCCTCGAGCAGACTGCGCAGCTGGCGGCGGCCACGGTGCAGGCGCGACATCACGGTGCCGATCGGCGTCCCCATGATGTCGGCGATCTCCTTGTAGGCGAAGCCCTCGACGTCCGCGAGGTAGACCGCGATCCGGAAGTCCTCGGGGATCGACTGCAGGGCTTCCTTGACGTCGGAGTCGGGCAGGTGCTCGAGCGCCTCCGCCTCGGCGGACTTCAGCCCGCTCGACATGTGCGACTCCGCCTGGGCCAGCTGCCAGTCCTCGACCGTCTCGGTCCCCGACTGCTTGGGCTGGCGCTGGGCCTTGCGGTAGGTGTTGATGAACGTGTTGGTGAGGATGCGGTACAGCCACGCCTTGAGGTTCGTGCCTTCACGGAACTGGTGGAAGGACCCGTAGGCCTTGGCGTAGGTCTCCTGGACCAGGTCCTCGGCGTCGGCCGGGTTGCGCGTCATGCGCAGGGCGGCGGAGTAGAGCTGGTCGATGTATTGCATCGCGTCGCGCTCGAAGCGCGCGTTGCGTTCCTCGGGGGTCTCGGCCGTTCCCGCAGATGCGGCGTCCGGCTGGTGCTCGCTCATTGGGCTCGATGGTATCCCGCGGCCCGAGCCGGCCGTGCCGGGCCAGTCGGGGTAGCTGAGCACGGACGCTTCGCTGGAGCGAGGCGCGGCCGGCGCGGCGGCGTACATGTGATGGAACCTCCGTACACGGGGATGTCCGTGTAACCCCCGCGCCCCGCCTACGATTCCGCCGCGCCACACGCTAGGTCCGGGGCGGCCCCACGGGCCCGTCCCGGCGTCAGCCCACCGACAGCCGCAGGATGCGGTCGTCGCGGCGGCCAGGGGTGGCTCGCCCGTCGGTGTTGCTGGTGGTCAGCCACAGTGACCCGTCGGGCGCCCGCTGCGCGGTACGGAGCCGGCCGAAGCGGCCGGTGAGGAAGGCGCGCTTCGCCCCGACGTGGGTGCCGTTCAGCGGGACCCGCCACAGCCGGTGCCCGGTGAGGCCGCCGATCCAGGCGACGTCGCGGATGATCGCGATGCCGGACGGACCGGCGTTGTCGGTGCGCCACACCACCTTGGGTGCGACGTAGCGGGCGTTGCTGGTGGGGCCCTCCGTGGCCGGCCAGCCGTAGTTGCCGCCGGGACGCACCAGGTTCAGCTCGTCCCAGGTGTGTTCACCGAACTCGGTGGCCCACAGCCGCCCGGCCGAGTCCCACGCCAGGCCCTCGACGTTGCGGTGGCCGAGGCTGTAGATGAGGGAGCCGCGGAACGGGTTGTCCGCGGGCACCCCGCCGGAGGGCGTGGCGCGCAGGATCTTGCCGCCGAGCGAGCTGCGCCGCTGGGCGAGCGCCGGCACACCGCTCTCGCCGGTGGTGACGTACAGCATCCCGTCGGGGCCGAACGCGATGCGGCCGCCGTTGTGGTGCAGACCGCGCGGAATGCCGGTGATCACCGCGTGCGGCCGGCCCAGCTTGCCGCCGGAGTAACGCATCCGTACGACGCGGTTGTCGCTGCGGGTGCTCACGTAGGCATAGAGCACGGGGCTCGTCGAGAAGTTGTTGCGCACGGCGAGGCCGAGCAGCCCCCCCTCGCCGCCACTGGCGCCGTTCGAGACCACGCCGGGCACCCGGCCGACGCGCGTCGTGCCGCCGTGCCGGCCCACGCGCACGATCGTGCCCGCGTCGCGCCCCGAGACCAGCGCGTCGCCGTTGGGCAGGAACGCGATGCCCCAGGGCACTCGCAGGTCGCGGGCGAGCGTCCCGACCACCCGGACGTGCGGTGGGGCGCAGGACGCTGCTGCGCAGCGGTGCGCCGGCACGGGCGCTGCCCAGGAGCTGCCCGCAGCGGCGACCAGCAGCGCCGCGGTGAGCGCCGATACGAACAGGACCCGGACACCGCGCAGTGATGAAGTCATAGGTCGCACACCTTGTCCGGACCGTCCGGGTTTCGTCAACGTCCGCGGCCCAGCGTGTCACGCTGTCGGGGGCGACCGACCAGCTGCTTGAGCCATCGGGACACCTCCTCGACCACCAGCATCAGCGCTTCCTGCTGGGTCAGTGGTGCCGCGGCGGGCACCCGGAGGCTGTGGTCCGCCCACGGCACCCGACGGACGACGTACCGCTCGTCGCGCGGGAACTGCTCGGGCCCGCCGAAGACGTCACGCTCGCCCTGTACGACGAGGGTGGGCACGCCTGCTCCTGTCAGCTCAGCGAGGCGCGACCGGTCCGGTCGGCCCGGCGGGTGCAACGGGAAGGCGAGCGCCAGGCAGCCGAGGGCGCCCACCTCGAGCGCCGTGCGACACGCGACCCGGGCCCCTGCCGAACGACCGCCGACGACCACCGGGACGCCGCCGTGCGGGTCGCTGCCGTCGGCGTCCGCATCCCGCAGATCCCTCAGGACCGCCCGCCAGGCCCCGTCCAGGGTGGGCGGCGGTGTCGCGACCTTGCGACCGGCGACCCGCCACGGCGACTCGACCCGCACGACGGTGACGCCGCGGGCCGGCAGGTGCCGGGCGAGGGCGGCGAGGTCCGCCGCCTCGACGCCGCCTCCCGCGCCGTGGCCGAGGACCAGCGTGGCCCAGGGACGGGTGGCCGGCGCCGTCGTCATCCGCGCCGTGCCCACGGGTGTCTCGACGGTGCGCACGATGAGGACGAGGCCGGGAGCTCAGAACAGCTCGGCCTGCTCCTCGACGCCGTCGGCGCCCTGCGCGGGAAGGGGCTCGACCAGCGCCGGGCCGTCGTTGCGGACGTTGTTGACCTCGGTGGACACCGGAAACGCCGTGAGCCGGCCCGGCGCCGCCGGAACCAGCAGGCCGCGCAGCTCCTCGGGGTCCTCGCGGGAGGGGTCGAGCCACTCGCCGTAGCCGGCCGGCTCCACCAGCAGCGGCATGCGGTCGTGGATGCGGCCGAGGTCGTCCTGCGCGGTCGTGGTCAGCACCGTGGCGCTCCACAGCCAGCGGTCGGGGTCGTCGTCGGCCTTGGACCGGTCGCGCCACAGCTCGTAGAGCCCGGCCATCGCGAGCGGCCGGCCGTCGGAGGGGGTGATGAAGTAGGGCTGCTTGCGGCCCCTGGTCTCGCCGTACCACTCGAAGTAGCCGTCGGCGGGCAGCAGGCAGCGCCGCCTGGCGAAGGCCTTCTTGAACGCCGGCTTCTCGGCCACGGACTCCACCCGGGCGTTGATCAGCCGGCTGCCGATCGAGGGGTCCTTGGCCCACGAGGGCACCAGCCCCCAGCGCACCGTCCGCAGGGCGCGGACCGGCCGATCGTCGGGAGCGTCCTTGGGCGTGCGCTCGAGCACGGCGTAGACCTGGTCGGTCGGAGCGAGGTTGTAGCTGGGCGGGAGCGCCTGCTCGGGCAGGTCGACGACCTCGAACTCCTCGACCAGGTCCTCGGGCCGCCGGCTCGCCGCATAGCGTCCGCACATGGCCCCAGCCTGCCACGCGGGTCCGTGACCGGTTCCCGGGCAGACCCACCGGCGCGGGCTGGGCGTTTCCTCCCGACGGGCCCGGGCATAGGGGGCCATGACTGTCGTACGTCGCCTGGCCCGCCCGATGCTCGCCTCGATCTTCATCTCCGGCGGGCTGGACGCGCTGCGCAACCCCCGCCCGAAGGTGCCGGCGGCGGCGGACGTCGCACCGTCGATCGCCCGCAAGATTCCCTACCTGCCCGAGGACCCCGAGACCCTCGTGCGGCTCAACGGGGCGGCCCAGCTCGGCGCGGGCTTCCTGCTGGCCGTCGGTCGGCTGCCCCGGCTCTCCTCGCTCGTGCTGGCGGCCAGCATCATCCCGACGACGATCGCTGGTCACCGCTTCTGGGAGGAGGACGACCCCGGCACCCGTGCGCAGCAGCAGATCCACTTCTTCAAGAACCTCGGCCTGCTCGGCGGGTTGATGCTGGCCGCCGTCGACACCGAGGGCCGGCCCGGGCTCGCGTGGCGGGCACAGCACGCCACCCATCACGTCGCTCAGACCTCGCGGCGCGCCACGCGCACCGCGCGGCGTGAGGCCACCTCGGCTGCCCGCGTGACTCGCGCCAAGCTCCCCGTCTGAGGCCGCGCGCCGGACCGCTGCGGCGCGCGAGGTCCGCACCGCGTTCACGCTGCCCGGCGGTGCGGCTGCGCCCACTACCCTCGGGCTCATGCAGCCGCCCTGGCCGGCCCCTCTCGCGCCCTCACCAGTACGCGCGACGGTCACCGTGCCCGGGTCCAAGTCCGTCACCAATCGCGCGCTGGTGCTGGCGGCGCTGTCGCAGACGCCCTCGACCCTGCACCGGCCACTGCGCAGCCGCGACACCCTCCTGATGGCGGGGGCGCTGCGGACGCTGGGCGCGGACATCGCCGATACGGACACCGACTGGCACGTGACACCGGCGCCTCTCACCGGCCCAGCGGTCCTCGACGTCGGGAACGCCGGCACCGTGATGCGCTTCCTGCCTCCGCTCGCGACGCTCGCCGACGGCGACGTGCACTTCGACGGCGACCTGCGGGCGCGCGAGCGCCCCATCGGCCCGATGCTCGAGGGCCTCGTCGGTCTGGGCGCGTCGATGACCAGCGAAGGCGGCCGGCTGCCGCTGACCGTGCACGGCCGCGGGTGGCTCCTCGGCGGCAAGGTCGAGGTCGACGCCTCGTTGTCCTCCCAGTTCGTCAGCGCCCTGCTGCTGACCGCGCCGCGCTTCGCCGACGGTGTCGAGGTTGCCCATGTGGGCGGCAGGCTGCCGTCCGGCCTGCACATCCGGATGACCGTCGAGATGCTGCGCTCGGCCGGGGCGATCGTCGAGCACGCGGACATGAACGTGTGGCGCGTCGAGCCCGGGCCGCTGAACCTCGGTCGGGTGACGGTGGAGCCCGACCTGTCCAACGCCGCGCCCTTCCTCGCCGCTGCCGCCGTCACCGGCGGCACGGTCACCGTCCCGGACTGGCCGGTGCGCACCAGCCAGGCCGGTGACGCGCTGCGTCACCTGCTCGAGCGCTTCGGAGCCCGCTGCCGGCTCGAGCCCGAGGGGCTCACGGTGAGCGGGCCGGACTCGCTGCAGGGCATCGACGTCGACCTCGGCGAGGTGGGCGAGCTGACACCGGTCATCACGGCCCTGTGCGCCCTGGCGCGCGGGCCTTCGACGCTGCGCGGCATCTCGCACCTGCGCCACCACGAGACCGACCGGCTCGCCGCGCTCAGCCGCGAGATCACCGCGCTCGGCGGTGACGTGACCGAGCTGCCCGACGGGCTGTCGATACGGCCACGCCCGCTGACGGGCGGCGTCTTCGCGACGTACGACGACCACCGGCTGGCCACCGCCGCCGCGGTGCTCGGCCTGTGCGTCGAGGGAGTGCTCGTCGAGAACGTCGAGACCACCGGCAAGACGATGCCCGGCTTCGTCGACCTGTGGACCGGGATGCTTGCGTGAGCCCTGCGCGACGCCGCCGCGAGCTCGACGAGGACGACGTCCGCGTCCGCCCCTCTCGCGGCTCGCGTCCGCGCACCAAGGACCGGCCGCAGCACGAGGACGCCACGCTCGGCGTGGTCGTGGCCGTCGACCGCGGCCGCTACGCAACCCGGGTGGAGGGTCGGGAGGTCACGGCCATGAAGGCACGCGAGCTCGGCCGCCGGGCCGTGGTCGTCGGTGACCGGGTGAGCATCGTGGGCGACGTGTCCGGCGACACGGACTCGCTCGCCCGCATCGTGCGCGTCTCGCCGCGCGCGTCGACACTGCGACGTACCGCCGAGGACACCGACCCGGTGGAGCGGGTGATCGTCGCCAATGCCGAACAGCTGGTCGTCGTCAGCGCACTGGCCGATCCCACCCCGCGGCCCCGGCTGATCGACCGGTGCCTCGTGGCGGCCTATGACGCCGGCCTCACTCCCCTGCTGTGCTTGACCAAGCCCGACCTCGCGGGCCCGGAGGAGCTGCTGGAGACCTACGGCGCGCTCGACGTCGCCCACGTCGTCGTGCCGCGCGGCGCCCCGCCCGAGGCCCTGCTCCGGCGGCTGCGCGACCGGGTGAGCGTGCTCGTCGGTCACTCGGGTGTAGGAAAGTCGACCCTGGTGAACGCCCTGGTGCCCGGAGCAGGGCGCACCACCGGAGGTGTCAACGCAGTGACCGGCCGCGGCAGGCACACGTCGTCCTCAGCGATCGCGCTCGAGCTGCCCGGCGGAGGCTGGGTGATCGACACTCCTGGCCTGCGCAGCTTCGGCCTGGCGCACGTCGACCTCAGCCGCGTCATCAAGGCCTTTCCGGACCTCGAAGAGGGCACTAAGGACTGCCCGCGCGGCTGCACCCATGACGAGCAGGAGTGTGCGCTCGACGCCTGGGTCGCCGCTGGTCACAGTGACAGCGTGCGCCTCGCGTCGCTGCGACGGCTGTTGCGCAGCCGCGAGCAGGACGAGGACACCGGCTGACGGCTCGACCGCCGACGTCGCGCTCGCTGCGACCAGCCGATCACTTGCAGGCGCTGGTCTGCAGGGTGCAGCTCCACACCGCTACCGACCCGAGGTGGCCGGTGATCGTCACCTGTACCGCCGCGGCCGCCGCGGCGAGCACGGCGAGGGCAGCGACGACGGTCACCGCCCGCCCGCCACGGGCCCTGCGGTCGAGGTAGACCAACAGCACCGCGAGGACCCAGAGAGCAGCCGTGGGGTAGATGACCAGCTGACCCATGTGCTTGTGGCGGTCGATCTGGTCAGCGGTGACGCCCTGCGCGTGGATCCGTGCCTGGAGCTTCATGCCGCTGCGCGTCGCGACCGGCACGGCGACGAGCCCCACGGTCGTGACGGCAAGGACCGCCGGGCCGAAACGCCGTCGCCACGCCGGCACGACGGCGATGCCGATGACGCCGAGAGCCGCGAGCGGGACGAGGACCACGACGACGTGGATGACGAGGGCATGAACCGGCAGACCCAAGATGGTGTCGAACATGGCAGCGTACGGCGCAGAGCGCCGACTCCCTTCCCGTGTGGCCTGACACCGGACTGAGCTCCGGTGCCGTGTGGCACCTTTGCACGAGTAGACAGCCGGCGGGGCTCCCTACACCGTCTACGATCTCGTGCGGCGCAGCGTTCACACTCCACCGTGCGCCGTTGCGCCAGCAACTGCCGGTCTCGCGGGCGGCGAGAACGGGCCGGGACCGACACAGGTCAGGACGCGGCCGTGGTGGTGGGGGCGCGGCCGACGAGCCTCGAGTGCAGCCGGACGCGACGCTTGTCGATCGCGCGGGTGTGGTGAACGTATTCGGGCCACGCGCCGGCCGGGTGGGTGAGCCATGCCTGGCACACCGACAGTGCCGCTCCGGCGTCACCCGCCCGCTCGAGCAGCACGGCGGCACGCTCATAGGTGTACGGCGTGTCGACGGCCACGGCGATGCCGTGCAACAGGGTCTCGAGCTCCCGGAGGTCCGCCCGCGACAGGTTCGCCGTGAGGTTGACCGCGAGCGGGACGCCGTCGAGGGTCCAGCCATCGATGCTGAATCGCGGCACCGGGATAGGGGCCGCTTCGACGGTACCGCTCACCGGACGTCGGCTGAACAAGCTCATCGCCGCTCCCCGTGCTGCGTGTCGCTCTGCTTCGTGTGCAGAAGTATGCGGCGGTCCCGGGCCTGAGGACCAGGGACTTGTACGGTTCGTTACATGCCGGCGTACGACGATGACCTCCGCCTCGCGCACGTCCTCGCCGACGCGGCCGACGCACAGACCATGGCACGGTTCAAGGCGCAGGACCTGCGGGTCGAGACCAAGCCCGACCTGACGCCGGTGACCGACGCCGACCGCGACGTCGAGGAGGCCATCCGCTCGACGCTCTCGCGGGCCCGGCCACGCGACGCCGTGACGGGGGAGGAGTTCGGCGCGACCGGCCACGGGCCGCGGCGCTGGATCGTCGACCCCATCGACGGGACCAAGAACTTCGTGCGCGGGGTGCCGGTGTGGGCGACCCTGATCGCGCTCATGGACGGCGACGACGTGGTGGCCGGGCTCGTGTCGGCACCTTCCCTGCATCGACGCTGGTGGGCTGCCCTCGGGTCCGGGGCCTACACCGGGAACAGCCTGTCGTCGGCCAGCCGGATGGCGGTGTCGCGGGTCGCCGACCTCGCACACGCCTCCCTGTCGTTCTCCAGCCTCGGCGGCTGGGCGGCGCGTGACCGCGAGGAGGCGTTCCTGTCGCTCAACCACTCGGTGTGGCGCAGCCGCGGCTTCGGGGACTTCTGGTCCTACATGCTCCTGGCCGAGGGCGCCGTCGACATCGCGGCCGAGCCGGAGGTGGCCCTGCACGACCTCGCGGCCACGGCCGTGATCGTCACCGAGGCCGGGGGGCGCTTCACCGACCTGTCGGGCAACGACGGCCCGGCGGGTGGCAGTGCCGTCGCCACCAACGGCCTGCTGCACGACCTGGTGCTGGCCCGCCTCAACGGCTGAGGGCCGTGGACGCCGGCGGCCGGCGCGTGCTCGGGTGAAGCACGCCGACGTGGTCGCGCTTCCCGGCGACGACCGCTCCACCCGCGCGGCCATCGGGTCGAACCCGTCCGCGGGCCTCGGGCGCGGCGCCTGTCCACATTGTTGTGCGTAGGAGTAGTTTCCCGTCTCGGTTGGTCACCGGGGGCATCCTCAGGAGGTCCGATGAGCGCGAGAGACGATCGGCACGACACCGAGCACGCCGAGGACATCGAGCAGTTCGGCTACCACCAGGAGCTCAAGCGCTCGCTGACCTTCACCGACCTGCTGGTCTACGGGCTCATCTTCATGGTTCCCATCGCGCCGTTCGGCATCTTCGGTGGCGTCTTCCAGGCATCGGGCGGCATGGTCGCGCTGGCCTACGTGGTCGGCATGGTCGCGATGGTGTTCACCGCCCTGTCCTACGCGCAGATGTCGCGCGCCTTCCCGATGGCCGGCTCGGTCTACACCTACGCCGGACGTGGGTTGCACCCCGGCGCGGGATTCCTTGCCGGCTGGCTGATCCTGCTCGACTACGTGCTGGTCCCGGCCCTGCTCTACATCATCGCGGCCATCGCGATGCACTCGTTCGTGACGGCGGTTCCGGTGTGGGCGTGGGTGCTGCTGTTCATCGTCGTCAACACGTCGGTCAACTACTTCGGCATCGAGATCACGGCGCGGGTCAACCGGGTGATGCTCGTCGCGGAGCTCGTGGTGCTGGTCCTCTTCCTCGTCATCGGCATCGGCGCGATCGCCAGCGGCAAGGGTGACGGCTTCTCGTTCCGTCCCATCTACGACTCCGACACCTTCTCCGTCGGCCTGGTCTTCTCGGCCGTGTCGGTGGCTGTGCTGTCCTTCCTCGGCTTCGACGGCATCTCGACGCTGGCCGAGGAGAACCGCGAGGGCGCACGCCAGGTCGGGCAGGCCACGATCGCTGCGCTGGCACTGGCAGGAGTGCTGTTCATCGTGCAGACGTGGGTCGCGGCGCTATTGGTGCCCGATCGCAGTGGCCTGATCTCCAAGGGCGACCCGGCGGGGACCGCGTTCTACGACGCCGCGCAGTTCGCCGGCGGGCACTGGCTCTCCGTGCTGACCGCCGTCGCGACGGCCATCGCGTGGGGCTTCGCCAACGCGTTGGTCGCGCAGGCTGCCACGTCGCGGCTGCTGTTCTCGATGGCCCGCGACCGCCAGCTGCCGGGCTTCCTCGCCGCGGTGCACCCGACACACCGCGTGCCCGAGAACGCGACCTTTCTCGTCGCCGTCGTGTCGCTCGGCGTCGGCCTCTACATGGCCCACCGCTCCGACGGCGTGACGGTGCTCTCCACACTGGTGAACTTCGGGGCCCTGACGGCGTTCCTGCTGCTGCACGCCTCCGTGGTGAACCACTACGCGATCCGCGGCGGCAGCCGGGACGTGTGGCGCCACATGGTCGCCCCGGCGCTGGGCTTCGTCATCATCGGCTACGTGATCATCAAGGCGAACGTCGCGGCGCAGAAGCTCGGGCTGACGTGGCTCGCGGTGGGCGTGGTCATCCTGGTCGGCCTCTACGCGACAGGGCGGCGCCCGCGGCTCTCCGGCATCTCGCCGGAAGCCTCGGCCGAGCAACCCGCCGCGGGCACCGACCAGCCGTGACCTACTGCGCGTCGACCCTGCGCAGCCGCGCCCCCGACGGCGCCTCGACCCTCAGCCGGCGTACGGCGCTCAGCAGCGCGGGCGCGGCGAGGACAGCGGCGAGGTCGAACCAGCCGTAGCCGCCGGCTGCACCGGAGGGCGGGTTACCGATCGTGACGAGCCCGGTCGGGTCGTGGGTCTGCCACTGCCACGTGCCGAGCGACGTACCGAGCACCTCGAGATAGGTGACGACCACGAACGCGCCCACGTAGAGCAGCCGGGAGCGGCCCCAGCACAGGAAGCCGAGGAGGCAGCCGTACCAGAACACGCCGAGCACGTCGGGACGCTCGGAGAGCAGCAGGCCCCAGCCGGCGTACAGCCCGCCGACGACGACGGTGGCAGTGACGAGTGACCGACGGTGGGCGTGCACCCACGCGGCCCGCCCGGTGGCGAGCGCGCAGAGGTAGACCAGGCCGTGGCCCGGCGGCACGAAGGCCGGCACGTTGTGCAGCCGGTAGACGTAGACCTCGAGCAGCGGCGAGAAGGTGTACTCCACGGCGGTCGCGAACAGCACGACGACCGCGACCTGCGCGCGGACCAGCGGGCTCTCCCGGCGCAGCAGGGTGACCAGCAGGAGCCACGTGCCGACGCCCAGCGCCCGCTGGGTCCAGACGTCGCTGCCCCGGTCGAGAAGCAGCACCAGCGGCACCCAGACGAGGGTCACGGGTGCGGGCAGCGCCGGGTGCCGCAGCACGGCTGCGACCAGCACCGGCGTCGCACGCCGGGCCCGCGGCACCACCAGCGTCGCCTCGGCCGTCACCGGCCGAGTATGCACCCGAGGACCTCGCGCCCGGCCTCCCTGCCGCGGGCCTCCGGGTGATCGTGAGGGGATTCAGCACCGTTCCGGTGCCGATCGCCCTCACGATCACGGGTCTCGGGGGACCTGCCGGCCCCGGCGAGCCCCGGCCGGCCCCGGCGAGCCCCGGCCGCCCGTCCGAGCAGGCGACGTGCCTCGGCCGGGTACCGGTCGACCGTGCAACGGAGGGAGCTCGTCGGCCCCCGGCGAGGACGCTGTGACGCAAGAGGTTGTGGCGGCTGAGCCGCGCGAGGAAGATGGCCGCACGCGCGAGCGAGGAGGTGCACCGCGATGCAGGTCCGCGAGGCCATGAGCGGCACTGTGCTGATGATCGGTCCGGGACACACGCTGCGCGAGGCGAGCCGGCAGATGGCGGCGCGGAGGGTCGGTGCCGCCGTCGTGCACGACCCGGACGGGGAGGGCATCGGCATCATCACCGAGCGCGACGTGCTCGAGGCACTGGGCGCAGGACAGGATCCGGACACCGAGCTGGTGCACGACCACCTCACCGCCGAGCTGGTCTTCGCGGCGCCGAGCTGGACTCTCGACCAGGCCGCCGACGCCATGACCCGGGGCGGCTTCCGGCATCTCATCGTGCTCGACGGCGGTGAGGTAGCGGGCATCGTGTCGGTGCGCGACATCGTGCGCTGCTGGAGTCAGGAGCGGGCCGCCGACGAGCTCGTCGGCTGACGCGCGGCCTGGGTCAGTCGAGCTTCCCGGTCACCGAGGCGGCACCGGCGGCGACGACGCGCT
Source organism: Actinomycetota bacterium (assembly GCA_030841035.1). Taxonomy (GTDB): domain Bacteria; phylum Actinomycetota; class Actinomycetes; order JACCUZ01; family JACCUZ01; genus BP-173. The sequence goes on from JAVEDI010000027.1 coordinate 39,787, forward strand.
CGTCCTCGGCCTCCTGGCGGCTGGCCTGCCGCTCGCGCTCCTGGCCCTCCTGCGGTTCGCGCTCCTTGAGTCGCAGCAGCACCGCCGACGCGGCAAGCACGACGACCAGCACGCCGAGCACGGCCACCTCGTGGATCGCGTGTCCGAAGCGGCGGTCCTGCCCGATGTAGTCCGCGGCCTTCACCGAGAGCACGATGATCTCTTTGATCGAGGCGATGATGCCGACGATGAGGAAGGGCTCCGCCACGATCTCGCGCTGGCGCAGCGTGACGCGGACGGCGAACAACAGCTCGACCACGATGAACACCAGCAGCAACCTGTCGAGCACCTCGAGCACCACGCCGCTCGCGCCGTCGTCACCGATGCTGCGGAAGCCCAGTGCCGCGTCGACGAGCAGGGCGCCGGCGGCGACCGCCAGCAGAGCGGCGATGGCCACGTAGATCGCGTCCTCGACGAAGGACAGCAGCGCATTGCCGAACCGCGCATAGCGCGGCACGGGTTCAGCCTCGGGTTGCGCAGCGGCGTCACGCACGTCGTATCACGCGCTGCCGTCAGGCGACGTTGCTGGCGCGGTCGGGTTGGCCCGATCGAGCCCGCGGATCGGCGAGCTCGAAACCCATCATGATCGCCTCGCCGCACTCGACGCAGGCCCACTCCGGACAGTCCACCGCGTGACCGTCGACGCACTCGGGACGCTCGAAGAACTGCTCGGCACGGCACGTGGCACACCAGGACGTGATCGTCATGATGCTGGTGTAGATCGACATGCGCTGCTCCTCCGTCAGACCGGCCCCGGGGGCGGGGCACCGACCTGGGACCGACACTGCCATGAACCTCGGACAAAACCCGCCAGGCGCGCCGCCTGTCGCCAAGTCGACATTGCCTGCCCACCTGTGCCTGTGTCTGGCGCGCAGGTGAGGTCGAGGCGATCATGGGTACGACGCCCTCGGGACCGCCGAGGCGGCACCCGCCAGGCCGTAGACCTCTTTCCCCGGGAGCAGACCCATGCAGAGCATCTGGAAGGGCGCGATCTCCTTCGGCCTGGTCTCGATCCCGGTGCGGCTGTACAGCGCCACCGAGGAGAAGGACATCTCCTTCCGCCAGGTGCACCGCGAGGACGGCGGGCGCATCCGCTACAAGCGCGTGTGCTCCGTGGACGGGGAGGAGGTGCCGTACGCCGACATCGCCAAGGGCTACGAGCTGCCCGACGGCGAGATGGTCGTGCTGGAGGACGAGGACTTCGCGAACCTGCCGATCTCCACGTCGCGGGCGGTGGAGGTGCTGGAGTTCGTCCCAGCCGAACAGGTCGACCCGGTGATGATCGGCAAGCCGTACTACTGCGACCCGACCGGTGCCGACGCGAAGCCCTACCTGCTCCTGCGCAACTCGCTGGAGAAGGCCGACCGGGTAGCCATCGTCAAGGTGGCACTGCGCCAGCGTGAACGACTCGCGATGTTGCGACCGCGTGACGGCGTGCTGGTCCTGCAGACGCTGCTGTGGCCCGACGAGGTGCGCGAGGCCCGCTTCTCGTTCCTCGACGAGGACGTCTCGGTCCGCCCGCAGGAGCTGGCGATGGCCGAGTCCTACATCAGCGCGCTCTCGGCCGACTTCGACCCGGGCGAGTTCACCGACGAGTACCGGCAGGCGCTCGAAGAGGTCATCCAGGCGAAGGTCGCCGGACGCGAGGTCAAGCAGCCGCAGGAGGCGCCGCAGGAGTCCGGCCAGGTGGTCGACCTGATGGAGGCCCTGCGGCGCAGTGTCGCCGAAGCCAAGTCACGTCGCGGCGAGAGCGCCAGCTCGGCGGGAGACGAGGCGGCCAGCGCCTCCGACGCGACGGGCAAGACGGCCCAGAAGACGGCCCGGAAGAGCGCCCAGAAGACGGCCCAGACGAGCCCCGGCGCACGCAAGAGCGCGAAGAAGGCGCCGGCGAAGCCGCAGCCGAAGGCCGGGGGCAAGAAGGCCGCCGCCAAGAAGGCCACCGGAAACAGCAAGAGCACCGCCGCCAAGAAGAGCGCAGCGAAGCGGACGGATGCCCGCAAGACCGCGTGAGCGCGACCCCGCGGTTCCCGTGATCGTGAGGAGATCCGACACGGGATCGGTGCCGATCCCCCTCACGATCACCGCTGGGCGCGGACGGCGCTGACGTGCAGGAAGCCGGCGACGCCGAGCACGACCATGCCGTCCAGAGCGTGCAGCGCCCCGAAGAAGGGGGTGTCCTTCCCGAGGATCGCGAGCACCGTCTGCACGACGACGGTCAGGACGAGCAGCAACGCGGCCAACCCGATCGCTCGGCCTCCTTCCCTGGCCACGACGGCCAGCACCAGGATCGCGACGGCGAGGACGGTCATCAGCGTGGCGTTCATGTCGTGCGCCGCGAACGCCTCGTTTCCCGCCGCGTCGAGCTTGCGACCGTCGAGGTCGAACGTGCCGTAGCCGGCCAGCGCGATCTGGAGGACCCCGTCGATCAGGAACGCGAGCAACAGCATGGTGTAGGCACGGTGGCCCCGTGGGCGGGCGGTGGCGACCGGGCCCGGTGCGTCGCTGTCGGTCATCGGCATCCTTCGTATGGCGTACGTCGTCGCGGTAGGTGCCCCACGCTGTCACCCGGCCGGGACGAGAGCAAGAACGCCGCCGGCGCGCGCCCTAGTGAGCGACGGGCGACCCGGCCGGGCCGATCGGGTGAGCGGTCAGCCGTGTACCGGCTGCACGGCCGAGCCATGATGCTCCCGTGAGCAACGCCGTCCAGATCCTCGCGCTCGTGATCGTGGTCGCTGTCGTCGCGGGCGCGACACGGCGGGCCGGGTTCAACCCGCCGCTCGTCCTCGTCGTCGTGGGCGTCGTCGCCTCGCTGATCCCTGGGGTGCCCGACTACACTCTCGACCCGGAGGTCGTCCTCATCGGCCTCCTGCCGCCGCTGCTGTACGCCGCCGCCCTGCGCACGTCACTGGTCGACGTACGCGCCAACCACCAGGCGATCGGCATCCTGGCGTTCGGGGCGGTGGCCTTCACCGTGGTCACGGTCGGTCTCGTCGCCTGGGCGGTGCTGCCCGAGGTCTCGCTCGCGGCCGGGTTCGCACTCGGCGCCGTGGTCGCGCCACCTGACGCGGTCGCCGCGACCACGATCGGTCGCCGGGTCGGCATGCCGCGCAGCCTCGTCGGGCTGCTCGAGGCCGAGAGCCTGCTCAACGACGCGACCGCTCTGGTGTCGCTGCGCACCGCCGCGGCCGCCATCACGGCCAGCATCGGCGTCTGGGTGGTGCTCGGCGACTTCGCCCTCGCGGTCCTCGGCGGGCTGGCCGTGGGGTTCGCCGTCGCCGCCCTGCTGGCCGCGATCCGACGGCGCGTGACCGACCCGGTCCTGGACACGACACTGTCGTTCATCGCGCCGTTCCTCGCCTACCTGCCGGCCGAGGCCATCCAGGCCAGCGGCGTGCTGGCGGTGGTCGTCACCGGCGTGCTGCTGGGGCACAAGGCGCCGGTACTGCAGTCGGCGTCCTCACGGCTGTCCGAGCAGACCAACTGGCGGACCGTGCAGTTCCTGCTCGAGAACACCGTCTTCGTGCTCATCGGCCTGCAGGCAGGGGGCGTCGTACGTCGCGCGGCGGACAGCCCCGTGGGCGACCAGCGCATCGTGCTCCTCTGCTTGGCCACCCTGGTGACGGCAGTGCTCGCGCGCGTCGTCTGGGTCTTCGGCGCCACGGCGCTCTACCGGCTCGGACCTCCTCACCTGCGCCGGCACGCGTGGCCCTGGTCGCACGCGGCCCTGGTGTCGTGGGCCGGCATGCGCGGGGTAGTCACGCTGGCCGCGGCCTTCGCGCTGCCCACCGAGACGCCCGCCCGCGATGCACTCGTGCTGGCGGCGCTCACCGTGGTCGCCGGCACGCTGCTGCTGCAAGGCACGACTCTGCCGCTGCTCTCGCGTCGCCTGAAGCTGCCCGGACCCGATCCCGCGGAGGACGCGCTTCAGGAGGCAGCGCTGCTCTCGGCGGCCACTCGGGCCGGGCTCGAGCGCCTCGAGCAGCTGCGTTCCGAGGGCGATGACCCGGGCGTGATCGACCGCCTGGAGCAGCGCATCAACGCGCGAAGCGACGCTGCGTGGGAGCGACTGGGCCGGGGCAGCACCTCGGGAGAGACTCCCAGCGAGACCTACCGCCGGCTGCGCCTGGAGATGCTCGCGGCCGAGCGCGCCGTGGTGCTGCGCGCCCGCGACGAGGGCAAGACCGACGACGAGGTGCTGCGCGACGTGCTCAGCGCCCTGGACCTGGAAGAGTCATTGCTCGACCGGCTGGCGGACAAGGAGGTCGAGGTGGAGCGCGAGCTCACCGCGCGGGCCGAGGACGGGGACCTGTGCGGTCACCTGCGCGAGGCGCCCGTCGCCGTGCGACCCAGCACGCCCGAGGGATGCGCGGAGTGCCTGCGTGACGGCACTCGGTGGGTGCACCTTCGGCTGTGCCTCAGCTGCGGTCACGTCGGCTGCTGCGACTCCTCGCCCGAACGGCACGCGACAGGACATCGCGAGGCGGCCGAGCACCAGGTGATCCGCAGCTTCGAGCCGGGCGAGTCATGGCGATGGTGCTACGTCCACGAGCGGCTCGGCTGAGCCGGCGGCTCGTCCGACGCGACGTCCCGGACGACCGGCTCGCTCAGGCGTCGCGGCCCTGCAGCAACCGCTCGCGGCGGTCCCGGGCGCGTGCCCGGGCACGGCGGAAGCGGCGGGCGAAGGGCCGGGCGAGATCGGCCGCGCCGACCAGCCCGGCGGTGTTGCCGAGCCGGGCCCGCACGATCGCCGCTTCGGGGCGGTGGCGCCGCCCGGTGAGCTGTCGTTGGAAGGCCTCCCGAGCCGGTGCCAGCAACAGCTCGTCGGCGTCGGAGAGGCCGCCACCGATGACGAAGGTGCCGGGGTCGAACGCGGCCGCGAGGTTGGCGATCCCCACGCCGAGCCACCGGCCGACGTCACCGATCAGCTCGACTGCCGCGTCGTCACCTTCCTGGGCGAGCTCGGTGATGAGCGGGCCGTTGATGCGTTGCACGTCGCCGCCCGCCCGCTCGAGCCACCGGTGCGCGACGGGCGAGTCGGCCGCGGCAAGCTCGCGAGCCTCCCGGACCAGCGCGTTGCCGCTGGCGTACTGCTCCCAGCAACCGCGGTTGCCGCATTCGCAGCGGCGCCCGTCCGGCACCACCTGCATGTGCCCGAACTCACCGGCGACACCGAAGCGACCTCGCTGCAGGGCACCGTTGACGAGCATCGCCCCGCCGATGCCGGTGCCGAGGTTGACGCAGACGAGGTGCGTCTCCTCACGCCCCGCCCCGAAGCGCCACTCGGCCCACACGGCAGCGTTGGCGTCGTTCTCCACGACCACCGGCAGCCGGAGCCGGCGGCTGATCGCGTCCCGCAGCGGCTCATGCCGCCACGACAGATGAGGCGCGAAGAGCACGGAGGACCGCGTCACGTCGACGAAGCCGGCCGCGCCGACTCCGACGGCGTAGATGTCGTGACGCTCGGACAGGTCGAGGACCGCCTCGACGATGGTGTCTTCGACGACCTGTGGGCTCTTGCTCTTGTCGGGCGTCTCACGGCGCGTCTCCTCGAGGACGTGACCGTCCCGGTCGACGACACCCGCCGCCACCTTGGTCCCGCCGATGTCGACGCCGACCGTCAGCAGCGGTGAGCCCGCCCGGTACGGCCGTGGGTTGCGCGCGGCGGCCTGCTCACGCAGGGCGAGTGTGAGGCCGCGTGGCCGCCGCTCGGTCACGCGAGGCCCGTTCCTGGGCTCTCGTCACACACCGCATGCGCCACGTCGTACCTCTTCCGCGAGTCGTCCGGCGCCTCCCGGGACCGGTCGGCACTCTATCCGGGGGTCGTCCCGGCCCCGCGCGAGCGCTCGGAGCTAGCGCAGCGCTGCCGCCCGGCCGGCCAGCTCGGCCAGGTCCCGCTCGAACGCGTCGGCGAGCAGCCTCGGGTCCGGTACGAGGTCGTGGTCGGCGGCAACGCCGACCGTCACCGTGCCCGCGTAGCTCAGGATGCTGATGCCCAGCCCGACGGAGCCGGCCTGCGGGACCCAGAACACCACGCCGCTGAGGGGGGACCCGGCGACCGACACCGGGTCCTGCGGGCCGGCCACGTTGGTCACGACCGCGGTGGACTTCGCGCCGAGCAGCCGCACCGCCAGCCGGTGTCCCCATGCCGGAAGCACGCCGAGGACGCCGAGCATCGCGAAGGTGGCCCGCGCCTGGGCGCTCGCCTTCGCCCGGCTCATCCGCTGGTGGACAGCGTGCACCCGTTCCACCGGGTCGGCCACCGACACGGGCAGCTGCACGAACACCACTCCGAAGCGGTTGCCGAGGCTCGTCGGCACCGGCTCTCCCCGGGGCCGAAGGTTGACGGGCACGAAGATGCGGACGTCCTGCGGCCGCTCACCGGATGCGGCGAGGTGCCGCCGCAGCGCCCCGGCCGTCATCGCCAGCAGTACGTCGTTGACGGAGACGCCGAGGGCGCGCCCGATGCCCTTGACGACGTCAAGGGCCAGTGGCTCGCTCCACGCCGCACTCTTGCGCGTGCCGACCTGTCCCCGCAGGCTGGTGCGCGGTTCGCGTGCCGCGAACAGGATGCCCAGTCCCGTCGTGACGACCGAGGCGGCCAGCTGCGCCGCGTCCCGAACCCGTCGCGAGGGGCGGTCTGGGACGCCGGTGCCCGCACCCGTGGCCCCTGCCACGTCCGCGCCGTCCTGCGGGTCGGTGAGGGACAGCAGGACGGCGGCAAGGGCGAGGCCGTCCGCGAGGCAGTGATGCAGTCGCGCGACGACGGTGGAGCCCTCCGGCTGGTCGACGAGATGCAGCTCCCACGGCGAGCGGCTCATGTCCAACGGCCGCGCGAGCAGGTCGCTGACCAGGGCGGCGAGCTGGTCCACGCCTGCCGGCAGCTGCTTGCGCCGCAGGTGGGCGCCCAGGTCGAAGCCGGGATCCTCGGTCCATGCCGCCTGGTGGAAGGGTCTCGACGGCGACACGGCGCGGCGGACGAAAGCCGGGTAGGGCCTGACCATCCGCTCCCCCACCGTCACGGCGAAGCGGTCCCAGTCGACAGCGCCCCCGAAGCGCAGGACGACCGTGACGACCATGAGGTTCTCGGGCGCCTCCACGGCGAGCCACACCGCGTCGACCCCGGCCATCCTCGTCGCCCTCATCCGCTCATCTTGAACGACGGCGCGCGGAACGCGAATCCGAGTCGGATCAGGCGCGGGGCCCGCGCCGCCGAGTCGGGGGATGGCAGGGCGGCGCGGGGTCCCGGGTAGTCCGAACAGGTAGGCCGCCACCTGCGGACTCTCACAAGGTTCTCAGAATCCGACGGCGTGTCAACGCACCGACCAGCACCCGGTCGGCCCGCCCGTCCGGCAGGCCGGCGGCAGCCGAGACGAGGTCGTCCAGACCCCTTCCGGGTGGGCGCCCAGCGACCGTGAACCCGGCGACGGCGCCACGGGTGCCCGGCGGGTGCGGCGCTGGCGGCTACCCCGCCACGCCGTACAGGTGCTCGAGGGCCAGCTGGTCGAGGCGCTCGAAGGCCATGCCCCGACGGCCAGCCTCCTCGGGGTCGAAGTCCTCGGCACGCAACGTCGCGATCGTCTCGCCCTGGGACAGCGTCGGCTGCGCGAGCTGGTCGACCCGCGCGTCGCGCAGCGCCTGCTGCACCTCGGGGTCGGCTCGGAAGGCACGCGACTTCTCGCGCAGGATCAGATAGTTGCGCATGCAGGCCTTCGCCGACTCCCACACGCCAGCCATGTCCTCGGTACGGGGCGGTTTGAAGTCGAAGTGCCGGGGGCCGTCGTATCCACCGTTCTCCACCGTGTCCACCGTCCAGAACGCCCCACGGGCGTTGCCCGCACCGAACCGCAGATCCTGGTCGTAGCGGGGGCCGTGCTGACCGTTGAGGTCGATATGGAACAGCTTGCCGTGCCACAACGCCTGCGCCAACCCGTGCGCGTAGTTGAGGCTGGCCATCTCCTCGTGACCGACCTCCGGGTTGAGCCCGACCAGCTCGGCGTGCTCCAGCTCGTTGATGAAGGCCAGCGCGTGACCGATGCTCGGCAGCAGGATGTCACCGCGCGGCTCGTTGGGCTTGGGTTCGATCGCGAACCGGATGTCGTACCCCTGCTCGATCGCATAGGACCCGAGCACGTCGAACGCCTCCTTGTAACGGTCTAGCGCCGTCCGGACATCCTTGGCCGCGCCCGACTCCGCACCCTCCCGACCACCCCACGCCACGAACGTCCGCGCACCCAGCTCAGCCGCCAGGTCGAGGTTGTCGGCCACCTTGCGGATCGCGAACCGGCGTACGTCCCGGTCGTTGTTGGTGAACCCGCCGTCACGGAACACCGGATGGGAGAAGAGGTTCGTCGTGACCATCGGCACCGCAAGACCTGTCTCCTCCAGCGCCCGGCGAAACGGCGTCAGGTGCTGGTCACGCTCGGCAGGCGTACAGCCGAACGGGAAGACGTCATTGTCGTGGAACGTGATCCCGTAGGCCCCGAGCTCGGCGAGCTTGTGCACCGCCTCCGCCGGCGACAGCGGCGGCCGCACCGCACCACCGAACACATCCACCCCCTGCCAGCCGACGGTCCACAGACCGAAGGAGAACTTGTCCTCACGGGTAGGCACGAAATTCGTCATCACAGGCGTCTCCTCGGATGGGGCGACGGGCTTGCCGGCTGGGGCCGGTCAAGCGTCGAGCCGGTCGGGCACGGCGGCGAGCGCCGCCGTGGGGTTGTCCAGCAGCGGCGCGAACGCCAGCTCGGCCGCGCCGACCATCGTCGAGTCGACACCGTGCGCGGCGAGCTCGAGCCGTACCTTCCGGCGCGGCCCGGTCAGCGCGGCGGCGAGTGCCTTGCGGGTCGTCGGCTCGGTCACCTCGAAGACGCCGCGGGTCATGCCACCGAAGACGATCATTTCCGGATCGAAGATGTTCACCAGGTTGACGACGCCGAGACCCATCCACTCGCCGACCTTGCGCATCCCGCGCACGGCATGGCGCTCGCCGGCCGCATGTGCTGCCAACACGTCCGCGAGCTCCGCACCCGGCGCGGCGCCGGTGGCGAGCAGCACCGCCTCCTCGCCCACCTCCGTCTCCCAGCAGCCTCGCCGGCCGCAGCGGCAGAGCCGGCCACGGGGGTTGACGCACATGTGCCCGATCTCGCCGCCGTAACCGCCGGCACCGCGCAGCTGACGGCCACCGATGATGATGCCGCCGCCGACACCGACCTCCCCCGAGATGAAGACGACGTCGGACAGCCCGGCCGCCACGCCGCGGACGTGCTCGGCGAGTGCGCCGAGGTCGCTGTCGTTTCCGACCGTCACCGGCAGCCGTCCGCCCAGCTTGTCGGAGAGCAGCTGGCCGAGCGGCACGTTCTCCCAGCCCAGGTTCGGCGCCAGGCGCACCAGACCGTCCCCGGTGCCGACCACGCCCGAGACGCCCACCCCGACGCCCACGCAGACGCCTCCGGCAGGCGCCGCCGCGAGCATCAGCTCGACCATCTGGTGCACGCGGCGCACGGTCTTGCGTACGTCGCCGTCGACCATCTGTCGGCGTATCTCCCGCCGGTCATGGACCACCCCGCCCAGCCCGATCCGTCCCACGATCAGGTGCTCGACCCCCAGGTCGACCGCCAGCGCATAGGTGCGCACCGACTCGGGCTCGACCAGGATCGAGGGACGTCCCGCCCGGCCGCGGCCGACGGGCAGCGACTCGCGGACCAGCCCCGCCGCCGCAAGCTCCCCCGTGAGCGCGCGCACGGTACTGCGGTTGAGACCGGTCTCAGCCGTCAGCCGCGCGCGGGACGTCGCGCCACGCACGTGCAGGAGGCGCAGCAGCCGGCCCAGGTTGTGCCGCCGCACCTCGTCCTGGGTCGCCGCCGGTGTGATCACGATCCGGGTCCGGGACAGGCGTCCTAGACGTTGCCGGTAGAGGCCGCGCGTCTGCGCGACAGCGCGTCGACGCTGGCCGCGACGAGCAGCACGAAGCCGGTCACCATGTAGACGGTGCTCGACGGCTTGTTCAGCAGACCCATGCCGTTGATGATCACCGCGATGACCAGGCCGCCCAGGATCGCGTCGAGCACGCGGCCCTTCCCGCCGAAGAGGCTCGTTCCGCCGATCACCGCGGCGCCGACCGCGTAGAGCAGCGTATCGGCTGCGCCGGTGTTGGGCGAGATCGAGTTGTTGCGGCTGGCGATGAGGATGCCGCCGATCGCCGCGAGAGAGGAGCCGATGACGAAACAGATCAGCTTGACCCGCCGCACGTTGATGCCGGCCCGTCGAGCGGCCTCGGCGTTGCCGCCCACCGCGTAGACATGGCGGCCGAACGACGTACGGCTCAGCACGAAGGAAAGGACCACGAGCAGCACGAGCAGCACGAGCACCACCTGCGGCACCCCCTTGATCGAGCTCACCTCGGGGTTACGGCTGCGTTCGATGCTGAGGAAGTACGTCGCCGCGCCCAGCAGCACGGCGAGCACGAGTGACTTGGCCACGACCAGCGAGAGGTCCTCGGCCTGCAGGCCATGGCTGCGGCGGCGGATCGCCCGACGGACCGACAGCACGGCGAAGCCACCGACGACGACGGCCCACAGCACCCAGCCGGCCCAGACCGGCATGTTGTCGTTGTTGATGGCCAGCAGGATGTCGTTGCGGATCGGGACCGTGCCGCCCTCCCCGACCAGCTTGAGCAGGACTCCTTGCAAGCCGAGGAACGCTGCCAGGGTCACGACGAAGGACGGGATGCCCAGCCGGGCGACCAGCGCTCCGATGCACGTGCCGATGACCGCCCCGGTGAGGATGCAGGCGAGGACCGAGGCGTACCAGGGCCAGCCGTGGTTGGTGAGCACGACGCCCATCACCGCCGCGGAGGTGCCGGCGGTGAAGCCGGCCGACAAGTCGATCTCGCCGAGGAGGAGCACGAACACGAGCCCCATGGCGATGACGATGACCGCGGCACCCTGGTGCAGGAGGTTGGAGAAGTTGAACGCGTTGGTGAACGTGGACGGTCGCAGGACGGTGAATACCGCTGCGAGCACGATGAGGCTGAGCACGGCGGGCAGCGCGCCGACATCGCCGCCACGGGTGCGGCCGATGTAGCTGCGCACAGCAGCGGCGACGCCCTGTTCGGGCAGGTCGTGGGTGGTTGCGCTCACGATGTCGCGGTCTCCTCGTTCGACGCCGACGTGTCACCGACGGGGGCGAGGTCCTGCGCGCCCGAGCGGCCCGAGGTGATCAGCTCGACCACCTGGTTGCGAGTGACGTCCTTCACCGCGAGCTGCGCGGCGATCTTGCCTAGGTACAGGACGGAGACCTGGTCGGCCACCTCGAACACGTCGTTGAGGTTGTGGCTGATGAGCACGACGGCGAGGCCCTGGTCGGCGAGCCGCCGCACCAGCTTGAGCACCTGCTCGGTCTGCGCCACGCCCAGCGCGGCCGTCGGCTCGTCGAGGATGACCACCCTGGAGTTCCAGATGACCGAGCGGGCGATGGCGACCGTCTGCCGCTGGCCTCCCGACAGGCTCGCGACGTGCTGGCGGATGGACTTGACGGTGCGGACCGAAAGGGCCGCCAACGTCTCGGTGGCCCGGCGCTCCATGGTGTCCTCGTCGAGCTGACCGTTCTTGGTCACCTCCCGGCCGAGGAACAGGTTGTGCACGATGTCGAGGTTGTCGCAGAGCGCGAGGTCCTGGTACACGACCTCGATACCGAGTGCGGTGGCCTCGCGCGGGTTGTGCAGGGTGACGACGTTGTTCTCGAATCGCACCGTGCCCGAGTCGTAAGGCTGTACGCCAGCGAGACCCTTGATCAGTGTGGACTTGCCTGCGCCGTTGTCACCGACAAGCGCGGTGATCTTTCCGGGATAGACCTTCAGCGATACGCCCTTGAGGACGCTCACCGGGCCAAAGCTTTTTACTATGTCCGTCAATTCGACGATGGGCTGCGCCATGCAAAGTTCCTTTCAATTCGCGGGACAGCGGTGTCCCACTACACAGGTGGTGTGTGTGTTTGGTGTACCACGGCACACGAGAAAATGCTCCGCGCCGAGTACTAAATGTACTCGGCGCGGAGACTTATTTTTTCGACTCGTTAGAACTGAGTCAGAGTTACTTCACGCCGTACTTGGTGCACGCGGCGGCGACAGCTGCGGTGCAGATGTCGGAAGCCTTCGCATCACCAGCGGTAACAACGGTTTCAACCTTGTCAGCGGTGATCGAGATCGGCACCACTGCGATGAACGGCTTGCCGTACAGCGAGTTCGACTCCGTGGGCTTGGTGCCCTTCAGGAGCTGAATCGCCAGCGTCGACGCCGCGTTCGCCTCAAGAGTGAACGGCTTGTAGACGGTACCGAACTGCTTGCCGAGGAGGACATTCTGCAGACCAGCGGTCGAAGCGTCCTGTCCGGAGACGGGAACCTTCAGGCCGTTCTTGTCCAGGACGGTGATGACACCGGCAGCGTTGGTGTCGTTGGCGACCCAAACAGCGTCGACCTTTCCGCCGAGGCTGGTGAGTGCCTGCTCGAAGTTGGTCGCGGACTTGTCGCCATCCCAGACACCGGTCGGCTCGGCAGCAGGCTTGATGCCAGCGGCACTCATGGCCTTGACGGCACCATCGTGGAACAGCTTGGCGTTTCCGTCAGCCGGGTCTCCACCCATGTAGATGACCTTCGCGGAAGCTGCATCCTTGCCAGCGGCCTTCAGTCCGTCAACGATCGACTGGCCCTCAAGCTCGCCAACCTTCTCGTTGTCGAAGGAGACGTAGTAGTTTGCGAGCATCTTGGGCGCGTCAGCCGAACCCGTGGTGATGGGGCGGTCGTACGCGATTACGGG
>JAVEDI010000032.1 GCA_030841035.1 Actinomycetota bacterium
AACGCGTCGGCAGCCTCGTAACCTCCGGCGAGCTCGACGGCGAGCACTCCGCCGAACCCGCGCATCTGGGTGTCCGCCAGCGCGTGCTGCGGGTGCGTCGTCAGTCCCGGGTAGTGCACCCGAGCAACGGCGGGATGGTCGCTGAGCGCTTCGGCGAGCGCCTGGCCGTTGTGGTCGTGCCGGGGCATGCGCAGCGGAAGCGTGCGGATGCCACGCAGCAGCAGCCACGCGTCGAAAGGACCGAGGACCGCGCCGGTGAGCACGGCGACGTCCCAGATCTGGTTCAAGAGCTCGGCCGGTCCGGCTAACACCCCGGCAGACACGTCGCTGTGGCCGTTGAGGTACTTGGTCGCGCTGTGCCAGACCAGGTCGATGCCGAAGTCTGCGGGTCGCTGGTTCTGTGGAGTCGCGAAGGTGTTGTCAGCCATGGTCAACACGTCGTTCGCGCGGGCCATGGCGGCTACGGCGCGCAGGTCGGTGATCTGCAGCAGCGGATTGCTCGGCGACTCCAGCAGGATGAGGCGGGTCCGAGGGGTGACTGCCCGCTCGAATGCGCTGGGGTCGGTCTGGTCGACCTGTGTGGTCGTCACGCCCAGCCGGGGCAGCAGATTCAGCAGCACCGACGCCGTGCCGCCGTACGTGGATCTCTGCCCGATGACATGGTCGCCGGTGCTGACCAGCCCGAGCACGGCAGTGCTGAGTGCTGCCATCCCGGACGCGGTGACCATGGCCGCCTCAGTGTGCTCGAGCTCGGCGACCACGGCCGCGACCTGGGCGTGGTTCGGGTTTCCGTACCGGGTGTAGAAGTCGTGGCCCCGTGGGTCGACGGCGACCTGGGCGAACTGCTCCGCGTCCTCGGCCCAGAACGCGGCTGTCTGGTAGATCGGCCGCGCCAGCGCCCTCGTGGGATGAACGAGTTGGTCGGCGTGGATCGCGACCGTGCTGTTGCCCGACATGGAGGACCTTTCCGGTTGACCAGCCCAGTGGCACGTCCTAGGAGAGTGGTCGACCGGCGCCCGCAAGTCCAAGCCATGTCGGCAATTTTGGCAGCATCTAGCGGCGCGGTGAGGCGACCTGATGTGGTAGATGTCTTCGGTACGCAATATTCTGCTGCGATGGACGAGCTCGACCACTCGATACTGACCACGTTGGAGAAGTACGGCCGGATCAGCAACAACGGGCTCGCCGAACGAGTCGGGCTGTCGCCCTCGCCCTGCCTGCGCCGGGTCCGCCGACTGGAGGAGACGGGGGTGATCCGCGGCTACCAGGCACTGGTCGACCCCGCGGCGGTCGGTCGGGGCCTGCGCGTGTTCGCCGGAGTGCGGCTCGTGCGGCACGCACGCGCCGATGTCGTCGCCTTCGAACATGCCGTGGTCCGGCTACCCGAAGTCGTGCACACCCACCACGTCACTGGCAACTACGACTACCTGCTCCAAGTGGAAGTCGCCGACCTGTCCGCGTACGAGGACTTCCACGCCAACCGTCTGGCGAACCTGCCCAGCGTCGCCGCCGTGACCAGTTACGTCACCATGAAGACCCTCACCGCCAACCCCACCTAGGGGCGTCTGTCCGAAGCGGTGGGCAACTGGATGGCGGAGCCTTGTCGGCTCAGGTTGCGGTCCGGCACGACCTCGCTCGTGACTCTGGCTGACATGTCCAGCCTGCGGCGGGCCGTGGCGACCTCCGAGCGTGGCATGGGATAGCGCAGCGATCGTGAGCAAGGACGGTCTGGTGCACCGTCGCTGGTCAGCGGTGGAGCGGGTGACCGGGATCGAACCGGCATGGCCAGCTTGGAAGGCTGGGCATGTAGACCTCGGCTTACGCTCAAAGCCACTGTTTGCCCAGGTCAGAGGCCTAACTGACCTTCGACCGCGTGAGCACTGGAAACCATGGTGTGCCACTGCGAGTGGCACACGGGTGGCACGCGAGAGGCCATCAGCCCAAGCCTCTTGACGCCGTGCACTCGACGAGCAACGCTGTGCCCAGCCCAGCGGTGTGAGTCACCACCCAGTTGATATCGCGGGAGATCAACGCGATAGGGGCATGCCATGACCCATGATCTTTCTCGTAAGCCGCGCTGCCCATGCTGCGGGCTTGTGGTGAAATCCGGGTTTGACCCCGCAGAACCCGTCGAAGAGCTTTACGTCGGCCTCGGCCGCGAGCTGGACGTGATCGACGAGTCCCTGGGGTTTGTGAAGGGGCTCAGGGCCGAGTCGCCCGACGACGAGCAGGCCTTTCACGACATCTTCCACCATCTTGGCCACGTGAAGGTCCACCTCCCTGCAGCGCAGCTGTATGCCATGGCCTACTGGCAGCACGTCATCCCCGGTTTCGTGGACGTTGTCGGGCCTTTCCCGGACGTGCCCTGGTGATCGCTCCCCGCGAGCTGCTCGACGTCAACGCCGCTGCTGCCCACCTAGGTCGGAACGTCTTCTACGTCCGTCGCCTCGTTCGTCGCCGCGAGATCGTCTTCTACCGTGTCGGGCACCGGCTCCGTTTCGACGTCAAGGATCTTGACCGGCACCTGATCGCTTCACGGGTTGATCCGCTGTGAGCGCGCTCTCCACG
>JAVEDI010000052.1 GCA_030841035.1 Actinomycetota bacterium
GTGGGCGAGCTGATGCTCGGCTGCTACCTACGGGTGAGGGTGCACGGCCGTGACCGTGGTGACGTGCCTGGCTGGGTGCTCATCACCATCATGACCGCGGGTCTGGTCAGCGCGCTGTGGCTCGTCGCCGATGACAAGCTCAAGGAGCTGTTCAACAACGCGCTCGACGGGGTCGTCGGCAACTCGCCCTGATGCGTCACCCGCGGACCATGCGGCGACCCCGGCCGCCCAAGGCCGACGACCGCGGTGCCGCGGTCGTCGACTTCACGCTGGTCGGGGTGCTGCTGACGGTGCTCTTCCTGGCGCTCCTGCAGCTCGGTCTGGCCCTGCACGTCCGCAACACCTTGACCGCGGCCGCAGCCGAGGGAGCGCGCTATGCGGCCAACGCCGACCGCACGCCTGGCGACGGCGTTGCCCTGACGCAGCGGCTCATCCGTGACTCCCTCGACGACTCCTTCGCGACAGGCGTGACCGCCGGCACGGAACGGGTCAACGGTGTCGCGACGGTCGTGGTGCGGGTGGACGCCCGGCTCCCAGTCATCGGCCTGCTCGGGCCGGCCCGCGCGATCTCGGTACGCGGCCACGCGCTGGAGGAGGTGCCGTGACGACGTACCGCCGGGAGCTGCACGACGACGACTCGGGTAACGCCATCGTCGAGTTCGTCTACCTCGCGGTGCTGTTGATGGTGCCGCTGGTCTATGTGCTGCTGACCGTCTTCCGGGTGCAAGGGGCGACGTACGCCGTCTCCAGCGCAACGCGCGAGGCCGGGCGGGTCTTCGTGACGGCCCCCTCCGGTGACGTCGCCGACGGCCGAGCCGTCACGGCGGCCTCGATCGTGATGGCCGACAGCCACCTGACGCTGCGCCCGCGTGACCTGGACATCCGCTGCTCGGCTCGGCCATGCCTGGTTCCGGGGGAGACCGTCGAGGTCACGATCGGCTACGACGTAGCGCTGCCTTTCCTGCCGTCGCTCCTGACGCGCTCGGGGCGCGGGTCGGTGCACGTGACCGGACGCCACCTCGAGGTCGTCGACCGCTTCCGGGCGGCCCGATGAAGCGCCTGGCACCTCGCCGGTGGCGCGACGACCACGGGCAGCTGCTGTTGCTCGTGCTGGCCTACACGGTGATCGCCGGGCTGCTCGTCACGGTCGTGGTCGACGTGTCGCAGTGTTCCTCTACCGGCGGTCGCTCTCGGCCGCGGCGGACGCGGCCGCGCTGACCGCGGCCAACCAGCCCGACCTTGCCCGGGTCTACCTCGGCCCCGGTGACGTGCTGCCGTTGAGCCAGCGCGGCGCAGCCGCGGCTGTCGCCCAGTACGCCGTGGACGCCTCGCTCGCCGGGCGCTTCGACGGCTTCGAGGTGGACCGGGTGGACAGCGACGGCGCGGAGGTGACTGTCACCCTGACGGCTGTCGCCCACCTGCCGTTCGTCAGCCTGCTCACGGCCCGGTACGCCGGTGGCTACACCGTGACGGCCCGGGCCTCCGCCCGGTCACCGCTCGTACCCTGACGAGTGCCCACACATGCACGTACGGCGACCGCGCGGCCCAGCCCGTTGTGACGATGGAGGCGCCGTGTGCCAGACTCGTCCGCCTCGGGCAACCCCCGCGTCAGCGAGCCGCAGCCTCGACGTGCGCCACCCGCCGTCCTCGCGAGACCCTGTCGGTCCCGGCTCGACGCAGGCGGGACATGAACCGATGACGTAGAGACGGTGGTGCAGCTATGCAGCAGAGCAGCGACGGGACCCCTCCCTACGACGTGACGGACCCGGCCTTCGCCTTGCATGTCGGAGGCAAGCTGTCGACGACGTCCACGGTGCCACTGCGCGACCGCGACGACCTGTCGCTGGCCTACACGCCGGGCGTGGCCCGGATCTGCACCGCGATCGCCGAGAGCCCGGAGCTGATCCATGACCTGACGTGGAAGTCGCACGTCGTCGCGATCGTCACCGATGGCACCGCGGTGCTCGGCCTCGGCGACATCGGCCCTGGCGCCGCGCTGCCCGTGATGGAGGGCAAGGCGGTGCTGTTCAAGGAGTTCGGCGGCGTCGACGCGGTGCCCATCTGCCTCGCCTGCACCGACGTCGACGAGCTCGTCGAGACCGTCGTGCGTCTGGCGCCGGCGTTCGGCGGCATCAACCTCGAGGACATCTCGGCGCCACGCTGCTTCGAGATCGAGAACCGGCTCAAGGAGCGGCTGGACATCCCGGTGTTCCACGACGACCAGCACGGCACCGCAATCGTGGTCCTCGCCGCGCTGCGCAACGCCGCGCGGCTCACCGGGCGGTCTCTCGGTGACCTGCGCGCGGTCGTGTCGGGCGCCGGCGCCGCCGGTGTGGCCGTGACGACGATCCTGCGCGAGGCCGGCATCGGCGACATCACCGTCTCCGACAGCAAGGGTGTGCTGCACGACGGGCGGGACGACCTCACCGAGGTCAAGCGGCTGCTGGCCGGCGCCACCAACGACAGCGGGCTCACCGGCAGCCTCGCCGACTCGCTGCGTGGGGCCGACGTCTTCATCGGGGTGTCCGGGGGAGTGGTGCCCGAGGAGGCCGTGGCGTCGATGGCCCAGGACGCGATCATCTTCGCGCTCGCCAACCCGCACCCCGAGATCCATCCCGATGTCGCGTCCCGCTATGCCCGCGTCGTGGCGACCGGCCGCAGTGACTTCCCCAACCAGATCAACAACGTCCTCGCGTTCCCCGGCGTGTTCAAGGGGGCTCTCGAGGTACGGGCCAGTGCCATCACCGAGAGCATGAAGCTCGCCGCCTCCGACGCGCTCGCCGCCGTCGTGGGTGAGGACCTGCGCGAGGACTACGTCGTGGCGAGCCCCTTCGACGAGCGCGTCGCCCCCGCTGTCGCCCGCGCCGTGGCGGAGGCGGCGCGCAGCGCCGGGGTGGCCCGCCGCTGACCTGCGGCGCCGACGTACGCCGGCTGGACCGCGGCCACGTCGCGGTCAGCAGAACGGGGGTTGCTGCATCCGGGCCACCGGCGGCGGCACCGGGCGCGGGCGCGCCGGATGGCTGCGCTGGCCGCGCATGCCCAGAACCGTGCGGACCCGAGCGGCGAGGCCGGCGTGGCCGCGGGTGCGTGGGCCCGACGAGGAGCTGGCGCTCATGATCTCTCCCTCTGCTCGACTCGCGATGTATCGCGTCTGTGAGTTCACGATATATCGCGTGCGTCGGAAGTCAAGATGTATCGCGTCCGGATTTTCCCGCGTCGCCCCGCGTCGTTAGGGTCGCAGCATGCTTGCCGCCTCCGCAGTGAAGATCGACCCCGACGACCCGCTCGCCGGCCTGGAGGTCGCCGAGCGACCCGACCCGCAGGTCCCCGACGGCTGGGTGCCTGTGCGGCTGCGCGCGGCGTCGCTGAACCACCACGACCTGTGGAGCCTGCGGGGGGTCGGCCTGACCGAGGACGACCTGCCAATGGTGCTCGGCTGCGACGGCGCGGGGGTCGATCCCGAGGGCAACGAGGTGATCGTGCACGCGGTGGTCGGTGACCCCGACTTCCGCGGCGACGAGACCCTCGACCCGCGCCGGTCGCTGCTCTCCGAGCGGTACGACGGCACGCTGGCCGATGTGGTGGTCGTGCCGCGGCGCAACCTGGTGCCCAAGCCGAGCGCGCTGCGCTGGGAGGAGGCGGCCTGCCTGCCGACGGCATGGCTGACCGCTTACCGGATGCTGTTCACCCAGTCGGGCGTCGCGCCCGGCGGCACCGTGCTGGTGCAGGGCGCCGGGGGTGGCGTGTCGACCGCACTGGTCGCGATCGGGCGCGCCGCGGGCTACCGCATGTGGGTCACCGGGCGCGACGAGTTCAAGCGGGCCCGAGCCGTCGAGCTGGGGGCCGACCAGGCGTTCGAGTCCGGCGCCCGGCTCCCCGAGCGGGTCGACGCGGTCATGGAGACGGTCGGCGCCCCGACCTGGGAGCACAGCGTCAAGGCGCTCAAGCAGGGCGGCACGATCGTCGTGAGCGGGGCCACCGGCGGGCACCAGGCCGTCACCGATCTTCGTCGCGTGTTCTTCCTGCAGCTGCGGGTCGTCGGCTCGACCATGGGCACGCGCGACGAGCTGCAGCACCTGACCCGCTTCCTCGGGACCACCGGCGTACGCCCTCAGGTCGACAGCACCTTCGCGTTGCCCGACGCCCGCGACGCCTTCGCCAAGCTGGAGTCCGGCGAGGTGTTCGGCAAGGTCGTGCTGACCATGGCGGCCTTCTGAGTCCTCGGCGACGGCGACGGCGATCGGGGCACGGGTCCCCTCGCAGCTGCCCGCGGCCCTAGCGTCCGCCGAGTGCCCGGCGTACCTCGGTGAGGGCGGCATCGACGATCTGGCGGACCTCGTCGACGCTCTCGCGGGTCGGCGCGCCGTGCCGCGCCAGCGACAGCAGCTCGCTGCGGAACCATTGCGCCACTTGCTCCAGCTCGTCGACCTCGGGACGGTGCTCGTGGTCCGCCCGGTGGGCGCGCGACTCGGCCCGCGCCTGCCGGTCTTCCGCCCGGGTCTGGCGGCGCATGTCCTTGGCCGCGGCCTTGAGCTCGGCGCGCAGGTCCGTGACCGAGCCGCGCACCTCGCTGCGGATCTCCGTCGCGAGGTCGCGCACCGACCCGGCGATCTGCGCCTCGAGGTCGTCGAGGTCTCCTTGCCGCGCGGCCAGCTCGCCGCGCCCCGCGTCGGTGATGTGGTAGACCTTGCGGCCCTCGGTCACGTCGTGCGTCACGAGCCCCTCGGCCTCCAGGCGAGCGAGGCGCGGGTAGACCGTCCCGGCGCTCGGCGTGTAGAGCCCCATGAACCGGTCCTCGAGCTCACGGATCACGTCGTAGCCGTGCCGCGGTGCCTCGTCGAGCAGCTTGAGCAGGTAGAGCCGCAGCCGGCCGTGGCCGAACACCGGGCTCACGCAGGCCCCCGGCGGAGCAGGGTCACGTCGCCCGAGACGGTCTTTGCCTTCAGCAGCCCGCGGCCCGCACCGATCTGGCCGCTCAGGTGCGACCTGCCCGGCTTGCGATCCACGGCCAGGCCCGCGAACGCGCTGTCCAGGGAGCCGCTCATCGTCTTGACGTCGACCTGCAGACCCACGGAGCCGGGCAGCCGCAGAGTCAGGTCGCCCGACACGCTCTTGAGGTCCAGACGTGCGTCGTCGGGCACGTCCAGGTCGAGGGTCAGGTCACCGGACACGGTCTCGGCGGTGACCTGACCGCTCGAGCCCTCGACGACGGTGAGGTCGCCCGAGACGGTCGAGAACCGCAGCCGTCCGGTCAGCTGCCGGGTCTCGAGGTCGCCGCTGACCGTCTGCGAGCTGATGTCGGCGTGGACGCCGTCCAGGGTCACGTCGCCGGAGACGCTCTTGACGTGGGTGGCGGCCTCGATGCCGGACACGACGGCCTCGGCCGACACGACCCCCAGCTCGACGGGGCAGTCGGCCGGCACCGAGACGGACACGACCGCCGTTGCCTTGCGGCCACCGCCCCACTCGAACAGCCCGCCCCAGGTCAGCCGCTCGTGGCTGATCGTCAGGGTGTCGCCCTGCAGGCTGACCAGCAGGGGGCCCTCCAGGTGGCTCACCTCGACGCACGCGGCACCGACGTCGGCGCCCTCGCTGCTGCCCACCACGTCGACGCTGCCGGCGACCATCCGCACGTTCAGCCGGCGTACGCCCAGCAGGTCCAGCGACTGCGGGCTCTCGATGCGCCAGTCGGTCATGGTCGTCTCCTCTCACGATGTATCGCGTACCGCAACACGATATATCGCGTTCGGGGTTTGTCAACCTGCTGGGTGCCCCTCCCCCCGCGGGAACGTTAGCCTCACCCTCACCTTGTCGGGGGCCACACGGAGAGGCGGCGCAGCCGATGACGCTCGGTCCGAGCGGCCCCCCGCCGGTCCCCCGCGACGGCCCGCCGGCGCCGCTGGCCACCGTGAACGACCTGGCCCGGCTGCGGATGCTGTCGCGGGTCGCGGAGCAGGTCGGCGAGGGGGTCGTCGTGAGCGACAACGACGGCTGGTTCCTCTACGTGAACCCGACCTTCGCGGCGCAGCACGCGAGCACCGTCGAAGCGCTCACCGGCGCGCACCTGCGCGAGTTCTACCGCGAGGAGGAGCTCGTCACCAATGTGCAGCCGATCATCGCCGCCGCGCTGCGCGACGGCATCGGCCGTGGCGAGGTGACCAGGCTGCGTCGCGACGGCAGCGAGTTCCCGGCTCGCATCACGCTGTCGCTGCTGCGTGACGAGGCCGGCGCCCTGATCGGGCGGGTGCTCTGCGTGCAGGACATCACCGCGCAGCGCCAGCTCGAGGAAGAACTGCGGCAGGCGGCCTTGTACGACCCGCTCACCCACCTGCCCAACAGGCGCCTGCTGCGCGACCGCGTCGAGTACGCGTTGCAGCTGCGCGCGCGACGGCGTACCGGTGTGGCAGCGTTGTTCGTCGACCTCGACGGCTTCAAGCGGGTCAACGACACATTCGGCCACGACGTCGGCGACGAGGTGCTCGTCGAGATCGCGCGGCGGCTCGTCGATCGCGTCCGGTCCTGCGACACGCTGGCGCGCTACGGCGGCGACGAGTACGTCATGCTCCTGGTGGAGCTCATCGACGCCGAGCAGGCGGCGATGATCGGGCGGCGTGTGCTCGGCGGGTTCGAGGACCCGGTCCGGACTGTCGCCGGCGACCTGCAGGTCTCCGCCAGCATCGGCATCCACATCGCCACCGATTTCGACGACTACGACGCCTTGCTGCGAGCGGCCGACGGCGCCATGTACGACGCCAAGCGCGGCGGGCACGGCGGCCTCCGGCTCTCCATCAACTGACGACCACCCACCCGTGCGCGTCCACCACCGTCACTCGTCGGTCGAGGGCAGCAGCAGCTGGAGGCCCGTCCTCATGTGGGACCTGATGGCGGCGAGGGCAGTGTCGAGGTCGCCGTCGAGGAGCGCATCGAGGATGGCGCGGTGTTCTTCGACCGAGGTCTGGGGCAGCTCGTAGCGGTTCTCGAGGGCGACCATGCACATGCGGGTCTCGGCCAGCAGTGTGTCGGCCATGCGCTGGAGCCGCGGGCTGCCCGACGCGCTGACCAGGGCTGCGTGGAACTGCTGATCGGCGTCGGTGAGCCGGGCGCCGTCATGTCGCTGGGCGGCCGCGCGCATGGCGTCGAGGGCGGGCCGCATGTCCATGGCGGCGAACGCCGCCCGCGCCCCGTCGACGATGTGGTGAGCGGCGGCCTGCTCGATCGCCAGCCGAGCCAGGTAGATGTCGTGCACGTCGTCAGGGTCCAGAGACACGACGAACACGCCGCGATTGCGCACGCTCTGCAGCAGTCCCTCCTGCACCAGTCGCTGCATCGCCTCGCGTAGCGGTCCTCGACCGACCCCCAGCCGGCGGGCGATGTCCCATTCGGCGAGCTGGGCACCGGGGCGCAGGGTGCCGCGCGTCACCGCTGCGCGCAGCCGCTGCACGATGAGGGTCGTCGTCGTCTCGCCTGGCAGCGGCTCGAGGTCGGGCGACGCCGCCGAACCGGCTGGTTGCCGTGCACCGGTGCTGGGACGCAGGCCTGTCATCGGTCACTCTCCTCTACCAGCGTGCCGGCCCGGAAGGCGAGCGGTCGGGCTTCGCCGACGGCGGCGAGAGTGCCGCCGCCGCTGTGGCTCTCCCACAGCGGAGTGCTCAGCCACAGCCGCGTCATCGCGCCGGTGTTGCGTATCCAGGCCAGGCGGGTCTCGGACACCGGCCGCTGGCCCAAGGTGTGCGCGGCGACCGAGATGGCTTCCTGGTCGGTGGCCGCGACGATCGGTAGCCGCGCTCCCTGCAACAGGTTCGCGGTGATCTCGTTGGTGTACGTCGCCGCCCAGTCGACCTTCTCGCTGGCACGCCGTGTCACGAGATCGGCCATCCCCATGCCGCACGCGTTGCCGTGCGTGCGCGCGCTCAGGTCGAGCACCACCAGCCGCGTCACCGATACGCCGTTGCTGATGCTGGGGTCGTAGAACCGCCCGGTCACGTTGGGGTCCATGCCGGTCCCGGCGATGTCCTTGCCGATCTCCTGCACGACCAGCACGTCGAGCTGGTCCGTCGGCAGCCGCGGCAGCCAGGCGCGTGCCAGGTCGAGGAGCTCGGGTTCCCGCGTGCTGATCCGGTCACCGCAGACCACCTCGACGATCGCTGACTCCTTGTTCCCTCCCTCGACGACGGCTACGCCGAACGGGACGCTGAGGTTCTGCAGGACCAGTTCCGCGGCGGCCTCGACCGCTGCTGCGAAGCGCTGCAGCGGCACCCGGTGCAACGCCGTGGCCCCCGCGTGGTTGCCGAGGCCCACGGCCAGCAGCTTGAGCAGGCCGCTCTCGATCCGGCCGCGGAAGTCGGTGTGCGGTTTGACGCGGTTGATCGGTACGACGTGGTCGGCAGCTGCGGCACGCGCATCGACGTACACGGGTGTGCCGTCCTGGAGGTGTCCCAGCACGACCGTGTCCATGGACGACTCGATCGGCACTGCGACGGCGTCCTCGCCGAGCCCGAGAGCGCGCAGGACGTCGGCCTGGCCCTGCGCGCTCGCCCCGCCGTGACTGCCCATCGCGGGTGCCAGGAACGGCTCGGCCCCCTGCGCCCGCACCCACTCGGCGGTGCAGGACACCAGGTCGCGCAGGTCGGTGAGGCCGCGGCTGCCGACGGCGAGCGCGACACGGTCGCCCGGCCGCAGGACGCCGTCCTGAGCGCGCAGCTGGGCTCGCAGCGTGCCGCCCACGGAAGCGAGCGAACGGTCCGGGAACGCCTGCTCTACCGGGAGCCACCAGGGCATCGTGGCGGGCCACGTGCCACCAGGCAGCCCCGGCGCTGTGGGCGGCAGCCGGTCATGCACCCCCCGAGGGTAGAGCCCCGGAAAAGATTGTTGACAATCAACGATCTTGGTCCCAGACTCTGGGCGACGTTGGCTGCCGTGGGCCGCGCGCACGGCCACGAGCTCTACGGGACGCTCACCGCACGACCTGCACGTCCGCCCCGCCACCGAAGAGACGAGCGATGACGAGCAACCCCGACTCACCCGCATCCCGGGAGATCGTCGGGCCGCAGGACGCCGCCACCGTCCCGCGCTACTCGGGGCTGAGCAGCTTCGCCCGGCTTCCTCGGCTGGCGGACGTGACCGTGTGCGACGTGGCCGTGCTCGGTGTCCCCTTCGACAGCGGGACCAGCTACCGGCCGGGGGCGCGCTTCGGACCGGCCCACGTGCGGGAGGCGTCGCGGCTGTTGCGCCCGTACAACGACGAGCTCGACGTGGCGCCGTTCGCCACCCAGCAGGTGGCCGACGCCGGCGACGTGCCGTGCAGCCCGTTCGACATCGCGCTCGCGATCGGGCAGATCGAGGCGCAGGCCCGCGGGCTGACCGACGGCGGGGCGCGGGTGGTGGCTCTCGGAGGAGACCACACGGTGGCCCTGCCGCTGCTGCGCGCAGCACACAGCCGGTGGGGGCCGGTGGCCCTGGTCCACTTCGACGCGCACCTGGACACCTGGGACGCCCTCTACGGCGCCAAGTACGTTCACGGCACACCGTTTCGCCGGGCCCACGAGGAAGGGCTGTTTCTCGAGGACCGCTCCACCCATGTGGGGGTGCGCAGCTCGGTGTACGGCCCGCAGGACTTCAGCGACGACGCCAAGCTCGGCTTCGCCGCCGTACGGTGCACCGACCTCGATCGCGAGGGCATGCCAGCAGTCGTCGAGGCCCTGGTGGCACGCATCGGTCCCGGGACCCCGCTCTACGTGTCCATCGACATCGACGTCCTCGACCCGGCCCACGCCCCGGGCACCGGCACGCCGGAGACTGGCGGGCTCACCGCGCGGGAGCTGCTCGCCCTGCTGCGTGGCCTCGCCGGCCTCAACCTTGTCGGCGCGGACATCGTCGAGGTGGCCCCGGCCTACGACCACGCCCAGATGACGGCCATCGCTGCCTCCGGTGTCGCGTACGAGCTGATCTCGCTGATGGCGCGAACGGCACCGGCCGAGCGACCCGTGACGGTGCCCGACCGGCTCGACCTCACCATCCCGGCCGCCCGCCCCAACGACGTGACCGCGTGACCACGTGACAAGGAGACGACCATGAGTCTGTCCACCGGACCCGACCAACCGCTGGGGACACCGCAGCCGCAGTCACAGCGGCTGAACAAGGGCTTCAGCTTCCGATCGGCGTTCTCGCTGGCCTTCGCGGACATCTCCCCGATCGTCGCGCTCTACGCGATCTTCGCGCTCGGGTTGTTCGCCGCCGGCCCCGCGTTCTTCTGGGCGTTCCCCGTGGTCCTTGCCGGACAGCTGCTCGTCGCCGGCGTCTTCGGAGAGCTCAGCTCCCGCTGGCCGTACGCGGGCAGCGTCTACCAGTGGGCGCGTCACGTGCACGGCACGTCGTTGGGATGGTTCGCCGCCTGGGCCTACATGTGGGGCCTGACCATCGCACTGTCGGCGCTTGCCTACGGAGCCGCCAGCTTCCTGCTGCCTGTCTTCGACGTCGAGAACCCGGGCCGGGTCACCACCACCGTGGTGGCCCTGGCCATCGTCCTGGCCGGCAGTCTGTGCAACATCGTGGGGCGTTCGGTCCTCAAGACGATGGTCACCGTCAGCATCATCTGCGAGGTGGTCGGGTCCGTCGGGCTCGGCACCGTGCTGCTGCTCTTCCATCGCGAGAACAGCTTCAGCGTGCTCTTCCACGGGTTCGGGACGGCAGGCACCGGCCACTGGCTCACCGGGCCGTTCCTGGTCGCCGTCGCGTACGTCGGGTGGTCGTTCCTCGGGTTCGAAGCCGCGGGTTCCATCGCCGAGGAGGTCGACGACCCGGAACGCAACGTGCCCAAGGCGATCATCCTCTCGCTGTTCTTCGTGGCACTGACCGTCATGTACTCCGGGATCGCGGTGATCCTCGCGATCCCCGACCTGGCCAAGCTCATCGCCCAACCCGGCGGCGACCCCGTCACCGAGACACTGGTCGCGGCGTTCGGCGACGGCATCGGGCGTCCGCTGCTGATCCTGTTCGTGATCGGGTTCCTGTCCAGCTTCCTCGCCGTGCAGGCCGCGGTGTCCCGCTGTGTGTGGGGCTCGGCGCGGGACCGCTCGCTGCCCGGCTCGGGGGTCCTGGACAAGCTCGCGGGGCGCGAACGGCTCCCCGTCAACGCCATCGCGCTGACCGGCATCGTGGCCGCGCTGCTGATCCTGCTGGCCGGGTCGAAGCTGTACGGCGTGTTGATCAACTTCACCACCATCGGCTTCTACATCGCCTTCGGCTGCCCGGTGATCGGTGCCGCGCTGAGCCGGTTGCGCGGCACCTGGTCGCCTGGTCCGTTCAACCTCGGCCGGTACGGCGCACCGATCACCTACGTCGCCTCGGTGTGGATCATCGCCGAGACGATCAACATCGCCTGGCCGCGCGACATCGACGGGCAGGCGTGGTACCTGGACTGGAGCATGCTGCTGACCACTGCGGTGCTCGGCGTGCTCGGTGTCGTGGTCTACCTGCGGATGAAGCCGCAGATCAGGGATCCGTACGGCGAGCGCCTGGCCAACGAGCGGCACGCGGTCGAGGAGCCGAGCACCGGGTCGGCGTCGCCGGATGCCGGCCCGTGACCGAGCGGGTAGCCGTCGTCACCGGCGCGGCCAGCGGCATCGGGGCCGCGTGCGCCCGGGCGCTGTCGGCGGACGGCTGGCGGGTTGCCGGGCTCGACCTCAACACGAGCGCCACCGAGCTGTCGAGGACTGTTGACGTCACCGACCGCGATGCTGTCGCCGCGGCCGTGGATGGGGCGCAGGCCCAGTGGGGCAGCGTCGACCTGCTGGTGACCGCGGCCGGCTACGACGAGCGCATCCCGGTGGCGGAGATCTCCAAGGACAGCTGGGACAGGATGCTGGCGGTGCTCCTCGGCGGCACGGTCAACGCCTGCGCCGCCGTGCTGCCGCACATGCGGCGGCAGGGGTCGGGCAGCATCGTCGCGATCTCCTCGGAGCTCGGGCTTGCCGGCAGCGAGGACAACGTGCACTACGCCACTGCGAAGGGCGCGGTCATCGGTTTCGTCAAGGCGCTGGCGCTGGAGTGTGCGGGCGATGGCATCACGGTCAACTCGGTGGCTCCGGGACCGACGGACACCCCGTTGCTCGAGGACGGCTCACCCTGGCGGGAGCCGGACTACCTCGCGACCCTGCCGCTGCGGCGCCTGGTGCACCCCGACGAGATCGCCGCGACCGTCGTTTTCCTCGCCGAGGAGGGCAGCTTCTTCTGCGGCGAGGTGCTGTCCCCCAATGCCGGTGCGGTGATCTGATGCCCGCTCAGTTCCCCCGTGTGCCGGTGGCCCTGGTCACCGGGGCGGCGCAGGGTCTGGGCCACGCGATCGCCACCCGCCTCGCCCACGACGGTCATCTGGTCATCGTCAACGACAAGGAGGACAGCGCGGCCTTGACGGATCTGGCGACCCAGATCGGGGGGCTCGCCCTCGCCGCGGACGTCGCCGACCCCGAGGCGGTGACCGAGCTCGTGTCCGAGGTGGCGCAGCGCTTCGGCTGGGTCGATGTGCTGGTCGCCAACCACGCCGCCATGGCCATGGCGCCGTTCCTCGACATGGCACCGGCGCCGTGGTGGGAGCAGGTCGAGGTCAACCTGTCGGGCACCTTCCGTCTCGTGCAAGCGGTCCTGCCCGGCATGCGACGCGCCGGCGCGGGCCGCATCGTTCTTATCGCGTCGGAGGCCGGAGTCGTGGGCATGCGCAACGCCACGGCCTACTCGGCGTCCAAGGGCGGTCTCATCGCGCTGACCAAGTCGCTCGGGCGCGAGCTCGCGCGGGAGGGCATCGTGACCAACGCGATCGCCCCGTCCTACGTCGACACCCCCCAGCTGCAGGTCGACGCTGCCGACGCCGGCGTCAGCATCGAGGACATCAAGGCAGCGGCGGCCGGGCGGATCCCGATGGGGCGCATCGCCACTCCGCAGGAGATCGCTGCCGTCACCGCGTTCCTGGTGAGCCCGGGCGCGGGCTCGCTGGTCGGGCAGGTGCTGCAGCCCAACGGCGGCACGACCCGCACCCGGGCCTGACGCCCAGCCGCAGCGCGGCTGCGCAGCCGCTGCGCAACCCCGGATCGCCGGCGACGTAGGCGGTCAGTCGTCCTCGTCGTCGAGTCGCGCGAGCCAGGTGGCCAGCCGCTCGACCGGCACCTCGAAGTCGGGGTGGAGGTCGACGAACTCCTGCAGGCGCCCCGCCAGCCACTCGAAGCTGATGTCCTGGTCGCCGCGGCGGGACTGCAGCTCCTCGATGCCGCGATCAGTGAAGTACACCGGGCACCCGTCAGAGCGTGAGCGCGCGCTCGACGAGCGCGCGCTGCTCGGCCTCGTGCTTCTTGTGGGAACCCGCTGCCGGTGACGCGGACGCCGCGCGCGAGACGCACATCAGCGGGCGACCGCCCAGGTGCGCCGGGAGGTTGAGTGCCATGAACGGCCACGGGCCCTGGTTGGCCGGTTCCTCCTGCACCCACACCACCTGGGCGTCGGGGTAGACCGAGAGCGCGTCGGCGATCTCCCGCCCCGCAAGCGGCGCGAGCTGCTCGACGCGCAGGATGGCGACCTGGTCGCCACCGCTCTCGGCGCGCTTGGCCCGCTCGGCGAGCAGGTCGTAGTAGACCTTCCCCGAGCAGAGCAGCACCCGTCGTACGGCCTCGGGCTTGACGCCGGCCTCCTTCTCGGGGATCACCGGGAGGAAGGTGCCGGAGGTGAAGTCCTCCACGGCAGAGGCCGCGGCCTTGAGGCGCAGCATCGACTTGGGCGTGAACACGATGAGCGGCCGGCGTGGCTCGCGGTAGGCGTGCGAGCGCAGCAGGTGGAAGTACGAGGCGGGCGTCGAGGGCATCGCCACCGTCATGTTGTCCTCGGCGCACATCTGCAGGAACCGCTCGATGCGACCGGACGAGTGGTCGGGCCCCTGGCCCTCGAAGCCGTGCGGCAGCAGGAGGACGACGCTCGAGCGCTGCCCCCACTTCTGCTCCGAGGAGGAGATGAACTCGTCGACGATGGTTTGCGCACCGTTGAAGAAGTCGCCGAACTGCGCCTCCCACAGGACCAGCGCGTCGGGGCGGGCCACCGAGTAGCCGTACTCGAAGCCCATCGCCGCGAACTCCGAGAGCAACGAGTCGTAGACCCAGAAACGCGCCTGGCCCTCGTCGAGGTGCTGCAACGGGGTCCACTCCGCGCCGGTCTTGCGGTCGGTGAGGACGGCGTGGCGCTGCACGAACGTGCCGCGCCGACTGTCCTGACCGGCCAGCCGCACCGGACGGCCCTCGAGCAGCAGCGAGCCGAACGCGAACAGCTCGCCCATGGCCCAGTCGATGCCGCCCTCGGACGCCATCGCCGCGCGACGCTGCAGCAGCGGCATGAGCTTGCTGTGGACCGTGAAGCCCTCGGGCAACGTCACGTGCGCGTCGGCGATGCGCTTGACGACCTCGAGGTCGACGGCGGTGCGCGCGTGCGGCGCACCGACCGAGGCCTTCTGCTCCGCGGGTGGCTCGAGACCCTCACCGGTGCCCTGTGCGCTGTCGTCCGCCGCCTCGCGCGTCTCGGTGAAGACCCGCTCGAGCCGCCCCTGGTAGTCGCGCAACGCCTGCTCGGCCTCCTCGACCGAGATGTCACCGCGACCGATCAGCGACTCGGTGTAGAGCTTGCGCACCGAGCGCTTGCCCTCGATGAGGCTGTACATCAGCGGCTGGGTCATCGACGGGTCGTCACCCTCGTTGTGACCACGCCTGCGGTAGCAGACGAGGTCGATGACGACGTCCTTCTTGAACGTCTGGCGATATTCGAACGCCAGCTTGGCGACCCGCACGCAGGCCTCGGGGTCGTCACCGTTCACGTGGAAGATCGGCGCCTGGATCATCCGCGCGACGTCCGTGCAGTAGAACGACGACCGAGAGGCGGCCGGTGACGTGGTGAAGCCGACCTGGTTGTTGACGATGACGTGCACGGTGCCACCGGTGCGGTAGCCCCGCAGCTGGGACAGGTTGAGGGTCTCGGCGACCACCCCCTGGCCAGCGAACGCCGCGTCACCGTGGATCAGGATCGGCAGGACCGTGAAGCCCGCCTCACCGACGTCCAGGAGGTCCTGCTTGGCGCGGACGACGCCTTCGGCGACCGGGTCGACGGCCTCCAGGTGCGATGGGTTGGCCACCAGGGAGGTACGGATCTTCGCGCCGTCCGGAGCGACGAAGTCGCCCTCGGCGCCCAGGTGGTACTTCACGTCACCGGAGCCCTGGGCGCTGCGGGGGTCGAGGTTGCCCTCGAACTCGCCGAAGATCTGGCCGTAGGACTTGCCGACGATGTTGGCCAGCACGTTGAGCCGGCCGCGGTGGGCCATGCCGATGACGACCTCGTCGAGGTGCCATTCGGCGGCACTGGTGATCACGGAGTCGAGCAGCGGGATCAACGACTCGCCGCCCTCCAGCGAGAACCGCTTCTGCCCGACGAACTTGGTCTGCAGGAACGTCTCGAAGGCCTCGGCGCTGTTGAGCCGGCGCAGGATGTGCAGTTGCTCCTCGCGGTCCGGCTTGGCGTGCGGGATCTCGATGCGCTCCTGGATCCAGGCCCGTTCCTCCGGGTCCTGGATGTGCATGTACTCGATGCCGACCGTGCGGCAGTAGGAGGCGCGCAGCACCCCGAGAATGTCGCGCAGCTTCATGGTCGGCTTGCCGCCGAAGCCACCGGTGGCGAACTCGCGCTCCAGGTCCCACAGGGTGAGGCCGTGCTGGAGGATGTCGAGATCGGGGTGGCGGCGCTGCTTGTACTCCAGCGGATCGGTGTCGGCCATCAGGTGCCCGCGCACCCGGTAGGCGTGGATCAGCTCGTGCACGCGGGCGATCTTGGCGACGTCGTCGTCATGGGACGCCGTGATGTCCTGAACCCAGCGTACGGGCTCGTACGGAATGCGCAGCGCCTCGAAGATCTCGTCGTAGAATCCGTCCTC
Organism: Actinomycetota bacterium; assembly: GCA_030841035.1. Taxonomy (GTDB): domain Bacteria; phylum Actinomycetota; class Actinomycetes; order JACCUZ01; family JACCUZ01; genus BP-173. The sequence goes on from JAVEDI010000052.1 coordinate 15,950, forward strand.
GCCGAGCAGCAACTGGTGCACCCGGCGCAGGAAGTCACCCGACTG
>JAVEDI010000087.1 GCA_030841035.1 Actinomycetota bacterium
GTGGAGGCCCGGGCGTCGGCGAGCACGTCGGCAGGGACGTGCTGCTCGAGGAAGCGTCGTGCCATCCGGCTCGACGGGTGGATAGCGATCGTGGCGACCACGATGATGCCTGCAATGACCAACCAGCCGGCGGCGCCCCAGTTCATCGCAAGGTAGGTGTAGAGCGCCGGTGCCCACACGCGGCCCAGGGTGCTGCTCAGCTCGGCGGCTCCTTGGTAGGCGCCGCGCTGACGCGGGTCCATCAGCTCGGCTTCGAAGGCCCAGCTGGCGGCGGAGAGGTAGAGCTCGGCTCCGGTCACGGTGACGTGCCCCAGCCAGACCAGCGTGATCGTCGTCCAGCCGACGGTGTCGTGGGTCGCCAGCGTGATCAGGCACGAGATCACGAAGAAGGTGGACGACACCCGGACCGCCTTGAGGGCTGTCGGGACGTCCTCGACGCCTCGGGCTGCGGCCATGGGCAGGAAGATGCACATCACCGTGTTGGTCCCGAACAGGAAGGCCAGCAGCACCCGCGGGGCGTCGGTCTCCTCGACCAGCCACAGCGGGATGACGATGTTGAGCAGCACCTGGTTCGTCCAGAAGACGCCACCGAAGAACGTGGTGAGGAGCCAGCCCAGGTTACGCAGCGGGCCGGGACCGGGGATCTTTGCCTGGCGGTCCTCGGGGGTGCGCTCATCGTGCGGAGCCTGCGGCAACCGGCTGATCGCGATGGCATTGACCAGGAAGACCGCCGCCGTGAACCACGGCAGTGTGTGCAGGAGTTCGTTGGAGTGGAACGCCAGCGCGACGCCGCCGACGAGGGAGCCGAGGGTGAAGCCGACGTTGAGCGCGGAGTACATGTACGCCCGTGACTTCACGCGGTCGCCGGCCGGCAGCACGCCGATCGTGTACGCGCCGTGCGCGGCGCCACCGAGGGCACCGATGACCTCCATGCCGATGGCCATCAGCACGTACCCGTGGAAGTCGCTGATGAACGGCCACACGGCGAACATTGCGGCTTGCCCGGTCGCGCTGACGGCCCACATCTTCTTCGGCCCGAAACGGTCGACCAGCTTGCCCATTGGTAGCGCGGCCAGGAAGGAGGCGATGCCGGCGACGGTCAGACCGAGGCCGACCTGGGCGGCGGACAGCCCCACGAGCTGGGTGAAGAACACCGCCGAGCCGGTCATGAAGGTGCCCTCGCCGAGGGCGAACAGGAGTGACTGGCCAGCGAGCCGACCGGCCAGGGGCGACGGCGGACGCGCGTGACGCAGGAGGGCAGTGAACATCACCGAGATCCTCCCCGGCCCTCACGACCCGCGTCGCGCGATTTTCCGGCGGCCCGGATCAGTCGCGTGCCCAGGCCGGAAGTCGATCCAGCGCAGGTGCTAGGTGTCAGTTGCACACCTAGCGCATCTCCTGGTCACTTCCCCTGAGTTCTCTGTCCTCTCGGCATGGCGCCACTTCGGTGCCGGAGGCGACCGCTGCCACACCTACACGACGGAGGGTCCCGGCTCAGCCGATAGCAGCACCCGCAACACCTCGGGCGCATAGAAGCGGCGGCGATACGAACTGCCCGTCTCGTGCAGGACATCAAGTCTCACCAGATCGGCCACCAGCCGATTGGCGCGGCCGTAGGAGACACCAAGGTCTCGCTCAACGTGCCGGACCGTGAAGCTGACGTTGGCAACCGCATAGTCCACCAGGGCATGCGCCGTGTCGGCCCGCAAGTTCGACGAACGGACGATCTCCTTCAACCGCCCTTGCGCCGCGACCAGATCAAGCATCTGCTGCCTGGTCACGATGGCGGACTCCTCGAGCCCTTGCGCGAAGAAGGAAACCCAGCCGTCCCAGTCGCTCTCGGTGCTGACAGCGAGCAGGAGGTCGTAGTACTCGGCTCTGCGTGCCTCGAACCATGGAGACACCGTCAAGGTCGGTTCGCTCAAGGTGCCGATCGTGAATAGCTGCAGGACGATGAGAAGCCGGCCGATGCGCCCGTTGCCATCGTGAAAGGGGTGCAGCGTCTCGAACTGATAGTGCCCGAGAGCGGCGGCGACCACGGGATCGACCAGGTTCGCGTGATCCTTGACCATCCAGCCCATCAGATCTTGCACGCGCGCATTCAAATCGTCGCCAGGTGGCGGCGGGACGAAGCGAGCCGCCTTGACCGGCAGCTCGCCCAACCCGGCAGTCTTTCGTTGCCCGATGACGACCTGGATTTCACGAATGTTGCCGGAGGAGGATCCCTCGGTCGGCGTCCCACGGACGAGGATGCGCTGGAGGTCGCGCAACATCGCTACGGACAGCGGGCGCCCGGCCTCGACCCAGGCAAACGCGTGATCCGCCATGGTGACGAAGTTGAGCACCTCACGCATCGTCAGGCTGTTTGGTGCCTCGTCATCCGCGGTCAGGACCGCCCGCAGTGGTTCGTAGGTGCCCTCTAGCGCCGACGTGCTCTGGGCCTCGCGCCGCAGCGACGGGCGACGAAGGAGCCTGGGGTTGGGCAGCTGTCGCGCCGTGCTGTCCAAGGCCGCCAAGGCGGCCCGAGCGTTCGCCACACGCAGATAGGTCGACTGGCTGAGGACGGGAGACGCATCCGACAGCGGATTCGGGACGAAGGCGCGATGCTCCCACTCGCCGGCGCGGGGGTCGGTCCCAGAGATCCGCACGAGTGTCCCTGAAGCCTGGTTTCCAAACATCCCGAGATCCACAATGTGACTCTACAGCCTGTTGAGTGAAATTCCATCCGTGGAATTCTCACCAAAGAGCCACTCGTACCGCCCGTCGCATGCGAATGGCCCCGATCACCCGGGCGGGTCTCGGGCAGGCCTGGTAGCCGAGGGTGAGCCGCGAAGGCGTGCCCACGCGAGAGGGTCGTCCATCCCTGACGAGTCGTGCGACGTGCGCGGGGCGGAGGGGCTGGCATGGTGTGACGCATGAGCGACGACCTGCCGCTGATGGGGTTCGGCCTGCCAGTGTCGGGGAGCTGGGCGACGCCGAGGACCATGATCCGGATCGCTCGGCGGGCCGAGCGGCTGGGGTACGCCTCGCTGTGGACCTTCCAGCGCATCCTCTACCCGGCCGAGGGCGAGCCCGAGTCGGCGCTGGTCGCCGCGAGCAACCCGTCGGCCCGCCTGGCTGACGACCCCTCCTACCGTGCGGTGCACGACGCGCTGCTCCCGCTCGCCTACGTCGCCGGACACACCGAGCGCATCGGGCTGGGGACGGCCACGGTCTGTGCGCCGTTCACCCCGCCGGCGCTGCTGGCGAAGTCCACGACGACCCTCGACCATCTGACGCACGGCCGGCTGACCGTGGGCGTCGGCATGGGGTGGATGCCGCAGGAGTACGTCGCCGCCGGCGTCCCCTACGAGCGGCGAGGCGCCCGCATGGACGAGTACCTGCGCTGCCTGGAGGCGTTGTGGACGCAGGACCCCGTCGAGTTCGACGGCGAGTTCTACACGGTGCCTCGGTCGCGCACGGGGCCCCGGCCCGTCCAGCTCCCCCACCCGCCACTGCTGGTGGGCGGTGCTGCGCCGGCGGCGCTGCGCCGCGCGGGCCGGCTCGCCCAGGGCTGGATCTGCAGCAGCAGCGGGGATCCTGCCCGGATCAGCGAGTCGGTCGAGCAGGTGCGGGACGGGGCGCGCGAGGCGGGGCGCGACCCGCAGCAGGTGCGGGTCCTCTTCCGTGCGGTGGTCGAGCTCGTCGACGAGGACCCCGGCCCTGGCCGGAGACCTTTCCACGGGACGCGCGAGCAGGTGCTGCACGAGATATCGCGCCTGCGCGCCCAGGGTGTCACCGAGGTCCTCGTCGATCTGAACTTCTCGCCGAAGGTGGGCTCCCCCGACGTGGACGCCGACGACGCGACGGCGGAGGCGGAGCGCGTCATGGACTCGCTCGCCCCACAGACGGGTCAGCTCAGGCAGCCTCCACCTTCGGCATGATCTCCTCCTTGAGACGCTTGAGGTCGTCCAGCGTCTTGGAGACGGGCACGTCGGCGAACGGCGGCCACAGGAGCGGCATGGTGAGGCCGGCCTCCTTGTAGCGCTTGAGCATGTCCGTGATCTGGTCTGCGGTGCCGACGAGGATGTTGGACGCCTTGCCGGCGTCGGTCTGGTCGACCTCGGTGTCGGTGATCGTGAACCAGATCATGCTGCACATGACGAGGTCGTCGATCGACTTGCCGAGCTCCTCGAGCTCGCGGGCGATCTCGGTGCGCCACTCCGTCAGCTCGCGGGGCGTGTCCTGGATGCCGATCCAGCCGGCCAGGCCGTACTTGGCCACGCGGGCCGCAGAGCGCTTGGGGTCGCGCAGGCCGCTGAAGTAGATCGGCGGGCCAGGCTGCTGCAGGGGCTGGTGGCCGAACCCGCAGGGCTCGAAGTCCGCGAACTCGCCGTGGTACTCGAAGGTCTCGTTGGCCCATACGCCCTGGCAGATCTCGATCGTCTCCCGCACGTGTGCGTGCCGGCGCGGGAACAGGTGCGTGGCGCTGGAAGCGGCGAACTCCTCGGGCATCCAGCCCGAGCCGACGCCCACGTTGAGGCGTCCGCCCGACAGGTGGTCGATGGTGGCGCACTCGGCGGCAAACACGCCCGGCGAGCGGTACGGGGTGTCGGTGATGCTCATGCCGATGCGCACCTTCTTGGTGCGCGCGGCCAGCCACGGCAGGAGGGGCCAGCCCTGAAACCACTTGCCGCGGGCCGCGACCGGGAGCTGCGTGGGGAACTCCTTCATCATGCCGAAGGAGTGCTGCAGCTCGCCGCGGTCGGACGCCTCGGGGACGACGATGCGGTCAAGGGTCCAGACGGAGTCGAACTCGAGCTCCTCGGCCAGATCGGTAAGGTCGGCGAGCTCTTGCACCGTGACGTGGTCGCGGAAGTTGGGAAGGTACAGCGCAAGCTTCATCGGACAGCATCTCCTCGAGGGCGTGCGCGCCGGGGTGGACGGGACGGGGGTTGGCTTCCCGGACGGGGCCGTTGCGACGTACCTAACAAGCCGTCTCGTGTCGTCCGCAAGGGTGGGGGGATCATGGTTTTCTCAACGCTGATACGGCCGATCAGCCGATCCGGCTAAGCCGGCTCAGACCCCGCACCCAGCCGGTCGCGCAGCTCACGCTTGAGGACTTTCCCGTAGTTGTTGACCGGGAGCGACTCCACGAAGAAGTACTCCTTCGGGCGCTTGAACCGGGCGATGCTGTCGAGGCACGTGCGATCGAGCTCCTCGGTCGTCGTCTCCGTGCCGTCCGTGACGACGAAGGCCACGACCGACTCGCCCCACTCGGGGTCGGGCCTGCCCACGACGGCCACGGCCTGCACGTGCGGCTGTCGCAGCAGCGCCTCCTCGACCTCACGCGGGTAGATGTTCATGCCGCCGCTGATGATGAGGTCCTTCGACCGATCGTGCAGCGTCAGGAACCCGTCCTCGTCGAAGCTGCCGACGTCGCCGGTGTGCAGCCATCCTCCGCGCAGCGTGTCGGCGGTTTCGACAGGTTGGTCCCAGTACCCCGCCATCACGACTGGGCCGCGCACGACGACCTCTCCTGCTTGGCCCGCCGGCAGCTCGTGCCCGTCGTCGTCGACCACCCGCACCTCCACGTCAGTGCGGGGGAAGCCGACGCTCTGCATGCGACTTCGCCACCGCGGATGGTCGTGATCGGCATGGTCGGCCTTCGACAGCCCGGTGATGGTCATCGGCGTCTCGCCCTGCCCGTAGATCTGGGCAAGCCGGGGCCCGAACGTCGCCAACGCCTCCTCGAGGTCGGCCAGGTACATCGGCGCGCCGCCGTAGATGATCGTCTTGAGGCCGGAGAGGTTGGCGCCGGCCAGGGCCGGGTCGGCACTGAGCCGCTTGACCATGATCGGTGCAGCGAAGAACGACATCCCGGGCCACCGCCCCAGCAGGGCGAGCAGCTCCGCGCCGGCCAAAGCCCCGGACGAGGGGAAGACACTCGTCGCCCCGCGCGCCACATGCGGCAACCCGTACAGGCCGGAACCGTGGGAGAGCGGCGCCGCATGCAGCACGCTGTCGTGCTCCGACACCGGGTCGATGTCGGCGAAGTAGCTCAGCGAGGCCATGAGCAGGTTGCCGTGCGTGAGCGTCGCGCCCTTGGGCCGCCCGGTCGTGCCGCTCGTGTAGAACAACCAGGCCGGATCGTCCCTCCCGCGGTCGGTCAGGGGCACCGGCTGTGACGAAGAGAGCGCGTCCCACTCCGGTCCCGGCGCGAGGACCACGGTCTCCAGCGTCGGCAGGACGTCGAGGAGCGGGCGCACCTCCTCCGCATGCTCCTCGTCGGTGACGACTGCCCGGGTGCCGCTGTGCTCCAGGATGTAGGCGATCTCGGCGCGGTGCAGCCGGGCGTTGACGGGCACGGCGACGAGGCCTGCGTGCCACGCGGCGAACTGCACCTCGAGGTACTCGGGCCGGTTGCGCATGAGGATGGCCAGCCGGTCGCCCGGCTCGAGCCCCAGCGCACCGCGCAGGCCGCCCGCTCCACCGGACACGCGCGCTGAGAACTCCGACCACGTCGCGTGTACGACGTCGCCGACGGCGATCGCAGGCTCGTGGCGCCGCCGCCGACCGTGCCGCTCGACCCAGGAGGCGAGGTTCATGGCGACAACTTCCTCAACAACGATTCCGGGGTCAAGAAGCCTGATCAAACGTTGTTAATCCAGGGATTGCCCCTGGGTCCGGCGCGGGAGATGCTGACCGGCGTCAGGAGCAGCCGACCCACCACCGGGAGCTGCACGATGAGGCTGGACGCAGGCGTGGCACGGGCCCGGCTCGGGGAGCACGTCCACGGCGTGTTCTGCACGCTCCATCCTGCGCGCGGCCCGGATCCGCAGCCGGTGGTGTACGCGGTCACCGACGACGATCACATCGGGGTCCCGATCGACCGCGTCAAGCCCAAGGCGTCCTCGCGATTGCAGCGGGAGGACAACCTCGATGCCGACCCGCGCGGCGCGCTGCTCATCGAGAACTGGGACCCTGACGACTGGTCGCGGCTGTGGTGGGTGCGCGCCGATGTCGAGCACGTCGCGGCGCCGTCGGACGCCGTCGTCGAGGACCTCGCCGACCGCCTGGCGCGGGCGGTCCCGCAGTACGCCGACAAGCCCTTCCACCGCGTACTCGTGTGCCGCATCGTGCGGGTCACGGGCTGGTCGGCGAGCGAGGAGCCGGCCTGAGGGTCCGGCCTCAGGGCGCGGTCTCTGCAAGGTCGAGACCGCGTGCCGCCATGACGGCGCGTGTCTCGGGACCGATGCCTAGCTGCGCGGCGGCGCGCAGGTCGTCGAGCGTGTCGACGTCGTGACGGGCCCGCAGCGGCGCGTCCTCGAGCGGCATCAGGCCGAGCAACCGGTGCCGATCCGCCGAGCCCGGCCCGTAGCGCGTCACAGCGGAGCGGTCCGGCGGAAGGACGACCAGCGTGGTGCCCGTGCCCGACCGATCCGGGACGAACGCCCCCTCAGAACCCGCGGCGGCGGCGAGCACGTGCGTGACGTCGTCTGCTTGCAGGCAGGGCAGGTCCGCCGGCACCACCACAACACCGGTGCTCGGGCTCCACGGCGTCGCAGCCCGGATCCCGGCGCCCAGAGCCGCATCGAGGCCCGACCCGTCGTCGCGCACAAGGCGTACGTCGAGCCGCCGTACACGGCGTGCGACGTCGTCGTCCGATGTGACCACGACGATGCCCGCCACGAGCCGGCTGCCGGCCAGCGACGTGATGGTGTCCAGCGCGAACGCGAGGGCCAGGGCCTGGCGATCCTCGGCAGGGAGCGCGAGCCGCGACTTCGCGAGCGGGAGCGGCTTGATGGGCACGACCGCGACGACGCGGTCCGCGGCCGGTTCCCGGACGCCGGTCGTCCGAAGTTCTGGACGCCGCACGCCGTACGTGTGCACCTGCTCTGCGACGACCCGCCGGTCAGCCACGAGACGAGCTCCCGTCAGGCAGGGCACTGTCGGTCGTCGTCGCGCACGGGAGCCGCAGGTGCATCGAGGTCCCCTCCTGCCCCGAACGCCCGACGACGAGATCGCCTCGCATGGCGACCGCCAGGCCGCGAGCGAGGCCCAGCCCCAGTCCGATGCTCTCCTCCTTCGCCGCATCGTCGGCAGCAGCGTGGGGGCCGGACGGCGTCCCGACGCGGGCGAAGGGCGTGAACAGCCGCTCCATCAGCTCGGGCGGGATGCCCGGGCCGTCGTCGTCGACGCACACGAGCACGTGGCCGTCGGCGGGTGCCGCGAGCGTCCGGACCTCGACCCCTCCTCCGACGTTGCCGTGGCGGATGGCGTTGGTCACGAGGTTGAGGAGCACCTGCCGCAGCCGGCGCGGGTCGGCCAGGACCGTCTCGTCCCCGACCTGGTGCGCCAGCAGGACACCGCGCTGGTCGGCCTTGGACGACAGCAGCCCCAGCACCTCGACGACGACGTCGCGCAGGTGCACCGGCTCGCACGCGATCGGAAGCGCATGGGCCTCCAGCCGGCTGAGGTCGAGGACGTCGGCCAGCAGATCCATGACGTGCCCCGCCGCGGCGTCGATGTGCGCCAGCGCCTCCCGGCGCTGCGCCTCGTCGAGGTCGATGGTGCCGAGCAGCTCGGCGAACCCGACGATGGCCTGGATCGGCGTGCGCGCCTCGTGGCCTACCGCCGCCAGCAGCTCGGACTTGGCCCGCGACGCCTCCTCCGCCGTGCGGCGCGCCGTCTCGGCCTCGAGGCGCGCCCTGCGGTCGCGTTCCGCGGCCCGGCGCTCGGTGAGGTCGAGCACGTTGACGACGTACCGTGCAGGCCCACCGTCCCGTCCGCTCAGCAGGGAGGCACTCACCTCCACCTCGACGTCGGAGCCGTCGTCGCGGTGCAGAGCCGCCTCGAACACGATCGGCTCCCCGCCCACCGAGCCCAGCTCGTCGAGCGCCGCAGCAAGGGACCCCCGCTTGGGCGTGACGAGCCCGGCGAGAGGGCGGCCGATGAGGTGCGGCCGCCCCCCAGCCAGGGCGGTGAGCGCGGTGTTGCTCGTGACGATGGAGCGGTCGAGCCCGAGGATCGCCATGCCGAGCGGGTTGTCGTCGAAGGAGCGGCGGAAGCGCTCCTCGCTCTCGACCAGGTCGCCGATGAGCGTGGCGTGCTCGATGGCCACGGACGCCAGGTGCGTGAACCTGTCGACCAGCACCTGATCGCGACGGGTCGGGTTATGCGGCCGCGCGTGGTAGACGGCGAAGGTGCCGACGGGCAGCCCATCGCGACCGGCGATGGGTGTGGACCAGCAGCTCTGCAGCCCGGCGGCGAGGGCAGCGGCGCGGAAGTCGACCCAGTGGGGGTCGCTGCGGACGTCAGTCGCGTTGATGGCGACGTTCAGCGCCGCGGCGGTCCCGCAGGAGCCGGCGCCCTCGCCGATGGCCATGCCGTCGACGAAGGCGACGTACTCATCAGGGAGGCTCGGCGCTGCACCGTGGTGGAGCAGTCCCTGCTCCCGGTCGAGCAGGAGCACCGAGCACCGGGCTCCGGGCATCAGGTCCTCGAGCAACGACAGGATCCGAGCCAGTACGTCGCCCAGAGGGGCCGCCCGGGCGATGAGGCCGAGCACTTCGGCCTGCCGGTCGAGCATGTCCCGGGCGTCCCAGGACAGGAGCCCCGCGTCCTCGGCGGCCAGGTCCGGCGCGCTCATCCATCGACCAGCTGGTAGCCCACACCCCGCACCGTGCGCAGCAGCTGCGGGTGCGAGGGGTCCGGCTCGAGCTTGAGCCGCAGCCGGTGCACGTGCTCGGTGACGGTCGCCTCGCCGAGCCACTCCGACGAGGAGTTCCACACCCGGTCCAGCAGCTGGCTGCGCGTGAACACGCGACGTGGGTGCACGGCCAGGAAGGTGAGGAGATCGAACTCCTTGGGGGTCAGGTCGACGTCGGCCCCGTCCAGGACGACCCGCCGGCTCGCCGCCTCGATGCTCAGCGTTCCCACCACGAGCACCTCGCCCGGGGCGTCCTGCGAGCTGCGCCGCAGCACGGACCGGACGCGCGCGGCGAGCTCTCCCGGCGAAAAGGGCTTGACCAGGTAGTCGTCCGCCCCGAGATCGAGCCCGACGATCCGGTCGGTCTCGCCGCTGCGCCCCGACAGCACGATCATCGGGGTGTCGGACCGGCCACTGTGGCCGCCGCGCACCGAGCGCAGGACGTCGAGGCCGCCGAGGCCCGGCAGGGAAAGGTCGAGGATGACGAGCGCCGGGTGGTCGTCGCGGATGCGTCGCAGCGCCGAAGGGCCGTCGTCGGCCTCCACCACCCGGAAGCCGGCGTCGTTGAGCTGCCAGCGAACGACGGTGCGCACCGCGGCGTCGTCGTCCACCACGAGGACCACCGGCAGCCGGGCATCGGCGGTGCGCTCGGGCTCGGACTGGCTCACTCCCGATGGGTACCACATGCGCACGGGGCAGGTCACCGCCGGAGGTGCGGTCGTTGATGCCGCGTTGAGCCCACGTTGGTCGGCAAATGAGAAGCGGGCTGCACACTCGGCGCATGCCCGTGCCGAGAACGGAGGGTGATGGCCGCATGACGCCGCTGGCCGAGCTGTCGACGCCGGAGCTCATGTCCCTCGCCTCGGCCCGTCGAGATGCACGCTTCGGCACCCGCGTGACCTTCTCGCCCAAGGTGTTCATCCCGCTCACCAGGCTCTGCCGCGACCGCTGCGGCTACTGCACGTTCGCGGAGTCGCCGCGCACCGCGGCCGCGCCGTACCTCGAGCCGGACGACGTGCTCGCCATCGCCGAGCAGGGAGCCGCCGCCGGGTGCCACGAGGCCCTCTTCACCCTGGGCGAGGCCCCCGAGCTCCGCTATCCGGCCGCCGCAGAGTGGCTCGCCGCCCGCGGATACGCATCGACGGTGGCCTACCTGGCGGACATGGCCGCGCTCGTGCTGGCCGAGACCGGGCTGCTGCCGCACAGCAACGCCGGCGCACTCAGCCCCGACGACCTGGCGCTGCTGCGCAGGTCGTGCGCCTCGCAGGGGATGATGCTCGAGAGCCTGCGTCCCGATCTCGCCGCGCATCGCGGGGCGCCGGACAAGGACCCGGCCCGGCGTCGCGCCACGCTCGATTCGGCGGGACGGCTCGGCATCCCCTTCACGACCGGGATCCTCGTCGGCATCGGCGAGACGGAGGCTGACCGCATCGACGCGCTTCTCGCCATCGCCGAGTCGCACCGCGCCCACGGGCACGTGCAGGAGGTGATCGTCCAGAACTTCCTGCCCAAGCCCGGGACGGCCATGCGAGATGCTCAGGCCTGTCCGCACGACGACCACCTCCGCGCGATCGCGTTCGCCCGGCTACTCCTCCCGGACGACGTCCATGTGCAGGCGCCCCCGAACCTGTCCGAGACCGACGAGCTGGCAGGGCTGCTCTCAGCAGGTATCGACGACTGGGGCGGCGTCTCCCCGGTCACGGCCGACCACGTCAATCCCGAGCGCCCGTGGCCCTCGCTCGAGGTGCTGTGCGCGGCGACCGAAGCCGCGGGCCACCAGCTGGCGCCCCGGCTGACGATCTACCCCGAGCTGGCCGCCGATCCGCAGCGCTGGCTCGATCCAGCGCTGCGGTTCCCGGTGCTGGACCGTGCCGACGCCGAGCTGCTCGGCCGGGACGACCCGGGCGCGCTGTGGCCCGAGCGGCACCAGGACGCCGCCAACGTCGGCACCGGCGCCGAGGTGATCCAGATCGGGCGGCGGTCGACCGCGTGGTTCTCCGGCGCCGGCGTCGCACCGGTGCCGATCCGCCCCCGCTCGGCTGCGGTGCGCGGACGCATCCGGGAGGTGCTCGACGGCGTTCGGTTCGGGCAGGACACGGGCGCGGCGGAGCTCGAGGCGCTGTTCGCCGCCCGCGGTGGCGAGGTCGCCGCCGTCGCGGAGCTGGCCGACGAGATCCGCCGCCGCGTCGTCGGCGACGACGTCACGTTCGTGATCAACCGCAACATCAACTACACCAACGTCTGCACCTTCAAGTGCACGTTCTGCGGCTTCTCGAAGGGGCCGCTCTCGCTCAACCTCCGGGGCGCGCCGTACCTGCTCACCCTGGACGAGATCGCGGACCGCTGTGAGGAGGCAGCCGCCCTCGGCGCCACCGAGGTGTGCCTCCAGGGCGGGATCCACCCGAAGTTCGACGGCAACTTCTACGTCGATGTCGCGCGGGCGGTGCACGAACGCGTTCCCCAGATGCACATCCACGGCTTCACCGCGCTCGAGGTCCTGGAAGGCTCGCGGCGTCTGGGGGAACCGGTCGACAGCTACCTGGTTCGGCTCAAGGACGCTGGGCTCCGTTCGCTGCCCGGCACAGCGGCGGAGATCCTTGACGACGAGGTACGCGCTGTGTTGTGCCCAGACAAGATCTCCACCGACGAGTGGCTCGAGGTGCACCGCACCGCCCACGCGGTTGGCCTCCGGAGCAACGTCACGATGATGTTCGGCTCGGTGGAGCGGCCAGCCCACTGGGTCAGGCATCTGCTGGGCACGCGCGCGCTCCAGCGCGAGACCGGCGGCTTCACCGAGTTCGTCGGTCTTCCCTTCGTGCACATGGCAGCGCCGATCTACCTCAAGCGGAGCGCGCGCCGCGGGCCGACCTGGCGGGAGACCGTGCTCGTCCACGCCATCGCACGGATCGCCTACGCCGGCGACATCGCACACATCCAGGCGTCATGGGTGAAGCTGGGCCGGGTCGGCGCGCAGCAGCTGCTTCGGTCCGGCGTCGACGACCTCGGGGGCACGCTGATGGACGAGAACATCAGCCGCGCGGCAGGGGCCAGCCACGGCCAGGGCCTGACCCCGGCCGAGCTGGCCGCGATCACCCGCGAGATCGGCCGACCGCTGCGCCAGCGCACGACGCTGTACGACGACGTCGCGGTGGGGCTGGCGCATGCGGCCGGGGCGTGAGG
>JAVEDI010000030.1 GCA_030841035.1 Actinomycetota bacterium
CGGTGACCGTGGGGGCCATGGTGCCCACCGACGGTCCGGTGCCGCCGCCGATCCACGTCGTGACACCTGAGCCGAGGGCCTCGGGCAGCTGGGTCGGGCTGATCAGGTGGACGTGGCAGTCGACCGCGCCGGCGCCATCGGACTCAAGGTGCACGAGGACTGGGGCTCCACCACCTCCTCGATCGACAACTCCCTCAAGGTGGCCGACGAGTACGACGTCCAGGTGGCCATCCACACCGACACCCTCAACGAGGCCGGGTACGTGGCCGACACGCTGGCCGCGATCGCCGGGCGGGGCATCCACGCCTACCACACCGAGGGAGCCGGCGGCGGGCACGCACCGGACATCATCACGGTGGCCGGGCACCCCAACGTGTTGCCGTCCTCGACCAACCCGACCCGCCCGCACACCGTGAACACGCTGGCCGAGCATCTGGACATGCTGATGGTCTGCCACCACCTCAACCCGCAGGTCGTCGAGGACCTCGCCTTCGCGGAGAGCCGGATCCGGCCGACGACCATGGCCGCCGAGGACGTGCTGCACGACCTCGGTGCCATCTCGATGATCGGGTCGGACAGCCAGGCCATGGGCAGGGTCGGCGAGGTCGTCCTGCGCACCTGGCAGACGGCCCACGCGATGAAGCTTCGTCGGGGCTCCCTGCCCGGCGACGGCGCTGCCGACAACGCACGGGCCCGGCGGTACGTCGCCAAGTACACGATCTGCCCGGCGGTCGCACACGGCCTCGAGCGAGAGGTGGGGTCGGTGGAGGTCGGGAAGCTCGCCGACCTCGTGTTGTGGGACCCGGTCTTCTTCGGTGTGCGCCCTCACGTGGTCGTGAAGGGCGGCTTCATCGCCTGGGCGGCGATGGGCGATGCCAACGGTTCGATCCCGACCCCGCAGCCGGTGCTGCCACGTCCCATGTGGGGTGCCGCTCCCGGGCCGGCCGCCGCCACGTCGCGGTTCTTCGTGGCCCCGATGGCCCTGGAGGCAGGCCTCGCCGACCGACTCGACGTACGGCGCTCCCTGGTGCCCGTGGAGGACGTCCGCCGGCGCGGCAAGGCCGACCTGCCCCTCAACGACGCGCTGCCCGACGTCCGCGTCGAACCCGACACGTTCACGGTCCGTGTCGACGGCGAGGTCATCGAGCCCGCGCCGGTGTCGCAGCTGCCGATGACCCAGCGCTACTTCCTGTTCTGACATGACCGCGACTGCCGCCCTCCTGCTCCTCGCGGACTCCCGGCTGCCGGCCGGCGGCCACGCCCACTCGGGAGGCGTGGAGCAGGCCGTCTCGGCGGGCCGGGTCGGTGACATCGTCACCCTGGAGCGCTTCCTGCGCGGCCGGCTCGCCACCGCCGGAGCGCAGGCCGCGACGGTCGCCGCCTTCGCCTGCCTCGAGGTGACCGATCGGGGTGCGTCGGGCCCGGCGGGCGGGCTGTGGTCGGACCTGGACACGGAGGTGTCCGCCCGGATGCCCTCACCGGCCCAGCGGGCGGTGTCCCGGGCCCAGGGCCGGGCGCTGCTGCGGGTCGTCGCCGCCGCCTGGCCGTCGCCTGTCGTGCACCGCGTCGGTGCCCGTCCGCACCACGCGGTCGCGCTCGGCGTCGCCGTTGCGCTCGCCGGGGGAACAGCGCGCGACGCGGCGCTCGTCGCGGCGACCGGTGCCGTCGGGGGCCCGGCCTCGGCAGCGTTGCGGCTGCTGGGGACGGACCCCGTCGAGCTGACCGCCCTGCTCGCTCGGCTGGCCCCGGAGCTCGATCGTTGTGCTGCCCGTTCGGGCGCCGATGCCGTCGCCGCCGCCGGCGACCCCGCACGGCTGCCCGCGCCCAACGGCCCGCTGCTCGACGTCCTGGCCGAGCGGCACGCATCCGCGGAAGGAAAGCTCTTTGCATCGTGAGGATCGTCATCCAGAAGGGCTCGTGACCTCTCCGCAGGCGGGCGGAGGCGACGCGTCGACCCGGCGTCGTACCTCGCTGCGCCTGGGCGTCGGTGGGCCCGTGGGTACGGGCAAGACCGCCTTGGTCGCGGCCCTGTGCCGCGTGCTCGGCCCAGAGATGTCTCTCGCGGTCGTCACGAACGACATCTACACGACCGAGGACGCCGACTTCCTGCGCGCCGCCGGGGTGCTCGACCCGGACCGCATCGAGGCGGTGCAGACCGGGTGCTGCCCGCACACCGCGGTCCGCGACGACATCGCTGCGAACCTCGATGCCGTCGAGCAGCTCGAGGCGCGTCACGAACCGGCGCTCGTGCTCGTCGAGAGCGGCGGGGACAACCTCACGATGACCTTCAGCAAGGGACTCATCGACCTACAGCTGTTCGTCATCGATGTCGCGGGCGGCGACAAGGTCCCGCGCAAGGGCGGCCCGGGCGTCACGGCCTCCGACCTGTTGGTGGTGAACAAGACCGACCTCGCGCCCCTGGTCGGTGCGGACCTGGACGTCATGGCTCGCGACGCCGCACGGGTCCGCGAGGGGCGCCCGGTGGTCTTCACCGACCTGCGCAACGAGCCGGGCGCGGCACCCGTCGTCGCGTGGTTGCGTGGCCGGCTGCGGGGCCAGGACGCAGCGCCGTCGCCGTGAGGGCCTCGGCCCGGCTCCGCGCCGAGGCAGCGGCCGACGGCGCCCTGCGACTACCGGTGCTGCGGTCGGACCCGCCGCTGGTGCTGCGGCGTACGACCTCGGGGGTGACCCTGGTTGCCGGTGCAGGCGGCCCCCTCGGGGGCGACCACCTGGTGCTGGACGTCGACGTCGGGCCGGGTGCCCGGCTGACCGTCGGGTCGGCGGCCGCCACCGTCGTGCAGCCGGACCGCACCGGTGCTGCCGCGTCATCGGAGGTGACGCTGTGCGTCGCGGCCGGCGGGGCGCTGCGCTGGCTGCCGGAGCCGACGGTCGTCACCGACGGGGCCGACCTGCACTCCCTGACCACGATCCGGTGCGCGCCCGGTGGGTCGCTCGTGTGGCGCGAGGTGGTGGCGCTCGGACGCCACGGACAGGCCGGGGGTACGGCGACCACGACGACGGTCGTCGACAGCGACCGGCCGGTGCTTCGGCAGACCTTGACGATCGGTGCGCGGGCGCCCTCGGGGTGGGACGGGCCCGCTGTGGCCGGCGGGCACCGGGTGGTGGGGACCGTGATCCTGCTCGGGGAGCTCGGCGAGGCGGCGCACGCGAGTCTGCCCGCGCTGCACCCGGACACGGTGGAGCGCGTCGTGCTGCCGCTGGAGGCCGGGGGCTTCGCGGTCACGGCGCTGGGTAGTTCCACGGTGGACGTCCTGCGTGCACTGCAGACCCGGTCCTGCGGGGCCCGACCCGGTGGGTGGGCACCCTGACCGTGGGTCCCTTGTGGACGCGCCCACTGAACGCGACGCACGACGGTACGGTGACGGCTACGCCAGGGGAGGTGCCGCGCGCGATGGCCATCGGCCAGTCGAGGTGGACGGAAGGGACGATGCTGCCCGTCCTGTTCGTCGTGTCCGCGGCGTTGATCGCCGGCGGCCTGCTGGCGAGCTTCCTGCCCTTGCACGCCCACCGGACCAACTGCGGCAGCGCGTTCGTGCGCAACGACGGTGCCCTCGTGAGCGAGGTGGGCCACAGCACCAGCGAGTGGGGCCACTCGCAGAACAAGGTGGCCTGCGACGAGCGACGAGGCCTCTTCCGGACGGTCGCCTGGTTCCTGCTGGGTGGCGGGCTCGCCGTTGCCGTCACCGGCATGTACGTGCTGAGCACCCATGGCAGGCAGGAGCTGGACGCCGGCTGATCCTGCCGCGGCACGCGCTGCGGCAGGTGCGCGACGCCCATGACCGCCCATTGGTACTAGACCGTTGGTCCGGGCTGACAACCGCCCTGGCGGTCCGTCATCCTGATGGTGTTCGGAACGCCAGAGTCCTTCTCCCCCCCGGAAGATTGGCTGGCGGAGTGGCCAGAGTCCTTCTCCCCCCCGGAAGATTGGCTGGCCCGCCGGACGCGGAAGAACCGCTGACGAGTGCCGGTCGCCTCTCCCCAGTTCCACCCCCTCGGAACTGGGGAGGGCGACGGGCCCGTGCCTGTGACCCGTCCCTCACAGGGCCGCGACGTCGTCGGCCTCCTGGAGTGCGGCAGCGTGCGCAGGCAGGTCGCCTGCCGTGCGGCGAGCGGCGAGGACGAGCAGCGCAGCGGCTGAGTAGGCGCCGGCCACGACCAGCCACGCGCTGGCATACCCCACGGCCTCCACGAGAAGCCCGAACGAAACCGGCCCAGCGGCAAAGCCTGCGTAGAGACCGAGGGCGAGCAGCCCCGTCGCCGTACCCACGAGCCGCACGTCGACCACGCGAACCAGCGTCATCATCACGACCACGTTCGACGCGACGACGGTGGCGCCGCTGAGGGCCGCTGCCGCCCAGATCAGCCAGGCGGTCGTCGTCGACGACGCCGCAGCGAGCAGACAGGTGGCCATCGCCCCGCTGGCGGACATGGCGGCCAGGATCCGCCACGGCTTGCGGCTGCGGTCGGCAGCCCGGCCCCACATGATCCGCGCCACCAGACCGATGCCGCCGACGACCGAGACGGTGAAGCCGGCGGTCGCGCTGCTCAGCGAGAGCCGTTCGAAGGCGAACAGCGGCAGGTACGCGTTCGTCGACTGGATGGCCGCTCCCGTCAGGAAGCTGTAGGCCAGCAGCAGCCACACGTCCGAGGGGACCGTGCCGCGAGGTCCGCCCTGCCGCGCTGCGGTCGGCGGCGCGGTCTTGGCGGCAACCGGGATGAACAGGTAGGTGAGCACGAAGCCCACCAGCACCATGGTCAGCGTGGCAGCGAGCGCGGTGCGCCAGCCGACGTGCTCGGCCAGGCCCGGAAGTGTCAGCCCGATGAGGAACTGACTGACCTGGACACCGGACTGCTTGGTGCCCATCACGCCTCCGCGCTGGCCGGGCGGTACATGACGGGTGACGACACGGTTCGTCACGGGGTTGGTCACCGACATCGCGACACCGCCGATGAGCACGCCGACGAGCAACCAGCCGAACGAGGGCGCGACGGCGGTGACCGTCACGGACAGACCGGAGAGCGCAAAGACGCCCACCAGGATCCGGCGCGCAGGGTAGCGGTCCACCCAGCGGCCCAGGATCACGGCGCTGGGTGCGGCAACCATGAAGGCCAGCGTGGCGAGCAAGCCGAACTGGGAGTGGCTCAGGTGCAGCTCGGCCGTGACCACGGGCCCCAGCGCGCTCAGCGCGAAGACCGCGAGCGGGCCCGCCGCCATCACGACAGCGAGAGTCGCACTCAGGGCAAGACGGCTGGCGCCGCTGGACCCGGCGGGCCCGTCGCCCGCCGCCCGCGGCCGCGTCGGAGGCAGATCGGGACCGCCCGCAGCCGTGCCGCGCGCCTGATCTGGCATCTCTCTCCCTCCGCCACGGCGCAGGACGCCGTGCTGGGACGCGAACCTCGAAGTTACTACGAATCTTGATAGTCACTCTTGCTAATAGTCTCGTAACGGGATAGAAATGTGGGCGCTCGACACAGTGCGGAGTCCCGGGCGATGCTGGTGCCGCTCGGTGCTTCCGGTCGCGATCGCTCAACGAATGGAGTGAGTTGCCGGTGCATCCCACATTTGGTCGACGGGGTCCGTTCCGGGCCCTTGCCGTGACGACGGCCGCGCTGCTGCTGGTCAGCATCGCCGCGTGTGGTTCCAGCAGCACAGGGACATCCGACAAGAGCGTCGGGAAGAACCAGCCGCTGAGCCTCAACATGGGCGTGCAGTCGCTGGTCATCCAGACCTTCTACCCGCAGATCGCGCAGGCTCTCGGGTACTTCAAGGACGAGAACCTCAACGTGAAGATCACCGTCGGGGAGAGCACGGCGAACTCCGTCCAGGGCCTCATCGGCGGCTCCATCGACCTGTACAACGGCGGCCCCGAGGGACTCACCGCCAACGAGCAGGGCGCCGACCTGCGGTTCATCGCCGCCGGGTCGAACCGCTCGATCTGGAACCTGGTGGCTGCCAAGGGCATCACGGACATCAAGCAGCTCCAAGGAGCCACCATCGGGGTCTCGGCACTTCAGTCGATCAGCACCGTGACGACCAGGCAGGCCCTCGTCGCCAACGGGGTCGACGCCAAGTCCATCAAGTACATCGTCGCCGGTGGTAGCTCGAAGCGCTTCGCCGCCCTGCAGGCCGGCCAGGTCAAGGCCGCGCCACTGGGCATCCCCGTGAACTACCAGGCCAGTCAGAACGAAGGCTTCAAGGACTTCGGCAACACCAACACGCTGGGCGCGCCTCCGCTCGCCGGTGCGGTTCTGACGGTCAGCAAGAAGTGGGCCGACGGCCACCGCGAAGCGCTGCGCCGTTTCCTGCGCGCCTACCAGCGCACCATCGATGCGCTCTACAACCCCGCGATGAAGGAGCGGATCGCCACGATCGTCGCGAAGGGCATCCAGGTCGACAAGCCGTACGTCGAGCGGGCGATCGACGAGCTCTTCCTCAAGGGCGACGGCAAGGCGATGCCCAAGGACTGCAAGGTCGACCCGGCCGCTCTGCAGACGGCAGCCGACGCCTTCGTCGAGTTCGGTGCGCTCAAGAAGAAGATCGACGCGTCCACCGCCATCGACAACTCCTACCTTGAGGACGCCCAGCAGAGCTTGCGCAGCGATCCTCCGAAGGGCAGCTGAACGACCGGCGGGGCCTGCGCAGCGGTGACCCCTCGGTCGGGACAAGGAGCGAACTGAATGGCTGATCAACTGGCACGGCCCGGCACCGAGGGGGGCATGGACGGCACCGGGGGATCCGTCCCGACGGCCGGCCCGCGGGCTCAGACCCCGCTGCAGGCCACGAACGAGCCGCCCTGGGTCGCACAGAGCGAGAAGGTCCGCCGCGCCAAGGCCCGGCGCCGCTCGCTGATCCGTGGGCTGGTCTCCGTCGTGGTCGTGCTCGCGGCCTGGGAGGCGGCGGTGCGCATCTTCCAGCCGAGCACCGTGATCATCGTCGGGCCGAGCGCCATACCTGCCGCGTTCTGGAAGCTGGCCGAGTCCGGGGAGCTGTGGCACCACTTCTCGGTGAGCATGCGGCAGTTCCTGATGGGTTACCTGGTCGCCGTCGCGCTGGCCATCCCGCTCGGGCTGTGGATGGGGGCCAGCCGCCGTGCCCACGACTACGGCGACCCGTGGCTCACGGCGCTCTATGCGACGCCCAACGTGGCGCTGGCGCCGCTGTTCGTCATCTGGCTGGGCTTCGGCGACCCTGCCCACGTCGCGATCATCGCGCTCGTCGCGTTCTTCCCCGTCATCATCAACACCATCGACGGCGTCCACGCGGTCGAGCGGGACCTGCGCGAGGTCGGCATCGCCTTCCGCGCCAACCGGCGCGAAGCGTTCGCCCGCATCGACCTGCCGGGAGCGATGCCCTACATCTTCACCGGGCTGCGGCTGGCCATGGCGCGGGCCCTGGTCGGCATCGTCGTGGCTGACCTGTTCGGCGCCCAGGCCGGCCTGGGCTACCTGATCCTCACCTCGTCGCAGCTGTTCCAGACCGCCAACGTGTTCGTCGGCGTGCTGATCCTTGCCGCACTCGGCGTGGGACTGACGTTCGGGTTGCGTGTCCTGCAGAAGAAGCTCACTCCTTGGCAGACCGATGTGAAGGAGCACCAGTGACGACGCGAGAGACGTCGCCTCCACGCCCGGGTACGTCGGGAGGCGTCAGCGTCCGCGACGTGTCCAAGCGCTATGCCACCCCCAAGGGCGAGACACTGACCGTGCTCGACAACGTGTCGCTCGACGTGCAGCCGGGGGAGTTCGTGTCCATCGTCGGACCGTCGGGCTGCGGCAAGACCACGCTGTTGCGCATCCTGCAGGGTCTGGAGCAGCACGACAGCGGCGACGTGCTCGTCGACTCACAGCCGCCCGGCAAGGTGGCGACCGGGTTCGTGTTCCAGAAGGCGTCGCTGTTCCCCTGGCGCACGGTGGAGCGCAACGTCTCGTTCGGGTTGGACCTGACAGTGCTCAAGGGCACACCGAACCAGCCGCCGAGCAAGGCAGAGCGCAAGAGGCGCGTCGCGCAGCTGCTCGAGCTGACGAACCTCACCGAGTTCGCCGACTACTACCCCTCACAGATCTCCGGCGGCATGCAGCAGCGCGTCAACCTCGCGCGGGCGCTGGCGATCCAGCCGTCGGTCCTGCTGATGGACGAGCCCTTCAGCGCCCTCGACGCACAGACCCGCGAAAAGCTTCAGCGCGACCTGCAGAAGGTGGTGGCCGGCGTCGGGACGACCACGGTCTTCATCACGCACGACATCCGCGAGGCGATCTTCCAGGCGGACCGGGTGTTCGTCATGGCGGCCAACCCCGGGCGGTTCATCAAGATCTACGAGATCGACGAGAAGCACCCGCGGGGCGCCGAGTTCCAGCAGAGCGACCGGATCGCCGAGCTCAGCCGGGAGATCTGGAAGCTCCTGCACGTCCCGAAGGTCGAGGCCCCCGCAGTCCCGTGACAGACGTCCCCTACCGCACGCTACGACGTGCGGCAGGGCAGCAGGCCGCAAGAGCGGCGGAGAGGATGAGACGTGGCAGAAGAGCCGAAGTTTCTGGTCGACAGCTACCTGGAGTGGTTGAAGGGGGAGGGGGTCCCCGTCGTCGAGGATTTCGGCGTCGATCTGCTGGCCGTCGAGACGGCGCCGTGGGCGCGGATGGGCGCCGATGCAGCCTTCGTCAACCTCAAGGGTCGTGGCGACTTCATCAACGTCGTGGTCATCGACGTGCCGGCGGGTGGCAGCACGGACCCGCAGAAGCATCTCTACGAAGAGGTCGTCTACGTGCTCAGCGGCACGGGCAGCACCACCATCGAGAGCGCTGACGGCACCCAGCACAGCTTCGAGTGGGGTCCCAAGAGCCTCTTCGCGCTGCCGCTGAACGCGCGCTACCGGCACTTCAACGCCAGCGGCTCCGAGCCGGCACGGCTGTCGTCGACGACGAGCGCCCCCATCACGATGAACCTCTTCCACAACGAGGACTTTGTCTTCGACAACCCGTGGGCCTTCGGTGAGCGGGTCGGTTCCCAGAAGCACTTCTCGGGAGACGGCGACTTCATCCCGATGCGGCCGGGACGACACATGTGGGAGACCAACTTCGTGCCAGACCTCGCATCGTTCGAGCTGCAGAAGTGGTCGGCCCGTGGTGCCGGCGGCAGCAACATGATGTTCGTGCTGGCGGACGGCACCATGCACGCGCACATCTCCGAGATGCCGGTCGGCACCTACAAGAAGGGCCACAGGCACGGTGCCGACTTCCACGTCTACGCAGTCACGGGGCAGGGCTACTCGCTCCTCTGGTACGAGGGTGACGAGGACTTCCACCGCGTCGACTGGCGTCACGGCGTCGTCTACGCGCCGCCGGACCGCATGTTCCACCAGCACTTCAACATCAGCCCTGACCCCGCGCGCTACCTCGCCGTCGCGTTCGGCGGCCTGCGATACCCGTTCACGGCCGACAAGCGCAAGACGTTCATGGGGATGGACGTCAGCCTGAAGGAGGGCGGGCGGCAGATCGAGTACGAGGACCAGAACCCAGCCATCCACGAGCTCTACGCCAAGGAGCTGGCCAAGACCGGGGCCGAGATGCGCATGCAGGACTTCGTGGCCACCCGGGGATGACCTCCCACAGTCACCCGCTCGAGGAGTCCTCGGTCTCCTTGGACCAGATCCACTTCCTGGACCACCACCACGAGGAGACGGCGCAAGCCGCCGACGAGCTCACCACAGAGCTCGACGATGGGTACTGGGACGTCGAGAACGTGGAGCTGCAGACGGTCGGGATCGACATCGGCTCGTCGACGTCGCATCTGATGTTCGCCCGCGTGCACATGCAACGACTCGCTCAGGGACTGTCCAGCCGTTTCGTCGTGGTCGACCGCAAGGTCGTCTGGCGCTCGCCGGTCGTGCTGACTCCCTACCTCCCCGACAACAGCATCGACGCGGAGGTGCTGGGGACGTTCGTGCACGGCTGCTACGACGAGGCCGGCGTCGATCGGTCGGCCATCGACACCGGCGCGGTCGTGCTGACCGGCGAGGCGCTCAAGCGCCGCAACGCCCGCGCCATCGCCGACCTGTTCGCGACCGAGTCGGGGACCTTCGTCTGCGCCTCGGCCGGACACCACCTCGAGGCCGCGATGGCGGCCCACGGGTCCGGTGCCGTGGCCGACAGCCGTGACGAGCCGGGTGTCCGGTTGCACGTCGACATCGGCGGCGGCACCGCGAAGCTCGCGCTGGTGTCCGACGGTGCTGTGCTCGGGACCGCAGCGGTCGCCGTCGGCGGCCGGCTGGTGGCCCTGGACGCACGCCGCGTCGTGCGCGTGGAGGGGCCTGCCCTGCTGGTGGCTCAGGCAGCGGGGATCCCGCTGGTCCTGGGCGAGGAGCTCAGCGAGGAGGACGAGCGCCGTCTCGTGCGCGCCTTCGTCGACGTCCTGATCGGTTGCATCGACGAGGGACGCGTGTCCGCGCCGTACCCGCAGGAGCTCCTGCTGGTCCACGACCTGCCGGTGACCGACCGCCCACGCGTGGTCAGCTTCTCCGGTGGTGTCGCGGAGTACTTCTACGGTCGCGAGTCGCAGACCTTCGGTGACGTGGCCCCGGCTCTCGCGACGGAGCTGCGTGCGGCCATCGACGCCGGCAGGCTCGGCGACATGGCGGTCGTGGACGCGCGCGCCCACATCCGCGCCACGGTCATCGGTGCATCGCAGTTCTCCGTGCAGGTCAGTGGCAACACGGTGTGGCTGTCCGGAGCCGGCGTCCTGCCGCTGCGCAACCTGCCAGTGCTCTTCCCCCGCGTCTCGCTCGACGGTGACTTCGAGCCGACCCGTGTCGCCGACGCCATCGTCGCCGCGGCCCGCCGGTTCGAGGTCGAGGGCGGCGCGCAGCCGCTGGCCGTGGCGCTGCGGTGGTCCGGTGACCCCGACTACCGGCGGCTGCGGGCTCTGGCCGAGGGCGTGGTCGCCGGGCTTGCCGACCACCTGGCCGCCGGCTATCCCCTCGTCGTGCTGCTCGACGGCGACCTGGCCCGTTCCCTCGGCCGCCTGCTGACCCACGAGCTGGGGGTACCGCAGCCGGTGGTCTGCCTCGACGGGGTCAGCCTCCAGGAGTTCGACTACGTCGACATCGGCGAACCGATCCAGCCGGCCGGTGTCGTGCCGGTCATCATCAAGTCACTGCTCTTCGATGCGCCGGGCCAGGTGGTCTCCGGGGCCGGTGTGCTGGTCCGGGGGAGCGAGAGCACGGGCAGCCCGCGTGGGTGAATCCCTCGCTCTGCTGTCGCTCGTCCTGTTCTCCACCAACGTGCTGTTGGTCAGCGTGGCCGCACCACGGCTCGGCCAGGACATCGGCTTCCTGCTGGCTCTCGGCAGCAACGTCCTCTTCTCCGGCCTGCTGGTGCTGGGGGAGCTCCTGCTGCTGGGTCGAGGCATGGACGTCCAGTGGGGTCCGCTGGTCATGTTCGCGATCGGTGGGTTGTGCACGTCCTACCTGGGGCGCCGGCTCTTCTTCCTCTCGGTGCAGTCGATGGGGCCCTCGCGCGCAGCGTCGCTGCAGATCACCAACCCCTTGTTCGCAGCGGTCATCAGCTGGGTGTTCGTCGGTGAGGTGCTCGGCGCGTCGGCCATCGGGTTCATCGCTGCCGTCCTGGTCGGCCTCTACCTGACGACGAGGGTGCCGGTCAGGCCCCGGGCACCGGTCGCGGCGCCGGTGGGGGCCGCGAGCGGGCCGCCGCCGGGAGTCGTCCCGCCACCGGGGCCGGCCGAGGTGGTCGGGCTGCCGAAGCGCGAGGTGGCCCTCGCGCTCATCGGTGCCTTCTCCTACGCCGTCGGCAACGTGGTGCGCAGCAGCGGCGTGCGCGAGTGGAACGAGCCGATCCTCGCGGGCTTCGTGGGAGCGGTCGCCGGAACCCTGGCTTACCTCCTCCTGCACACCGAGGTCCGCAGCGTCGTCGGGGCCGTTCGCCGGGCACAACGGGCAGGCGTCTGGCTCTGGACGCTGTCCGGGGTCCTGACCATCTCCGCGCAGGTCTCGCTCATGGCCGCGACGCGCTACATCCCCATTGCGGTCGGTGTGGTCGTGTCGGCGGCGCTGCCGGTCATCGTCATCCCCGTGAGCGTTCTCCTGATGAAGAACAAGGAGGCGGTGACGGGTCGAACGGCGGTCGGAGGGCTGCTGATCCTGGCCGGAGTGGCCGGTTTGCTGCTTGCATGAGCGATCCGACCGCGCAGGAGGCGCCGTGACCCGTCCCGTCCCCGTTACCTATGCCGGTGTGGTCTACGACCGCACCCGGGCCCTCTACACCGGCGACGTGCAGGTCGAGGGAGTCGACCTCCGCTACCTGCAGACCGGCATCGAGGAGCTCTTCTGGCGGCAGGGGAAGTACGGCGAGTTCGACGCGGCCGAGTTCTCGTTCGGGGCCTACATCGCCGGCGTGGAGCAGGAGGCGGGTCCGTTCTGCGCGATCCCCGTCTTCCCGTCACGGGCCTTCCGCCACTCGGCGTTCTACGTCCGCTCCGACTCGCCGGTGCAACGGCCGGAGGACCTCTGCGGGCGCTCCATCGGGATGCCGGAGTGGAGCATGACGGCCGCGCTGTGGATGCGCGGGCTCCTCGGAGAGCACTACGGTTTGGACCTGGACAGCGTCCGGTGGCGCACGGGTGGGCTGGAGCAGCCCGGCCGCCAGGAGAAGTCCCGGGTGCAGCCTCCGGACCGGTTCAGCGTCGAGCCCGTCGATGCGTCGACGACGCTGACCGAGCAGCTGCTCGACGGTGGCATCGACGCCCTCATCAGCGCCCGGCCCCCCACGCCGTTCCTGAAGGGCGACCCTCGCATCCGGCGGGTCTTCCCGGACTACCACCGTGAGGAGCGCAGCTTCTTCCTCAAGACCGGGATCATCCCGCTGATGCACGTGGTGGTGCTCAAGAGAACCCTCGTCGAGGAGCACCCGTGGCTGGCTAACAACCTCCGGCGCGGGTTCGAGGCGGCCCGAGCGCTGGCCACCCCAGCGCTGCGCGACTCAGCGGTCTGCTTCTCCTCCCTGGTGTGGGAGTCGGCGTACGCCGAAGAGGAGGAAGCGTTGTTCGGCGACGCCTTCGCCTACGGAGTCGATGCCAACCGGGGCGCCCTCACGACTCTGCTGCGCTATGCCCACGAGCAGGGGTTCACCTCCCGACCCCTGGACCCGGAGGACTTGTTCCTCCCCGCGACGCTGACCGACGCGAAGGTCTGACGGTCTCGGGTCAGCGAAGGGCGAACAGGTCCGTCGCGGTGCCGGCCAGGACGGCCGTCGTCGCGGCGTCGTCGAGCCCCGCCGCCAGCACGCTGGTGCCGGCGGGGCGCTCGGCGATGGGGAACGGGTAGTCGGTGCCGACCATGACCCGGTCCGCGCCGACAGCCTGGACGAGCGTCCGCACGCTGCCGGCGTCGTAGACGAGCGAGTCGTACCAGAACCGGCGCAGGTAGTCGCGCGGCGGGAGAGCCGGCGGGGTCATGCCGGGCAGCATCGTGAGGCACCGCTCGATGCGAGCCAGCATGGCCAGCAACGCGCCGCCGCCATGTGCCAGGACGATCCGCAGCCCGGGATGGCGGTCCAGCACGCCGCCGAGCATCAGGGTGGCCGCGGCGACGGCCGTCTCCGCGGGCATCCCCACGGAGTAGAGCAGACCGTGGCGCCCCAGTCGTTCCTCGCCCAGCACCTGCCATGGGTGCACGAACACCACCGCGCCGCCCGCGGCGCACGCCGCCCAGAACTCCTCCAGCGACGGGTCGTCGAGAGGGAGACCGTCCACATTGGTGCCGATCTCGACGCCGCGCAGCCCCAGGCCGGTCACGCACTCGGCGACCGAGGCGGCCGCCGCCGCCGGGTCCTGCAGGGGCACCGTGCCCAGGCCGGCGAAACGAGCGGGGGCGGCCCGTACGAGCTCGGCGATCCATTCGTTCTGCACGCGCGCCAGCTCGGCGACCCCCGGCGCGGACAGCCGGTAGGAGAACGTCACAGGGATGGGCGACACGACCTGCACAGCCACCCCCTCGGCGTCCATCTCCTCGATGCGCCGTCGGGCGTCCCAGCACCGGTCGTCGAGCGCCCGGAAGAAGGTGTCGCCCAGCAGCAGGTCCGCCGTGCAGGGACCGGTGGCGACCAGCGCCGGCCATGCCCCGGCGTACCGCTGCGCGAGGTCGGGTAGCTGCGGCGGGATCGCGTGGGTGTGTACGTCGACGCGGCGCACGCCGCTGCGGTGACCGGTGGGTCGGCTCACTCGGCCATCTCGACGGGCCGCTGCGCCGGAGCGGTCTCGACCGAGACGCGCAGGCGGTCGAGCAGCTCGGTCAGCTGCGTGCGCTCCTCGCTGGTGAGGTGGCTGGTGAGGGCTTCGAGATAGCGCCAGTGGCTCGGCAGGAAGCGGGCCAGGAAGTCCTCTCCGGCCGGCGTGTTGGCGATCAGGTAGGACCGGCGGTCGTCGGGGTTGATGCGCCGCTCGATGAGCGAGCGCTGGGTGAGCGCGTCCACCACCGTCGTGAGGTTGGCAGGGCGCACGGAGACGGCATGGCCGAGCTCGCCCATCGTCAGCGGGGTGTCGGCGCGGTGCAGGACCGTGAGGATGTTCAGCTGGCTCACGCTCAGGCCGTGCGGCGCCAGCTCGGCGGCCCCGGCGCGGTCGAACGCGGTCATCGCGCGGTAGAGCGTCAGGGTCAGCGACAGGACGCTCGGGTCGAAGTCCCCGTGCTCGGCTGCCGCCATGGACACCTGGCGGGCCACGGTCACGGCCGGGTCCGCCTCATCGGGGCTGGCGGCGCCAACCGTCCGCGCCCTGCCGTTCTTCGCCACGACTCGCCCTCCCTGACGGTGATCGCTCGACGCTACCGTCAGTCGAGCGCTGGAGGGAGCACCTTCGTTCCCTCTGTGGATAGTTTCTCTTGACGATAGTTCACGAATCGACTTATTGTGCGAAACGCAACCGTGCAGCGCCAGGGGACGGAAACGGGAGGCACCCAGATGGGCGAGGTTCTCGGGGTAGGACTGTCCCACTACCCGCCGTTCAGCGGCCTGGACGACGACATGGCCGCCATCCTGCGCCGCACTCTCGAGGATCCCGCGATCCCCGACGCCGCCAAGGACGTCGCCAACTGGCCGGAGATCGCGCGCCGGGAATGGGCGGCTGACGAGGGCCGGGCGGCCGCGGCCGACCACCGGGCGGCGCTGATCGAGGGTTTCGAGAAGGTTCGCCAGGCCATCGACGACTTCCGGCCGGACGCCGTGCTGATCTGGGGCGACGACCAGTACGAGAACTTCAAGGAGGACGTCATCCCGCCGTACGCCGTCCTGGCCTACGACGACATCGACGTACGGCCCTGGGCGCAGGCGGCGGAGTCCTCCGACATGAAGGGTCGGCCCAACGTCTGGGGTGAGAGCGGCGACACGACGTTCACCGTCAAGGGTCGCCCGGACATCGCCAAGCACATCACGAGTGAGCTGCTCGGGCGCGGCGTCGACGTGGCCTACGCGTACAAGCAGCTGCACCACCCCGGGCTCCCGCACGCCTTCCTCAACGCTGTGCTCTACCTCGACTACCACCGCGCGGGCTTCGACTACCCCGTCGTGCCGTTCCCGATCAACTGCTACGGGCGACGAGTCGTCAGCTATCAGGGGTTCATGGCGCCGTTCGACGACATCCGCGAGCTGGACCCGCCGTCCCCCACCCCGGCGCGCCTGATGGACGTCGGTGCCGAGGTCGGTCGCATCTGCGCCGAGTCGCCGTGGCGCATCGCGCTGCTCGCCTCCTCGAGCTGGTCGCACGCCTTCATCTGCGACCGCACCTGGCGGCTGCGCCCCGACACGCCCAGCGACCGTCGCCTGTTCGAGGCGATGACCAGTGGTGACGTCGACGCGTGGCGCTCCACGCCGTTGGACGAGATCGAGGGCGCGGGGCAGCAGGAGCTGCTGAACTGGTTCCCGCTGCTGGGTGCGATGGAAGCGCTGGGCCAGAAGGTCCCGGCCTGGGCGGACTTCGCCGAGACCGGCATCTTCAACTCCAACAAGGTCTTCGCGGCCTACCACCCGTGTCCGTGACCGCCACCCCGGTGAGCAGCATCGTGGCCGACGAGCTGGTCTCGGCGCGCGTGCAGCACGGCCCGTTCGAGACCCACTACCTCGAGTCCGGCCGCGGCACTCCCGTCCTGCTGGTCCACGGGTCGGGTCCGGGCGTGTCGGGTCGAGCCAACTGGCAGGGTCTGATGCGTTCACCGGTGGCCGCCGATCACCGGCTGCTCGCACCGGACGTGGTCGGCTTCGGTGAGACCCGCGCGGGCGAGGACATCGAGCTGGACCACGACACCCGGGTGGAGCACCTCCTGGGATTCCTCGACGCGCTGGGCCTGGACCGTGTCGACGTGGTCGGCAACTCGATGGGCGGGGCGCTAGCACTGGCCCTCGCGCACCGCTACCCGCAGCGGGTCCGGCGGATGGTCCTGATGGGCACCGTGGGCATCGACTTCCCGATCACCGACGGCCTGGACCGCGTCTGGGGATACACCCCCTCCCGCGACAGCATGGCCGCGCTGATGCGGCTCTTCGCCTACGACCAGAGCCTGGTCACCGACGAGCTGATCGAGCTGCGGTTCCGGGCGACCGAGGTGGGCGACGTCCAGCAGCGCTATGCCAGGGCGTTCGCCGCGCCGCGCCAGCGCCACATCGAGGCGATGGCACTCACCGAGGATCAGCTGAGGGGGATCGACACGCCGACGTTGCTCGTCCATGGACGTGACGACCAGATCATCCCGCTGGAGGCCACCAGCCAGCGGCTGGTCGGCATCCTCCCCGCTGCCGACCTCGTGGTCTTCGGCCGCTGCGGGCACTGGACCCAGATCGAGCGAGCTGTGGACTTCCAGCGGCAGGTAGCGGGATTCTTCCGCTGATGACGCTGACGCCGTTGAACCGTTGAACCGTCGAAGAGAGGAACGGCTCCGAGATGCTGACGACCGAGTTGAACGAGCGGCTCACCCGCGTGGGACCCGGCACGCCCATGGGCACGCTGCTGCGTCACTACTGGTACCCCGTCGCCGCCACGTCCGAGCTCGGGCCGGAGCCCATCCAGCGGCGGCTGCTGGGTGAGGACATCGTGCTCTACCGCAAGGGCGACGAGATCGGGGTGATCGAGGCCCAGTGTCCGCACCGGCGCGCGTCGATGCGCTACGCGATCGTCGAGGAGCGCGGCATCCGGTGCGGCTACCACGGCTGGCTCTACGGCATGGACGGCCAGTGCCTCGAGCAGCCGGCCGAGCCGGCGAGCAGCACGTTCAAGGACCGCATCAAGGCGGTGACGTACCGGGCGGAGGAGCTCGGTGGCCTGATCTTCGTCTACATGGGCAAGGACCCTGCGCCGCTCCTGCCGCGCTTCGACCTGTTCGTGTGGGACAACTGCCTGCGCGACGTGGGGCACGCGTTGCTGCCGATGAACTGGTTGCAGGTGATGGAGAACTCCGTCGACCCGCACCATGTCGAGTGGCTGCACGGGCACTACATGAACTTCGTGCGTGGCATCTCCGGCGAGCAGCAGGCCGAGGTGCTGATGCGCAAGCACGAGAAGATCGCCTTCGACGTCTTCGACTACGGGATCATCAAACGTCGGGTCCTCGAGGGGATGACGGAGGAGGACGAGGACTGGAAGGTCGGTCACCCACTGGTCTTCCCGGCGATGCTGCGCGTCGGTGGCGGCGGGCACTACCAGTTCCAGATCCGGGTGCCGGTGGACGACACCCACACCTCGCACTTCTGGTACGACGTCTACAAGCCCGACGGCGACTACATCGTTGCGCCTCAGGAGTCGGTTCCGCTCTTCGAGGTCCCGATCTACGACGAGAAGGGCGACTACCTCGTCGACTTCGTCGATGGTCAGGACGTCATGGCCTGGGCGAGCCAGGGAGAGATCGCAGACCGCTCCAACGAGCATCTCGGCAAGTCGGACCTCGGTGTCATCATGCTGCGCCGTCTCTTCCAGGAGCAGCTCGACCAGGTCGAGGGTGGCGCCGACCCGTTGGGCGTCGTTCGCGACGAGAGCATCAACGACTGCATCACGCTGCCGCAGGAGAAGAAGAAGTTCGGCACCGGCGCCGGCTTCCGCTACGAGTTCCTGACGATGGGCCAGTGTCGCTACAGTCCCATCGCGCAGGATGTGCTCAAGCTGTTCGAGGAGGCCGAGAAGAGCCTCGCCGGCGGCGATGCGATGCACCATGACGCTTCCGTCTGACATGACGGTCGCCAGGGAGGCAGGCGTGCCAGAGTCCGCCGGAGCTGCCCCTCGGGGCGAGACCGCCATCGACGACGACGCACAGGGTCTGGTGGGGTTCTGCCCCCACTGCGGGGCCGAGCTGGACGTGCAGTCCTTCGTGCAGGAGTACTGGACTGCCGACGAGCGGGTCTTCCACGTGTGGTGCGAGCGGTGCCGCTACGTCTTCGATGTGCGCCCCACCGCGCGGGTGACCACGCACGAGCCGGCACACGAGTGATCCCACCGGTCGAACGCTCGTGACCCGGGGCGGTCACCCGCCCGTCGGGCTCGGGGTTGTCGGGCTCGGAGCGGCGGGCGTGGCTGCGCTGCCCTATGCGCAGGCTCATCCGGACGTGGTCGTCACGGCAGGAGCCGATCCCGACCCGCGGGCCCGCGACGCCTTCGCCCGTTGCGGAGCCGCGGCCTACCCGAGCGCCGAGGAGCTGGTCGGCTCCCCGGACGTCGACGCCGTCTACGTCGCCAGTCCGACCACCGTGCACCTGGAGCACGTGCTGCTGGCCCTGCGCGCCGGGAAGCACGTCGTGGTGGAGAAGCCCATGGCGCCCTCGCTCGCGGAGGCAGAAGCGATGGTGGCCGAGGCCGAGCGGCTCGGCCGGGTGCTGCTCGTCGGACACTCGCAGAGCTTCGAGGCACCGGTCCGGGCCATGCAGGCCGTCGTCGCGTCAGGCGTCCTGGGACAGCTGCGCGCGGTGAACTGCTGGTACTACACCGACTGGATGTACCGGCCGCGACATCGCGACGAGCTCGACGCCGCCAAGGGCGGCGGCGTGCCGATGCGCCAGGGCGCGCACCACGTCGACATCATCCGCTTCCTCGGTGGTGGGCTGCTGCGCAGCGTGCGCGGCCGCGTGGGCACCTGGGACCCGTCGCGGAAGGCGGCCGGCGCCTACACGGCGTACCTCGAGTTCGAGGACGGCACGCCGGTCAGCGCCTTCTACAGCGGGTACGACCACTTCCCGAGCACGGAGCTGACCTTCGGCATCGGCGAGTCGGGCCAGCAGCTCGGTTCCGACTACGCCGTCGCGCGCGGCCGGCTCGCGCGCGTGGACTCCGCTGAGGGGGAGCTGGCGCTCAAGCGAGGTGCGGGAGGAGTCAGCAGGCAGTCGGAGATGTTGCGCTCGGGCGACCGGCAACCGTTCTTCGGGCTGGTGATCCTCAGCTGCGAGCACGGCGACCTGCGGGTGTCGCCCGAGGGCCTGATCGTCTACGGGGACACCAGCCGGGTGGAGGTCTCGCTGGCGGGTCTGCCCGTCGGTCGCCAGGTCCTGCTCGACGAGCTGGTGGCCGCGGTGCGCGGCACCGGGGGCGTGACGCATGACGGTCGCTGGGGGGTGGCCAACGTGGAGGTCTGCGAGGCGCTGGTGCGGTCCTCCGACCTGCGCCAGGAAGTGGTCCTCAGCAAGCAGGTCGTCCTACCTGCGCAACCCGCACTGGCCGAGGTCGTACGGCAGGCCGCTGCCGCCACAGCGGGCGTGCGCGACAGCTGAACGGCAGGCATCGGCACTGGGCGCACGATCAGGCGCACGATCAGCCGTCGGCCGTGCCGCCGCCCGGGGCCGCTTGCACCAGCGGGGTGTCCACGCCGACCCGGCCCACCTTGTGGGCGCCGCCGGGGCTGCCCAGCGGCTCGTCGCGACCGGGCAGTGGCGCGGTGAAGAACTGCGCGTTGTCGGCCTTGTGCGGCAGCTGATCCTCGGGCAGCCTCCGGTCGACCGAGATCGCCTCGACGGGGCACACCGGCTCACAGGCACCGCACTCGATGCATTCCACGGGGTGGATGTAGAGCTTGCGGCCGCCCTCGTAGATGCAGTCGACGGGGCACTCCTCGGTGCAGGACTTGTCCATCACGTCGATGCACGGGCTGCCGATCACAAAGGGCATGCGTCCTCCGGTAGCTGGCGTGGCCTCGGGGGAGCCACGTCGGGCACGTTCGTCAGGGAGCCTCGTCGGTCGAGTGCCCCGGGAAGAGAGCGGCGTTCGGGTCCAGGAGGGTGGCGGCGTTGTTGACCGCGGTGGCCACCTCGCCGAACCCGACGGCGATAAGTCGGACCTTGCCGGGGTACTCGCTGATGTCCCCGGCCGCGAACACCCGGGGCCGGTTGGTCGCGGCCCGGCTGTCCACGACGATGTGCCGCTCGCGGACGTCCAGACCCCACTCCAGGAGCGGCCCGAGGTTCGCGGTGAACCCGAGCGCGGCGACGACCGCTTGTGCCTTCAGCGTGCGTACCTCCCGGGTCGGCCCGTGGGTGATCTCCACCGCCTCGATGTGCGTGCCGTTCGTCGCACCGTCGAGGTCGCCGTGGATGGCGCTGACCTGGACATCGGTGATCACCTCGACGCTCGACGCGAGAACCTGTTGCACGGTGTGCTCGTGTGCGCGGAAGGCCTTCCGCCGGTGCACCAGGGTGACGGAGCGGGCCAGTGGCTCGAGGCTCAGCGCCCAGTCGAAGGCGCTGTCGCCGCCGCCCACGATCACGACGTCCTGGTCCGCGAGCTCGGCCAGCTCGCGCACGAAGTAGCGCAGCCCCTTGCCCTCGAACTGTGATCCGCTGGGCAGCGGCCGGGGGCTGAAGGACCCGATCCCCCCCGTGATGATGACGGCCCCCGCGTGCACCGACCGGCCGCGGTCGGTGCCGACGAGCACGCTGCCGTCGGCGGCGTAGTCGAGGGTGAGCGCCTGCTCCTCCAGCAGGTACTGCGGCGAGAACGCGTCGGCCTGGTCGCGCAGGTTCTGGACCAGGTCGCGCCCGCGCACGGCGGGGAACCCGGCCACGTCGTGGATCAGCTTCTCCGGGTACATCGCGCTGATCTGGCCGCCCACCTCGGGCAGCGCGTCGAGCACGGCGACGCTCAACCCGCGGAAGCCGCCGTAGTAGGCGCCGAACAGGCCTACCGGCCCCGCGCCCACGATCAGGATGTCGACCTCGACGTCGGCCGTCGGGGCCGAGCGGCCCAGGGGGCCGTCGGGTCTCATGGGCGCTCCTCGCTCTCCGGGAGAGGTGCGGCGCCCCGGGCTGCCGGCTCGGCACCCCGAGGTAGTACGACGAGTGGATAGTCGCTCACCGTAATACTCCCGACGCCGTAGCGGAAGCGCCGGCCCCCGTAGCGGCCGGGCCGAGGGTCGACTGCACGGCCCCCAGCTGGCGGGAGATCGAGAGGGTCGCCGTCCGCACGGCAGAGGCGACCCGCCCGGTGTCGAGCCGGTTGGACCAGCCGGAGATCGAGACCGCTGCCACGACGTCGTGGGCCCGACCCAGGACGGGGCAGGCGACGCAGACGACTCCCGGTGTGCTCTCCTCGCGGTCGAACGCGAGCCCGCTGCGCCGGATGTCGGCCAGCTCGCGCTGCAGCACCGCGGGGATGGTGATCGTGTGCGGCGTCAGCCGGACCATGTCCGAGGTGGCGGCCTCGACCGCCGCGGCATCCGGGGAGAAGGCGAGAAGTGCCTTTCCGACGCCGGTGCAGTACGCCGGCATCCGGCCGCCGACCCGGGACGGCAGGGGCGGTCCGCCGCGACCGAGCAGCTTCTCCAGGTACACCACCTCGGTCCCGTCCAGCACCGCGAGGTGCACGGTGTGCGCGGTGGCTTGCTGCAGGTCCTCCATGTGGGGCAGCGCGGACTCGCGCAGGTCACGGTGGCGGGGTGCGAGCTGTCCGAGCTCGAACAGGCGCATGCCCAGCCGTACGCCGGCCGGTGTCTGCTCGACGGCACCCCACTGGGCCAGCTGGCCCACCAGACGGTGCACGGTGGCCTTCGGGATGCCGGTGCGGCCCGAGAGCTCGGCCAGGCTCAGCTCGCTGTCGGCCGCCGTGAAGCAGGTGAGCAGCGCGAACGCCCGACCCAGCACCGACCTCTGCCCGGCGTCTCGTTGAGTGGACCGCATCCTAGTGATGATGCGGTCCCGAGGTGCCATGATGCAAGCCGCTGTACGGCGGCTGCGCGCACGCTGCAGGCACGCTGCACCGACGAGAGGGCGGTACCTGGATGGACGTGGGGACGCACCGGGAGGCGGCGGACCGCCTGCTCGAGGCCTACGAGTCGCGTCAGGCGATCCCACCCCTCGTGCAGAGCTATCCCGGGCTCGGCCTCGAGGACGCCTATGCCATCCAGGCGCTGCAGGTCGACGTGTGGGAGAAGGCCGGTCGGGTGCTGCAGGGCCGCAAGGTAGGGCTGACCTCGGCGGCGATGCAGCGGCAGATGGGCGTGGACCAGCCCGACTTCGGCGTGCTGCGCGACGACATGTTCTATGCCGAGCACCAGCCGATCGACATGGCCGCGTTCATCGCACCGCGCGTCGAGCCGGAGGTGGCCTTCGTCCTCGGCCGTGACCTGTCCGGGCCGGGCGTCACGGTCGCGCAGGCGGCGGCCGCAGTCGACTTCGTGCTGCCCGCGCTGGAGATCATCGACTCGCGGATCAGCGACTGGAAGATCAGCATCGTGGACACGATCGCCGACAACGCCTCCTCCGGTGGAGTCGTGCTGGGCAGCCGCCCGGTGCGGCTGACCGCGGTGGACCTGCGCCTCGCCGGCTGCAACCTCTACGGCAACGGCGACCTGGTGGCGACCGGCGCAGGAGGGGCGGTGCTCGGCTCGCCGCTGATCTCGCTGGCCTGGCTGGCCAACACCCTCGGTGAGCACGGCATCGGCCTGGGGGCCGGCCAGGTCGTGCTGCCCGGCTCGGTCACCGCAGCGCAACCGGTGTCACCGGCCGACACGTGGAGTGCGACCTTCGCCGGACTGGGGACAGTGACGGCACGCTTCGAGAGGACGACGAGATGAGCAAGGTCTTGGCCGCGATCGTGGGACCGGGGAACATCGGCACCGACCTGCTGGTGAAGCTGCAGCGGTCGGACTCCATCGAGGTGGGCTACATGGTGGGAGTCGACCCGGAGTCCGACGGGCTCGCCAAGGCCCGAGCGCGCGGCGTCGAGACCTCGGCGGGCGGTGTGGACTGGCTGCTCGCGCAGTCCGAGGTGCCGCGCATCGTCTTCGAGGCGACCAGCGCCAAGGCCCACGCGCGCAACGCACCCCGGTACGCGGAGGCGGCAGTGCAGGCCGTCGACCTGACACCGGCGATGCTCGGCCCGCTGGTCTGCCCGCCGGTGAACCTCGACGAGCACCTGGCCGCTCGGAACGTCAACATGATCACCTGCGGCGGGCAGGCGACCATCCCGATCGTCCACGCCGTCTCCCGCGTCGTGCCGGTGCCCTACGCCGAGATCGTCGCGTCCATCGCCTCGCGCTCCGCCGGTCCTGGCACGCGCGCGAACATCGACGAGTTCACCGCCACGACGTCCCGGGCCATCGAGCTCGTCGGAGGCGCCGATCGCGGCAAGGCGGTCATCATCCTCAACCCGGTCGAGCCGCCGATGATCATGAGGGACACGGTGTTCTGCGCCATCCCCGCCGACGCCGACCGTGACGCCGTCAGCGAGTCGGTGGTGCGCATGGTCGCCGCGGTGCAGGAGTACGTCCCCGGCTACACGCTGCGCGCCGATCCGCAGTTCGACGATCCCCGGGAGGGCTGGTCCGGAAATGCCCGGGTCGCGGTCTTCCTCGAGGTCCGCGGCAACGGCGACTACCTGCCGGACTACGCCGGCAACCTCGACATCATGACCGCCGCCGCGGCCCGCGTCGGCGAGCGGCTGGCCCAGGGAAGGCTGGTGGCCGCATGACCGAGACGCGCGCCACCGCCGACGTACGCATCACCGACTCGACGCTGCGCGACGGCTCCCACGCGATGGCGCACCAGTTCACCGAGGAACAGGTGCGCGCGACCGTGTCCGCGCTGGACTCGGCGGGCGTACAGGTCATCGAGGTCTCGCACGGCGACGGCCTGGGCGGCTCCTCCTTCAACTACGGCTTCTCCCGCGAGAGCGAGATCGACCTCATCGCCGCTGCCGTCGACGAGGCGAGGACGGCGCGGATCGCGGTGCTGCTGCTGCCGGGGCTCGGGACGGTGCAGGACCTGCGGCGCGCCCACGCCGTGGGTGCCTCGGTCGCGCGGGTCGCGACGCACTGCACGGAGGCGGACGTGTCCCTCCAGCACTTCGGCGCGGCCCGCGATCTGGGCATGGAGACCGTCGGGTTCCTGATGCTGGCCCATCGCACCTCGCCGGAGAACCTCGCTCGGCAGGCGCGCATCATGGTCGACGCCGGCGCACAGTGCGTCTACGTCGTCGACTCCGCGGGCGCGCTCGTGCTCTCCGACGCGCAGGAGCGCGTGAAGGCGCTGGTGAGCGAGATCGGCGGCGAGGCGCAGGTCGGCTTCCACGGCCACCAGAACCTGTCCTTGGGCATCGCGAACTCCGTGCTGGCCTACCAGAGCGGGGCCAGGCAGATCGACGGTGCGCTCTGCGCGCTCGGTGCCGGCGCGGGCAACTCCCCGACCGAGGTGCTGGCCGCCGTCTTCGACCGCCTGGGTGTCTCGACCGGGGTCGACCCGCAGCTGGCCGCCGCCGCCGCCGAGGACGTCGTACGGCCCTACATCCCTCGGCTGCCCTGGATGGACCGGGCGTCGATCGTGCAGGGGTACGCCGGCGTCTACTCCAGCTTCCTGCTGCACGCGGAACGTGCTTCCGCGCGGTACGGCGTGCCGACGCACGCGATCCTGCAGAGGGTGGGAGAGGCCGGGTACGTCGGCGGCCAGGAGGACATGATCATCGACGTGGCGCTGCAGCTGATGCAGGAGAGAGAGCGCGAACCGGCGACGGCGGGCCTGCGATGAGCGACTGGGACGTCGAGCGCGCTGTCGCGGTGCTGCTGGAGGCCGAGCAGACGCGCACCGACCGTGGGCCGATCACCGACGAGTGGCCGGATCTGGACCTGGCCACGGCTTACGCCGTGCAGGACGAGGCGCTGGCCCGCCGGCTCGCGCGGGGCGAGCACCTGGTCGGCGTCAAGCTGGGGTTGACCTCGCGCGCCAAGCAGCGGCGGATGAACGTCGACACGCCCCTCACCGCGTGGCTGACCGACGCCATGGTCCTCCCCGCCGGTGAACCGGTGCCGCGGCACCGGTTGATCCACCCGCGGGCCGAGCCGGAGATCGTGTTCGTGCTCGGTGAGCGGCTGGCGGGCCCCGGCGCGACGGCGGCCACGGCCATGCGAGCCGTCGAGACGGTGTACGCCGGTGTGGAGATCATCGACTCCCGCTACGCCGACTTCCGGTTCA
This sequence comes from Actinomycetota bacterium, assembly GCA_030841035.1. GTDB lineage: Bacteria > Actinomycetota > Actinomycetes > JACCUZ01 > JACCUZ01 > BP-173. The sequence goes on from JAVEDI010000030.1 coordinate 25,447, forward strand.
CCCTGCCCGACGTGGTGGCCGACAACGCCTCCTCGGCCTTCTACGTGACCGGGCCGGTGGGCCTGCCGCCCGCCGTGGTCGACCTGTCGTTGGAGGCCTGCCTGGTGGAGGTCGACGGCAAGGTCGTCGACTCGGCGACCGGAGCCGCCGTGCAGGGCCATCCCGGCGAGGCACTGGCGATGGCCGCCAACTCGCTGGGGGAGCGGGGGCACTGCCTCGAGGCTGGCTGGATCGTGCTCACGGGGGGTATGACGGACGCGGTGACCGTCGAGCCGGGCTCTCGCGTGGCCGTGCACTTCACTCACCTGGGCTCGCTCGTCCTCAACGGAGGTTGACCATGCCGCTCGTGGAAGTCACGCTTGTCGAGGGCCGGACCCCGCAGCAGCTTCGCGCGCTCATCACCGCTGTGACCGACGCCGTCGAGAACGCAGTCGGCGCCCCGAGGGCCAACGTGCGTGTCGTGCTCCGCGAGGTGCCGGCCACGCACTGGGCCGCGGGAGACATCACCGTCGCCGAACGGAAGGACGCCTGACGATGGAGCTGGTCCCGCACCTCATCGCCGGTGAGGAGGTCGAGTCGACCAGCGGCGCCCGCTTTCACACGGTCGACCCCTGGACCCGCGAGGCGTGGGCCGACGTCGCGCTCGGGGGTGAGAGCGAGGCGGACCGGGCGGTGGCCGCGGCGCGGCGGGCGTTCGACGACGGGCCGTGGCGGCGCATGGGTTTCGCCGAGCGCGGAGCGATCCTGCACCGGCTGGCCGACCTGATGATCGAGCACACCGCCGAGCTGGCCATGGCGGACACCCGCGACATGGGCAAGCCGATCACCGACAGCGCCGGCCACGACGTACCCCGGTCTGCGTCGAACTTCCGGTTCTTCGCCGACCATGCGCGGCTGGCTACCGGCGAGGCGCTGCCGATGGATTCGGGGCACCACGCCTACACCCGCTTCGAGCCCGCCGGCGTCGTCGCCGCGATCGCGCCGTGGAACTTCCCGCTGATGCTCGAGACCTGGAAGATCGCACCCGCTCTGGCGTGGGGCAACACGGTGGTGCTCAAGCCGGCGGAGGACACGCCGTCGTCGGCATCGCTGCTCGGTCGCCTGGCCCTGAGGGCGGGGATGCCGCCGGGCGTCCTGAACATCGTGCACGGTTTCGGGCCCGACTCGGTCGGCCAAGCGCTCACGGAGGACCCGCGCGTCGACCGCATCACCTTCACCGGTGAGTCCGCCACCGGGCGGCTGATCGCGCGCGCGGCGGCGGCGAACCTCACCCCGGTGAGCCTCGAGATGGGCGGCAAGGGCGCCAACCTGGTCTTCGCCGACGCCGACCTCGACACCGCGGTGCCGTGGTCGGTGCGTGCGATCTTCTCCAACGCCGGCCAGGTCTGCCTGGCGGGCAGCCGGCTCTACGTCGAGCGGCCGGTGCTGGAGGAGTTCCTCGAGCGGTTCACGGCTGCGGCGGGCGAGCTGCGGACCGGCGACCCCAAGGACCACGACACCCAGCTGGGTCCGCTGGCCTCCGAGGAGCACTACAAGAAGGTGCGGTCCTTCGTCGACGGCATCGAGGCAGACGGCGGTCGGGTGCTCGCCGGTGGTCTCGGCGACGGATGGGTGGTGCGCCCCACGGTGGTCGTCGGCGCGCCGAGCAGCGCGCGGGTGTGCCGGGAGGAGGTTTTCGGCCCGGTCGTCGTCGTACAGCCCTTCGACACCGAGGCCGAGGCTGTAGCGCTGGCCAACGACACGCCCTACGGTCTGAACGCGATGCTGTTCACCCAGAACCTCTCCCGTGCACACCGCGTGTCGGCCGCCCTCAAGGCGGGCACGGTGTGGACCAACTGTTTCTTCATCCGCGACCTGCGGGCGCCCTTCGGCGGCGTGGGTGACTCCGGGATCGGTCGTGAGGGCGGTCAGTTCAGCCGCGAGTTCTTCACCGAGCCCAAAGCGGTCGTGATGGCCATCAGCGACGACGCGCCGCCCGCGCCGTCCGGTCCGACGAGGAGTGCTCCATGACGACGCAAGCCCGACCCGCACGCGAGCTTCCGGACGACGAGCTCGAGCAGCAGGCCAACTACGCCCATGCGACGCGTGACTGGGTGTTCCACCACGGCACGACCGACCAGTTCCGCCACCACACGGAGCGGATGCTCGAGCTCGAGCAGGAGTACCTGCGCCGGTACCCCAAGCGCACCTGGCAGGGCACTGTCGACGCCCCGCGCGAGATCGACGAGGCCACGCGGCTGCGGCTCGCGCTGCGCGCCCTCTCGCGCCAGCTCGACTCCCTGCTCGCCGACTCGCCGGAGGTGTCCGATCCCGACGTGGCCGACCCACCGGCCGTGCGGCAGCTGCTGGACCGGGTCGCGCAGGCCGGCGGTCGGATGCACAAGCTGGAGATCCATCAGGTGGCCCGTGAGCTCGGGATCAGCCCGCTGGCGCTGGCCTCGCTGTACCGGGGGGAGCGAGCCGTGCTCCTCGCCGACCACGACGAGCGCGTGCTGACCGATGCAGGGCGCGCGGCGGGTGCGTGACCCGGGGCCCGAGGTGACGCAGTCACAGCTGCCGGCTCTGCGCCACAAGGTCGCTGTGGCGTGCCGCATCCTCGGTGCCCGTGCCCTCGCCGAGGACGTGCTGGGTCACGTCAGCGTGCGCGTCGGAGACGACCGGCTGCTCGTGCGCTGCCGCGGCCCTCACGAGCGTGGACTGATGTTCACCACCCCCGACGACGTACGGCTGGTCGACTTCGCCGGCGACGGTGACCTCGAGGGCGGCTACGAGGTGCCCAACGAGCTGCCCATCCACGCCGCGCTGCTGCGCAGCCGCCCGGACGTGAGCGCCGTCGTGCACGCCCACCCACCGGCGGTCGTGGTCGCCAGCCTGGCCGACATCGAGCTGCGGCCGGTGTTCGGTGCCTACAACATGCCGGCGGCGCGCATGGCGCTGGACGGCGTTCCGGTCTTCCGCCGGTCCGTCTTGATCCGTCGCGATGATCTGGCGCAGGAGATGCTGCAGGCGATGGGCGTCTCCCCGGTCTGCGTGCTGCGAGGTCACGGGGTCACCACCTGCGGCGAGACGGTCGAGCAAGCCGTCGTACGTGCCCTCAACCTCGACGTCCTGGCCAGCATCACCGTGGAGCTGGCACGCATCGGTGCCGAGCCCGCGGTCATGCCGCCGGAGGACGTCGCCGAGCTTCCGGACCTGGGCGGCACGTTCAACGACACCAACGTCTGGCGCTTCCACGTGAGCAGGCTGGAGCTGGAAGGACTGCAGCTGCCCGGCCCGGAGGCCTGATAATCGCTCGCGGCGCCGCCTCAACGGGCGTTTGCTTGGCAGGTGAAGCTGACCTGGCTCGATCCCGAGCATCTTGACCCCCGCGCCGTCGGCGGCGCGGTTGCCGTTCTCGAGGCGGCCCGGGCCGTCGACGCGCCTCACCTGCTGCCGACCACGACGTCCTCGTTCACGGTGATGCTCCAGCACGGCTGGGAGGCGGAACCGACGCTGGGCGCTGTGCTGCACGACGAGCGCGACCAGGTCGTGGCCGTGCTGCAGGTCTCGCTGCCGACCTGGGACAACCGGCACGTGGGTCAGCTGGACATCTGCGTCGACCCGCGGCTGCGCCGCCGCGGCTTCGGGACCATGGTGTACGACGCCGGCGTGGCACGGGCGCGGGGCGAAGGCCGCACCGTGGTCCTCGCCGAGTCGTGGGACGAGCCGGGAGGTGTCGCGTTCGCCAAGAGGGTGGGGCTCGAGCGCGGCTCCGACGAGGTGCAACGCCAGCAGGACGTTCTGACGCTCGACTGGCGAGGCCTGGACCGGGCGCACGAGGCGGCCGCCGAGCTGGCCCGCGACTACGAGCTGCTCCGGATGCCGGGCGCGACACCGGAGCACATGGTCGGCGCGGTCCTCGAGCTCACGAGGGCGATCAACGACGCGCCCATCGACGCCCTCGCCATCGAGGACCAGGTGTTCAGCCCCGAGCGGCTGCGGGCGTTCGACGAGACGCAGCGCCGGTTGGGCAGGCGGATCTACCGGGTCGTGGCCCGGCACCGGCGGACCGGCGCGCCTGCCGGACACACCATCATGGCCGTCGACGCAGAGTTCCCGTGGCACGCCAGCCAGTACGACACCAGCGTCGTACGTGCGCACCGTGGGCACCGCCTCGGCCTGCTGCTGAAGATCGCCATGCTGCGCTGGCTGCAGACCGAGGAGCCGCAGGTCCGGACCGTCAGCACGTGGAACGCCGCCTCGAACGACCACATGATCGGGGTCAACGAGCTGCTCGGCTACCGCGTCGTGGCCAACGCGATCGCGTGGCAGCGCCGCGTCTGAGGACCGCTGGACGACTTTTGAGCCGGTGGTGCCTAGGGTGGCCGGCGATGAGCTTTCTGTCCGACCGTGGTCTCACCATGGATGAGCGCGACAGGACGCTTCACGAGGCGAGGGAGTGCGGATGAGCGGCATACGGGTCCTGGTCGGCACGCGCAAGGGTGCGTTCGTGCTCTCCGGTGACGGCAAGCGAGACGACTGGGACGTCAGTGGACCGCACTTCCCGGGCTGGGAGATCTACCACGTCAAGGGATCGCCGGCCGACCCCGACCGGCTCTACGCGTCGCAGTCCAGCGGCTGGTTCGGGCAGCTGATCCAGCGCTCCGACGACGGCGGCAAGAGCTGGACGCAGGTGGGCGGCGCGTTCGAGTACGACGGCGTGCCCGGCACCCACCAGTGGTACGACGGGACGCCGCGGCCCTGGGAGTTCAAGCGGGTCTGGCACCTGGAGCCTTCGCTGAACGATCCCGACACGGTCTATGCCGGGGTGGAGGACGCCGCGCTGTTCCGCTCGGAGGACGGCGGTCAGCAGTGGCAGGAGCTGTCCGGGCTGCGCCGGCACGATTCCGGGCCGCAGTGGCAGCCCGGTGCGGGCGGCATGTGCCTGCACACGATCCTGCTGGACCCCGTCGACCCGCAGCGGATCTTCGTGGCCATCTCGGCCGCCGGCGCGTTCCGGTCCGATGACGCGGGCAAGACCTGGACACCGATCAACCGCGGCCTTCGGTCGGAGGGCATCCCCGATCAGGATGCCGAGGTGGGTCACTGCGTCCATCGCATCGCCATGCACCCGTCGCGCCCGGACGTGCTGTTCATGCAGAAGCACTGGGACGTCATGCGCAGCGACGACGCCGGTGACAGCTGGCATGAGGTGAGTGGTGACCTGCCGACCGACTTCGGATTCCCGATCGACGTGCACGCACACGAACCGGAGACCGTCTTCGTGGTGCCGATCAAGAGCGACTCGGAGCACTTCCCGCTCGAGGGGAAGCTGCGCGTCTACCGGAGCCGGACCGGTGGTAACGAGTGGGAGGCGTTGACCAACGGGCTGCCGCAGAGTGACTGCTACGTCAACGTGCTGCGCGACGCGATGGCCGTGGACTCGTTGGACTCCTGCGGTGTCTACTTCGGCACCACCGGGGGGCAGGTCTACGCCTCCCCCGACGCGGGGGACAGCTGGGCGCCGATCGTGCGGGACCTGCCTCCGGTGCTGTCGGTGGAAGTGCAGACGCTGCCGTGATCCGCGTCGTCCTTCCGGCGCACCTGCGAACCATCGCCCGCGTGGACGGTGAGGTGACGCTGGACGTCGAGGGTTCGGTGACGCAGCGCTCGGTGCTCGACGCGCTCGAGGCCCGTTACCCGACGTTGCGCGGCACCATCCGGGACCGCTCGACGCACAAGCGTCGGGCGTTCGTGCGGTTCTTCGCGTGCGAGCAGGACCTGTCCCACGAGCAGCCCGACGACCCGCTGCCGGACGCCGTTGCGGCGGGCACCGAACCTTTCCTGGTCGTGGGCGCCATGGCCGGTGGATAGCTGGTCGTTCACCCCGAGAAGTGCGCCTTCTGGATGACGCCGTGGACGCCCACTGTCCGGTCGACCACCTGTGAGACCTCGAGGTCGGCGGCCGCGGACAGATAGGCGTAGGCCACGGCGCGGTCCATGCCGAGGTCGTGCTCCAGGAAGTCGAGCGCATTGACGACCGCGCGGCGCATCGCGATGTCCAGGTCGTTGACCTGGCCGTTGCGCACTCCGTCCGGGTCCGACAGGCCGATCGGCACCCACGCGTCCGGGGTCTCCACGAACGGGTAGCGGTAGGCGACCGAAGGCACCCCGTCGGCTCCTGGCTTGCACACCGTGAGGCGGAAGGTTCCGCGCAGCGAACCCTCCATCGCGGTGAGAGCGACCTCGCCGTTGCCCATCGCCATGTGCGGGTCGCCGACGAAGAACAGGGCGCCGGCGGAGAAGACGGGCAGGTAGAAGGTGGCGCCCACCCCGAGCAGGTTGATGTCGATGTTGCCGCCCCCCAACGTCGGGGGGATCGAGTTGAGGGCTGGGTCCGTGAGGCCCTCCGCTGCCGCGAACGCGACCCCCATGGCGCCCATGAACGGAGCCAAGGGAAAGCTGACCTCGCGGCTGGCTCCGCGGGGCAGGACACCGTTCAGCGTGCCGTGCCTGCCGTGGCGGACCTTGGTGAACGTCGACACGTTCCCGTACTTCCTCGGATCGCCCGTCGAGCGCCCGTCGGTCGACACGGGCGGCATGATCTCGGCCTCGCTGATCCCCGCGGGAACGCCACCGCCCGGGAGGCGGGGAAGCGCACCTTTCCCGTGCCGGCTGGACACCACTCCGTAGGGGACGCGGGGCAGCATGGACAGCATCTCCACCTTGAGCACGTCGCCGGGCTCTGCGCTCTCCACGTGGACCGGACCCGTGATGACGTGCGGACCGTCCACGTCGAAGTTCCTTGCGGTCCGCGAGTAGTCCCGAGCGATCGCTACGGCGTCGAGCAGGACCTGCTCGCGTGCGACGCCGAGTCCGCCGAAGTACGTGAGGGGATCACGGCCCTGGTCTTCGAGGATGCCCTCGTGAGACACCGTGTCGATCGTGATGGTCTCGCCTGACCGCATGCGCAGGACCGGTTCGCTGCCGAGTGCAGGGACATAGCCCCAGCGGACCCGGTCGGGCTGCGACGGGAGATAGTGCTTTCCGTGTATCGGTCCCTTGCCGGGCTGGAGGACCTCCTTCGCGGAGGCGCCGCGCCGTGCGCCTCTCCTCGGCGCCTGCTCGGCATGGGCGGGGCCGGCCAGCATCGGGGCCACGGCACCGCCCGCACCGATGGCGGCAGCCGCGCGCAGCAGTTCCCGCCGCCCGATTCCATCGACCAGTGCATTCGTCACGGCGACCGCCGCGTTGTCCTCGGTGTGCATGTCCTGCCCCTCCGGGTCTCGCCGGTACGTGCCGGTTCGCTCCGCGCCGCGGCGCGGGCGTCGTCCCTCCGTCGCTGACACGAGAGTCCTAACAGCACCAGATTTCACCGGTTCGCCCCGTCTGTTACGCGCTCGTTGCCGCAACCGTGCGGCGTCCGCGCTGGGTCGGCACGAGGCTCTGTCGCGGGGGCGTATCCGGGCATAGCATCCCTTCATCACCCCTGGAGGCACCATGACGAAGCTCTGGACAGCCGGGTTGGCACTGGTCGCCGCTGCCACGGCGGCCTGGATAGGGGTGGGGACAGCGGCCGGCGATCGGGAGCCGCCGGTCGCACCGCCCGACGCGACCTGGACGACGGTGTTCCGCAGCCCGCTCGCGATCGAGGGCCTGGCCACGGACGCCGAGGACCAGCTGTACGTCGCCCAGCGAGGAGCCGGCGGCGACTGCCCGATCGTTCGCATCGACCCAGCGGGCGGTGACGGCCAACCGGGAGTTGTCGTCGGGAAGGTCACCGCGCCGTGCAACCCCAGCGGGCTGGTGTTCGGTCCGGACCGGCGGTTGTATGTCACCGGTGCCGGATCGGCCGGCGATCAGATCGCCGCGCTCGCACCGAGCGACGCGGACCCGGCCGACCCGCCCGTTGCGAGTGTGTTCGCGACCGGCATGCCGGGCGCCAACGGCGTCGTCTTCGACTCCGCCGGCAACCTGTACGGGTCTGACGGGGGCACCAACCAGGGTCGCGTCTTCCGGGTCGGCCCCGCGGGCGGCGCAGCGACGGAGATCTTCCGCGTCCCGTCGATGACGAACTCGGTCGGCGTCGGCCGGCAGGACCAGACCGTGCAGCCGGCAGCAGCGCGAGCCCCCGCGGCGACGCAGGGGATCGTCGCCAACGGCCTGGCCGTCGGCAAGGACGGCGCACTGCTGGTCGCCGACACCGCGCGTGGTGCTCTGTGGCGGGTGACGGTGGCCCGTTCGGGCAAGGTCCTCGCCCACACCGGCTGTGACCTCACGTTCAGCAAGGACACGCTCTGCCTCGACGCGCTGGTCGTGCAGCACCCGGCACTCGAGGGCGCCGACGGCATCACCGTCGACCGCCGGGGGAACGTCTGGGCGGATGCGAACGAGCGGAACGCGATCGTCATCGTCGACCGCCGGGGTCGTGTGTCGGAGTTCTTCCGCAACCCGGCCGGGGCGCAGGACCAGCTGCGCAACGCCGGGCCGCTTGAGTTCCCGACCAGCCCGGTGCTGGCCGGCGGGACGGTGTGCACGACCAGTTCGGACGGCAACCGGCGCGACAACTCACCTAACAGCGCCGGCGAGAGCGCGCCGGGCAGTGCCGTGCTCGGCAAGGTCTCGTGTCTGGACCAGCGAGTGAGCGATCCCGACGGGCACTGAACCCCGCCCCTCGGCTCACCCACCGGCGGGCGGGCCCCCCGTCGCGCCGGGTGCACCCGTTCGATAGGCCTGTGGTCGCTGATGTCGGCTGCCGGCGACCCTGGGCCTATCGAACGTCGTCACGGGGCGGCGGGGGTCCTGCCGGCGCGACGGCCGCTTGCAGCAGCACGACGCCCAGGCCGGCGCCGAGCGCGCCGAGGACCGCGACCGGCGACACGTGCGGGGTCTGGTGCAGGGTGGGGATGGCGAGCGCGACGGCCGTGACCGGCTCGCTGAGGGTGAGGGCGGCCAGCGACGGCCCGATCTGTGGGGCACGCAGTGCTGCGTGGGCGACCTGCAGGGCCAGCAGGCCGACGAGCGCGGCCGCGTACGCCTCAGGGCGCAGCGGTACGTCGCGCAGCGGCGTGGCCGCGACGGAGGCGAGCAGCACGCCGGCGCAGCCGACGATCACGCCGGCTGCGAGGCCCATGACCAGCGCCGGTCGCCTGCCCCGGGCGAGCAGGGCTGCCGCCACGGCAAGGCCGAGCGGCAGGGCCACGGAGCTGCGGCCCGGGACTGCCTGCGCCTGCGGCGACTGGAACGCCGCGAACAGCACGATCCCCGCCGTGGTCAGCGCGGTTCCGGCCGCCGTGCGGCCGGTGATGCGCCCGCTGAGCACCACGGCGACGGGCAGGCCGAGTACGAGCAGGGCCTGCACCAGGGCGACCGGAGCGGCGCGCAGCGCGACGTACTGCAAGGCCACCGCCGCTACCTCCGCGGCGCCGGCCAACCACCACCGCCCGCGCCTGGCGAGATCGGCCAGCAGGCGCAGGTCCAACCCGCCGCGGGCGGCGGTCGTGGCGACCGCGGCGAACTGTCCGGCGCTGGCGAGGCCATAGCCGCCCGCCGAGGCGAGCGCCGCGGCCACCGCCAGGTTCATCTCAGCCCGTGCGCACCGAGGGGGCCGACCTGCAGCCCACGCGACCGGCATCGTTGCAGCAGGGCCGGCAGCGCCTGCACGGTAGCCCGCCACGAGTTCGGCGCGGACGTGCAGTCGGAGTCGTGCAGCAGCACGGTGCCGCCGCCATCCAGCTGGCGGGTCACCAGCCGGGCCACGCTGTCGCCGGTCGCGCTCTGCTCCCAGTCGCGACCCCACGCCGTCCACAGCACCGGCTGCAGCTGAAGCGTGCGCGCGGCGACGAGGCCGCCACCGGTCAGGACGCCGTACGGGGGCCGGAACCAGCGCGGGCGGCGGCCGCAGAGCCGCTCCACCACCTCGGCGGTCCGGGCGAGCTGGTGATGCACCACCGGCGGCGGGTGGCGCAGATGGTTGCGGTGGTCCCAGCTGTGCACGGCGACCTCGTGTCCCTCCGCGACGACCCGGCGGAGCACCTGCGGATGCCGCTCCACCATTGTCCCGAGCACGAAGAACGTCGCCTGGACCTCCGCCGCCGCGAGGACGTCGAGCACCTGGGGGGTGCCGCGGTCGTCGGGCCCGTCGTCGAAGGTCAGCGCCACATGGTCCGGGCGGCCGCGGCCCGCGAGTCGCGGCCACAGGCCACGGAGCAGGGGCACCCCAGTGAGCAGCGGTCCGGCATGCGCCCCGGCGACCACCGCCGCGGCGGTCGCCCACCGGCTCATCGTTGCTTCCACAGGGCCCCCAGCGGCCGCACGTGCAGGTGAGCCGACGCGGCCGCCGAGGACACGGCGGCAAGGGTCGCGGCCAGCTCCCCGTCGGGCACGTCGACGACGACCTGCTCACCCCGCTGCAGGACCAGCCCGTACGGCGAGCGCAGCGGTTTCGCCACCCCTACCGGCAGGTGCGCCCGGAAGGCGGAACTCAACGACCACGCGCCGAGCCCGTGCAGCGCGATCAGCGAGGGCACCCTTTCGTCGGCCGCGCGGACGAGCTCGTCGTGGGCCTGGGCGCAGGCCCGGCGGGCGGGCCCGGGTCTGCGTGGCAGGCGCGGGAACGCACCGAGAACGGACACGCCGCCCTGGGCGAGAGCACGCACGCCCACGGGATCGGCCATCGCCACACCCTCGGGCACGACCGCACTGGCCTCGGCCGTGTCGAGCAGCTCTAAGGTCGCCGGGTCGGCCAGGGCGGCGCCGCCCAGCTGCACCGCGAGGTACACCTGCCCCGAGGCCGAATGTGGCGCGCGGGCCACCCCGAACCCCTTTTCCGTCGCCTCGCTGACGCCGAAGCTGGTCACCGTGAACGCCAACGGCACCGCCGCCAGCATCGCTGCCGCGCGCACCAGCGGCCGGCGCCGCCGAGGGAGGCGCAGCGCAGCGGGCGTCACCGCGCTCAAGGCCTCGGTAGCGTCGGCGCGGAACAGCGCCCGAGCCCGCGCCGCCATTGCGCTGCCGAGCGCCGTACCGCCGACCTCGTGCACGAGCCGTACGAGGTCCGGCTCGTTGTCAGCGAGCGAGGCGAGGTCCGCATCGGCCATCGCTCGAGCGTTTCGCTGTCCGTGCCCCGGCAGGCAGGCGTGCCCGATGACCGGCACACCGGCCGCGAACGCCTCCAGGCACGAAAGCCCTCCCGCGTTGTGTACGACGACATCGGCGGCGGCGTAGAGCGGCCGGACGTCGGTCGTCCACCCGACGGAGCGGATGCCGCTGTGCTCGAGCGCCGAGCGCAACGCGTGGTTGCGCCCGCAGAGCACCACCGGCACGGCGCCGCCGTCGCGCAGCGCCAGCGCGGCCGACTGCACCCCGCCGACGCCCCACGAGCCGGTGACCATCAGGACGACAGGCCCGGCGTCCTCCGGCAGCTGCAACGATGCCCTGGCCGTGCGGCGTTCGGCCAACGTGACCAGCGAGTCGTGCTGCGGGGACAGCACCGGGCCGGTCGCGATCGCTGGACGCCCGGTCCGCTGTGCGGCCGCTCGCGCACTGACGTCGTACACCGCGAGGTACAGGTCGGTCCCACGGTCGAGCCAGGTCGCATGGACGTCGATGTCGGTGAGGAAGGTCGCCACCGGAACGCGCAGGCGACCCTCGCGGCGTAGCTGGCCGGCCGCGCGCCCGGCCAGCGGGTACGTGGCGACGACCAGGCGGCAGCCGCCGTCGCGCACGATCCGCAGCAGCCGCCGACGTCCCGTGCCCGCGATCACCCCGGCGACCCGGTCCAGCAGCGGCCGTCGCTCCAGCACGCCGTACAGCCATTCGTAGGTCGACGGCGCGTAGTGCAGCTGCGCGGCGTACGCCCGGCGGATGAACCGGCCGAGACCCCACGGCAGCACCCGGAGGTAGTCGACGACGGTCACCGGCGTTCCTTGCTCCCGCCAGCGCCGCGCCAGCTCGTAGGCGACACCGTCGTGCCCGGCACCCATGCTGGCCGAGACGACCAGGACACCCCCGGTGGGTACCCGCACCGCAGCGGCGGCGGGGACCAGGGCCCAACCAGCGCAGCCGAGCAGCGCACCCGCCACCACGTCGAGCACATAGTGATTGCCGGTGAACAGCACGACCGCGACTGTCACCACGACATGGCCGGCCGCCAAGGCCCGCAGCGTCCGCCGCCGGCTCACTGCCCAGGAGACCAGCAGCACCCACACCGCCCAGGCCACGTGCAGGCTCGGCATGGACGCGTACTCGTTGGCGCGCGCTGCGAGCGTCGAGGACGCCTCCCAGGCGCCCCACGTCCTCGACCGTGCGACGACGTCGACGTACCCGCCCGCGGGAAGCAGCCGCGGCGGAGCGACCGGTGCGACCACGAACACCACGAACGCCGCGAGGTTCACCGAGACCAGTGCCCAGCGGGCGCGCCGGTAGCTGTCCGCCCGGGACACGTAGACAACCGCGAGCACACTCAGGGTGCACAGGACGTGACCGAAGTCGTAGTAGAGCGCCGCCAGCTGCCCCAGGCGGACATGCCCGGAGAGCACGCGGTCCAGAGGCAGCTCGACCGCGATGTGCATGGATTGCTCGAGCGACAGCAGTCGCTCCGCGCGGGCCACGGCCCGATCGGCCTGGACGTCGACCAGGCCCGCCACCCAGTCGTAGGCGACCAGCAGCAGGGCCACGATCGCCAGCTCGCGCGGCCATGGCGGACGGCGCCCCGTGGTCACGTGGGTCAATCCGGCGCCCCTATCTGCCACCAGCAGTCGTGCGGAGCCTAGCCAGCCCCGCTGCCCACGAGGTCGAACGGCTCCAGGGCGGACCCGTCCGTGTCGTCGGGCGAGCGCGGGCGCGGCCCGGGCGGCTCGTGGCGCGCCGGCATGACCGTTCGATAGGCCCGTGGCGGCTCAGGGCGCCATCCCGCGACCACGCGCCTATCAAAGGGCCCGAGCGGGAGGTATCAGGCCGGTCGAAGCGCGCCTCGTGCGCCTTACACCGAGTTCCAGCGCGCGCGGGGGAAGGCATCGCCACCAACGTTGCGGGAAGGCACGAAACCCTCGCACGTGGCTGCGCCTTCGCTTCATCGTCGGCCGGGTGGCTGGTGGCGTCGGTCCTTTACGGCGGTGTGCAGTGATGCCCAGTTCGCTGCGTTGAGGTCTCGGGGTAGCCGCCTCTCGCCGAGCCCTTCCCTGGACAGCCACTGCCGGATAGCTGACTGTGGAAGCTGCCCGCGCAGGATCTGGGCGATCCCGTGTCCCCGGCCGGTGAACACCTCGCGGACCATGCGTTGGTATCCCACTCGCTCTTCGTGTGGGACGAGCGGGTGGGTTCGCCGGGTGATCGTGAGGATTCCGCCGTCGGTGGTTGGCATGGGCTCGAATGCCGCGGCCGGTACGCGCTGAGCGAGGGCGAACTCGTACCAGGGCCACCAACTGGCGGTTAGCAAAGTCGTGCCCCCGACGGCCGCGCGTTTGCGTGCGACATCCCACTGCAAGAGCAGAACTGCGGTCTGCCAGTGTGCTTGTGGCATCAGCCGGCGTAGCACCGGCGTTGTGATCGCGAACGGCACGTTGGAAGCGATGTGGTGCGCACGCGGCCCGTAGTCGAAACGCAGCATGTCTGCGGCCACGATCTCCACGCGTGCGCCGAATTGACGGCGGAGACGGGTCAGGCAGCGTCGGTCGACTTCAACGGCGGTGATGGATCTGCCGAGGTTGAGCAGCTCGCGGGTCAGTGCGCCGTTGCCAGCTCCGAGTTCGACAATCGGAAGCGGCGGGGCGTGCCGCAGGATGTCAGCCATCACGGCGGGGAAACGGCGGTCGACGAGCCAGTTCTGGCCCATCTCATGTCGTCCAGGCAGATGCCGGATCGAAGGTGCGGCGGCTGGGCGCGGGTAACGGCGATGGTCGGGCATGGACGTGTCCTTCGGTAGGCGGAAGCCGAGGACCACGTCAAACGTGTGATGGGCGTGCTGAGGCGGGGCCGCTCGGCGGGACTGCGGCGGCGGACCACCCACGCCGAGACGACTAGGGTTTCGGGCGTGACCAACCCGGCAGGTAGGCCGGGCGAAGGGTGGCGCCGCCGTCAGGCGGTGCGGATCCGCGTGGCGCAGCAGCACATGACCGCACCGTACAACATCCGGTTCGTCGACCGAGTGCAAAAACTCCTCACAGGTGTGCCGGTTCCAACTTCCGAGCTGAAGGTCGATCTGCGGCCGGCTCCACTAGATGAGCCGTTGTGAAGGCCAGCCTGGCGGGCTTGAGCGTAGGAGAAGACTGGCGGCAAACCACGCCAACTTTCGGCGGTCCTCCTCGCCAAGCCTGGACGGGCCCGCCGCCCGCTTACGACGGCCTGCCCAAGGCACTGCCCCCGCCCCACCCACGACCCCCACACTCACGACCGTCCGCCACGACCGCCGGAACCTCCTGATCGTCCAGGACCTCCAGATCCGCACCGTCAACGCGATCACCGGCGAAGTTGGAGGTCAGTGGCATGATCAAGTCCGCCAGTATCCGGCTGGATTCGCCCACGTTCGTACCCTTGGGACACGCGGGGGCACAACGATCTTGAGTTCGATCTTCCATCGTTTCGTCATCTGAGGTCGGTTCAGAGAGGTTGCGCCCAACTGGTGACGGCGACCAGCACAGCAAGGCGTGAGGCCGGCGTGGGCGCGGCCGAGCGCATTCGGAGTCCGAATGAAACCTGGACATCCGGCCTGTGTCAGGCACACTCCTCGGAGTGGCGGACGACGACCGAGCGAAGCATGAACGGGTTCGCGATGCCTACGACGCCGTCGCTAGCGACTACGACCGCGCCCTTGCCGATGAGCTCAACGGCAAGCCGCTCGACCGCAAGCTCCTGGAGGCGTTCGTCGAACTTGTCGTCGAGGGCACGATCGCGGATGTTGGGTGCGGGCCGGGTCATGTGACGCGATTCCTTGCCGGCTTGCACGATGACGTGATCGGCATCGATCTGTCCGCTGTGATGATCGATGTCGCCAAGGAGCACGCCCCCGACCTTGAGTTCCAGGTCGCCTCGATGCTCGATCTACCTGTGAGGAATGGCGCGTGGGCTGGTGCGGTCACCTTCTACTCGGTCATCCACTTCCATGATGGGCAGCGGGCCGGGGCATGGCGCGAGCTCGCCCGGGCCATCAGGCCCGGCGGATGGCTGCTGGTGGCATTCCACGTGGACAGCGCAGACCACCAGGCGGGTGAGATCAACCACGTGACCGAGTGGTCCGGCCGGGTCGTAGACCTGGATGGGCATTTCCTGGATCCGGTGAACGTGATTGGGGAGCTCGAACTCGCGGGCTTCTCGGTGGTCGCGCAGGTCGACCGAGCGCCCAACCCATCGGTGGAGTACCCAAGCAGGCGCTGCTACGTGCTCGTCCAACGCCGTCCGTAGATCGTCGACTGGGCCATCTCGACAATCCGAATGCTCAGCACCGATCGATTCCGCTGTATGTGGGCAGCCAAGCCAGTGCCGGCCTGGCCGCCGACCCGTTGCCATCGAGCCACTCTCCTCCACGGAGGACGACGACCACCAGATACACGAAAGCGCATGCGGCGGCCGACCGTCCGGAGACGGTGACGCTCGATGCGCGCCTTTTCGCCTCGAAGGCTCATGCGGCCCGACTCGTCGTCTCACCCTCAGTTCCTCCTGGCCCCTGCTGGGCCCAGTGCAAACGGCTTCGGTTCACGGCAACTACTGCAGTCGCGGTTGCGACCGAGACCTTCGTTACGCCGCTTCCGGCGGATGCCGCTTAACGACGGCGCATTGCTCGAGGCATTGCCGCGTCCGTCACTTTCGGATCAAGGGTCGAGTGAGAAGATCGTCGGCGTTGTTGAAGTCGAGTGCGTGGATGCGTGCGGCTGCGAACGGGCATGATGCGTCTGTGCCGTCACTGCTGCCCTCGGAACTCGCCGATCTCGCCGAGCGTGCGACGAACGAGGGATGGGCGACAGGACAGGCGGATCTGGGACGGCTGCGATACGCCGCCCAGCGCCTCGACTGGGCCATCGTCGAACTTCGCAGCGGCGACGGAGGTAGCACTGCGCTACGGCCGACCCCGACGGAGCTGGCGCATCCTAGATCACACAGCGCAAAGGTAGGAACGGGCGAGCAGCCGTTGCACACCGACGGGGCTCACCTCCGATACCCGCCCCGCTGGCTCATCCTCTACTCGGAGGAACCGAATCTGACGCCGTCCCTCTTCTTCCGGCTTCGTCCGCGTCTCGTGATGACGCGCCTTGCGGTATCGCTGCCGCAACGAGCAACCGATGGCCTGTTTCTTGTCGACAGCGGCAGCGATCGCTTCTTGGCACTGCTACAGACGTCCGGCGGTGGCTGGAGATGGGACCCCGGATGCATGACTCCTTGCGATCAGCGAGCCCGTGAAGCGGCAGACTTTCTCGGCTCACTTTCCGGTGCCGCGCAGGCCTATGAGTGGGCCGAACCGAATCAGTTCCTGTTGCTGGACAACACCCAGATGCTGCACGCCCGTGGCGATGCAAGTGAAGATGACCAGCGGTGCCTGACGCGGCTGGCCTACTCACCAAGGGTGCCCTCATGAGTGACGTCTACGACTCCGAAGCCCTCTGGCTCAAAGCGCGATTGTTCGTGAACCATGCCATGGACCACGAAGAGCCGCGAACTTTCGATGAGCACGCACTGTGGGCGTCGCTCGCCTTGGAGCTACTGGCAAAGGCGGCGCTGGCACGGGTGAACCCTCTCTTGATTGCCATGCCAAATGAGGAAGGCGCTCATCTCCTTGCTGCGTCTGGTTTGCTCGATGGTGATGGGCCAGCGATGACGGTCGGCGCATCGACCGTCTTCAAGAGGTGCGCACGAGTCTTCCGGCCGTTCAACCTGGCCGAAGCGCTTCAGTTCGCGAATAACCGCAACCAGTACCTTCACAGCGGAGCAGCGACCGTCACCTCACTCCCGGAGACAGCGTTCTGGCCTGCCTTTTGGAGCCAGGCGGCAATCCTGATCTTGGCCCAGGACCGGGACATCTCGGAATTCGTCGGTGCTGATCGCGCCGACGAGGTCGAAGCACACCTCGCCCGCAACAGGCAGCACGTCGAGCAGCGTGTCGAGACTCTGATCGGCCGGGCTCGCCAGCACCTCGACCTCATTGCATCGGGAAACGCCCCTGAACGCATCCTTGCCGCCTATCGGCGCGGGGGCGACCTTCGGGCGGGTCTTCGCTATTCAACAGAGGCCTCATGTCCGGCATGCAGCGAAATCGGGACTGTCGAAGGGGAGCAGCCCGAGGGACACGAACTGCGGTACGAGCAGGTCGGGGAGGACGACTTCGACGTCTTCGCCGACGTCTCGGTGTACGCCGACTACTTTAGCTGCGCCAACTGCCGCCTGGTCCTTGATGATGCTGAGTTGCTGGAAGTAGCCGGCCTAGTCGACCTGTTCGATGTCGAGGGAGATCCCGCGGAGTTCGTCAGTGGCGATTACGGCAACGACTAGGGCGTGTCTCCTTATTGGCGGAGCCAGATGAGGATGGCGCGCAGGACGATTCCGCCGCGGTAGATGGTGGCGAGCTTGTCGTAGCGGGTGGCCAGGCCGCGCCACTGCTTGTGGTCGTTGAAGGAACGCTCGATCACGTTGCGGCCGCGGTAGCGGTCGGCGTCGAAGCAGGGCGGGCGCCCGCCGGCGCTGCCGCGTCGTTGGCGGTGGGCGATCTGGTCGCTGGGCTGCGGGATGACGGTGGTGATCCGCTTGCGGCGCAACAGTTCACGAGTCCCGCGCGAGGAGTAGGCCTTGTCACCCAGCAGGGCCGCTGGCCGGGTTCGTGGCCGTCCACCGCCAAGACGCGCCACGGCCAGGTCGGCCAGCAGCACCGGCAGCATCGGTGAGTCGCCAGCCTGGCCGGCGGTCAGCGCGATGACCAGCGGGCGGCCCTGGCCGTCGACCAGCTGGTGAATCTTGGTCGAGAGCCCACCGCGAGATCGGCCCAGCGCGTGGTCCAGCGGTTCGGCGCCCGGGTCTGCGCCGCGAATCACACCCACCCGGTGATCGGCTACGGCTACCTCCACACCGCCATCGACGACCACTCCCGGCTGGCTTACAGCGAAGTGCTGCCCGACGAGCAGGCCGACACCGCCGCCGCGTTCTGGACCCGGGCGATCGCCTGGTTCGCAGGCCACGGCGTCACCATCGAACGGGTGCTGACCGACAACGGCCCCTGCTACCGGTCCCGGCAGTGGGCCGCCGCCTGCACCGCCCACGCCATCACCCACAAGCGGACCCGGCCCTACCGGCCCCAGACCAACGGCAAGGTCGAACGGTTCCACCGGGACCCTGCTCGTCGAATGGGCCTACGTGCGGGTCTACACCTCCGAAGCCGCCCGGACCCGGGCGTTGACCGCCTGGCTGCACCTCTACAACCATCACCGCACCCACACCGCGCTCGTCGACAAGCCCCCAATCAGCCGCATCCCCCTCAACCTCATCGGGGCACAACACCTACGTGTCCTGCCTTAGGACGTTGTTGACAGGTCGTTGCGGCGTGGCGAGTTGATCAAGCACGCTAACGCCCGACTGACCCTTCATGCCCGCAGGCTGCTCGTCGAGCGGGTCGCGGCCGGCTGGCCGCAGGCCCAGGTCGCCGAACAGCTGGGGGTCAGCCGGCAGACCGTGTCGCGCTGGTGGCGCCGCTACGTGGACTCGGGTGAGGCCGGGCTGGCCGACCGGTCCAGCCGACCGCACCGCCAGCCGGCGCGCACCCCGATCAAGGTCGAGCGGCGGGTGCTGGCCGCCCGCAGGCGGCTGCGGGTCGGGCCGGTGGCGCTGGCCGCCGCCACCGGGTGCGGGCCGCCACCATTGGACCGATCCTGCGCCGCCACCGGGTGCCGCTGCTGCGCGAGTTGGACCTGGTCACCGGTGCCCGGGTCCGGTCCCGGGCCACCGACCGGCGTTACCAGCACCCCCCGGCCCGGGGACCTGATCCACGTCGATGTCAAGAAGCTCGGCCGGATCCCGGCCGGCGGCGGCTGGCGGGCACACGGGCGCAGCGGGGCGGTGCGCGGCCGCGGGCTGGGCTACGACTACGTCCACTGCGCGGTCGAGGACCGCACCCGGCTGGCCTACAGCCAGGTGCTGCCCGACGAACGCGACGCCACCTGCGCCGGGTTCCTGCACTGGGCGCTGGTCTGGTTCCGCGGCCACGGCGTGGTGGTGCGCCGGGTGCTCACCGACGACGCCCAGGTCTATCGCCGCGGCGGGACCTGGGCGGCGGTGTGCTCGGCCTGGCAGGTCAGGCGCCGGTTCATCAAGCCTGGCTGCCCGTGGACCAACGGGGAAGGTGGAACGCTTCCACCGCACCCTGCTCACCGGCTGGGCCTACCGGCGGCCGTACACCAGCATCCCCGCCCGCACCCGCGCCCTGCCCCGCTACCTTGATCACTACAACAGCAAGCGCGGGCACACCGCTCACCAGGGCCGACCCCCGATCAGCGCCCTCGCCGCATGACCATCAACAACCTGTCCA
Organism: Actinomycetota bacterium; assembly: GCA_030841035.1. Taxonomy (GTDB): domain Bacteria; phylum Actinomycetota; class Actinomycetes; order JACCUZ01; family JACCUZ01; genus BP-173. The sequence goes on from JAVEDI010000030.1 coordinate 44,927, forward strand.
GGCAGGACACCTAGACGACGACACTGGCCGCGCCACCATCCGCGTCCTGACCGCCAGGGTCGAGTGGTTGCTCGACCGATACGCGCTCGGCCCTCGCACCGTCCCGCCCTGCTGGTCAGCACATGGAGCCCTGGTCGAGGAGCTCACGGCTCTGCACGCCGCTTGGCTCGCGGCACATTCAGGAGTCGCACCGGGCAATCCACCGCTGGACTGGCAAGCCATGTTCGCCCACTCACGGGACCGGCTCCAGAAGTGGGCCGCGCGTACCGGGTGCCGCGACGGAGAACACCGCGACGACCTGGGATAGCGAACAACCCAGGGTCCCATTTTCCGGGCCTTGACTTCGGACGGCCTAGTGCAACACTGTCAGCACCGGCTCGGGGGAGGCTCAGTTGGCGCTAATCGCTTTGCTACTCCAGATGGCTCTCGGTGTTCTCTTCTTGGTGGCGGGCGGGTCGAAGTTGTTCAGCCCAGATCCGTTGACTCGGACGCTCCGTACAATCCTGCGCCTGAGTTGGACCAGCAGGATTATCGAACTCGTGGCGCGCGGGCTTGGGGTCGTCGAGATCGTTTGCGCCGTGTGCGTGAGCGCCATTCCTAAGTTAGGCGCGCCTACCGCGTTCGCCCTGGGGGCCGGCATCGCCGTGTTCAGCCTCATCGCCGTGACCGGCGACCATTCGATTTCATGCGGCTGCTTTGGCCGGAGCGGCGGACGTCCCCTCGGGGTACGGAATCTACTGGCCGGTGCGGGAATCATGGCAGGGGCAGGGCTGCTGGTGATTCTCGTGGCAGAAGGCGAGCTAACAGAGAATCGATGGCCGGAAACCATGGCACTTGTCGCTCTCGCCACCATTGTGTATGTCACCGCCAATGACGCTTCAACAATTGCGCCTCTCCTTCGCCGACCCAGGAGTGCCGAATGAGGCTACTCGATTACCTGATCGTCGCCTTTTTGGTTGTCGTCGCGGTATCGCTCGTCGGCCTCTTTGCGATGATGGGCGAACTTTCGGCAAGAGTGGGTGAGCGGCCCGCCGACGGAGACGATGACACGCTGGTCCCCATCGAGGGCATTCCACACGGTGCTCGGCCAGCGTGGTGGCCAAGTCAACTTGCCGATCTCGAGCAGCTGGACGAGTCGGCAGCCCTGGTCTTGAGTTCGGTATGTGCCTCCTGTCGGAAAATTGCGCTGGAGCTCGCGAGAACGGAAATTGAGGCCGCCCTTCCACTTCGCCTCGTGATCGCCTGCGGAACTCCGGAGGCAGGTCTAGCATTTCTTGGGGAAACTGGCCTCCGGGAAGACGAGCGAACCTATATAGATGTAGCGGGAGACTGGGTCAGGAGGAGCTTCGGTGTCAGCGTGAGTCCCGCGCTTCTGCGGTTCAAGGACGGGGCCCTTTACAGGGCGGACACGCTGGGTTCAGTTAAGGCCCTACACAGCAGCCTAGTAGCGAGTTGATCGGAGGAGGAGTGCCTGCTCGAAGCGATTTGATTCCGACGGTACCCGCTAAGGCGCGGCCCAGCCGTCGACGATTTCTCTCCCATTTCGGCACACTTGGTCTCGCCACGTCGGCGACCATCTTCGCCACCCCTGGCCGAGCCAATGCAGACGCGTGCACTCCATGCTGCGACTTGGTCTTCTGTCCCCAGAACATTTCAATCACGACGTGCCAGAACGCATGTCATAACTACATCTGGTCGTGCCGCGTGTGCGGCGGCGGCAGTTGCGTCACATGCTCGTGCTGCGAGAGGTACACGAAATGCCAGGGCGGTGTCATCAATGGCTCCGCGGCTAACTGCCAGCCGACGTGACGTCGAAGGAGGTGCCGAGTGACACTGTGGATTCTTCCGGTCGTCTTCCTGGGTGGAGTGCTTCAGCTCTTCAGCCCTTGAGGGCGATCTATGATTGGCGTGACCAATCCTGGCGGCAGTGTGCGCCCGCGCAAAGAAGTTTACGCGGCAGTGGCCTCACTGGCGATCGGCTATTCGATCAGTACTGCCTTCGTGGCTCTAGTGCTCACGACGGTGGCGGCCGTTGTGCCACATTACTTTAGTGATTCTTTGAGACTAGGTGCCGTGATCAGCGTGCTGATTCTCTTCGGGCTCGCCGACCTGACCGGCCGCACGCCGATGACTCAACGCCAAGTTCCTCAAGTGTTCGCCCGGACGCTAGGCGTCGCGCCCCGTAACTTGCTCTGGGGACTTGACTTGGGTCTGCTTATAACGACACAGAAGACCAGCTCCCTTATTTGGATCGGGATTACCACATCGCTGATCGTCGAACGGGGCCAGATTCTCACCGCGTTGGTCCCATTGGTCGCCGCGGTGGCGTTCCTAGGGGCATACACCGCAGCAGCCGTTTCAAAGCCAGAATGGAAGGCGACCCAGCGGTTGGCATCAGCGGGACTCAATGGGACGGCCCTGGAAACAATCCGAGTCGCGTCCGGAGCGTTCGCACTGGCTATTGCAGCTACTCTAGCGGTGTCTCGGCTTGGATAATCAGTTGGCGAGCGTACAAGGCGGCCTTGTGGTGATCACTCGGTTTGAGTGCCCCAATAAGAGAACGGTTTTGGAAATTCTCTGGCTCCATTTTCTGCTTAGGCGCCGGTGTCGCCGAGCCCTGCGTTCGCTGATTGACGTTAAAGCGCATGCCTCATGGCGACAACGTCTCGTTCTAAGCGTGTCCCTGTGGTCAGAGCCGACCGGCGTCCTAGGAATGGGCGCCATAAATGAGCATGTTCGTCTCTCACGATTTCCCAGCAAGCGGGGTATTGCAACATCATGCGGAGTCTTCACCTTCAGTGACGATTGGCGGAACTTGATGTTTGGCGCGAATGCCGTGGCGCGGTCGCCACTTTCTGAAGAAGCACCTTAAACAGGAGCGACCTACTTGGAGGTTGTGAGATGAGCATACCGACGGATCGCGGGTTTGTACGTATTGGGGTTCCGGATGAAACTGGTCGTTTCTCCGTGACTGTCTACACAAGTCTGCCAAACGCTGGCATAGTTAGACCATATGCAATTCACACAGGAATCCTGATGCTACACGTAGATCCTCGCGTCGAGTTCGCCGAGAAGGACGGCGTGAGGCTCTCCCTGACGCCGTTGGCGGTGTTGGAAGATGCCTCGGGGCTCTATCTGCAACCGGCCCAAGATGCCACTTTATAACGCACGGCGAATGTTCGGAAGGCGGCTGCGTCGGGTAGCTGGACTGTGCGCAGTCGCACTTATGACTTGTTTAGGCTGCGCTGCCTTCCACAGCGATTCCAGCGAGTCGGCGAAGCCATCGGCTTCTAGCGGAAAGGTACCGGGGAAGACGGCTGTCCGCGACGCTTGCGCGTCGGCGTCCGTCTCCACGGGGCCACTGCCAGAGCCTTACGCGAGCAGGGTAGGGAATCCGAACGCCGGTTTCTGGCTCGGTGCCGAGGGCTTCGTGGCCCTCCTATTCTATGCGACAGATTCCCCCGTCATCGCGACTGGCGGCAAGATGCCCGATGGACGAAACACGAAGGTTCTGTGGCTCACGCGTCAGCGACAAGACGCGCCGGTGACGTTGACCGGGGTGCTGACCGACGACTCTGACGTCAAGATCTCCCAGGAACTGTCAGGCGCCTACGACTTTCCGAGCATCGTTGACCTTCCAGCCCCTGGTTGTTGGCGCCTGAGCCTTATAGGGCAAAAAGGCAGCCTGGGATCAATCAAAGTGCCGGCTGAGGTCATGTAACGAGCCTCGCGCAAACACCCAGCCTTCGATCCGTCGGTCTTCGCCAGCCGAAGGCGACACGCACACCTTGACCCCAGTGCAGGCAGGTCGGTCCCTCGTCGACGCGGCGGGGACAAGCTGAGCACTCCTGGTGAGGTCCTTGCAGAATGCCGTTGACGCGCATTCGCATGGGTTGCAGAAAGAACTATGCGAGTATTTATCCCATGACCTAACTCAATTCACCATCCAAACTTCGCAACGGTTGCCCAGGCAGTTGTTATATGTCCAAGACGCGGCTATTGGCCTACTGGTGCCTGATACTCGAAACACGATCATGTTCCTGCATGCCGGAATGGCTCGTGTGGGACCAGGGCGAGGTAGTCACCAGCGGCAGCGGAGGCGCACCGGTGCGGGAGCCGGGGACGGTGAGCCGGTTTGCGGACGACGCCTTGCAGGAGCGTGCCTTCCGTGACCCTGTCCCGTTCCCGGGCCACGACGGTCTTCCCACCGGTCTTGAGCCGGGCGTGAGTGACCGCGTCGGCGTGGTCGATGGCGTCGGGGCTGTCATTGCTCGTTCATGGATTCTGTCATGGAGGCATGGGGGACGTCCTCGATCACGGGCCTGCCCGTCCGGCGCGACGGCGCCGGTGGGTGCTGCTGGCCGGGGCCGTCGCCGTCTCCGTCGCAGCGGTGGCGCTCGCCGTCACCGGCCGGGACCCGGTGCCCTCGCTGCGCGGCGCAGCGCCGGAGGCGAAGCCGACGTCGACGCCGAATTCGACATCGACCCAGCCGGAGGGGAGGAAGCGGGCCAGCCTGACGCCCGCCGACCTCCAGCCGTGGCCGTCCGCAGCTGGCGCCTGCGGGAACGACGCGTCGCTGCCCCTGCTGTCCGTTGATCAATTGCACGCCACCACCGGCCTCACGGCCCTGATCGGGGGGGGGGGGGGGGGGGGGGGTGGG
>JAVEDI010000033.1 GCA_030841035.1 Actinomycetota bacterium
CACACTCATCTCCCTCATGTCCAGGGAGTGTCAAGAATCAGCCGAAGTAGCTGTCAACCATCAGCCGAAGACCTGTAAAGCCTCAACCGAAGCCCAACTGTCAAGCTTCAGCCGAACCAATACACGCTCATCGTCGGAGAACGCTGACCGCGAACTCGGCACCGTCGGTCCACGGGTTGAGGTTCCAGGTCGCAAACCTGTGCTCCAGCACGAAGCCAGCGGTGGTCAGATCGACGTCCAGCCTCTCCAGCGGATAGCCGCGATCGGTGCCCAGACCGATTACGGCCACCCCGCCAGGGACCAGATGGTCGGCGACGCAGCGCAATACGTCAGCCTCGGTCCCCAGCGCGACGAAGGCCAAGACGTTGCCGGCGATCACGGCGACGTCGAACGCCTCGCGTATGCCAACCGAAGGGAGGTCGAGCACGGCGAGGTCGGCGACCACCCACTGCGGACCGGGATGGTCCTGATGGGCTGCGGCGATGAGCTCGGGGTCGGCATCAACGCCGACCACGTGATGCCCGCGCGCGTGCAGGATCGCGCCGACGCGACCAGGACCGCATCCGGCGTCGAGGATGCGCGAGCCGGGAGCCGCCAATGCGTCGATGAGGCGTGCCTCGCCCCCCAGGTCGGCTCCCTCGAGGGCCATCGTGCGGAACCGCTCGATGTACCACTGGGAATGACCTGCGGCTGTCTCCGTGACCCACCGCGTCGGGGTCCTCAGTGCATGGTGGTGCCCCGTTGGCGCCGGGCTGCTCGTGCTCGGGGGACTCATCGGGCGCCACCTCCCACCGTTGTGGCAACGCCGCTGCCGACGCGAAGCCTGACTGCCTCGAGGTGATCCCATTCGGTCGGGTCGAGAGTGGCAAGGGCGGCCGGGAACAATCCGTCCTGTTCCTTGATGATGTGCTCGCGTAACACCGACAAAGCATGCTCGAGCCGCTCGGGCCAGGTCGGGTCGTCGGGCGTCCCGTCTGCGGATTCCGTGAGGACGCCCTCGATGAGTCGGTGCTCTGAGAGCAGGTCGTGCACGTGATCGCCGAACTCCGCCGCCATCGCCGGGAAGAGCGCCTCCTCCTCGACGCTGGTGTGCGGGACCAGGACGGTCGACATGGCACGGGTGAGGTCAGCTGCCGCGTGCAGGTCCCCGGCCAGGAGCGCGCGGCAGGCCCGCCCGCTCAGGTTCACGAGTACATCGTGCTCGGCGGTGAGGTCCGCGATAGTGACCAGGTCCCGGCAACCGCAGTACTCGCACACGTGGACTCCTTCGGGGGACGACACGGGTCCGTTCCGCTACACGTCAGGCTCGCGCGGACCCGGTGCCAGCAACAGAGTCCGTGGACGCGCCCGATCGGGACCAAAGGCCCTGGTTCACACCAGTGAAGTGGGAGAATTTGTATTTGTGAACCCTACCGCTGCGCCGGTCCCCCAGAGCAGCCGCGAGCGCGTCCTGGCCTTTCTGCGAGCCAGCGAGACCCCGCTGGGCGTCGCGGCGGTCACCGTTGCGACAGGCCTGTCGGCGAACGCGGTCCGCTTCCACATGCAGAACCTCCTGGGCTCCGGCGCCGTACGAGCGGCGGTCGACACTGGGCGCGCTCCCTGCCGCCAGCCGGCTGGTCCGAGGCGTCGTACGCAGACCCGATCAATGCCGTGTCCACGCTGTTCGCGAACAGCGGCTTCGACCCGAAACCTGGCATCGACGGTCAGACCTTGGAGTTGCACCGGTGCCCGCGCACGTGGCGCCTCCATCACCTCGACCGAGGAGCACTCGCCGTGTCCACCCACCCGACCGTCTCGCCACCAGCCTCAGTCGCCATGTCCTCCCGCACGCCGGCCGTCATGCTGGGGCTGGCCACCGCCGGGTTCGCCGTCAACTTCTGGGCCTGGGCGCTACTGAGCCCGCTGGCCTCGGGCCTCAAAGACACCCTGCACCTCACCTCATTTCAGCAGGCGCTGACCGTGGCCGTCCCGGTGATCGTGGGGGCACTTGGCCGCATCCCGGTCGGGGCACTGACCGACCGCCTCGGCGGCCGGGTGATGTTCCCAGCCGTCTCCTTCGCAACGATCCTGCCGGTCCTCTACCTCGGACTCATCGGACACAAGTCCTTCGCCGGTCTCCTCGTCGGAGGCTTCTTCCTCGGCATCGCAGGCACCGCCTTCGCCGTGGGAGTGCCCATGGTCAGCGGGTGGTTCGCAGCTGCCCGGCGCGGCACAGCCATCGGGATCTTCGGTGCCGGGATGGGTGGCACGGCCGTCAGCGCGCTGACGACGGTCAAGCTGTCAACCGCGCACGGCTTCGCGGCGCCGTTCGTGCTCACCGCCATCGTGCTCGCGGTGTACGGCGTCCTTGCCATGGTGGTGCTGCGTGACGCACCCCACCGCGCCATGCCGACGGGCAAGTTGGCGGTGCGCCTCGGCGCTGCGTTGCGCCTGCCGATCACCTGGCAGGCCTCGGCGCTCTACGCAGTGACCTTCGGCGGCTACGTCGCGTTCTCGGTGTACTTGCCGACCTACCTGAAGAGCGGCTACGCCCTGACTCAGACCGACGCCGCGAACCGGATGGCCGGCTTCGTCCTCGTCGCTGTCCTGCTGCGGCCGATCGGTGGCTGGATGTCCGACCGGTTCGGATCGGTCCCCGTGCTCGTCGGCTCGCTCGCGGCCGTCGTGCTCGGCGCCGCACTACAGGCCTCGACACCGGCGCTCGCCCCGCTCGGGACGATCACGTTCCTTTCGATGGCTGCCGCACTCGGCGCCGGCGCCGGCGCAGTATTCGCCCTGGTCGCGAAGCGCAGCCCCGCGGACATGGTCGGCGGCGTGACTGGCGTGGTGGGAGCCGCCGGTGGTCTGGGCGGTTTCATCCCGCCGCTGCTGATGGGCTCGATCTACGGTCGGTCCGGGTCCTACGCCGTAGGCCTGATGCTGCTCTCGCTGGTCGCGTTGTTCGCTCTGGCCTATACGGTGACCATCGTGCGCCGACCAGTGGTGTCCCCCGCATGACCAAGCGAAGCCGCTCCGCACGTCCGCGCATGGACGACGACATCAGCGAAGCGCTCGTTCGCACCCGCCGGTTCTTCACGAAGGCTGAGGTGTCACCAGACCTTCGAACCTTGCATCGCAAGGGCGGCCGGGAAGCCGACGCCTTCTACCGGGACCGCTGGAGCCACGACAAGGTCGTGCGCTCGACTCACGGCGTGAACTGCACTGGCTCATGCTCGTGGAAGGTCTACGTCAAGGACGGCATCATCACCTGGGAGTCGCAGCAGACCGACTACCCGTCCGTGGGGCCGGACAGCCCAGAGTACGAACCGCGCGGCTGCCCTCGCGGCGCTGCCTTCTCCTGGTACACCTACTCCCCCACACGGGTGCGATATCCCTATGTCCGCGGCGTCCTTCTGGAGATGTACCGCGAGGCAAAGGCCCGGACCGGCGACCCGGTGCTGGCCTGGGCGGACATCGTGTCCGATCCCCCACGGTCCCGTCGCTACAAGCGCGCTCGCGGCAAGGGCGGGCTGGTGCGCGCGACGTGGGAGGAAGCAACCGAGATCGTCGCCGCGGCTCACGTCTACACGATCAAGCGGTTCGGCCCGGACCGGGTCGCCGGTTTCTCGCCGATCCCGGCAATGTCGATGGTCTCCCATGCGTCCGGCTCGCGGTTCGTCTCGCTCATCGGCGGCACGATGCTGTCGTTCTACGACTGGTACGCCGACCTTCCCGTTGCCTCTCCACAGGTTTTCGGCGACCAGACCGACGTTCCGGAGTCCGGCGACTGGTGGGACGCGGGCTACCTGATCATGTGGGGCTCGAACGTCCCCGTCACTCGCACGCCGGACGCGCACTGGATGGCCGAGGCGCGCTACCGCGGACAGAAGGTCGTCGCGGTCGCCCCCGACTACGCCGACAACGTGAAGTTCGCCGACGAGTGGCTCGCCGTGCAACCAGGCACCGACGGGGCACTCGCGATGGCCATGGGCCACGTCACATTGAAGGAGTTCTTCGTCGACCGGCAGGTCCCCTACTTCACCGAGTATGTGAAGAAGTACACGGACCTGCCGTTCCTTGTTCGGCTCGAGGAGCGTGACGGGACCTATTTCGCTGGGAAGTTCCTCACCGCGTCCGACCTCACGGACGAGCAGGAGGCCGAGCACGCCGAGTTCAAGACCGTGCTGTTGGATTCCGCGACCGGAGCGCCCGTGGTGCCTAACGGCTCGCTCGGCTTCCGCTTCGGCCCGGAGGGGGCCGGGCGCTGGAACCTCGACCTGGCCGAGATCGACCCGTTGCTGTCTGCAGCCGGCGGAGCTCTGGACGCGGTCGCCGTTCAGCTGCCGCGCTTCGACGCGCCCGACGGCTCCGCGGCGGCCCTCCAGCGCGGTGTGCCGGTCCGACGGGTGAATGGGCATCTGGTGACGACGGTGTACGACCTGATGCTGGCGCAGTACGGCGTCAAACGCGACGGCCTGCCCGGGACTTGGCCAAGCGGGTATGACGACGCCGACGAGCCCTACACACCGGCCTGGCAGGAGACGATCACCGGCGTGCCGGCCGCGAAGGCCGAGCGCATCGGGCGTGAGTTCGCCGCGAACGCCGAGGAGTCCAGAGGCCGGTCGATGATCCTGATGGGCGCCGGCACCAACCACTGGTTCCACTCCGACACGATCTATCGCGGCTTCCTCGCCCTGACCACGCTCACCGGTTGCCAGGGCGTCAACGGCGGGGGTTGGGCGCACTATGTCGGGCAGGAGAAGTGCCGGCCGGTCACGGGCTGGGCACAGCTGGCGTCCGCGCTCGACTGGTCCCGTCCACCGCGGCAGATGATCCAGACCGCGTTCTGGTACCTGCACACCGACCAGTTCCGCTATGACCAGTTCGGCGCCGACACCCTTGCTGCGACCACCGGCGAGGGACAGCTGGCTGGCAAGACGACCGCCGACATCATTGCCCAGTCCGCCCGGATGGGTTGGATGCCGTCCCATCCCACCTTCGACCGGAACCCGCTCACCCTGGCTGACGACGCCGAGGCTTCGGGCGCGTCGGTCGGCGACTACGTCGTCGACCAGCTCAGGTCCGGTGACCTGCGGTTCGCCTGCGAGGACCCAGACGGGGAGAACAACTACCCGCGCGTGCTCACGATCTGGCGGGCGAACCTGCTCGGCTCGTCGGGCAAGGGCAGCGAGTACTTCCTCAAGCACCTGCTGGGCACCGACTCCTCGGTCCGCGCGACCGAGACCCCACCCGAGGCTCGACCGAAGGACGTCGTCTGGCGCGACGAAGCGCCCGACGGGAAGCTCGACCTCTTGCTGACGCTGGACTTCAGGATGACCAGCACCACCATCTTCTCCGACGTCGTCCTCCCGGCAGCGACCTGGTACGAGAAGCACGACCTGAACACGACCGACATGCATCCGTTCATCCACTCGTTCAACCCCGCGATATCGCCTCCGTGGCAGACCCGCACCGACTGGGACGCGTTCCAGGCCATCGCCCAGGCATTCAGCCGTTTGGCCGAGAAGCATCTGGGTGTCCGGCGCGACGTGGTCGCCGTCCCGCTGCTGCACGACACCCCGGACGCGATGGCCAACCCGCACGGCATCGTCGCCGACTGGAAGGCAGGCGACTGCGAACCGATCCCCGGCAAGACGATGCCCAAGCTGGTGGTCGTAGAACGGGACTATCCCGCGGTCGCAGCGAAGATGTCGGCACTCGGGCCGCTCATGGAAACCCTTGGCGCCACGACCAAAGGCGTCACCTACGACGTCAGCAAAGAGGTCGGCTACCTACGGCGCAAGAACGGAGCCGTGCGCGGTGGGCCGGCGGACGGACGGCCGTCATTGCGACGGGACATCGACGCCTGCGAGATGATCCTCGCGTTGTCGGGCACCACGAACGGTCAGCTGGCGACCCAAGGGTTCCGCACCCTTGAGAAGCGAACCGGCCAACCGATGGCCGACCTCGCGGCCGAGCACGAAGGCAAGCAGATCACCTTCGCCGACACCCAGGCCCGGCCAGTGCCTGTCATCACCTCCCCGGAATGGTCGGGGTCGGAGACGGGCGGGCGCCGATACTCGCCGTTCACCATCAACGTCGAGCGGCTCAAGCCCTGGCACACGCTGACCGGTCGGCAGCACTTCTACCTCGACCACGACTGGATGACCGAGCTCGGCGAGGGGCTGCCGGTGTTCCGGCCACCGCTGAACATGAGCATGTTGTTCGGCGAACCGCGGATCGGTGAGACCGGTGAGCTGGGACTGACGGTTCGTTATCTGACTCCGCACAACAAGTGGTCAATCCACTCCGAATATCAGGACAACCTGTTCATGCTCAGCCTGTCCCGCGGTGGGCAGGTCATCTGGATGAGCAAGGAGGACGCCGTCAAGATCGGCGTGCACGACAACGACTGGATCGAGGCGGTCAACCGCAACGGTGTCGTCGTGGCTCGGGCGATCGTGTCGCACCGGATGCCGGAGGGCACCGTGTATATGCATCACGCGCAGGACCGGCTCATCGACGTACCGCGCAGCGAGACGAACGGGAAGCGCGGCGGCGTACATAACTCGCTCACCCGGCTGCTTATCAAACCGACCCATCTCGTCGGCGGCTACGCCCAGCTGTCCTTCGCCTTCAACTACCTCGGGCCAACCGGAAACCAACGTGACGAAGTCACCGTCATCCGCCGACGCAGCCAAGAGGTGGAGTACTGATGCGGGTCATGGCCCAGATGGCGATGGTGATGAACCTCGACAAGTGCATCGGCTGTCACACCTGCTCGGTCACCTGCAAGCAAGCGTGGACCAACCGCAGCGGAGTCGAGTACGTGTGGTTCAACAACGTCGAGACACGCCCCGGCCAGGGCTACCCGCGCCGGTATGAGGACCAGGAGAAGTGGCGCGGCGGCTGGATCCTGAACAAGCGCGGCCGCTTGGCACTTAGGGGCGGCGGCCGGCTGCGCAAGCTGCTGACCATCTTCTCCAACCCGACGCTTCCCGGCCTCGACGACTACTACGAGCCGTGGACCTACGACTACGACACCCTCACGAACGCGCCACTGCAGGAACACACGCCGGTCGCCCGCCCCAAGTCGCTGATCTCCGGCAAGGACATGAAGATCGAGTGGTCGGCCAACTGGGACGACGACCTCGGCGGATCACCCGACCACGGCGACAAAGACGTCCTGCTCAAGAACATCGCCGACAAGGTGAAGTTCGAGTTCGAGCAAACCTTCATGTTCTATCTGCCGCGCATCTGCGAGCACTGCCTGAACCCGTCCTGCGCCGCATCCTGCCCGTCCGGAGCGATCTACAAGAGATCCGAGGACGGCATCGTGCTCGTCGACCAGGACCGCTGCCGCGGCTGGCGGCAATGCGTGAGCGGCTGCCCGTACAAGAAGATCTACTTCAACCACCGCACCGGAAAAGCAGAGAAGTGCACCTTCTGCTACCCACGCATCGAGGTCGGCATCCCCACGGTGTGCTCCGAGACCTGCGTCGGACGGCTCCGCTACATCGGCCTGATCCTGTACGACGCCGACAAGGTACTCGAAGCGGCGTCCACCGAGGACGACCACGACCTCTACGAGGCACAACGATCGGTCTTCCTCGACCCCGACGACCCCGAGGTAGTCCGCGCCGCCGAACAGGCCGGCATCCCACGCGACTGGATCGACGCAGCCCAGCGCTCGCCCATCCACGCTCTGATCAACACGTTCAAGGTTGCGCTGCCGCTACATCCGGAGTACCGGACGCTGCCGATGGTCTGGTACATCCCACCCCTGTCGCCGGTCGTCGACGTCATCAAGGACACCGGTTTCGACGCGGAGGACAAAGGCAACCTGTTCGCCGCGATCGATGCGCTACGCATTCCGATCGAATACCTCGCCGAACTGTTCACAGCAGGAGAGGTCGCCCCAGTGGACGCGGTGCTGCACAAGCTCGCCGCGATGCGCTCGTACATGCGCGACATCAACATGGGGCGCGATCCCGACGAGAGCATCGCCACTGCGGTCGGCATGACAGGCGAGCAGATGTACGACATGTACCGGCTGCTCGCCATCGCGAAGTACGACGAGCGCTACGTCATCCCCCCGGCGCACGCCGAACAGGCACATTCCCTCGAGGAGCTCGCGACCGAATGCAGCCTCGACTACGACGGCGGCCCCGGGATGGGGGGCTCCGGTCCGTTCGGCGAAGGATCGGGCGCCACGCCGCCGGTCTCGGTGGAGAACTTCCAGATGCTGCAGGTCCGCCAGACCAGCGACTCGATCGTCGCGCCCGCCGACAAGGCGAGCAGGGTCAACCTGCTCAACTGGGACGGGCGTGGTGCCCCCGAAGGGCTCTTCCCGCCTCGAGATCCTGACCCTGACGCAGCTGCGACCGCGGGTGACCGCTCGTGAGGCGCGACCGCACCGCGAGCGACGCGGCGACCTGGCAGATCACGTCGGTCCTGCTCGGCTACCCCGACGAAGACCTGCGCGCCACCTTCCCGGTGCTCAGGAATGAGGTGAGCCGACTCCCGGCAAGGACCGGCGAGCCATTGACCCGCTTCCTCGCGCACGCCCAGGCCACGCCCGCACTGCAGCTCGCCGAGCACTTCGTCGAGACCTTCGACCATCGTCGCCGCTGTTGCCTCTACCTCACCTACTACGCCCACGGCGACACCCGCAAACGGGGCATGGCCCTGCTGGAGTTCAAATCCGCCTACCGGCGCGTCGGACTCGAGCTCGGGCCTGATGAGCTGCCCGATCACTTGGCGGTCGTCCTGGAGTACGCCGCGACCGACCCGGTCGGCGGGCGCCAACTGCTCCTCGACCACCGTGCCGGAATCGAGTTGCTGCGCATGGCACTGGAAGACGCCACGTCGCCGTACGCCGACGTGCTCCGCGCCATCGTCTCTACCCTGCCCGCGCTCGCCGGCGACGAGCGCGAGGCAGTCCACCGGCTCGCTGTGCAAGGCCCACCCACCGAGGAGGTCGGGCTCGCCCCCTTCGCGCCCCCGGAGTCGATGCCCGTGGCGCTGCCGTTCCCGACCACCCGCCAGGTTGACCTGACCGGGGGAACGCGCCGATGAGCACGGCCGAGGCCACCACGAACAGTGGATCAGTCGACCTGTTGCTGTGGGTCATCTTTCCCTACGTCTGCCTCGCCGTGTTCGCCGTCGGGCACTTCTGGCGCTATCGCTATGACAAGTTCGGGTGGACGACAAGATCGTCACAGCTCTACGAGAACCGGCTGCTTCGACTGGGCAGCCCGCTGTTCCACTTCGGCATCCTGTTCGTCTTCGCCGGCCACGTCATGGGCTTGGGAGTACCGGAGTCCTGGACGAAGAAAGCCGGCGTCTCCGAAAGCATGTATCACGCGACAGCGGTCGGATCAGGGTCGGTCGCCGGGCTCTGCACGCTGGTCGGGCTGGCCATCCTCATCTACCGTCGCCGCACCGTCGGGCCGGTGTTCTCGGCCACAACCAAGATGGACAAGACGATGTACCTGGTCCTGGCAACCGTCATCGTCCTCGGCATGGCGAACACAGTGGTTGCGAACCTTGTGGGCCACTATGACTACCGCCTGGGCGTGTCGGTGTGGTTTCGGGGGATCTTGCTGCTCAACCCACATCCGGCTCTCATGGCGGAGGCACCCTTCGGTTTCCAGGTACACGGACTGGCCGCGTTTCTGCTCTTCGCGCTGTGGCCGTTCACGCGGCTGGTGCACGTGTTCAGCGCGCCCCTCGGCTACCTGACCCGGCCGTACATCGTCTACCGGTCCCGCGGCGACTCGCTCGGCAGCCGCAAACCGAAGCGCGGCTGGGAACGAGTCGGCTCATGACGACCGCGTCGCGCCAGCTCTTCGTGCGCGCTGCTGACCACCGCGAGGGGACCGCCCGGCCCAAGGCTCGGTTGCTCACCGCGCAAGCCACGCCCCTTCCTGCCCCCGCCCTCGCCCGCAACCAGACAGACCGCTGGCGGAGCTTCGACAAAGTCGACTAGCACCATGATCTTCAGATTCGTCCCCTGCCATGCCGCCCGCACCGCGTCGTAGCGTCCGGTGCGTCGCCCGTGACGCCAGCCGCCGACCGGAGCCGGCGCGCGCCGTGACACCAGACGACCTCACACGGCTGCCGCGCAGCGCGTGGGAAGGAGCAGAAGCGCGATGAGTCCCGAGAACGACCCAGGCACGACCAGCGGCGTGTCACCCGAGCAGCAGGCCCGGGAGGCGGAGCTCCTCGACCGGGTGCTCGCATCGTTCGACGCCACGCCCGACGCGCGGATGAAGCAGATCATGCGATCCGCGGTCCGTCACCTGCACGCGTTCCTGCGCGACGTACGGCTGAGCGAGCAGGAGTGGAAGCAGGGCATCGACTTCCTCACGGCGGTCGGTCACCTCACGGACGAGCGGCGCCAGGAGTTCGTCCTGCTGTCCGACACCCTCGGTGTCTCCATGCAGACCGTCGCGATCAACAACGGGGCGTACGCCGAGGCGACCGAGGCGACCGTCGTCGGGCCGTTCTTCATGCAGGACAGTCCCGAGGTCGAGCTCGGTGGCGACATCTCGTTCGGCGCCGCTGGTGAGCCGTGCTGGGTCGGGGGCACCGTCACCGGCGTCGACGGCACTGCCCTCCCGGGCGCGCGGATCGAGGTGTGGCAGGCCGACGACCAGGGCTTCTACGACGTGCAGTACGGCGACGACCGGGTCGCGGCGCGCGCCCATCTCTTCACCGACGAGCAAGGCCGCTATGCGTTCTGGGGCATCACCCCCACCCCCTACCCGATCCCGCAGGACGGGCCGGTCGGCCGCATGCTCGAGACCGTCGGGCGCTCGCCCATGCGGGCATCACACCTGCACTTCATGGTGACGGCGGCAGGCTTCCGCAGGTTGGTGACCCACATCTTCGTCCGAGGCGACGAGCTTCTCGGCAGAGACAGCGTCTTCGGCGTGAAGGAGTCGCTGGTCAAGGACTTCCTCGAGCAGGCGGCGGGGACGCCCACACCGGACGGACGCGACCTTGGTGCGCGGACGTGGTCACGGGTCCGGTTCGACATCGTCCTGGCTCCTGCCGGGAGCTGACACCCGGCGCGGTCGCCGGCGAACGGGCCGTGCTGAGGCCCCGTGGGAGAATGGCGGAATGGTCGACCCGTCCCCCGCCGCGCCGCCACCGCGACGCGGCCGGCCCGGCTACGACCAGGCGACGGTGCTACGGCGCGCGATCGACCTGTTCAACCGCCAGGGGTACGACGGCACCAGCATCGGCGACATCGCCCAGGATCTCGGGCTCACCAAATCGGCGATCTACCACCACGTCCCCAGCAAGGAGCACCTCCTCTCGGCCGCCCTGGACGAGGCGCTCGATGGTCTGACCGCCGCGATCGACGCCGCGCTGAGCGCCGAGCCGGGGACCAGTGCCTACGACCGGCTGCGCACCACCGTCCAGCAGTCGGTGAAGATCCTGATCTACCACCTGCCGGCGGTGACCCTGCTGCTGCGGGTGCGCGGCAACAGCGAGGTCGAGGTTGCCGCGCTCAAGCGGCGCCGCGTCCTGGACGAGAAGCTCGCAGGACTGGTCGCGGCAGCCGCAGCCGAGGGCGCCGTACGCGAGGACATCGCGCCGGACCTCATCAGCCGGTTGCTGTTCGGCATGGTCAACTCGCTGGTCGAGTGGTACCGCCCGGGCGGCGCGGCCGACGTCGATGACCTCGCGAGCTCGATCACCGCGATCGCGTTCGAGGGACTCAACGCGCCTACCTGAGCTGGAGCGAACCGGCTGCGGTCAGGCGCCCTGTTCGAGCGCGGGGTTCGTGCGGCCGATCGACCGGCTCCTGCCGCGGAACTCAGCCACGACCACGCCGTCACCCGCCCGCGCCACCGTGACGTCGTACAGCCCCGACCGCCCCCGCACGGCCGTCTCGTGGGCCGTCGCCACCAGCCGGTCAGCGAGGCGGGCGGGCTCGAGGAACGTGATGTCGAACCCGGAGGCCACGGTCACGTGGCCGCGGGAGTTGCAAGCCACCGCGAACGCGCTGTCGGCCAGGGATGCGATGAGACCGCCGTGGCACAGGTCCCAGCCGTTGACCATGTCGTCCCGCACGACCATCGACACGACCGCCCGTCCCGGGGCCACGGAGAGGACGGTCATGCCCAGCATCCGGCTGGCCGCGTCGGCCTCCCACATCGCGTCGATGCTGCGCCGGGCAGCTTCCTGCTCGCTCACCACGAGTAGAACCCCTGCCCGCTCTTGCGGCCGAGGTGACCGGCGGCGACCTTGTCGCGGAGCACCTGCGGTGGCGCGAACCGCGGGCCGAGCTCTCGTTCCAGGTGCTCCGCGATCGCCAGCCGGACGTCGAGACCGACGATGTCGCTGGTCTTCAGCGGCCCCACCGGATGCCGGTAGCCCAGGGTCATCGCCGTATCGATGTCCTCGGCCGAGGCGACCCCCTCGTCCAGCATCCGCATCGCCTCCAGCGCGATCGCGACTCCGAGCCTGCTGCTGGCGAAGCCGGGTGAGTCGGTGACGGTCACCGCCGTCCTGCCCAGATCGGCCACCCATGCCCGGGCCCGGGCGACGGTCGCGCCTTCGGTACGAGAACCGACCACGATCTCGACCAGATCGCTGGCGGGGACGGGGTTGAAGAAGTGCAGACCCAGAAAGCGGCCGGGCTCGGGAAGGCCCTCGGCGAGGGTGTCGATGGACAGCGAACTGGTGTTGCTTGCCAGGACGGCGTCCGGAGCCGCATCGGCGACGGCTGCGAGCACCTTCCGCTTGAGTGCGCCGTCCTCGGGGACGGCCTCGATGACAAGACCCGCGCCCGCCAGTGCGGCGCAGTCGGTGCTGACGACGAGCCGCTTCAGCGCCTCGCCGAGCGGTACGTCGAGGTGACCGAGGTCGGCAGCCTTCGCCAACGTGGCAGCGACCCGTTCGTGGGCCGCCCGGGCGGTCTCGGCACCGGTCTCGATGACCCTCACCTCGGTGCCGGCGAGGATGAAGGCGTGCGCGATGCCCGCGCCCATCCGGCCGCCGCCGTACACGCCGCAGACCTGAGGCAGAGACATCTCAGGCCTTCTTCCTGCGGTCGGGGAACGCGCTCATCGGTTCGGCCTTCGCGGGAGCGTGCTCACGGCCGTTCCACCAGGAGCGCGGTTCCCTGTCCGACACCGACGCACATCGTGGCCAGACCGCGGCGAGCGCCCGCCCGTTCGAGCCGGCCCATCAACGTGACCAGCAGCCGGGTCCCCGAGCAGCCCAGCGGGTGACCCAGAGCGATGGCGCCACCGTCGGAGTTGACCAGCTCCTCGTCGAGCCCGATGTCGCGGATGCAGGCGATCGCCTGGGAAGCGAAAGCCTCGTTGAGCTCGATCGCCTCGAGGTCCCCGGCGTCCCAGCCGGCCCGCTCGAGGACCTTCCGGGTGGCGGGGACGGGGCCGATGCCCATGATGGACGGGTCGACGCCCGCGTTCGCGGCGGCGACGAGCCGGGCGCGGGGCTGAAGGTCGTGCTGCTCGATGAACCGGTCGCTGGCGACCAGCACGGCGGCGGCCCCGTCGTTGAGCGAGCTGGAGTTCCCGGCAGTGACGACGCCGTCGGGGCCGTTCACCGGGCGGAGCGCGGCAAGCGCGTCGATGCTCGTCCCTGCCCGAGGGCCTTCGTCGACCGCGAACGATCTCTCACCGCCGCGGTCCTTGACGGGGACGGGCACGATCTCGGCTTCGAAGCGGCCGTTCTTGATCGCGTCCACGGCGCGCTCGTGGGACCTCAACGCAAAAGCGTCCAGCTCCTCACGACTCAGTCCCCACTGCCGCGCGACTCGCTCGGCGGTCTCGGGCATCGACAAGGTGGTGTCGTCGTCGAACGAGGGATTGACGAACCGCCATCCGATCGACGTGTCGAACGACGCGCCCGGTTTCGCGAACGCCTTGGTGGGCTTCTCGGTCACCCACGGTGCGCGGGTCATGGACTCGACGCCTCCCGCCACGACCAGGTCCGCGTCACCGGCGGCGACCATCTGCCGGGCCGTCGCGACCGCCGTCAGGCCGGAGGCACACAGCCGGTTGACCGTGAATCCCGGCACGGTGTTCGGCAGGCCGGCGAGCAGGACGGCCATCCGTGCGACGTTGCGGTTGTCCTCGCCGGCCTGGTTCGCGCAGCCGAGGACGACCTCGTCGACCAGCGACGGGTCCACTCCGGCCCGTCGGAGGACCGCACCGACGACGAGTGCCGCCAGGTCGTCGGGTCGACTGTGCGCGAGCGCTCCGCCGTACCGGCCGATCGGGGTGCGGATGCCCTCGATCACGAACGCTTCGGGCATGGGTGCTCCTCGGGGTGCTCGCAGCCCGGTGTCGCGCGCTGCTGATGGGTGGACTCAGGCGTCGAAGTCGACGGTGACCTGATCGCTGACCGGGTGGGTCTGGCAGGTCAGGACGAAGCCGCGCTGGATCTCGTCGTCGTCCAGAGCGTAGTTGCGGCGCATGTCGACCTCGCCGTTGGTGACCCGGGCCCGGCAGGTGCCGCACACCCCGCCCTTGCACGCGAACGGTAGGTCGTTGCGGGTCACCCCGGCCGCGTCGAGGATGGCCTGGGCCTTCGGCATCGCGGCAGTGGAGCTGCGACCGTCGAGCACGATGGTGACCTGGCTGACGTCGCCGTCGACGACCGGGTCGGGCCGCACGACCTCCGGCGGCGGCTCGTCGACGTAGAAGAGCTCGAAGTGGACCTTGTCCTTCGCGACGCCGGACTCGGCGAGGACCGCGCGGGCGTCGGCGATGAGACCGAACGGTCCGCACAACCACACGTGGTCGATGTCGCGTAACGGCACCAGGGCGGTGAACAACCGACGGAGCCGGTCCGCGTCGAGACGTCCGGAGAACAGCTCGACGTCGCGGGGCTCGCGCGAGAGGACGTGGATGAGGGCTAGGCGGGCCCCGTAGCGGTTCTTGAGGTCGGCGAGCTCCTCGGCGAACATGACCGAGCCGGTCCTGCGGTTGCCGTAGAGCAGGGTGACCTGCGAGTCGGGGTGCGTCAGGACGGTCGAGGCGATGGAGAGCATAGGGGTGATGCCCGAGCCGGCGGCGATGCACAGGTGCCGGCCGGAGCGGCTCGGATCCGCCTGGAAGCTACCGGTCGGGGTCTGCACCTGCACGGTGTCACCGACCCTGATGTCCCGGACCAGCCATGAGGAGAAGATCCCACCGGGGATCTCGCGGACCGCGACCCGCGGCCTTGCGCCGGCCGGTGCGCAGATGGAGTACGAGCGGCGCAGCTCCTTGCCCCCGACCGTGCGGCGCAACGTCAGCGATTGTCCGGCCTTGAAGTCGAAGGCACGCCGCAGCTCGTCAGGGACCTCGAACGCGACCGCCACGGAGTCGTCGGTGAGCTGTTCGACCGATGCCACACGCAACTCGTGGAACGTCGCGCGTGCCGGGCGAGCGCTCGGCTCCGGGACTGCGCCGTCCGAGCCGACCACCTGCGCGGACACATCCGCGCCCCCCGTGGTGGTGCTCATCTCAGATCTCCTTCACGTGCTCGAAAGGCTCGAGGCAGCAAGCGCAGCGATACATCGCCTTGCAGGCGGTCGAGCCGAACTCCGAGACCAGGCTCACCTCGACCGAGTCGCAGCGGGGACACGTCAGGGCGCGGGGCACGGGGAGGAGGGTGAGCGGGACAGGCCCGTCGTGGCGGGCAGCGGCGCCGGGGACGGAGATGCCGTGCTCCACCAGCGCCGCACGTCCCCGTGCGCTGATCCAGTCGCTCGACCACGCCGGGTGCAGCCTGACCCGGATCTCCACGTCGTCGAAGCCGTGGTCCCGCAGAGCGTGCAGCAGGTCGTCGCGCATGGCGCCCATGGCCGGGCACCCGGAGTACGTCGGGGTGATGGTCACCAGGATCTGTCCGCGGTCGCCGGAGCTGACGTCCCGGAGGACGCCGAGGTCCTCGAGGGTGAGCATCGGCATCTCGGGGTCGGTGACCTGCGCAGCCAGCGCCCGGGCGGTCTCCTCCCGCCTCGTCGTGTCGGTCGACGGCAGGGTCACCACCGCCCGCTCGGGTGCGCCCGCGCGACGACCTGCATCTCGGCCAGCAGTGGGCCCATGGCCTCGCTGTGCATGCCGTCACGGCCCATGCCCGTGCCCACCGGGCCGGCAGCGGGGACGTCGGGCCGGTCGGTGCCGCTGACGGAGAACACCTGCTCCAGCAGGACGGCGACGTCGTCGGCGACGGCGGCCGGGTCGACACCGACGCCCTGCTCGGCGAGGAGAGCCTCCACCGGGTGCGTGCGGAACAGCTCGTCGTACAGCGGCCATACCAGCGTCAGAGCCGCCAGCAGCCTGCGTCGCGACTCGCCGGTGCCCTGGGCGAGGGTGAGGAACCAGCGACCGGCGTAGTCACGGTGGTAGGTGAGCTCCTTGACGGCCTTGGCGGCAATCGCGGACAGCACCGTGTCGTGACTGCCGACCAAGCGCTGCATCACAGCCAGCCGGAAGGTGGAGAACACCAACAGCCGCGCCATGGTGACGGCAAAGTCGCCGTTCTCGGGCTCGACGAAGCGCACGTTGCGGAACGCCGCCTCGTCACGGAAGAACGCCAGCGCGTCCTCGTCGGGCACCGGGGAGCCTTCGGGCAGCGCCGGCACCAGGTCGCCGTCGGCCGCGGCGGCACGCACCAGCAGCAGCCGGGCCTGGCCCAGCAGGTCGAGGGCGACGTTCGCCAGGGCGATGTCCTCCTCCAGGTCCGGAGCGTTGCTGGCCCACTGAGAGAGCCGGTGGGAGTAGATGAGCGCATCGTCGCCGAGCATCAGGCAGTACTGCGACAGAGCGGCCGCGTCGACACCGTCGGGGAGGGTGGTGTCGATCCCGGCGAGCGGGTCCTCGAAGTCGGTGCCGAAGGCCCACCGCGAGTCGTCGCCGCCGGTCAGGCCGGCGTAGACCGACTCGTGGTCGGCGTCGTGGTCGTGCACGTGGCTCATCGCAGGGGGTCCTCACATGTGCGGGACGTCGTCGGGGATCGCGTAGAAGGTCGGGTGCCGGTAGATCTTGTCGTTGGCAGGCGCGAAGAGCGGGTCCTTCTCGTCCGGGCTCGAGGCGGCGACGAGGGCGGCGCGGACAGCCCAGATGCTGACGCCCTCGTTGCGGCGGGTGTAGACGTCGCGGGCGTGGCGTAGCGCCATCTCGTCGTCGGCCGCGTGCAACGACCCGACGTGCACGTGGTTGAGCCCGCGCTTGCCGCGCACGAAGATCTCGTACAGCGGCCACTCCGCCTCGACCGGCTCGGCGCCGGCCCGGGGCTGCGCCTGGCCGCTCATCACGCCCCCTTGGCGGCGAACGCCGCGGCGGCCTCGCGCACCCAGCGGCCCTCGTCGTACGCCCGGCGCCGGTGCGCCAACCGTTGGGCGTTGCACGGGCCGCCGCCCTTGACCACCGCGTAGAACTCGTCCCAGTCGGGCTGTCCGAAGTCGTGGTGGCCTCGCTCCTCGTTCCAGGCAAGGTCCGGGTCGGGCAGTGTCACGCCGAGAGCCGCGGCCTGCGGCACGGACATGTCCACGAACTTCTGGCGCAGCTCGTCGTTGGTGTCCCGCTTGATCCCCCACCTCATCGACTGCTCCGTGTTCGGCGAGGCCGCGTCCGGGGGGCCGAACATCATCAGCGCGGGCCACCAGAACCGGTCCACGGACTCCTGCACCGAGGCACGCTGCTCGTCGGTCCCACGCATCATCGTCGACAGCAGCTCGAAGCCCTGCCGCTGGTGGAACGACTCCTCCTTGCAGATCCGGATCATGGCCCGGCCGTAGGGCCCGTACGACGTCCGGCACAGCGGCACCTGGTTGCAGATAGCGGCGCCGTCCACCAGCCAGCCGATCGTTCCCACGTCGGCGTAGGACAGGGTGGGGTAGTTGAAGATCGAGGAGTACTTCTGCTTGCCGTCGATCAGCTTCTCGGTCAGCTCCCGCCGGGACACTCCCAGCGTCTCGCACGCGGAGTAGAGGTACAGCCCGTGGCCGGCCTCGTCCTGGACCTTCGCCAGCAGGATCGCCTTGCGCCGCAGGGAGGGCACCCGCGTCAGCCAGTTGCCCTCGGGCTGCATCCCGATGATCTCCGAGTGTGCGTGCTGCGCGATCTGCCGCACCAGCGTCGACCGGTACTTCTCCGGCATCCAGTCCCGGGGCTCGATCCGATCGTTGCGCGCGATCGTGCGGTCGAAGGCGGCCAGCAGCGCCTGCTCGCCCTCACGTGACACCTCGCTGGCCGCCGTCATGGCTCCTCCGAAGGATGTCGTCCCAACCATTTACAGACCGATCGGTCGGAAAGTATTTTGGCATGCTCCTCCAGCGAGCGCAACGGCGGGCTCGACGCGTGAGCGAGCCGCCGTGAGCCACAGCCGCCTGCGGGGTCGCCCGGCCGACCGGTGCGCAGAAGGTGGCAAACTGTCGTGACGACTGGGGCAGCACTGCGGCGTGGCGGACGGCGGCGGCGCGCCTGCCGGTCGCGGTGTGAACGCGGGGAACGGGGCGAGGCAGATGAGCGTACGGGGCGACCGGGATCACCGGACGGAACATATATCGGACCCTTCCGTCGCGCAGCGCCGCTTCCAGGCGCTGCTCCAGCACGGCTCGGATCTGTCCCTCATCTGTGATCGGGATCTGGTCATTCGCTTCGCTGGTCCGTCTCTCGCGCAGATGTTCGGCTACCAGGAGGACGAGGTCCTCGGCGTCGCCGGCCTGAGCTTCGTGCACCCGGACGACGTCGACACGTTCGTCGCGGGCTGGCAGGAGTCCCTCACCGCTCCGGGACGCCACGTGCGGGTGGAGATCCGCGTGCGCCATCGCGACGGTTCCTGGCGATGGGTGGAAGAGCGGATCACCAACCTGCTCGACGATCCGGACGTCGGCGGCGTCGTTCTCAACGTGCGCGATGTCACGGAGCGTCGGCGAGTGACCGAGGCCCTCGCGCAGAGTGAGCAGTGGCACCGTTCCATCCTGGAGGCAGCCCAGGAGGGCATCTGGGTGGTCGACCCCGCGGGGGAAACCCTGTTCGCCAACCAGCGGATGGCCGAGCTGCTGAAGACGACGCACGCGCAGCTCAGGGCGGGCAATGTGTGGATGTTCAACGACCGGGAGGGGTCCGACATCGTCCGGGCCCAGATGAACGTGCGCGCGGCCGGTGTGCGGGAGCAGTACGAGATCCCTGTGGTGCGGGGCGACGGTGAGCGACGGTGGCTGCGAATCGCCGGGTCACCGCTCCATGACGCTGAGGGCCGGCACGTCGCCAATATCGGGATGTGCGTCGACGTCACCGAACGCAAGCAGATGGAACAGGAGCTCGAACGGCTCGCTCTGTACGACTCGCTGACCGGCCTGCCCAACCGCGCGCTCAAACGCGACCGGATGCAGCAGTTCACCGACGAGCACGAGCGCAACGGGTCGGAGTTCGCGCTGCTGTTCTGCGACCTCGACCGCTTCAAGATGGTCAACGAGGCATACGGGCACAGGCTCGGGGATCAAGTGTTGATCGCGGTGGCGCAGCGGCTGGAGGAGACGGCCCGTGAACATGACACGGTGACGCGGTTCGGCGGCGACGCCTTCATCATCCTGTGTGCAGGGGCCGACTCCTATGTCGGGAGCCGGGTCGCAGAGGAGCTTCGCAGGGCCATCGAGCTACCCTTCGACATCGCAGGGCAGCAGGTCTACGTGACCATGAGCGTCGGGGTGGCCTCGACCGCCGAAGTGACGCCCGACGACCTTCAGCAAGCGGCCGAGATCGCCCTCTACAAGGCGAAGGAGAGTGGCCGCTCACAGGTACTGGTCCACGATGTCGCCACGGCCGCCTCCGGTGCCGACCGGCTCCAGCTGGTAACGGAGTTGCGACACGCGTTGGACCGCGGTCAGCTCGAGGTGAGGTACCAGCCGATCGTCCGCCTCGGCGGCGGCAGCCCCGCCGGTGTCGAGGCGCTGTTGCGCTGGACGCACCCGCAGAAAGGAGCGATCTCCCCGAGCGTCTTCATCCCGCTGGCGGAGAAGAACGGATTGATGCCCCGCCTGGGTGCCTGGAGCCTGCAGCGCGCCTGCCGGGATGCCGCCGCCGGCGTGCTCAAGGGAGGCGAGGACTGGTATGTGTCGGTGAACCTGTCCGCTACACAGCTGACGGACCCGGCCGTGGTCGACGTCGTGCGCACGACGTTGCGCGCGACCGGCCTGCCGGCCAGGCGCCTGATGCTCGAGGTCACCGAGACCGCGGTGCTGGACAACACGGCGCACGCGCTCTCGTCGCTGCACGAGATGAAGGCCCTCGGCGTCCGTGTCGCGCTGGACGACTTCGGGACCGGGTACTCGTCCCTGACGTACCTGCGGGAGTTTCCCGTCGACATGATCAAGATCGACCGGTCGTTCGTGGCCGGCCTGGGCACCGACGAGGACGACTCCGCGATCGTGGCAAGTCTTGTCAGCCTGGCCGCCGCGATCGGGGTGCAGGCCGTCGCCGAAGGCGTCGAGACAGCCACCCAGGAGCAGCTGCTCCGCAGTCTCGGCTGCCCGCTGGGGCAGGGTTACCTCTGGAGCACGGCAGCGCCGGTGGGTGAGATCGCCGCCGTACTCACCCGGCTGGCGCACGGCCAGGGGCAGGCGCGTCCCGGGCGCGCGCGGAAACCGTCCGGAGCCCGACCTGTGGCGGAGCCCGACGAGGCGACCGTGGCCCGGATCGTGGCCCTGCACCGGTCCGGCGCCTCGCTCAACACCATCGCGGCCGTTCTCAACGCCGACGACGTCGCCTCGCCGCGGGGCACCCGATGGCACCGCAACGCCATCGCGCGCATAGTCGCGCGCCGGCAGTTCCCGGACTTGCGCATCTGAGGGCCGAGACGCCGGGCCCGGCGTCGTACGCCGCAGCCATGGCGGCTAGGTCTGCTGCCGCGTGTCCGCGCCTGTTGTCACTGCTGGCGTCGACGGGGCCAAGTGCGCCACGAACCACTCGCCAGCCTGGTCCGCGGCCACGGCAAGCTTGGCGCGGTCGCTGTAGAGCGTCATGTGCGTGGTGTGCGGCAGCACGTGCAGCCGCTTCTTCGCGGTGGGAAGCGCGTTGTACGCGCCGATCTCGAGATCCCACAGGGTGAGGTCGTCACCCTCGGCGACGATCATCAGCACCGGTGTGTCGTAGACGCGCCGAGCGAACGGGACGATGTCGTAGTTCAGCAGTAGATCCACCGACTGGACCGTGCTGCTGTTCTCGTACAGGGGCGCGTCCGTCTCCTTCAGCGCGCGGAACGTGTGGAAGGTCTCAGGGAACGGCCACGTGGACAGGTCCCGGGCTGGCTCGGCGGTCGCGTGAGGGATGTGCAGCCGCGCCGCTGGGTCGTGGTACCGGGCGGCCCGGTCCTCCAGCACCCGCGACCACAGCGCTCGGTAGCCCATCGTTCCGTGGACCCGTCTCATGTTCTCGTATCCGTCGACGACCGGGATCTGGCTCACGATGGCCCGCACACGTGGGTCGATCGCGGCGAGCACCACGACGTGGCCCCCGGAGTAGGAGATGCCCCAGGCGCCGAGGCGAGACGCGTCGACGTCCTCCCGCGTCTCCACGTAGGACAGCGCGCACTGGTAGTCGGTGATCTGCATCCACGGGTCGAGGTGCTGGCGCGGCTCACCGTCCGAGACACCGAGGTTGCGGTAGTCGAACACCAGCGCTGCGATCCCCCGCCTCGCGAACTCCTCGGCATAGTGCGGCATGACCAGCTCACGCACATAGCACCAGCCGCCGGCCAGTACGACCGTCGGATGTGGTCCGGGACCGTCGGGAGCGTAGAACCAGCCACGCACTGTCGTGCCGTCACTGTCGAACTGGACGTCCTCGCGAGTCATCGATGCCTCTCAACGCGGTTTGATGCCGACGTAGCGGGTCTCCAGGTACTCCTCGATGCCTTCGGTCCCGCCCTCCCGACCGAAGCCGGAGTGCTTGACACCGCCGAATGGCGCCGCCGGGTTGGACACCACTCCCTGGTTGATGCCGACCATGCCCGTGTCCAGACGTTCGGCGAGCTCGAGCGCGGTCGAGAGGCTCTCGGTGAAGGCGTAGGCCACCAGTCCGTATTCGGTGTCGTTGGCCTTGCGCACAGCCTCGTCGAGCGTGCCGAACGTCGTGATCGGTGCGACGGGGCCGAAGATCTCCTCCGACAGCAGTGCCGCCTCCTCCGGTACGTCGGCCAGGACCGTCGGCGCGTAGAACCAGCCACGACTGCCGACCGCGCCGGCGCCGGTCAGCACCCGGGCGCCGCCGTCGACAGCACCTTGCACGAGCTCGGCGACCTTGTCTCTCGAGCTCTCGTCGACGAGCGGACCGACCTGCACTCCCTCCTCGGTGCCACGGCCCACCCGCAGCCCGGCCATCCGCGACGCCAGTCCGCGGGAGAACTCCCCCGCGACGCTTTCGTGCACGAGGAACCGGTTCGCTGCCGTGCAGGCTTCGCCCATGTTGCGCATCTTCGCCAGCACCGCACCGTCGACGGCTACGTCGACATCAGCGTCGGCCATCACGAGGAAGGGTGCGTTGCCGCCCAGCTCCATCGAGACGCGCAGGAGCTGCTCGGCGGACTGCTCCACGAGTTTCTTGCCCACGGCTGTCGAGCCCGTGAAGGTCAGCTTGCGCAGGCGCGGGTCACGGATCAGCGGCTCCATGACGCTTCCGCTGCTGCTGGTGGTGACCACGCTGAGGACCCCGTCCGGGAGCCCCGCCTCCTGCAGGATCGCCGCGAGCGCGTACATCGACAGCGGGGTCTGTGCCGCAGGCTTGACCACCATGGTGCAACCGGCCGCGACGGCTGGGCCGATCTTGCGGGTGCCCATCGCCAGCGGGAAGTTCCACGGCGTGATCATCAGCGTCGGGCCGACCGGTCGCTTCATCGTCATCAGCCGCGTAGCCCCGTCCGGCGACGTCGACCACCGGCCGGCGATACGGACGGCCTCCTCGCTGAACCAGCGGAAGAACTCAGCAGCGTAGGCGACCTCACCGCGTGACTCGGCCAGCGGCTTGCCCATCTCCAAGGTCATCAGCAGGGCCAGGTCCTCGGCGCGCGCCGTCATGAGCTCGAAGGCACGACGCAGGACCTCTGCGCGGGTGCGAGGTGCGGTCGCGGCCCAGGCCTCCTGTGTGGACACGGCCATGCCCAGCGCATCCATGACGTCCTCGCGCGACGCGTCAGCCACCTCCGCCAAGGGTTCGCCGGTGGACGGGTCGTCCACGACGAGCACCGCTCCCCCGCTCGCCGGCTGCGTCGTGCCACCGAGCCACAGGCCCGTGGGTACCTCGTCGACCACCGCGCGCTCGCGGGCACTGGACGACATGTCAGACCGGCAATGCGGGTGCGAGCAACGCGTGGCGGAGCCACTCCAGCTCCCGCGACACGTAGTCGGTGATGTCACCGGTCTTCAGATGAGCAGGCAGGACGTCCCAGGTGTAGGTCTCGATCTCCACGTGGTCCGAGAGCGGCGTCTCGGCGTGGACCCGCAGCGCCACCTCGATCCCGGAGCGCGTGGTGCGGAACTCGCCGAGATCGTCGAGGAACACCGGAAGGTGGAAGTGCGTCCGCCACTCGCGCTGGCCGGACGAGTCCGTGCGCCAGGCCGCGATCGCATCGGAGAGGTTGAGGTGACGGGTCAGGACGCCGTCGCGCAGCTCGGTGGTCTGGCTCAGATAGATCGTGTCGGTGAACGACTCCAGTGCCGCCACCGCCTCCGGCGTGACCTCCGGGACCCACAGCGCGGCCGCCGCCTGAAGCTTGAAGATGGGGATCCCCGCTGCGTAGAACAGGCGCAGCGAGGCACCGATGTCCTCGAACGCCACGGACTGGTGGCAGATGTCGAACACCACGCCGAGGTGACGGCGCACGAGACCCGCGACCTCGCTCGCCGGCAACCCCGCCAGCCGGGCCAGCCGGGCGGTGCCGGTCGTCGAGTAGACGTGGTCCTGGAAGTACCGCACCGTCTCCTCGGTCGTCTCGAGGAAGCAGAAGGGCTCCGGCTCGAGCGCCAGCTTCACGCGACGGCCGGTGCGGCGCTCGAGCTCGATGAGATGAGCCACGACACGCAACAGGTTCTCGGTGAGCCCCTCGACATACTCGGAGGAGGTGACGTTGGGCCGGAACGCCAGCGGTGCCGTCTGGATCGACGGGTCCACCGAGTCGGGAGTGATCTCGGCGAGGATGTCGGCGACCTGGCAGGTGTAGGCAACCCTGTCCTCGGTCGCCCAGTCGGGCTCGTAGACCGACTCCATCACCACGCGCCCCTTGAAGGGGCCGTAGGGGAACGCGTTGACCGTGTAGACGTACATGTCGTGCTCGTCGAGCCATGCCTTCAGCCGCTTGCGCTCCAAGGGGTCGGTCGTCAGCGTCGCGGCCGATGCGGCGGAGATGCGCAACGACAGACCGTAGGGGTCGTCGGGCGACACACGCGCCTTCACCGCCGGGGCGTAGGTCTCGAGGCTCTCCCGCATCTCCGCCCAGGTGTCACCCGGGTGCACGAGCGTGGAGTAGGCGAGGTGGCCGAGACGGTCTCCGAGAAACACGGGCTCTCCTGGTTGCTGGCGGCGGTGTGGCTGCGGGCGGTGCAAGCGGGCTGCGGTCAGGCGCGGTCGCCGTGCGAGCGACCGGCCTCGAGCCGGTCCTTCACGGACTTCAGGAAACGGCCGGACTCGGCGGCATCGGCCAGCTGCGGGTCACGGGCGAGCACGAGGTAGGCCATCGAGCGGATGGCGACAACGCGTTCGCCGTCGGGTCGGCGGACCACCACCGGACGCTCGACCACCGAGCCCAGCCCGAGGGCTGCCGCCTGTCCCGGCGCGAGGGGCGGGGTGTCCCACAGTGCGCCGTGGCTCCCCGCGTCGGCCAGCGTGAACGTGCCGCCCGGGAGGTCGTCGGTCCTCGACGAGCCGGTGTGAGCGCGGTCGACGAGCTCCGCCAGGCGGCGGGCCAGCCCCTGCAGGTTCAGGTCACCGGCGTCGGGCACGACGGACACCACCGTGCCCCGCCCGGAGTCGACGGCCAGGCCGAGATGGACGGTGGCGTCGGTAGAGCCGTCGGTGCCGACCGGCGTGTTCAGTCGCGGGTGCTGCCTCAGCGCCTCGACGGTCGCCTTGGCGACGTACGCCGCCAGCGGCAGATCACCCTGGTCGTGGCCGACGATCGCCGAGACGTCGACCTCCACGACGCTGGTCAGCGCGGCGGTCGCCGGCTGCGCGGTGCCGGAGCCCGTGGGCAGCGCGCTCGCGTCGTCGGCGGCGACCTTCGCCCGGCGTACGTCGGCGGTGGTGACCCGCCCGCCCGGTCCGGTGCCGTCGACGGAGGACAGGCCGACGCCCACCTCGGCCGCCAGACGGCGTACGCGCGGTGAATGCCGGTGCCGCGCCGCGGTGACCACGCTCACGACTGCAGGGCCTTCTCCACGGTGGTGGCGACGCTGTCCGCAGACGGCATCACGAGGTCCTCCAGCGAGTCGGCCGACGGGAGCGGGATGTGCGGCGTGGTGATGCGCTGGATCGGGCCGTCGAGGTCCCAGAAGCCCTCCTCGGCGGCGATCGATGCGATCTCCGCACCCCAGCCGAGCAGCCGAGGGTTCTCCTCCACCGTGAAGAGCCGCCCGGTGCGCGAGAGCGAGCTCAGGATGGTGGCCGTGTCCAGCGGCACCAGAGACCGCACGTCGATGACCTCGGCGCTGATGCCCCGACCGGCCAGCTGGTCCGCGGCTGCAAGGGCCCGTGGCACCATCATGCCGAGCGCGAGGATCGTGGCGTCCGTTCCGGGGCGACGGATCTTCGCCGTTCCCAGCGAGTCGACGATGTCGCCGTCGGGCACCTCGCCTTTCGAGGAGTACAAGCCCTTGTGCTCGAAGAACATGACGGGGTCGTCGCTGCGTACTGCGGCAGCCATCAGGCCCACGACGTCCTCTGGCGTGGAGGGCGTGACGACCTTGAGGCCGGGCACCGCCATGGCCCAGTTCTCGATCGACTGGGAGTGCTGTGCGCCGAACCGGAGGCCGCCGCCGTTCCCGGTCTTGATGACGAGCGGCAGGACCACCTGGCCGTCCGTCATGTAGCGCGTCTTGGCGATCTCGTTGACGACGATGTCCCAGCAGACGGCGAAGAAGTCGGAGAACATGATCTCCGCCACCGGCCGCAGTCCCGTCATGGCGGCACCCATTGCCGCGCCCAGGATCGCCTGCTCCGAGATGGGGGTGTCGATCACGCGTTTCGGGCCGAACTCGGCCAGCAGCCCGACCGTCGTCTTGAAGACGCCCCCGGCGCCGGCGACGTCCTCGCCGATCAGCACGACGCGCTCGTCACGGCGCATCTCCTGCGCGATGCCTCGCGCGACGGCGTCGCGGTAGGTCAGTTGCGCCATGACGAACCTCCATCTGCCCAGACGTCGGTGAAGGCGCTCTCCGGTGACGGGAGGTCCCCGGCGATGGCCTCCTCGGTCGCGAGGTCCACCGCGCCGGCGACCTCCTTGTCGATCAGGTCGAGCTCGGCCTCCTCGACGCCGAGGCGGACGAGTCGCGCGCGGTAGAGCGGGATCGGGTCGTAGGCCTTCCATGCCGCGACCTCGTGTTCCGGGCGGTACTTGCCCGGGTCGGCCCGTGAGTGACCACCGTGGCGGTAGGTCAGGGCCTCGACCAGCGACGGGCCCTCGCCGGCGCGGGCGCGCTCGATGGCGGCCGAGGCAGCGAGGTACACCGCGTCGGCGTCGTTGCCGTCGATCACCTGTGAACCCAGGCCGTACGCCGACGCGCGGTCCGCGGCGGGATGCTGCACGGCTGTGATGTCGGCGATCGCGGTGTACTCCATGTAGAGGTTGTTCTCGCAGACGAAGACCACCGGCAGCCGGTAGACCGCCGCGTAGTTGAGCGCTTCGTGGAAGGCGCCGATGTTGGTCGTGCCGTCGCCGAAGAAGCAGACGGCGACCTGACCCGTGCCGCGGTACTGCGCCGACCAGGCGGCGCCGTTCGCGATGGTCAGGTGTGCACCGATGATCGCGTAGGAGCCCATCATGCCGTGCTCGACGCTGGTGAGGTGCATGGAGCCGCCCTTGCCGCTCATCAGGCCGTTGGACCGGCCGAGCAGCTCGGCCATCACCGGCGTCATGGGCACCCCGCGGGCCAGGGTGTGGGCGTGCCCGCGGTACGTCGCGAACGTGTAGTCGTCGGAGCGCATCGCTGCGCCGAACCCGGCCGCGATCGCCTCCATGCCCAGCGACAGGTGGCTGGTGCCCTTCACGAGCTGACGCATGAACAGGTCGTAGGCCCGCGACTCGAACTGCCGCATCTCCTGCAGCTTGCGATAGATGCCCGTGCGGACCGCCAGGTCGATGTCCGCACCGTCGTGCGTGGCGTGGTTCTGTGGCGGCAGCACCGCACCGTGCTCGCCGTACTCGTGATCGGAGAGCGGGAGCTTCATGAGATCTCCCCGTAGTTCGCGCGCCGGGTGTTGATGTGCGATTGACTGTCGCGCTCGGTCGGCAGGTAGCCCCCGGTCGTGTAGTAGCGCTGACCGGCGACGAGCAGCTCCTCGGCCGGGAACTTGGTGATGACCTCGCAGCCGGTCTCGGTGACGACCAGCTCCTCCTCGATGCGCGCGGCCCCCCACCCGTCGTCGGCCGGCCAGTAGGTCTCCAGCGCGAAGACCTGGCCGACCTCCAGGGTCTCGGGGTTCTCGATCGACGTCAGGCGGCTGAAGATCGGACGCTCCCAGATGCTCAGGCCTACGCCGTGGCCGTACTGCAGCGCGAACGCGGCCTCCTCGTCGGCGAAGCCGAACTCCGGCGCGGTCGGCCACACCTGCACGATCTCCGCCGTGGTCGCGCCGGGTTTCACCAGCTCGATCGCGTTGTCCATCAGCTCACGACAGATCCGGTAGGCGCCGCGCTGCGCGGCAGACGCGCTGCCGACCGCGAACGTGCGGTAGTAGCACGTGCGGTACCCCTGGTAGCTGTGCAGGATGTCGAAGAAGGCCGGGTCACCGGGCCGGATGAGCCGGTCGGAGAACACGTGCGGGTGCGGCGAGCACCGCTCGCCCGAGATCGCGTTGACCCCCTCGACATGTTCCGAGCCGAGGTCGAACAGCTTCTTGCTCACGATCCCCACGCACTCGTTCTCCCGCACGCCGGGGCGCAGGAACGCGTACAGGTCCTCGTAGGCGGCGTCGACCATGGAGGCGGCCGTGGTGAGCAGGCCGATCTCGTCGGCCGTCTTGACGCGTCGGGCCTCGAGGAACACCTGCTGCCCGTCGACGACCGGGATCCCCTGCTGCTGCAGGGCGAACCACACCGGCGGCTCGATGACGTCGACGCCGACCGGTTGCCCGGCCAGCCCGAAGTCGGCCATCACGGCCGCGACCTTGGCGGCGAGGTCGCCGGCACGGCCGGCGCCGGGCGAGATCGCTCCCCGCAGGGTGGAGATGCCGGCGCGGGCGCCGTAGTGCGGGCCGCGACCGGCGGCGTCGTGCGGCTCGTCGAGCCAGGGCGAGTAGAGCTGGTGGTGACGGGCGGCCGACCCGAAGTCCCACAGGACCGGGTCACCGCCGCGCGGCAGGAGGGCGAACCGGATCATCTTGTCCATCGCCCAGGTGCCGATGTGGGTGGACGTCATGTAGCGGATGTTGTGGAAGTCGAACGTCAGCAGTGCGCCGAGGTCTGACTTTTCGAGCTCGCCCTTCAGCCGCTCGAGACGTTCCCGGCGGAGCCGGGGCATGTCGAACCGGCTCTCCCAGTCGACATCGGTCGGGCCGAAGGTGGGGGACACCATGGGACTTCCTCCTCAGTGCGTTGCATGAAGTGCAGGCCTCCCGGTCAGGCCGGGGAACGTCCGGGATCAGGGGACGCGGCCCTCGAGGTCAGCGAGTGCGGGGCGGGTTCGCAGGTACGCGGCGGAGTTCTCGTCCCGTTCATCCTTGAGGTAGTAGGCGACCTCGACAAGCTCGAGAGCCAGGCCGTCGGGGTCGCTGAAGTACACCCACCGCCAACCCGCCAGCGGACCCGAGTCGACGACGTTGACATCGGTGTAGAACGCCACGCCCTGGCTCTCCAGCTCGGCCTTGGTCGTCCGGACGTCGTCGACCTTGAAGCAGACGTGCGCGGCACCCAGGTGGTTGTTCGGCACAGGCGCCGTGCTGGTCTGCGGGCGGTTGCCGTACTCGATCAGCTCGATCGTGGAGTGCTCCCCCACCCAGAGCGACACCTGGCGCAGCGTGGCGCCGGGGACGCCCACGCCCTTCTCCAGCGCCGGCCCCTCGAACCAGGGCGTTGGCTCGTTGGCGAACGGCAAGCCGAGGACGTCGTGGTAGAAGTAGATCGACCGGTCGAGGTCGCGCACGACGAGACCGACGTGGTGCACTGCCTTGAGTTCCATGCGAGTCCTTCGGACGGGTGACGCGGACCGGGCCGTCAGGCGACGGGAGTGGGAGAGGCGAGGACCTTGAGCTCGTCGCCCGTGGGGTGCACGAGCACGTCGAAGCCCTTGGGCACGACGTCCTCCAACGAGATCCGCGCCGTGACGATCTTCTCGGCGGGGTACTTGCCGGAGGCGATGAGCCGGATGATGCGCGGCCAGTCGGTGATGAGGTAGCACCAGCTCCCGACGAGGCTGATGTCGTTCTCCGACAAGGCCATTGCATCGATGGTCGCCGGCTTGGTGTGCAGACCGGTCTGGACGACCGAGCCGCGACGGCGCGTGCTGGACAGGGCGGTGGTCAGCCCGGGTGTCGATCCGGAGCACTCCGCGGCCACGTCGACGCCGAGCCCGTTCGTGAGGTCGGCGACGAACGCCGCGAGGTCCCCGGTGGTCGGGTCGAGCACCGGGCCGATGTCCATCGTCCTGGCGAGCGCAGCCCGGTTGGGGTTCGGCTCGGCGATGATGACGGTGGAGGCGCCGACGGCGGATGCGTACATCGCCGACAGGATGCCGATGGGGCCGGCACCGGTGACGAGAACCACGTCACCGCCACGTACGCCGACCCGGTCGATGCCGTAGGCGGCGACGCAGGCAGGCTCGACGACCGCTCCCGCGACGTCGGACACGTCGTCCGGCAACCTGGCGACCTGGTAGTCCTTGAGCAGCGCGAACTGCGCCAGGCCGCCGGTCTCGGCGCTCAGGCCGGTGCAGGCGAACTTCACGCAGAGGTGGCCGAGTCCACGACGGCAGTAGTGGCACTTGCCGCAGACGATGGCCGGCATGATCGCGACCCGGTCACCGACCGAGATGTCTGCGACGTCCTTGCCGATCTCCACGACCCGCGCGGAGAACTCGTGGCCGAGCGTCTGCGGGATGGTGACACCGGTCAGCGGGTGAGGCGAGGTCGGGGTGACGATCGGCCCGACGACGTACTCGTGCAGGTCCGTCCCGCAGATCCCGCAGTAGAACACCTCCACCAGCACGTCGTCGTCCGCACCGATCGCCGGAGCCTGCACGTCCTCGATGCGGATGTCGGACTTGCCGTGGAACCTCGCTGCTCGCACGAGCTGTTCTCCTTCGGATGACGGTCGGTCGGACGTGGGGGGCTCTAGCGGACGCCGGCCCTGCTCCCACGCACCTGGCTGTAGATGACGGCGGCCACGACGATGAGCGCACCCTGGAAGAAGTACTGCCAGGTCTGGGAGAGGTCGAGGAACACGGTCGCGTTCAGGACCTGCACGATCAGGCCGGCCCCGAACAGCGTCCCGACGAACGTCCCTCGGCCGCCGAGCAGGCTGGTGCCGCCGAGGACGACCGCGGTGATGCTGCTCAGCGTGTAGCCGACCCCTTGTGCAGGGTCGCCGATGCCCAGCTGGGCCAGGAGCACGATCGAGCCGAGGCACACGAGGGTCGACGTGGCGACATAGGCGAGGACTCCGGTGCGGTCGGTGCGCACACCGACCGCACGCGCGGAGTCCTCGTTGGAGCCCACGGCCCTCAGTCGCAGTCCCCAGCTCCGGTAGCGCAGGCAGTACTCCATCACCAGCGTCAGGACCACCAGCGCCATGAAGACGACCGGCACGGGGCCGACCTTGGTCAGGATGAGGTTCGTCACCGAGCCGGCGATGTTCCCCCCGGGGGCGTCACGCAGCAGCGAGCTGAGCCCTTGCAGTGCGATGTAGGTCACCAGGGTGGCCGCGACCGCTGTGAAGCCCCCGAACCGGATCAGGCCGCCGTTCACCACGCCGGCGCTCGCCGCTCCCAGGAACATCAGGGCGACTCCGAGGAGCATCACGATGACGGAGCGGCCGTCATTGATGAAGAAGGAGGCGATCACGACGAGGAAGCCGGACAACGGGCCGACCGAGAGGTCGATGCCTCCGCTGAGCAGCGCGACAGTCTGGCCCATCGCGATGAAACCCAGCGCCGCACAGGAGATCATCACCGAGGTGATGTTGAAGGACGAGAGGTAGCGCGAATTCTGGCTGAGCACGTAGGAGCCGAGCGCGAGCATGACCAGCGCGAGGATCACGACCGGCGCGTAGTCGCCCTGCAGGAACCGACCGAGGCGCGTCGACCCGACGACGGGCTTGGCGCCCTGCGTCGAGGCCTGACGGCTGTGCCCGGTCGCCCTGACCGCGGCGTTGATCAGCCGCTCCTCGGTGATCTGCTCCCCGAGCAGCGTCTCGACCACGCCGCCGCGCGACATGACGATGACGCGATCACAGAGGCCCTCGAGCTCCTTGGCGTCGGAGGAGGCCACCACGACCGGCACCCCACCGTCGGAGACCTCCCGCAGGATCCGGTAGATCTCGGCGCGCGCCCCGACGTCCACGCCCTGAGTCGGCTCGTCCGCGACGAGGATCGACGGCTGGGACAGCAGCGCGCGGACGAGCACCACCTTCTGCTGGTTGCCACCGGAGAGGGACGAGACGACTGCCTCACGGGAGGGAGTCTTGACGGCGAGCGACGCCAGCTCGCGGTCGATGTCGGACACCTCCTTGTCGCGGCTGAGCAGCGGGCCGCGCCTGAACCGCGTCAAGGCGGAGAGGGCGCCGTTCTCCCGCACCGACAGCGACATCATCAGGCCCTCACGATGACGGTCGGCCGGCATGTATGCGGAGTGCCTGCGCAGGTCCTTGGTCGTGAACGCGCGCTCGCCGATGTGCACCGTGCCCGTGAAGGACTCGAGACCGGCCAGACCCCGTAGCAGGGCCGTCTGGCCGTTGCCGACGATGCCGAAGACACCCAGGATCTCACCGCGGCGTGCCGCGAGCGACACATCGGAGAACCCGTTGCCGCTCAGTCCGTCCGCGATCAGCAGCGGAGCGCCGTCGGCCGCGTCGCCCCGCTTGGGCGGGAAGGTCGAGTCGAGCTGCCGTCCCACGATGAGGGCCAACAGCTCGTCATCGGTGATCTCCTCGACTCGGGCGGTCCCTCGCACCTTCCCGTCGCGTAGCACCGTGACGCGCGACGCGAGCACCCGCACCTCGGCCAACCGGTGGGTGATGTAGACCACGGCCGTCCCGCCGTTGGCGGCCCGCCGCACCCGCTCGAACAGGGTGTCGACCGCTTCCTGTCCCAGCGGCGCGGTCGGCTCGTCCAGGATGAGCAGGGAGGGCTTGAGGACCAGCGCCTTCGCCAGCTCCAACAGGTGCTTCTGGGCGACGGTCAACGAGCCGACCCGGTCGTCGAGGTGGCCCGTGAAGCCGACGTCGGCGAGCATGCGCCGCATCGCCTCGTACTGGTTGCCCGTGTCGTTGAGGAACCTGGCCGGAACCGCGACCCGGATGTTCTCGGCCACGGTCATGTCCGGCAGGACTGCCGGATGCTGGTGCACGATTGCAATGCCCTGCTCGGTCGCCACGGCGGGAGTCAGGCCCTCCACCAGCTCGCCGTGGACGGTGATCGTGCCCGCGTCCGACGTTATCGTCCCGGAGGCGACACCCATCAACGTCGACTTGCCCGCGCCGTTCTCGCCCAGCAACGCGTGGACCTCGCCCGGGCGGATGTCGAGCGAGACGTCGGTGAGGGCCGCTACACCGTCATAGTGCTTGCTGATGCCGAACAGGACCATCGTCGACTCTGCGACGGCCACGGCGGTGTCCTCGGTCACGCGTCATCTCTCTTTCGGCAGACGTCGGCCAGACCGACGACCTCGCGGTGGGCACCGGTCGGGGAGGTCGCTCTCCCGACCGGTGCCCACCTGCGTGCGGGGTTACTTGAGCAGCTTCGCCTGGTCCGGTCCGGCCATCTGCGCGGAGAGGTAGACGTCGCCCGGGAGGTTGCGGTCACAGGTCACGGGGTGCGGCTGGCCGCTGACGGAGTCCTCGAAGATCGGCGCCTGGAACGTCTTGGACGCCGGCTTGGTCCCGCCGGTGGCGATGGCAACGGCCCAGTCGACTGCGAGGCGAGCGTTGTCGTTGCCCGTCGCCACCGTGGTCAGCTTGAAGTCCTTGTTCTTGGCCTTGTGGTCCTCGTAGAAGCACGAGAGCACGTTGCCGTCAGAGGTGACGATGGCCGGGATGGAGCGGCCGCTCTTCTCGAACGCCGGCAGAGCACCGACGAGCGACGGGCCGAAGTCGGACACGATCACGTCGATCTTCGGGTTCTTCGCGATGGCCGCGGTCAGCACCTGCTGGGTCAGGGCCGGGTCCCAGTTGGTGACGGCGAACGGCTGCTCACCGATGAACTTGTACTTGCCGCTCGGGTCGAGGACCGAGTGCAGCGCCTTGCCCTCGGTGATGCCCTGGCTGTTGCCCTTGGGTCCCGAGATGAACAGCACGTTCCCGCCGTCGGGCAGGTTCTTGAGGATCCAGTTACCCCAGTTCTTGCCGTCCGTGGTGAAGTCGGCGCCGACCCACACGTCGTAGTCCGTACCGTCGGAGCCGCCCGGGTCGACGCGGTAGGGAACCGTGGTGACTCCGGCCTGGTGCGCGCTGCGAAGTGCGGGAAGGACGGCGTTGCCGGCATCCGGGAAGACCACGAGTGCGTTGACGCCCTTCGCCACGAGCCCCTGGATGTCGGAGATGGCCTTCTGCGTGTTGCCCTGACCATCCGCGTAGGTGAAGCTCGTGACACTGGGGCACTTGGCGACCTCGTCCTTGGCCGCCGCAGTGGTCACCAGACGCCAGCTATTGCCTCCGAAGCCATCGGTGAGCCCGAGGCTGATCTTCTTCGGACCGCACCACGACGGCGCGTTGGAGTTCCCCGCGGGCGTGGCCTTGTCGGAACCGGAGGACGAGGCGTTGTTGGACGAGGAGGAGCCACCGCACGCGCTCAACATCAGCGCGACGGCACCCGTTGCCGCCAGCAGGCGGAGGGTGGTGGACAGTCGGGACATGCGGTGGACCTTTCTGTTTGCGGGGCTTCGACAGGAAGAACGGGGCAGGGCCCGGCACCCGGACGGAGGGCCTCAGGTGACGGGAAGCGGTGCGGACCCCCGGCGCAACTGGCGCCTGAGCCCGGACCATCGGATGGTGTAGAGCGCAACACCGATCGCCAGCGCAGCCGCCTGGGTGAGCGTCTGGACGGCAAAGGTGACCCCGAGTGCCAGGACGAACTGGTCGAGCTGGGTGAGGAAGAGAGCGGCCAGCGCAGTGGCCACGAGGTCGCCCCGGCCACCGAGCAGTGACGTGCCGCCCAGCACCACGGCCGCGACGGAGGCCAGGAGATAGCTGTCCCCCTGGTAGGCGGTGGGCTTGTTGATGATCCCCGCGAGCAGAACGCCGCCGAGCCAGTAGAGGACCTGTGCCCAGAGGTAGCCGCCGCCCCGGTGCCGCTGCACCATCAGCCCGGTCGCCCAGGCCGCGGCACCGTTGGCGCCGACCGCTTCGAACCGGCGGCCGGCGACGGTGCGCTTGACCGCCGTCGTGGTGACGACGACGGCCAGCACCGAGAAGTAGACCGCGTTGGGGACTCCCAGCGTGGTGCCGCCCGCGATCGAGGCCATCAGGTCGGTGGTCTGCCGCGGGGTGCCGCCGGAGACTCCGAGGACCACGGCATAGAGCAGCGCATTGGTGCCGAGCGTCGCGACGATGGGGTTGAGCCCGAGCCGGCCGATGAGGACGCCGTTGAGCAGGCCCGCCGCGAGAGCAGCGGCCAGCGCGGCGAGTGCCGCGGGAAGGACGCGCGCGTCGTTGCCGTAGGCCTCGTGGGTGACGATGACGACCACCATCGACACCGAGCCCGCGACCGAGAGGTCGATGCCGCCCTGCATGACGACCAGCGTCTGGCCCAGCGCCACGATCGCGAGAACGGCCGCGAAGGGCAGCATGCCGAGTACGGCGCCCTTGCTCAGGCTGCTGGGCGCGAACAGCACACCCGCTGCGACCAGGATCATCAGAGCCACGACGACCGTGACCAGCCCGCGTGAGGCCGAGAGGCGGTGACGAGCAGAGGTCGTCGACTGCGCGATCGTGGCGATCATGGGACCCCTCCTCGCATCTCGCTCGGTGCGCCCGGCGTGGACCACAGGTGTTGGGCGGGACTGTACAAAAGGAGGGCCTCGTTCACAAGAGGTACACAGGGGCGAAACATCCGCCGTGCCCAAAACGTGATGTGGCCCGGACGCGGCGGGGCAGCAGGCGCGTCAGGAAACCCGACGAATCCCTAGGAACCGGCTCAGCGAGGCCATGTCCTGCGCACCGAAACCGGCGGCACAGGCGGCCTCGACGGCAGCCTCGGCGGCCGCGGTCACCTCCGTCGAGGTCGTCACGTCGTGGGCATGGGCGGTGATGAGCCGCAGGTCCTTGAGCACGAGGTCGAGGCTCATGGCGACGGGAGTCGCAGGGTCCAGGAACGCCGCGCGCTTGTAGGCCACGAACGGCGCCCC
This sequence comes from Actinomycetota bacterium, assembly GCA_030841035.1. GTDB lineage: Bacteria > Actinomycetota > Actinomycetes > JACCUZ01 > JACCUZ01 > BP-173. Next base: position 35,721 of record JAVEDI010000033.1, read on the forward strand.
GACGACACTGTCCTGAAGCACGTCGTAGGCGCTTTCCCGTGTGATTCCACTGCCTTCGGCGAGTATGAGCGCCTCGGAGACCGCCGCGTTGAGGTCATGGACGACCAGGTTGACGGCCAGCTTCATGGCCTGCCCCGCTCCCGCGTCGCCGACCCGCACGACGCGTCGCGCGAAGGCCTCGAGCACCGGCCGGACGGCGTCGATCTGCGCCGGGTCGCCAGCCGCCATGACCAGCAAGGTGCCGGCCTCGACGGCGGGCACGCTGCCCGAGACGGGGGCGTCCACGAACCCGACGCCGGCCGCACCCAGCCCCGCGGCGAGGTTCCTGGCCGCGCGCACGCCGCTGGTGGCCAGGTCGCACACGATCGCGTCCGTGCGTAACGCCGCGACCACGTCGGTGTCAAGCAACACAGCACAGGTGGCGTCGCCGTCGGCGAGCATCGAGAGCACGACGTCACGGCCGCGCACGGCGTCGGCGGGGCTCGCGGCCACCGCCGCCGCACCGGCCACCTCCGCAGGCAGGCCGGCGACGACCCGGCGCGCTGTGGCCTCCGTCCGGTTCCAGACGGTGAGCCGGTGCCCCGCCGCAGCCAGCCGCTCGGCCATCGCCGCACCCATCCGCCCGGTGCCGAGGACGGCCACGTCAGCCATGGTCGGGGGCCACCAGGATCTTGCCGTGCGCGGCACCGGCTGCCAGTGGCTCGAAGCCCTCCGGCACGACGTCCTCCAGTGCGACCACCCGGTCGACCAGCACCGGCGCGAGTGGGCGCGTGGTCAGCAGGTCCAGTGCCGCCGGAAGGTCCGTGTCGCACACGTGCGCGACCGTGGTCCGGGTGTCGACCTCCCGCAGGACGACGTCGGCGAGCTGCAGGGGCTGCGGTGCCTGGGTGAGCCCGACGAGCAGCACGGTGCCTCCTCGGGCGGCCAGGGCGTAGGCACGTGCGGCACCGCCGGGCACACCGGAGCACTCGATGACGACGTCCGCTCCCGCCGGCACCAGGTCACGCAGCTGCCCGGGCGTGGCGTCGCGTTCGATGACCTGCGTCTCGGTCGCACCGAGGCCGCGGGCGACGGCGAGGCGGCCTTCATCGATGTCGAGCGCAAGGACCGAGGCCTCCCGTCCGCTGAGCCCGGCCAGGATGAAGGTGCCGATGGCCCCGGCGCCGAGCAGGACGAGGTTGTCGCCGGGCTGCACGCCGGCACGCGCGAGGGCGTGCAGCCCGACTGCGAGCGGCTGCGCGAGAGCGGCGTCGAGGTCGGTGCACCCGGCCGGGATCTCGCGCAGCGTGCCGGCGGGTGCGGCCACGAGCTGCGCCAGCCCGCCGTGGGTGCTCAGGCCGAGCGTGTAGTAGCGGGCGCACAGGTTGGTCCGGCCGCGCAGGCACCACGCGCACTCGCCGCACGAGACACCGGCGCCGCTGGCCACGCGCCGGCCCTTCCACTGCTCCGCGCCGGCTCCGGCCTCGACCACCCGCCCGATGAACTCGTGGCCGAGTGTGGTCGGGCCGACATGCCCGCTGCCCGGGTGAGGAACGGACAACGGCACCATCATCGGGCCCTTGGTGTACTCCGTCGCATCGGTGCCGCAGAGCCCGTTGTAGATCACCTCGATGACGACTTCCCCGTCACCGCAGGTGGGTTCCGGGCGGTCCTCGACCCGCAGGTCGTGAGGGGCGTGCAGAACGGCAGCGCGCATGAGTGGCTCCGGTCAGAGACGGGCGTCGGAGGTGATGTGGACCTTGACCTGGGTCTTGTCCGAGAGGACGGCGGAGATGGCGCTGTCGGCGTCGGACAGCGGGTAGGTAGCGGTCACGAGCGGGGACAGGTCGACGCCACTACGGGAGAGGAAGCGCAGCGTCTGCGGCCACACGCCTGGCGAGCCGATGATGCCGCGCAGCTGCAGCTCCTTGGACTGGATGAGCCCGAGCCGCGCCGGTACCGAGCCGCCCACGTCGATGCCGATGTAGACCAGACGGGCGCGGAAGCCCGCGACCTCGAGCGCCGTCGCCATGGCCGCCGGCTTCCCGCTCGCCTCGAAGACGACACTGGCTCCTTCCCCGCCGGTCAGGTCCGCGACGTGCGCCCGGAAGCCCTCGTCGGTGGGGTCGAGCACGTCGTCTGCACCGAGGGTGCGAGCCAGCTCGCCACGAGCCGCCGACGGCTCGGCGACCAGCACCCGGGCGCCCCTCCCGGCGGCGGCGGCCACGACTCCGAGGCCGATCGGGCCGGCACCGAGCACGACCACCGTGTCGCTGGCGTCGAGGTTGTCCGCCCGCACCGTCGCGTAGTAGCCGCAGCTGAAGGGCTCGACCAGCGCACCCTGGGTCCAGGAGAGGTTGTCGGGCAGCCGGTGCAGCCAGGCCGCCTTCGCGACGAAGAACTCTGCCGCCGCCCCGCTGATGCTGAAGCCGAAGTGCTCCTGGCCGATGACGCACTCGCCGACCACGCGGTCACCCGCACCGAAGGACGTGACACCCGTCCCGACCCGGACCACCTCGGCCGCCCACTCGTGACCCGGGACGACGGGGAACTGGAAGGGGATGATGTAGCGGCCGCCCAGCAGCTCGATGTCGCTGTGGCAGACGCCGACCCGCCGGCTCGCCAGCAGCACCTCGTCGTCGCCGATCGTGGGGACATCGAGCTCGTTGACGGCGCAGCGGTCGTCACCGACGAACTGAAGGGCCTTCACGGATCACCTCACGCGGGGGCCGCCCTGGACACAGTTCGGCCGGGGGCGGCCAACCCGGCGCGTTCACAGATGGTTAACGTCTTGGCCCGGGCTGTCAAGCACAACTCGCAGGACGGCGGGGGTCAGGCGTGCGGGTGCCGCACGAACCAGATGCCCCGCGCCGGCGCGTCGGTGCGGTTCGACAGCAGGTGCGGCGTCGCGCTGTCGAAGCCCAGCGCCTCGCCGGCGTACAGCGTGAAGACCTCGAAGCCCACCGTGATCTCGAGCTCACCCTCCAGCAGGTAGCCGAACTCCGATCCGGCGTGCTGCAGCATGCGATTGTCGTTGGTGGAGGTCGAGTGCGGCGGATAGGTGATCTCGATGAAGTCCAGGCCGGTGCCCGTGTTCGTGGCCAGCTGCTCCCAGACCACGCCGCTGTCCATCTCCAGGCGCACCCGCTGGCCGGGCCGTGTGACGGACAGCCGGGCTGGCGCCTGGTCCCCGGGCCACGCGTCGGCCGGGGAGCCGAGGTCCGACCGGCTGATCGGCGCCGGCCCGCGCGCGACCATCCGCGCTGCGGGCACGCTCATGGGCGCGGCGGCGGCCTGCTGCCCGGGAACTGCGTCGTGCTGCGGGGAGAAGAGCTCGTCGATCGACACGTCGAGCAGCTGGGCGATCGAGTACAGCGTGGCCACCGACGGCTGGGACTTGCCGTTCTCCAGCTGCGACACGAAGGACGGCGAGACGCCCAGCTGACGGGCCACCTCGCGCAACGACATTCCCGACAGCTGCCGGTGATGCTTGAGCCGGGCGCCGAGGTTCACCACCGGCTCCGTCGCCCCGCCTCGGTCCTGCGACACAGTTCTCCCTCGCGCGCCCGAGCCCTTCGTGCCCCGAAGACTAGTTCGCGGTCGCTCCGACGTCGCCGGTTCCCTGGACATCAGACGAGAACCATTCCACCGTCGGCCATGATGACCTGACCGGTGAGGTAGTCGGAGTCCGAGGACGCGAGGAACATCGCGGTGCCGACCAGGTCCTCCGGAGCGGCGGGTCTGCCGCGCAGGATGCCTGCCGAGAAGTCGGCCATCGCCTGCCCTGGCTCTGCGGCGTCGCCGATCTCGACAAGGTCGGCGTCGAGCCGGGTCCACAGCGGTGTGTCGACGACTCCCGGCGCGAACGCGTTGCACGTGATGTCGTGCTCGGCGAGCGCCCGCGCGGCCGCCTGGGTGAGCGCGTTGACCGCGAACTTGCTGGCGCAGTAGGGGGCAAAGCTGGGGTAGCCCTGCCGTCCCGCGATGGACGACGTGTTGATGATCTTCCCCGTCCGGTTCGGGATCATCCGCTTGGCGCCCTCCTGGATGCCCAGCAGGGTGCCGAGCGCGTTGACATCCATGATCGAGTGCCAGTTCTCCTCGGTGACGTCGAGCAGGTGCATCGGCCGGTTCAAGCCGGCGTTGTTGAACAGCACGTCGAGGCGACCGGCGTGCGCGACGAAGGCATCGAGCGCCGCCGCGAGCTGGTCCCGGTCGCTGACGTCCGCCGAGAGTGCGACCGCGGGCTTCGACCCGCTGGGCGACTCCGACGCGATCTCGGCGCGGACACGCTCGGCCGCAGCATCGTCGCGGTCGAGGACTCCGAGTGTCGCGCCCTCCCTCGCCAGTGCGAGCGCGAATGCACGACCCATGCCACTGCCCGCGCCGGTGATCACGATGCCCTTGCCCGCGACGCGTCCTGCCATGCCCGAGCCCTCCGAAGGTCCTCCGGAGCGAGAGCCGCATCCGTGCGGGCAAATGTTAATCATTACTTGACGCACTGTCCAGCAACAGGCACCATTCGCCGCAGTCATCTCGCCGCCGGTGCTCAGCCGCCGGTCGCGCCCAGGAGGAGCACACGATGGACAAGACGGCACTCGTGGTCGGTGTGACCGGTATCGCGGGCTACAACACGGCGCAGGCCTTGCTGGCCCGCGGCTGGCGGGTCGTCGGGCTCTCGCGCTCCAAGCGCTACGAGGTCCCGGGGGTCGAGCACGTCTACGGCGATGTGCTCGAAACCGAGTCCGTCGTGAGCGCCATCGCCGACCGCGGCATCAGCCATCTGTTCTTCACCACGTGGTCGCGGCAGCTCACCGAGGCCGACAACTGCCGGGTCAACAGCGCGATGCTGGCCAACACCCTCGAGGCGGTCCGCCGGACCACCACGCTGGAGCATGCCGTGCTGATCACCGGCCTCAAGCACTACCTCGGGCCGTTCGAGGCGTACGCCGCTGCGCCCGCCGACACGCCGTTCCGGGAGAGCCAGGACCGGCTGCCGTTCCAGAACTTCTACTACGAGCAGGAGGATCTCCTGTTCGCGGCGGCCGCCGCCCAGGGTTTCACCTGGTCGGTGCACCGCCCGCACACCATGATCGGCTACGCGCTGGGCAACGTCATGAACATGGGCGTCACGCTCGCGGTCTACGGCAGCATCTGCCGGGCCACCGGCGCACCCTTCGAGTTCCCCGGCACCCCCCAGCAGTACGGGGGTGTCACCGACATCACCGACGCGCGGCTGCTGGGACGACACGCCGTCTGGTCGGCGACGGAGACCGCTGCTCGCAACCAGGCGTTCAACACCGTCAACGGCGACGTCTTCCGCTGGCGGCAGATGTGGACCCGGGTCGCCGAGGGGCTCGGCGTAGAGCCGGCGCCCTATCGCGGACATCCCCGCCCGCTCGAGGGGCTCATGGGGCATGCTGACAAGGTATGGGCCGAGCTGGTGCGCGAGCACGACCTCGCCGACTTCACGGCCTCGCAGCTCGCCTCCTGGTGGCATACCGACGCCGACCTGGGCCGCGAGGTCGAGACCTTCGCGGACATGTCGAAGAGCCGGGCCATGGGCTTCCTGGACTTCCAGGACTCCAGCCGGTCGTTCCTGGACCTGTTCGACACCCTGCGCGAGCAACGGGTGATCCCGCCTTTGACCTGACGGGGTCGCCGCCGGCCCCGCTCGACGGTGCGGCCGGCGAGATGCTGACCGACGGGTTGGCGCCGCCCACGCCGTCGGGCTGGCCGGCGCGCCGGTGGGGCGGCTGGCGCAGCCGGGAGCGGCTGCTGGCCACCCGCGCAGCCACGACTCTGCTCGTCGTCGCCGCCGGTGTCACGGCTACCGTCGTCGCCCTGCGACCCCCGCCCGGGCCGTCACCGGCAGGGCCGCCGCTGGTAGGGGTCTCGGTCGTGGTGCCGCCACCACCCTCTCTCGGCCCCACCGCCCGCCCGGTGGTGGCGACGTACCGGCTCAGCGCCGCGGGGGCGGCCGCGCGGGTCGCGGTCACCGGTGTCACCGGGCCGTTCGTCGGGAGCTCCGAGGTACGCCGCGCCTCGCGCCGGGGCGGTGCAACGGTGTTCACGGTCAGCGCCACCCCCGACTGCAGGAGCGCGGCCAGCCTGGACGCGAGAGGTGGGCGCTACCTCGTCGTGACGACCCGCACCGGGACGGACGGGCGGCCGGCCCGCGCCCGGGTCCGGCTTCCCGGCAGCCGTGTCGACTGGGCGGCCGCCATCCGGGCGGCCTGCTGGCAGCAGCTGGCCGGCCACGGGATCGAGGTCGCTGCCGTGCGAGCCGCACCCGACCGCGCCTCGCGACGCGTGGTCCTTGCCGTGTCCCTGCACAGCTCACTGCCACGAGACGTCCAGGTCGGGGCCATCGACGTCGCGGACGTGGCGACCCTCTCCGCGGCGGACGCCGGGATCCTCCAGGCCGGTTCGGACGCTGTCCTGCACGTCCGTTGGCCGATCGAGGACTGCGCCTCCCCCGCATTGCCGCCGACCGCCTACGCCGCGGACGAGGATGCCGTCGACCGGCCCGTCGCCACGCTGGCCTGGTCGGTCGGTCCCGCGGGCAAGGACCCCGCCGCCCTCACCGTGACCGTGCTCTCGGCCACCCAGCTCGCGACCGTTCGCCACGCGGTGGCAGGGGTGTGCGCGCCACCGGGCACGTCCGTCCGGGTCACCGCCGCGCGTGCGCTGCCGCCGGACCGTGTGGTCGTCGACCACGCGGGCGTCGCGATCGCAGTCCGCCTCGCCCTGGTCTCCTCGGCACCTCTCGTCGTCGTCGGGCAGAGCCCGAGGGGGCTCACCGCCGACGCACGTGCGGGGATCACGCAGGGACACGTCCACCTCTCCGGTCACCGGGGCAGCACGACCGTCGTCTGGGCGGCCCGGTGTGCCCTGCCCGACCCCGCGCCACCGTTGCTGCCGATCCGCATCGGCGACCGCGGCCACCTGGTGGGCTACACGGTCACCCTCGATGACCCGTCGCTTGCATCGACGTACGCGAGAGCATGTGGGCTCGACCGTCAGCGGCTGCGTGCGGCCGGGTGGTCGGTCGCGGGCCCTCGCGGGCAGCCGCGTCGACTACCTGCCGGTGCGCAGCCCTTCCTCGATGGCCGCGGCGATGCGGGGACGGATCTCATGGGCGGCGATCACCGCGTCCACTGACCCCACGGCAACAGCCCGCTGGATGCTGTGCACGCGGTCGAACTCGGCTGCGACCTCGCCGAGCTTCTGAGAGCGCACTGCGGCCCGGACCTCTACCAGCTCCGTCGCCAGCGCTGCGCGCACCGCCCCCTCCTCGGCGGCGACGCGGCGCTCGAGCTCGCGGACTCGCGGATCGGCCACGGTCCGTGCGTCGACCTCGCCGGCGAACACCACTGCAGCGGCGGGTGCTCCCCCGATCACCGAGGCGAAGGACCCCTCGACCGCCAGGACGGTCATCCGGTCGTTGAGCGTCTTGGAGAAGACCACGAACGCTCCGCCGTGGTAGCGCGAGACGACGCAGAAGACGATCGGGCCCTTGAAGTTCACCACGGCCCGGCCGATCTCGGCGCCGTACTCCAGCTGGAGGTTGCGCATCGACTCGGGCGATCCGTCGAAGCCGGAGAGGTTGGCCAGCACGACCAGGGGACGGTTGCCGCTGGCCGCGCTGACGGCCCGAGCCGTCTTCTTCGACGACCGGGGGAAGAGCGTCCCCGCCGTCCAGATGTCGGGGCCGTCACTCGGCGGGAAGCCCCGCCGCGAGACGGAGCGGGACTCGATCCCGAGCAGGGATACCGGCCACCCACCGATGTGGGCGTCGAGCACGACGGACGTCTCGGCATCGGCCATGCCACCCCACCGTTCGAGCACCGGGAGATCCTGGTCCGCCACCGCACGCATCACGGTGCGGATGTCGAAGGGCTTCTTCCGGTCGGGGTTCGTCTCCCGGGAGAAGATGTCGCCGACCGTGTGGAAGTCGCTGTCCGGCACCTCGTGGGGGAACGTGCGCACGTCACGGTCCACCGGGTCCGAGCTCGCGGCACGCCGCGGAGACGCCTCGCCGGGGGCGACGTACGTGTGGCCGTAGTGGGTCAGCAGGAGGTCGCAGGCGGCGGCCAGGTTCGGCACCCAGTACTGCGCCTGGCCGTTCGGTCCCATCACCCGGTCGTAACCGCCGATGCCGAAGTTGTCCTCGGCCGAGACACCGCCCGAGAAGTCCAGCGACTGCTTGCCGGTGAGCACCATGGCGCTGTCCGGCGTCATCACCAGGATGCCCTTGGTGTGCATCAGCATCGTCGCTTCCGCGTTCCAGTAGGGCTGCGCGCCGACGTTGATCCCGGCGACGACGACGTTGATCTCGCCGCCGTCCTGGGTGAAGGTCACGATCCGCCGCAAGGCACGGGCCACCCAGTCCATGTTCTCGGTGCCTGAGTCCATCGAGATCCGCGCGCCGGCGGACAGTGCGAACCACTCGACCGGCACCGACATCGCGTCGGCGAGGTCCAGCGCGGCGACGACGCGGGCGCACTCGGCCTCCGCCACGGCGCCCAGGGCGCGCGTCGGGTCACCGAGGAGTACGACGCGTGCGATGCCCTCGGGGTGTTCTGCCGTCGGGGTACGAGCCACCCCGACGACGAGGCCGCAGCGGTTGCCGCCGGGCGGCCGCTGGACGGGGGTGAGCGCTCCGCGGTCGTCGAGGTCGTGCTCGGTGAACGTCCCGCCCTCCCCCGTCAACAGACCGAGCAGCTCGTAGGGGTAGACGGTGCCGCGCCGCCGCGACCGCAGCACCTTCTGTGCGTAGTCGTCCAGGGGCTGCAGCCGCTCGGTCGACGGGCCGCTGACCGCGGCGACGACCCCGGCTCCGGGCTGGTAGGAGAAGCGCACCGCAGCGGCCCGGACCTGCCCGTCGGGCGCCACGATGCGGCCCTCGGCCACGACCTCCTCGATGCCGGCGCCGGCGGTCAAGGGTGCGAGCGTGCGTTGCAGCGCCGTCAGCTCGTCGAGCGGGGCGTCGATCACCGGCCACAGGTGCAGGAAGACGTGGTTCATGTCCAGCCGCAGGCCTGCCGACCCGCGGGCGGACCGCGCGCGGCGGATGGCCTCGAGGCAGCCGGCGATCGCACGCTCGGCGTGCGGCAAGGAGGTCACGTGACCGTCGGCGTCCCGCACCACCGCGAGCTCGCGGACCTGGGCCAGCGCCACCAGCCGCTGGTCGGCGTCGTTGTCGGGCGCGACGCAGTGGTAGAGCAGCACGTCCTCCGGCGCATCAAGGCGACTGATACGAAAGTCGCGCAGCCGCCACAGGTTCAACCGACGCCCCACCATCGGGTGCACGCCGCGGACCAGGTCGTCCTCGACGACGCCCCCGGGTCCCGGACGGAAGGTGAAGTACGAGACCGGCCGACCTGCGCCACGGCAGACCGCCACCGCCATCCGCCGCAGGCGGGCCGCGACCGGGACGCCGTCGAGCACCTCCCGCAGGGCGGCGGACAGGGCGTCGGCCGACTCCGGCGCCTCGGGCCAGGACAGGTACAGGTCCACGACGCTCTGGTGGCCTTCGGGCGCGTCGTCGATCTGCGCCTCGATGTCGGACAGCAGAGCGCTCTCACCGGACGGGTGGGTCAGCTCCGACATCAGCGCGACGGTGCTGACCAGGTGCGTGGGCCGGTCGTCGAGGGTGTAGTCGGAGACGACGTACGGTCGGTGGCCGGAGGAGATGTTGCGCAGGCCGTGCAGCTCGTACTCGCGGTAGTGCCGACGGGCGAGCACCTCGAGCATCGGCTCACGTTCGGGCACTCCGGCCTCGAGCCGCTCGGCGAGGAACCGCACGATCCGCTCGGGGATGGACGCCAGCGCCTCTATCCGCTGCGAGTAGTCGGACGCATCGGGGTTCGCCGCCAGATAGCTCAGCTCGTCGCGCACGCCGGAGAGGGCACGGCTACGAGCAGCGTCCACGATGGGCTGGTCGAACCAGCGGAACCGGGCGCTGCGGGCCAGCTCACCGACCACGGGATAGCGCAGCTGGGTGGCCGCCACCAGCCGGTCGAGCACCTCCCGCACGTCCTCGGCGACCTCGTCGTCCGGGACCGGCTCGCCCATCCACCGCTGCAGCAGCGTGGTGATCACGCTCAGATGGGAGCTGCTGCTCTTCTGCGCCAGGAAGATACGGAAGACGGCTTCCTCGAGAGCGGGTGTGCGCTCGAGGTCAGGCACGCCGTAGTGGGCCAGAACCCGCGTGAGGCGGTCGCGGAACGCCTGCGGCAGGTGCTCCCGCTCGACGTCGAGGCTGTGCAGGTAGGAGTGGAAGTGCTCCCGCGGGCTGTGCACCCGCTCGTCGGTCGTCTCCTCCACGGCGGGCCGGTTGCGGCTGAGCTCGCAGACGTCGGCGAACGTGCTCAGCAGCCCGAGCTCGGCTCGTAGCGGGGCCTCACCGAGCGGGGCCAGCTCGTCGCGAGCCTGCAGATAGTCGGTCATCGCCCGCGCCGCGTCGGAGGGGGTCAGGTCGAAGCCGAGCAGCAGGCCACGCAGGTGGGCGATGGAGCGCTCCGCCCGGGCGGAGGGCGACGTCGCGACGTACGCCGGCAGCTCCAGCCGCTGGACGTCGCCGGCGGCCGGCGCGGCCGCTCCGGGGGCCGGTCTGCCCTGGGCGTCGAGCTCGAGGGGCTCGAGCCGCACCAGCGGTGTCCCGGTCTCGACCTGGCCTCCGGTGGACACGAGCAGCTCGCGGACTCGCGCGCGGAACGGCGCCGCGATGACCGTCTCCATCTTCATGCTCTCCAGCACGATCACGGGAACCCCCGCGTCGACCTCGTCCCCCACCTGCGCCGGCACGGCGACGACGAGCGCGGGCGCCGGCGAGCGCACGACGCCACCTTCGTCGCGGGTGACCCGGTGGGTCGTGCCGTTGACCTCGACGACGTGAACGGGGCCGTGGGCGGCGCTGACCAGCCGGAACCGCTGGTCACCGATCGTCAGCCGGCCGGCGTACCCGTCGAGGCGCTCGAGCTCCGCGTCGACCTCCCGCCCGTCGCCGGCCGAGCCGAGGCCGACCCGGAACGTGCTCGGTCCGGTCTGGGCGACCGTGACGCGGTGCGCCTCGCCACGGATCTTCAGGTCGAGGGTCGGCCCGAGGTCGTGTCGTGCCTGGGGCCGGCCGCCGTGCGCGGTGCTGAGGAAGTGCTGGCGCTCGGCTCCCTCCTGCTCGCGGTAGGCCTCGATCGCGGCCATCGCGACGGCCACGCCCGAGTGCCGGTGGGCCGCCAGCCGCCCGGTGGTGCGCACCCGGTCGATCCAGCCTGTGTCGGCGCTGCCGTCGATGATCTCCGGCTGGTCGAGCAGGTCGAGCAGGAAGGTCTTGTTCGTCGCGCCGCCCTCGATGACAACCGTCGTGTCGGACAGGGCTCGTCGCAACCGCGCCATCGCCTCGTCGCGGTCCCGTCCGTAGCCGATGATCTTCGCGATCATCGAGTCGAAGTCGGCCGGGATCACGTCACCCTCACTGACGCCTGTGTCGACCCGGACGCCCGGTCCCGAGGGCAACCTGAGCAGGGCGATCCTGCCCGGTGAGGGGGCGAAGTCGCGGTCCGGGTCCTCCGCGTTCAGCCGCGCCTCGACGGCATGGCCGGTCTCGGCGGGCGGATCTCCGAGCAGCCGCCCACCGGCAGCCACGTGCAGCTGCGCCTTGACCAGGTCGACGCCGGTGGTCAGCTCGGTGATGGGGTGCTCGACCTGCAGGCGGGTGTTCACCTCGAGGAAGGCGAAGCTCTTCTCGTCGGGGTGGTAGAGGAACTCGACCGTGCCCGCACCCCGGTAGTCGACCGCCAGCGCCAGCCGTCGGGCGGCGCCCTTGAGCTCGCCGACCTGCTCCTGCGACAGCACCGGCGAGGAGGACTCCTCGATCACCTTCTGGTTGCGCCGTTGCACCGAGCAGTCCCGGACACCGAGCGCCCACGCGCTGCCGTGCCCGTCGGCGATGACCTGGACCTCGACGTGCCGGGCACCGGTGACGAGCTTCTCGAGGAACACGACGCCGCTGCCGAACGCGCGGGCGGCCTCCTCGCGCGTGTTGTCGAAGACCGCCCGCAGGTCCTGGTCCGAGGTGACGACCCGGATGCCGCGCCCGCCTCCCCCGGCGGTCGCCTTGAGCATCAGCGGATAGCCGAGCGACTGCCCCACCCCCAGCGCCGACCCGAGGTCCTCGACCGGCCCGCGGCTCCACGGCGCCACCGGCACGCCGGCCTCCTCCGCGAGCAGCTTTGCGCCGATCTTGTCGCCGAGCCGGCGCATCGCCTCGGCGCTGGGACCGATGAACGTCACACCGATCCGGGCGCACAGCTGCGCGAACGCCGGGTCCTCGGCGACGAAGCCCCAACCGACCCAGGCGGCGTCGGCCCCGGTCTCCCGCAGGGCCTGCTCCAGCAGCGCGTGGTCGAGGTAGGGACGCCGCGACGCGGGTCCGAGGGCGTACGCCGCGTCCGCCTCGCGCACGAACCCGGCCGTGCTCTCGGCATCGGTGTAGAGCGCCACCGTCTCGATCGGGGTGTGGCCTTGCGCGTTCAGCTCGCGGACGGCGTCGATGAGGCGCATCGCCGCCTCGCCCCGATTGATGATGGCGATTCGCGACAACAAGCGCTTCGCCTCCTGCTGGATCCGAGAAAGCCTCACCATAGGGGCGGGCGTACCTGCCCGGGCAAGTCGCAGCAGGGCTGCGGCGCGTCAGGCTCCGAGGTCCTTGAGCGCGTCGAGCACGCCGCGGTGGAACGTCGGATAGGCGTAGACCATCGTCCGCAGCGTCGTCACGGGCACCCGCGCATGTACCGCGAGGGTGAGCATCGAGAGCACTTCACCGCCCCAGGGTCCGCACGAGGTCGCACCCACCAGGACACCCTCCTCGACGTCCTCGACGAGCTTGATCATGCCGTCGCCGCCGGGACCGTGGATCCAGCCCCGGGAGGTGCGGGGCACCTGCACCAGACCGGTGCGGACCGTGCGACCCGCCTCGCGGGCGGCACGTTCGGTCAGTCCGACGGAGCCCACCTCCGGATCGGTGAACGTGACGCGGGACAGGCCGCGGTAGTCGGCGGGCTGCCCTCGTCTGCCGAGGATGTCGCCGACGGCGATCTCCGCCTGGTACATCGCCATGTGGGTGAACGGGCCGACGCCGGTCACGTCACCGACGGCCCAGATCCCGTCGGCCGCGCGCATCCACTCGTCGACCTCGATCGCGGTGGCCGTGGGGTCCAGACCCACCGACTCCAGACCGACCTCCGCGACCCGGGCCCGCCGCCCGACACTGACGAGCAGCTCCGACGCGCGGACCTGGGTGCCGTCGTCGAGGGTCACCGTCACGGTCCCGTCGGCGCGCGACACACGGACGGCCTTGGCCGACGTACGCAGCTCCAGGCCCTCGGCCTGCAGGACGTGCGACACGATCTCGCTCGACTCCGGCTCCTCAGGTGCGAGCACCCGGTCGGCCGCCTCGATGATCGTGACCTGGGACCCGAACCGGCAGAAGGCCTGCGCCAGCTCCAGCCCGACCGCGCCGCCCCCCAGGACGGCGAGCGACTCGGGCGCCGACGTGGCCGCGATCGCCTCGCGGTTCGTCCACGGCCGGGCCTCCTTCAGCCCTTCGATCGGCGGTACGACGGGTCCGGAGCCGGTCGCGACCACGACGCCCCGTCGGGCCCGGAAGACGTCGTCGCCGACCCGCACCCGGCCCGGTCCGTCAAGACGAGCCGGCCCGCGGACCAGCCGGCCGCCCTTGCTGACGAAGCGGTCGGCCGCGACCTTGTCGTCCCAGTTGTCGGTGGCCTCGTCACGGATCCGCCGGGCCACGGGCCCGAGGTCGCGGGTGACCGTGGCCCTGCCCGCAAGCTTGTCGACGCGGCGCGCCTCGGCGAGCAGGTTCGCACCCCTGATGATCATCTTGCTGGGGATGCACCCCCAGTACGGACACTCGCCGCCGACCAGCTCCCGCTCCACCCCGACCACCGACAGGCCGGCCTCGGCCAGCCGGCCCGCGACCTCCTCGCCACCGGGGCCCATCCCGATGACGACGACGTCCACCTGCTCCTCGTGCTGCGCCATGCCTCCGTTCTACCCGCTGGCTAGCGTGTACGCGTGACCGGGGCGAGTGACTCCCAGCTGTGGTTGGTGCGCCACGGCGAGACGCAGTGGAGCGCGGCCGGGCGGCACACCAGCCGGACCGACCTCCCCCTGACCGACGACGGTCGGGGCGCGGCGACCGCGCTGGGCGAGCGGCTGGGCGGCCTGACGTTCGACCAGGTGCTCGCCAGCCCCCGGCTGCGGACCCGGACCACCGCCGAGCTCGCCGGGCTCGGCGACCGCGCGACGCTCGACCCGGACCTGGTCGAGTGGGACTACGGGCAGGACGAGGGCCTGACCTCGGCCCAGATCCGTGCGGAGCGCCCCGGCTGGTCGGTCTGGCGCGAGGGCCCGCGCGGCGGCGAGACGGCCGAGCAGGTGGCCGCCCGTGCCGACCGTGTCATCGCCCGGGTCCGAGCGGCCGGCGGCCGTACGATCGCGTTCTCCCACGGCCACTTCTGCCGCGTGCTCGGTGCCCGGTGGATCGACCTCGCCGTCGAGGAGGGCGCTCACCTGCGCCTGGACACCGCCGCCGTGTCGGTGCTCGGGTGGGAGCGCGAGACGCCGGCGCTGCTGCGGTGGAACGACACCGGCGTCCTGCCGCGGTGACCGGCGCAGGGTCAGGGGCGGATCCGTCCGCCGGAGCGGACGGCCTGGTGGATGCGCCGCCACCGGGCCCGCTCCTGCGCTTTCAGCCGGGCGTCGTGGCGCATCGCCATCCAGCGGGCCTCGCGGCCCAGCTTGAGGTAGCTCTGCCAGCGCCGCTGCGGCAGCTCACCCGAGTCGAGCGCGGCCAGCACGGCGCAGTCGGGCTCGGTGCGGTGCTCGCAGTCGTTGAAGCGGCACTTCTGCGCGAGGGCCTCGACGTCGGCGAAGACCATCTCGAGCGACTCGGCGACGTCGGTGAGGCCGACACTGCGCAGGCCTGGGGTGTCCATGACCAGCGCGCCCGAGGGCAGGATCACCAGCTCGCGGTGCGCCGTGGTGTGGCGACCCTTGCCGTCGGCCCGCAGCTCGCGGGTCACCATCAGCGCCGCGCCGGCGAGCCTGTTGGTCAGCGTCGACTTGCCGGAGCCCGACGG
Organism: Actinomycetota bacterium; assembly: GCA_030841035.1. Lineage (GTDB taxonomy): Bacteria > Actinomycetota > Actinomycetes > JACCUZ01 > JACCUZ01 > BP-173. The sequence goes on from JAVEDI010000033.1 coordinate 50,867, forward strand.
GCCCAGCAGGGCGAGCGTGCGGCCGGGGGCCAGGTACGGCGCCAGGTCCTGCATGCCCTGCCCGGTGGCGGCGCTCACCGCGAGCACGTCGACGCCGGGCGCGGCGGCCGCGACGACGTCACGCAGCTGCGCGGGATCGGGCACCGTGTCGGCCTTCGTCAGGACCACGAGCGGCGTCGCGCCGCTCTCCCAGGCGAGGGCGAGAAACCGCTCGATGCGCGAGAGGTCGGGCTCGGGGTGCAGTCCTTCGGTGACGACGGCCAGGTCGACGTTGGCGGCCAGCACCTGGCCGTGCGAGGCACCGGGCGTGACGGAGGCACGCACGAAGGCGGTACGTCGCCCCAGCACCGCCTCGACGGTGGTGCGGTCGTCGGACCAGTCGCGCAGCACGACCCAGTCACCGACACAGGGTGCGGCCACGGGGTCCTCGGCGACCGTGGACAGCAGGGCGCCGGAGAACGTCGCCCGCACGGGACCGGCGAGGTCCTGGGCGTCGCAGGCGCCGCGGTCGACGCGGGTGACGCGCGCCGGCCGTTGGCCGGCGTGGTCGTAAGCCGCGAACGCGGTGCGGTACTGCTCGTCCCAGCCCAGGGAGGACAGGTCGTGCAGGGTGGGGCGGGTGGACTCGTTCACTTCGGGACGCCCTTCGCGAGGCGGAAGGCGCCGGACGCGCTCTCGGGCTGTGACGAGAGGGTCAACGGGCGCCGGGGAGAAGGTTCCGGACAGCCTGCTCGACGGTCATCGGGTTCCCTCCTCTCCTGGCGCGGCCACTCGTCGTCGCGACGGGCGGGCCGTGCGGCAGGACGCTAGCCCTTGTCGGGGAACTGGGCCAACGGGTTTTCGGCGGGCGAGCGGTTGGGTGGCAGGTCGATCTCTCCGGTGTCCAGGCCGGGCCGCTTCAGGCGGGTGCGGCCGTGCACCTTCTCGGCCTCCCGCTCGGCCCGCACCTTCTGCCGGGCGATGGTGACCTCGCGACAGGGCCACACCTCTTCGATGGCGGCGTTCAGCGCCGCACCGATCAGCATGGCGATCGCGAGGACGTAGAGCCAGATGAGCAGCACGATGGGCGCGGCGAGCGGTCCGTAGATCGAGGTGCCGCCGACCGAGACGTCGATGACCCAGCGCACGACATAGCTGCCGAGGAACCAGATGGTCAGGGTGAGCAGAGCGCCGGGAAGGTCACGTCGCCACGGCGTCCGGACGGGAGCGCTGATGTGGTAGAGCGAGGTGAGAGACAGCACGGACAGCACCGAGGCGACCGGCCAGTACAGCGAGTCGACGAACCCGACCTGGTCGGGCAGCAGCTTGCCGAGCAGCGTCGGGCCGAGCAGCACCAGCGGCACCACGAACGAGCCGATCAGGACCGCTGCGACGTACAGCGAGAACGACAGGAGGCGGGTGCGGATGATGCCGCGTCGGCCGCCGAGGCCGTACATGATCGAGATCGTGTCGATGAACACGTTGAGGGCGCGGGAGCCCGACCACAAGGCGATGACGAAGCCGATCGAGATGATGTCCACCCGGCCACCGTGGAAGACGTCGCGCAGCGTCTTCCTGATGACCTCGTTGACCACGTCTGAGGTCAGGACCTGGGCAGAATCCTCGATGATCTTGTTCTGGACCTGCGTGACCACGTCCTGGCCGACCCAGTTGCCGAAGTAGCCGATCGCGCCTACCAGGCCCAGCAGCAGGGGTGGCAGCGACAGCAGCGCGAAGAATCCTGCCTCCGCCGCCAGCCCCGTGACCCGGTAGCGGAAGCAGATGGCGGTGGTCTGGCGGATCAGCTGCCACAGCACCGACAGGGCGCGGGCACGCGCGATCCTGCCTACCGTGTCGGTGCGAACGATCCCCGCGGCCACACCCGCTACGGTAGGCCACCGCACGCGCCGGAGGGGTCAGGCGACGCGGCTGCCTCGTCCGGGCGAGCACCGGGCGGCTGCCGTGCGGGAATGCTCGGGCGACCCGGCCGGTTGCGCGAGCCATGACCCGGACCCGGCTGATGCCATCCAGCCCGGCACCCGCCGAGTTGTCCACGTTGTCACCGGAGTTACCGGCGAGGTTTCAGATGCTGGCACCGGATGGACGCTCCCATGAGACGAGTGTCACCCTAGGACGCATGACTGCCCACGACGCGCATCTGGTTGCGCGGCTCCACGTCGACCACGGTCACGTGTCGAGCGCGGTCTGTATGGCCGGCTGACCCCGCCGTCCCCTGTCCGACGGCGCGCGGTCGCGCCGGGCTGAGCCGTCACCCACGGTTCCTCCGGGGCGCACCTGCGTGTCACAGCCCCCCGGAAGAGCCTCTCTCATGCCCCCCGCATCACGCCGGACCTCCGCCCACAAGGGCCAAGGTCAGTGGGCGCTCGGCCATCTGGAGCCGCTGACGCCCAACGAGCGTGTCAAGAAGGACGACGACGGGCTCAACGTGCGTGCGCGCGTCGAGAACATCTACTCCAAGGCCGGCTTCGCCTCGATCGACCCCGCTGACCTGCGCGGCCGGCTGCGCTGGTGGGGCCTGTACACCCAGCGCAGGCCCGGCATCGACGGCGGCAAGACCGCCATCCTGGAGCCGCACGAGCTCGACGACGAGTTCTTCATGCTCCGGGTGCGCATCGACGGCGGCCAGCTGTCCACCGAACAGCTGCGGGTCGTGGCCGAGATCGCACAGGAGTTCGCCCGCGACACCGCCGACGTCACCGACCGGCAGAACGTCCAGCTGCACTGGATCCGCATCGAGGACGTCCCCGAGATCTGGCGGCGCCTGGAGGCCGTCGGACTGTCCACGACGGAGGCCTGCGGGGACACACCCCGGGTCATCCTGGGCTCCCCCGTCGCGGGCATCGCCGCCGACGAGATCATCGACGGCACCGGGGCGATCGAGGCGATCGAGGAGCGGTACATCGGCTCCAAGGAGTTCTCCAACCTGCCCCGCAAGTTCAAGACAGCCATCAGCGGCTCACCGCTGCAGGACGTCGCCCACGAGGTCAACGACGTCTCGTTCATCGGCGTCGTGCACCCCCAGCACGGCGCGGGCTTCGACGTCTGGGTCGGCGGTGGCCTCTCGACCAACCCGATGCTCGCCCAGCGGCTCGGCGTCTTCGCCACGATCGATGAGATCCCCGACATCTGGGCCGGCATCGTCGGCGTCTTCCGCGACTACGGCTACCGCCGGCTGCGGACCCGGGCCCGCATCAAGTTCCTCGTCGCCGACTGGGGCGCCGAGGAGTTCCGCCGGGTCCTCGAGGAGGAGTACGTCGGCCGCCGGCTCACCGACGGACCGGCGCCGCCCGTCCCCTACGGCCCGAGCGACCACATCGGCGTACACCGCCAGAAGGACGGCCGTTACTACGTCGGCCTCGCGCCCACCGCCGGGCGGGTGTCGGGCACGATCCTCGCGCGGCTCGCCGACATCGCCGAGCAGCACGGCTCGCGGCGGGTGCGCACGACTCCACACCAGAAGCTGCTGGTGCTCGACGTACCCGCCGACCGGGTCGACTCCTTGGTCGCCGCCGCCGACACGCTCGGCCTGCGGGCCCGCCCGACGACGTTCCGGCGCAACACGATGGCCTGCACCGGCATCGAGTTCTGCAAGCTGGCGATCGTCGAGACGAAGGCTCGCGCCACCAAGATCATCGACGAGCTGGAGCGACGGCTGCCCGACTTCGACGAGCCGCTGACCGTCAACGTCAACGGCTGCCCCAACTCCTGCGCACGGGTCCAGGTCGCCGACATCGGCCTCAAGGGCCAGCTGGTCATGGACGCCGACCGCAACCAGGTCGAGGGTTTCCAGGTCCACCTCGGCGGCGGCCTCGGCCTGGACGCCGGGTTCGGGCGCAAGCTGCGGGGTCACAAGGTCACCGCCGACGAGGTGCCCGACTACATCGAGCGCGTCGTGCGCAACTTCGCCGAACAGCGGCACACGGGTGAGCGGTTCGCCCAGTGGGTCGCCCGAGCAGACGAGGAGGCACTCCTGTGAGCGAGCAACGTGCGGTGCCCTTCTACTGCCCGTTCTGCGGCGACGAGGACCTGCGTCCCCATGAGGACCAGCACGGCGCCTGGCACTGCCGGTCGTGCGCGCGGGTCTTCTCCCTCAAGCTCGTCGGTCTGCAGCTCGGCTCAGGAGCGACCCGATGACCGCCGAGCTGCTCAGCCTGGTGCCTTTCGAGGTACGCGAGCCGGTGAGCCTCGCCGAGCACCGTCAGGCCCTCGCCCGCCGTGCCGCGTGGCGGCTCGAGGACGCGCCCGCCGAGGTCGTCATCCGTTGGGCCGCCCGCACCTTCGGCGCGCGCCTCGCGCTGACCTCGTCGATGTCCGACGCGGTGGTCATCGACCTGTTCGCCAAGCACGCACCCGGCACCGACGTGGTCTTCCTCGACACCGGTTACCACTTCCCCGAGACGATCGGCATGCGCGACGCCGTCGCCGCGACCTACCGCGGCCGCATCAACGTCGTGACCGTGCAGCCCGAGCAGACGGTCGCGCAGCAGGACGCCACCCACGGCCGCGACCTGTTCGCGACCAACCCTGACGGCTGCTGCGCGCTGCGCAAGGTCGCGCCGCTGGATGCGGCACTGGCGCCGTACGACGCCTGGGCCAGCGGCCTGCGCCGCGACGAGTCGTTCGCCCGCTCGATCACGCCCGTCGTCGACTGGGACAAGCGCAACGGCAAGGTGAAGATCAACCCGATCGCGCGCTGGACCCAGGACAAGGTCGACGCCTACATCGAGAAGAACAACGTGCTCGTCAACACGCTGCTGATGGACGGCTACGCCTCGATCGGCTGCTTCCCGTGCACCCGGCGGGTCTCCGACGGCGAGGGCACCCGCGACGGCCGATGGGCCGGCACGGGCAAGTCCGAGTGCGGCATCCACCTGGTCTCCTCGAGCTGATGGGCGAGCCCACCTACCCCATCACCCTCGACGTCGCCGGCCGGCGCGTCGTCGTCGTCGGTGGTGGGCCGGTGGCGGCGCGACGGGCGCGGGCGCTGGTCGCCGCCCGGGCCGCCGTGCACGTCGTGGCGCCTGCGGTGTGTGAGGACCTGGCCGAGCTGGTGCGAGAAGGTGCGCTCGGCTGGGAGCCGCGCGACTACGTGACCGGTGACCTGTCCGGCGCCTGGCTGGTGCACACCGCGACCGGTGACCGAGCGACCGACGACGTGGTGGCCGCCGATGCGGAGGCCGAGCGGGTCTGGTGCGTGCGGGCCGACCACGCGGCGCGATCGGCGGCCTGGATGCCGGCGGTGAGCCGGAGCGGGACGGTGACGGTCGCAGTGACCGCCGGCGGTGACCCGCGCCGCGCCACCACCCTGCGCGACGCGATCGCGCTCGCCCTGGACACCGGCTCCCTGCCGGTGCGCCACCACCGGGCGACGACCGGCAGCGTGGCGCTGGTGGGCGGCGGGCCGGGCGACCCGGGCCTGATCACCACCCGGGGTCGGCGGCTGCTGGCCGAGGCCGACGTGGTGCTGGCGGACCGGCTGGCTCCCCGCGAGCTGCTGGAGGAGCTCGACCCGGCGGTCGTGATCGTCGACGTCGGCAAGACACCGGGGCACCACCCGCTTCCCCAGGAGGAGATCAACCGGCTGCTGGTGTCGCACGCGCAGCAGGGCCGGCGCGTCGTGCGGCTCAAGGGCGGCGACCCCTTCCTGCTGGGTCGCGGCGGCGAGGAGGCGCTGGCCTGTCTCGCGGCGGGTGTGCCCGTCGAGGTCGTGCCGGGCGTCACCAGCGCGGTCGCCGTACCGGCGGCAGCCGGGATCCCCGTCACGCACCGCGGACTTGCCAAGCAGGTGACGATCGTCTCCGGTCACGAGGGCCTCGACTGGCCGTCGCTGGCGGCGGTCGAGGGCACCCTGGTGCTGCTGATGGGCGTGAGCACGCTCGGCGAGGCGACCGCCGCTCTGACCGCGTGCGGCAAGCCCGCCGACACGCCGGCGGCCGTGGTCGAGTCGGGCTGCACCGACCGGCAGCGCACGACGACCGGCACGCTCGCCACCATCGCCGGGCTGGCCCGGGCCCGTGGTGTCCGCCCCCCGGCGGTGGTCGTCATCGGCGACGTGGTCGCCTTGCACACGGCCCTCTCGTCGTGACGGCGACCCTGCTGGCCGTCGCCCACGGAAGCCGCGACCCGGCGGCGCGCGAGACGCTGGAGGCACTCCTCGCCGAGGTCCACCGCCAGCGCCCGCAGCTCGAGGTGGGCGCCGCCTACCTCGACCATGCCGAGCCGACCGTCGCGCAGGCACTGGGGGCCCTCGGCGGCCCGGCTGTCGTGGTACCGCTGCTGCTGAGCGCCGCCTTCCACACCGACGTCGACCTGCCCGCCCGGCTGGCGGCCTCGCCGGTGCCCGTGACCCAGGCGGCAGCGCTCGGGCCGCACCCTCGGCTGCTGCGGGCGCTGGAGCGGCGACTGGCCCAGGTCGGTGTGGCCGTCGGGGACCCGGAGGTCGGCGTCGTGCTCGCTGCCGCCGGCTCGAGCAGCGCCGGGGCCCTCGCCACGGTGGCCGCCCTCGCGCGGGACTGGTCGGCTGCGTGGTGGTGCGACGTCGTGGCCGCCTACGCGTCGTCGGCCGCACCGACCCCGGCGGAGGCCGTCGCCGCGCTGCGCCGGCGCGGCGTACGGCGGGTCGCGGTGGCCAGCTACCTGCTCTGCCCCGGGGTCTTCGCCGATGCCCTGCACGACAGCGGTGCCGACGTCGTCAGCGCCCCGCTCGGCGCCGCCCCCGAGGTGGCCGCCGTGATCCTCGAACGGTACGACGACGCGGTCCGGGCCCTGCCCGCGGCGGCCCGTGACCTGTCGGGCTCCCGACCGTAAAGCCCGGCCAGCCGGACTGACGCGAGGACGGCGCGGCTAGCCTGGGCGGCGACCGACGTACGCGGCCCCTCCCCGGAGACGACATGCCTGAGCACGCACAGCCCGCCGACCCCGACCTGCACACCGCCGACCCGGAGATAGCCGGCCTGGTCGAGGCGGAGCGCACGCGCCAGCGCGACACGGTGCGGCTGATCGCCTCGGAGAACTACGCGTCGGCAGCCGTGCTCCAGGCGACGGGCACGGTGCTGACGAACAAGTACTCCGAGGGCTACCCCGGCAAGCGCTACTACGAGGGCCAGCAGGTCATCGACCAGGTCGAGGCGCTGGCCATCGAGCGGGCCAAGGCGCTGTTCGGTGTCGCGCACGCCAACGTGCAGCCCTACTCCGGGTCGCCGGCCAACCTCGCCGTCTACCTGGCGTTCCTCGCGCCCGGCGAGACCGTGATGGGCATGGCGCTGCCGGCCGGCGGTCACCTCACGCACGGCTGGAGCGTCTCGGCGACCGGCAGGTGGTTCCGCCCGGTGCGCTACGGCGTGCGCAAGGAGACGGGCCGGGTGGACATGGACGAGGTGCGCGACCTGGCACGGGCCGAGCAGCCGAAGATCATCTTCTGCGGCGGCACGGCCATCCCGCGCACCATCGACTTTCCGGCGTTCGCCGAGATCGCGCGCGAGGTCGGCGCCGTGCTGGTGGCCGACATCGCGCACATCGCCGGCCTGGTGGCCGGTGGCGCCCACCCCTCACCTGTCGGGCACGCCGACGTCATCACGACGACGACCCACAAGACGCTGCGCGGCCCGCGTGGTGCGATGATCATGAGCACTGAGGAGCACGCCCGGGCGCTGGACAAGGCGGTGTTCCCCGGCCTGCAGGGCGGACCGCACAACCACACGACCGCAGCGATCGCCGTCGCCCTCAAGGAGGCGTCGACCGACGGGTTCCGCGCCTACGCGCACGCGGTCGTGGACAACGCGAAGGCGCTCGCCGAGGGACTGATCTCACGCGGGTTCGACCTGGTGTCCGGGGGCACCGACAACCACCTGCTGCTCGTCGACCTCGAGAACAAGTCGCTGCCCGGCAAGCAGGCCGCCAAGGCACTCGACCGCGCCGGCATCGAGCTCAACTACAACACCGTGCCGTTCGACCCGCGCAAGCCATTCGACCCGTCGGGCGTACGCCTCGGCACCCCTGCCGTCACGTCGCGCGGAATGGGCACGGCCGACATGGACCGGATCGCCGGCTGGATCGACCAGGTCATCGAGGCCGAGAAGGCCGGCGACGAGGCGGGCGTCGAGAAGGTCGCCGCCGAGGTGCACGAGTTCGCGCGCGCCTTCCCCATGCCGGGGCTGCACGCCTGACCGGTGACGCGTCGGTCCGGCGGTCACGGGGAGAGGCGCTGCAGGTCGCGGGGGAAGAGGGTCACTTCCCGGACGTTGGATGCCCCCGTCAGTCGGGCGACCCAGCGCTCCAGCCCGATGGCGAAGCCGCCGTGCGGCGGCATGCCGTGGCGGAACGCCTCGAGGTAGCCGGCGTACGGCTCCGGCGACTCCCCCCGGGCGGCCAGCGCAGCCAGGTAGTCGGCGTAGCGATGCAGGCGCTGCCCGCCGGTCACCAGCTCCAGCCCGCGGAAGAGCAGGTCGAAGCTGTTGGAGTACTCGGGGCGCCCCGGCTGGGGGTGGGTGTAGAACGGCCGCTTGGCCATCGGGTAGCCCGTCACCACCACGAAGTCGCTGCCGTGTTCGCGCCGCGCCCACTCGCCCAGCCACCGCTCGTGCGCGGGCGAGAGGTCGGGTTCGCCCGAGGGGTCGACGCCGGTGCCCTCGGCGATCAGCCGCTGGGCGTCGGCGAAGTGCAGCGAAGGCATCTCGGCAGGTACGTCGGGCAGTGGCTCGGCGAGAGCGCGCTCGTAGTCCGCGACGCGCGTGCGGATCCAGTCCAGCATGCCGGCGACGACGTCGCGCAGCACGACCAACACGTCGCGATGGTCATCGATGAAGCCCAGCTCCGCGTCCAGCGACGTGTAGCTCGCGAGGTGCCGCGCCGTGTCGTGCGGTTCGGCGCGAAACACCGGGCCGGTCTCGTAGACCCGCTCGAAGACCCCGACCATCATCTGCTTGTAGAACTGGGGGCTCTGGGCCAGAAATGCCGGGCGCCCGAAGTAGTCGAGGCCGAACACGGTGGCGCCCGACTCGGTGGCCGCGGCCACGATCTTGGGTGTCGTGACCTCCGTGAACCCGGCCGCGTCGAGCGTGGCCCGGAAGCCGGCAACCGACGCGGCGGCCATCCGGAAGACAGCCGCCCGGGCCGGATGGCGCAGCGTCACAGCCGCATGGTCGAGCAGCGTCGGAAGGGAGACCGACAGCGCCGGGCGCCACAGCTCGACCGGTGGCGGCTGTGCCGGCCCGAGCACGTCGACCACCGGGTCGACCACCTCGACACCGCCCGGGGCCGCAGGGTTGGCGACCGCTGCACCGCGGGCGGTGACGACGGTCTCCTCGGCGAGGCGGCGTACCTGCTCGCGCCGCGTCGGCTCGCGCAGCACCAGCTGAGCCAGCCCGCTGCGGTCGCGCAGCACCACGAACGTCACCGCGGGCAGCTCGCGGACCCGATGCACCCAGCCGGACAGCGACACGCCTTCACCGGCATGGTGGCCCAGCTCGCTGGTCAACACGCGCATCGTCATGTGGTCCGCCTCCGCACCCGCACGTCGTCCTCGACTGACTGGCGTGTGCGGGCGGAGCAGGCTCCGCGGTGCCACCGCACTTCACCGTGCCCGGCGTGCGCACGGCCTCATGTGGCCCGGTGTCGGGGGCCGGTCGGCGGGTTCTAGTGAGGGCGGCGTCGCCGCCCCGTTCTTCCCGCTGCTCGGGAGTGTCTGCTCCGTCAACGCGGCGGCAGCCTAGCCCCGCTACCCGGCTGGGCGCCGCCGGATTTCTGCGCCTGACGCGCCGGCACCGGGGAAGCTCGCTTCGAGCAGCCGGTGGGCCCCGCCGAGAGCTGAACCAACCCGATCCGTGAGAATGGCCCGATGGAAATCTGGCCGGGCACGGCATACCCGCTGGGCGCGACCTTCGACGGGGCGGGCACCAACTTCGCGCTGTTCTCCGAGGTCGCCGATCGCGTGGAGCTCTGCCTCTTCGAGTCGGCGGGCGGCAAGGGCAGCCGCCTCAACGAGACGCGCATCGAGCTGCCGGAGGTCGACGGCTTCGTCTGGCACGGCTACCTGCCGAGGGTGGGGCCGGGTCAGCGCTACGGCTTCCGGGTGCACGGACCGCGCGACCCGGCACGGGGGCTGCGGGCCAACCCGTCCAAGCTGCTGCTCGACCCCTACGCCAAGGCTGTCGAGGGACAGGTCGACTGGGCCGAGTCGCTCTTCGACTACCGCTTCGCGGCCCCGGGCCGGATCAACCAGCTCGACTCCGGGCGCCAGGCGCCCAAGTCGGTGGTCATCAACCCTTTCTTCGACTGGCAGAACGACCGCCACCCGCGCACGCCGTACCACGAGACGCTCATCTACGAGGCGCACGTGCGCGGGCTCACGATGACCCACCCCGAGCTGCCGCCCGAGATCCGCGGGACGTACGCCGGCATCGCGCACCCCGCGATCATCGCGCACCTGCACCGCATCGGGGTGACCGCGATCGAGCTCATGCCGGTGCACCAGTTCGTGCAGGACCACCACCTCGTCCAGCGTGACCTGGCGAACTACTGGGGCTACAACACGATCGGCTTCTTCGCACCGCACAACGCCTACTCGGGCAGCGGACAGCGCGGCGAGCAGGTGCTCGAGTTCAAGTCGATGGTCCGCGAGCTGCACGCCGCCGGGATCGAGGTCATCCTCGACGTGGTCTACAACCACACTGCCGAGGGCAACGAGATGGGACCGACGCTGTCCTTCCGGGGCATCGACAACGAGGCCTACTACCGGCTCGTCGACGACAGCAAGGAGCACTACTACGACACGACGGGCACCGGCAACACGCTGCTGATGCGCCACCCCCACGTGCTGCAGCTCATCATGGACTCGCTGCGCTACTGGGTCCTCGAGATGCACGTCGACGGGTTCCGCTTCGACCTCGCCTCGACCCTGGCGCGCCAGTTCCACGAGGTCGACCGGCTGTCGGCGTTCTTCGACCTGGTGCAGCAGGACCCGGTCATCTCCCAGGTCAAGCTGATCGCCGAGCCCTGGGACGTCGGTGAGGGCGGCTACCAGGTCGGCAACTTCCCGCCGCTGTGGACGGAGTGGAACGGCAAGTACCGCGACACCGTCCGGGACTTCTGGCGCGGCGAGCCCTCGGCGTTGCCGGAGTTCGCCTCGCGGCTGACCGGGTCTGCCGACCTCTACCAGGAGGACGGTCGCCGCCCGATCGCATCGGTCAACTTCGTCACCGCCCACGACGGGTTCACCCTGCACGATCTGGTGTCCTACAACGAGAAGCACAACGAGGCCAACGGGGAGGGCAACGCCGACGGCGAGAGCCACAACCGCTCGTGGAACAGCGGCGTCGAAGGTCCCACGGACGATCTGGAGATCATCAGCCTGCGGGAGCGACAGAAGCGCAACCTGCTCACGACGCTGTTCGTGTCGCAGGGGGTCCCGATGCTGCTGCACGGCGACGAGTTCGGTCGCACCCAGGGTGGCAACAACAACGTCTACTGCCAGGACAACCCCATCTCGTGGGCCGACTGGGCCGAGGCGCGCGAGAACTGGGCCCTCACCGACTTCGTCGCGGCCGTCTCCCGGCTGCGCCGTGACCACCCCGTGTTCCGTCGCCGGCGGTTCTTCCAGGGTGACCCCAGCCGGGGGTCCGAGAGCGAGCTCGGTGACATCGCGTGGTTCACGCCCGGCGGCGACCACATGCGCGAGGCCGACTGGCAGGTCGGGTTCGCCAGGTCGGTTGCGGTCTTCCTCAACGGCGAGGCGATCGCCGAGCCGGACACCCGCGGCGGGCGCACCGTCGACGACTCGTTCCTGCTGTTCTTCAACGCCCATCACGAGGACATGGCGTTCACCGTGCCCGAGGAGATCTACGGCGAGCGCTGGGAGGTCGTCCTGGACACGGCGGCGCCCCTGGTCGACGACCGACCGTCGGCCAAGGCCGGCGAAGCGGTGACGGTCGAGTCCCGGTCGATCCTGATCCTGCGGCGGGTCCACTGATGCTCCCGGCACCGACGCGCACCTGATCCTGCGATGACCGCGCGCCCAGCACCCACCTCGACGTACCGGCTGCAGCTGCGGCCGGGCTTCGGCTTCGCCGACGCCGCGTCCGTGCTCGACTACCTGCACGACCTCGGGGTGTCCCACGTCTACCTCTCCCCCGTGCTGCAGGCCGTGCCGGGCTCGGAGCACGGCTACGACGTCATCGACCACGCGCACCTCAACGGCGACCTCGGCGGCGCCCAGGCCTTCTACGACCTGTCCGACCGGGCGCACGAGCGGGGCATGGGCGTGGTGGTCGACGTCGTGCCCAACCACATGGCCGTGCCGACCCCCGTGAGCCAGAACACCGCCCTGTGGTCGGTGCTGCGCGACGGCCCGGCATCGGCGTTCGCGCACTGGTTCGACGTCGACTGGGCCGCCCAGGAGCGCGCGATCCTCATGCCGGTGCTCGGGCGGCGCATCGGCGAGGTGGTCGCCGACGGCGAGATCACGGTCGACCGCTCGGGCGCGGAGCCGGTCGTGCGGTACTTCGACAAGGTGTTCCCCGTCCGCGCGGGCACGGAGGACCTGCCGCTCGCCGAGCTGCTCGACCGGCAGTTCTACCGTCTCGCGCACTGGCGGGTCGGCGACGAGGAGCTGAACTACCGCCGCTTCTTCGACATCGACACGCTGGTCGCCATCCGAGTCGAGGACGAGCGGGTGTTCGCCGAGACCCACGCGGTGCTGCTCGCCCTGGTCGCCGAGGGCTGCATCGACGGGCTGCGCATCGACCACCCCGACGGGCTGGCCGCGCCGCGGGCCTACCTGCGGGCGCTGGACGCAGCGACCGACGGCGCCTGGGTCGTGGTGGAGAAGATCCTCGAGGGCGACGAGCAGCTGCCGGTCGACTGGCCCTGCGCCGGCACGACCGGGTACGACGCGCTGCTGCGGGTCGGCGGCCTGTTCGTCGACCCTGCGGGCGCCGAGCCGCTGGGCGCGCTGTACACGTCCCTGACCGGCGAGCCGTCGGACTTCGGCCCGGTCGTCGAGCAGGCCAAGCGCTGGGTGGTCGAGCACGGGCTGCACGCCGAGGTCCACCGCCTGGTGGAGGTGGCGGCGTCGATCTGCCACGAGCACCTCGAGCTGCGCGACCACACCCAGCGCGGGCTGCGCGAGGCGCTGGTCGAGCTGCTCGTCGCGTTCCCCGTCTACCGCGCGTACGTCGAGCCGGGCGAGCCGGCCTCCAAGGAGTCGCGGCGCCTCGTCGAGTCCGCGGCCGCCGTCGCGCGCGACCACCTGCCGGAGGACCGGCACGCGACCCTGGACCTGCTCACCACCCTCGCCCTGGGGGAGCTCGGTCGCGGTCCCCACCGCGACGAGTTCGTCGTCCGCTTCCAACAGACCTGTGGTCCCGTGATGGCCAAAGGGGTCGAGGACACGGCGTTCTACCGGTGGTTCCGCCTGGCGGCCCTCAACGAGGTGGGCGGTGACCCCGCGCACGTCGGCGTCGAGCCCGCGCAGTTCCACGCGTGGTCGGCCAGGACGCAGGACGACTGGCCGCTGGCGATGACGACGCTGTCCACGCACGACACGAAGCGCTCCGAGGACGTGCGCGCCCGGCTGGCCGTGCTCAGTGAGGTGCCCGACCGATGGGGCCGAGCGCTGGCCACCTGGCGCGCCGCCACGGCGGCCTACCGCCCGGGCGAGCTCGACGCCAACACCGAGTACCTCATCTGGCAGACCCTTCTGGGTGCCTGGCCCATCGATGCCCCGCGACTGACGGCGTACCTCGAGAAGGCCACCCGCGAGGCCAAGCTCCACACCACGTGGACCGAGCCCGACGAGGCCTACGACGAGGCGGTGCGCAGCTTCGCGACGAGGCTCGTCGAGGACGACGACGTGCGCGGACAGGTGAGCGACTTCCTGGACACGCTCGCACCCGCCGTGCGGGCCACCGTGCTGGGCCAGAAGCTCGCGGCGTTGACGATGCCGGGCGTGCCCGACATCTACCAGGGCTGCGACCTCGTCGACCTCTCCCTTGTCGACCCCGACAACCGCCGGCCCGTGGACTTCGACGACCGCCGCGCCCGGCTTGCCCGCCTCGACGCCGGCAAGCCGCCACGCGACCTCTCCGACGAGAAGCTGCTGGTCGTCTCGCGGACCCTGCGGCTGCGTCGGGAGCAACCTGGATGGTTCGGCGCCGACGCCTCGTACACGGCGCTCGAGACCTCCACGCCGCACGCCGTGGCATTCGCGCGATCGGGCTCGGTGGTCACCGTGCTGTCGCGGCTCACGGCGCGCCTCACCGACGGGTGGGCGGACGCGACGGTGACGCTGCCCGGGGGCCGTTGGCACGACGTGCTGACCGGCACGACGTACGCCGGTGGTGCGACCGCTCTTGCCGAGCTGCTCGACACACTGCCCGTCGCCCTGCTGGTCACGCACAGCTGACCGGCTCGGCCGTCCGTTGCCTGCCCATGACCAGGCAGCGCCGCGCCAGCCTGCCGAGCGCGTGCACGCGCGCGGTGAGCGGCCGTGCACCGATGTCTGCCGGTGCCACGACCGGTCCGGCCGAGCATGCCGCTGCCTCGCAGGTCGAGGCCGTCAACGTGCCGCTGGCGCCGTCGGGGTCCTCACGTGAGGGGGTTGTGTCGGTGGTTGCGTCGGGGTTGTTGGTGGGGGTCGATCCAGGGGGGTGGGTGGAAGGTGGGTAGGCCGTCGGTGTGGATGTGCACGGTCAGCCGTGGTGGTGGAGGGTCTGGTGGTGTGTGGTGCAGAACAGGACCAGGTTGCCGGTTGATCGTTATTCTCACCTTTTGCGACACCACGAGAGGCGGCGGTCTACGCACGGATCAGTAGCGACATCGAGGGCTCGGGATTGGGGGTCAAGCGCCAGGTCGAGGACTGCCGACGACTGGCGGCGAGCCTGGGCTGGATCGTGGCCGAGCAGTACATCGACAACGACCGTCGACTCGGAGCCCCGCCCATCTGCGCGACCGCTTCCGCGAGCACGCCTGCCGCACTAGTTCCGACGATCCGCTGCGTCGACGGTTGGAAGCCCTCGGCCACGCCGTACCGCTGACGGCCGAAGACCTGCGGCCCGGTGAACGTCTTACTCACGTACTTCGACACGTAGCCCGCCGCGCGACGTGACTCGTCCCACGACGTCGAGCCGACCGGCAGATCCGTCAGCCGCTAATCTTGATAAAGCCGTGCCCCAGGCGGCCTCGACCCGGCTACGCGGGATGAACCGGTCCACCGCGAAATGCGCGTGAAATCGCTTGCCGTCGGCGTGGAACTCCGGCACCCACACATACGGCAGCGGTCCCTCACCCTGAACCGTCCGCAGCCGCGGGAAGAAGCGCGCGATGTCGCCGCGCAGCTGCTCCGGATCGGTGCAGAACGGCGGACCGTAGGTCAGGGTGCCAAACCGGCTCAGCCCATTGGCTGCACAGTAACGACGGACCCGCGTCCGCGCCCGACGACCCGACTCCGCCCGAGCACGCTCCGGATCAGTGGCAGCGCCACGACCACCCCGAAAGTCCGACGACCGCGAAGCGACGAAGCAGCCGCCCAACTCACCAGCAGCCGCGCACAGCGACAACTGCCAGCGCGCCGGGGCGACCCGCGACAAGCGTTGCGAAACAGAAGAGGGCTGAGACACCGAGGGCTCCGGCAGACGAGGCGGACAGGGCGAATGCCCTCGGCCTCATGTGCGGTCCGGCGTCATCGTCCGGAACTCGCTGCCTTCAAAGAGGGGAGCCCAAATCGGGTGCTCACCAGCAGGATGCACCACCAGATCGTCTCTCGACCAGCGACACGCCGTGAGAACCAGCGATGGCTGATGCGGACGCCCTTCCCCGCTGCGACTCTCGGCGCAGGTCGTGTCCCAGGGGGTGGTGTAGCTCGTCGCGTGTTTCTCTGCGAGTGAGAACAACTATGCCGTAGCGGCGATCCTCCTTCGGCGGGGTTTGGTGGGGCTGGGTGTCTTGGTCTCGATCGCGGTGGGCGGCGGCGGGTTGAGCAGCGCCATCGATGCCTCGGACAGGTAGCGGCGGTCGCTGTGTTGGCACTCGTCGTGGGCCTCGATCAGCACGCAGGCGGACAGCCGCAGCAGGGCCTCGGTGTTGGGGAAGATCCCGACGACGTCGGTGCGGCGCTTGACCTCCCGGTTGAGCCGCTCGAGGGGGTTGGTGGACTAGATCTTCTGCCAGTGCGCCATCGGGACGTCGGCGAAGGCGGTCAGGTCGGGCTTGGCGTCCAGCAGCAGGTCGGCGACGGCGGGGAACTCCCGGCGCAGCAGGTGGGCGACGTCGTCGAGTTGCGCTCGGACCTTGGGTCCGGTGGGTTGGGCGAAGACGGTGCGGATGGTCGCGGCGACCATCTCGGCGTGGCCCCGGTTGACCTTGGCCAGCGCGTTGCGCATGAAGTGCACCCGGCAGCGCTGCCAGGCGGCGCCCTGCAGCACCGCCGCAATGGCGTTGGTCAGGCCGCGGTGGGCGTCTGAGATGACCAGCTGGACACCGGTCAGGCCGCGGTCGCGCAGGTCGCGCAGGAACTCGGTCCAGAAGGTCTCGGTCTCGCTGTCCCCGACCGCGCAGCCCAGGACCTCTCGCTTGCCCTCGGCGCTGACCCCGGTCGCGATCACCACGGCCTGGGACACCACCCGCTGGTTGATCCGGACCTTGCAGTAGGTCGCGTCCAGGAAGACGTAGGGGAACGCCTGCTCGTCTAGCGGCCGGGCTCGCCAGGTCGCGACCTCGCCGTCGAGCTTCGTGCAGATCCGCGACACCTCGCTCTTGCTGATCCCGGTCCCGCTGAGCGCGACGACCAGGTCATCGACCCGCCGGGTGCTCACCCCCTCGACATAGGCCTGCATCACCACCGCGTGCAGGGCCACGTCGATCCGCCGCCGCGGGGCCAGCAACGCGGGGAAGAACGACCCGGTCCGCACCTTCGGGATCTTCACCGTCAGGTCCCCGGCGGTGGTGGTGACGGTCTTCTCGCGGGTGCCGTTGCGCTGGGTCGTGCGCGTCTCGGTCCGCTGGTGCGGCTCGGCGCCGATGTGGGCGGTCGCCTCGGCCTCGACGAGCTCTTGCATGATCGTGCCGAGCAGCCGGCGCATCAGCTCGCCGTCATCGGCGCTGCGCATCACTCGAGCAATCCGAGCAGGGCAGACTGGTCCAGGGCCATCGCGTTGATCCTCTTTCCGTGAGCAACTTTGGTCGGTTACTCACAGAGCCTCACGCGATGGCCCCTCAACGTCCGGGACCGACACGAGCCCGGTCCCGATCAGGTGCCCGAGTTACACCACCCCTGGGGACTCACCCCGGCGCATCCCCCGCCCGTCAAGGGTCCGCTACGACGCTCCGCGCCCTTGACCGGCTCCTCCCGCGCCTACAACCCGCCGCAATCGGAAGGACGCCGAGACTGTTCGGGACCCGATGAGCCACGACGAGTTGTGTTGCTACTTCAAGTCAAGTGTGGTGGGCATCTGGTTTACACCGCGGATACGTCGGGGTCGTGTCAGACATGAGCCAGTCCGCTATGGAGCGACGCCACTGCGGGTAGCTGCGGCCCTCGTCGCAGATTGTGCGAGACGCGATTGTGGATGACTTGATGAGCAGAATCCGTCGCGAATTCTCAAGTATGACGGAAGTCCAATCGCCTTCCCCGACAACGTAACCAACTCGCGAACTCCCGTTATTGATCGTTAGGCGCTCGGAAGGGCGCCAAGGAGTCTCCGAGAGAATAGCGAGGAAGAGACTCGCTGCGTTGAGACTCAGAGTAATGACGAACCAAAACGCTATGAGTTCTTGCGTTCTTCTTAGTTTGTCCTTCGCCGTCGCAAGACGTGCTTCCGATGCTGTCCTGAGTGCCTCATTCTCGGTCTTCAACTTCTCCAGGCGCTGCAGTACGGCATCGGGATACTCCGCCTTCGCGATAGCCTCGTCCAACTGTAGTTTCAAGGCCTCCCACTCAGACTTCAGCGCTATCGACTGCGCGAGAAGCTCCTCATCAGGTTTGGAGTACCCGCCTAATAACCAACGAGGTCGCCCCTTCTTCCACACCCACAACCCTAGGACGCCGCCCATCGCAAGGAGGACAAGAGTCGCCCCGGAAAGGAACCACGGTGCCAAGACGATGCTCACCCCCAGAAGGAGCAACGCGAGGCAAACTCCTAGGGTCCTCTGCGGCAAGCTGCGATTGGCAAATAGGTAGGCAGACCATTGCACCGCCCAAAGCGCGAGGATCACAGAGAGTGCGGGAATCATGGACACGAGGACAAAGAAGGCAACGCTGACTGCCTCAGCGCTACCCAGAATCGCGATCGCTGTCTGGGAATTCATACGGGCAACGCGTAGGGCCTTGACGGCCACGAGGGCGAACCAGGTAACCGAGGCAATCCACGCGAGGTGCGGGACAATCCGGCTCGCGGCGCCGCCAGTGGCCTCCTCAGACATGCCTCTGCCTCACCCTTCCATCACGAACCTGGATGTTACCGATCGACCTGCCTGGAGCCCGCCGCCAAGCGTTGGGCGAAGGGGATGTCTTACCGATGCACGAGGTTGGTCGGGTTGGTGGGTCCGCCGTTGCTCCAGTGGTGGATGTGGTGGGCTTGGGTCCAGCGGGCGGGTCGTGTGCAGCCGGGGAAGGCGCAGCCTTGGCCGCCGACACGCACCGTCACCGGCATCAGGAGCCCAGGCCGCGATGCCGCGTCAACGGGCTGCCGCGCGCCAGAAAGATACGCGTGCGGCCTTGCCAACCGGCCACGCGCTGGCACCATGCGGACATGCAGGTGCTCGAGATCCGGGTGCACGGCGTGTCGAACACTCCGCCGCAGTCTGTGCTGC
>JAVEDI010000088.1 GCA_030841035.1 Actinomycetota bacterium
CGGGGTCGACCTGACCGCCGTCCGGCGGATGTGGCCCGACGTCCTCGAGGTGGTGAAGGGCCTGCGCCGCTTCACCTGGACACTGCTCAGCCACAACGCCCAGGTCGCCGCCCTCGAGGGCAACCGCCTGACGCTGGCGATGGTCAACGCCGGCGCCCGCGACAGCTTCGCGCGCGGTGGCAGCGACGAGATCGTGCGCGAGGCGCTGATCCAGGTCCTCGGGGTCGACTGGGCGGTCGAGGCGATCGTCGACCCCTCGGCGAGCGCCGCACCGGGCAGCGCCGGCACCGGCCCCTCGCGGCTGACCGACCCGAGCCCCGCCGCGCCCGCGCCGAGCGGCCGCGCCGCAGCCATGCAGCGGCTCGCCGCCGAGACGCCGCCCACCCCGGCCGCCGGCGCCGGCGAGGGAACGGCCGCGCCGGCGTACGAGGACCCCGCCGTCCCCTCGGCCGACGACGAGGACGTCGCCGACGACGCGCTCAGCCACCACGAGCTGCTCGAACGCGAGCTCGGCGCGCGGGTCATCAGCGAGTACGAGAACTCCTAGTCGTTAGGCTCGTCCCGAGTCCCGCGCTTCCGGCGCCGGGCGCCCGCACACGCGAAGGAGTGCCGTGACCGACGGCGGCCTGCCCGACATGTCCACGCTGATGGCCCAGGCGCAGCAGATGCAGCAGCAGCTGCTGGCGGCCCAGGACGAGCTGGCTCGCACGCAGGTGACGGGTACCGCGGGCGGTGGCCTGGTCACCGCGACGGTCACCGGATCCGGCGAGGTCGTCGCCCTGGCCATCGACCCCAGCGCCATCGACCCCGCGGATCCCGAAGGCCTTGCCGACCTCGTGCTGGCGGCGCTGCGTGACGGCGCCCGCGCGGCGGCCGAGCTCCAGCAGCAGGCCATGGGCCCGCTGGCCCAGGGTCTCGGCGGGCTGGGCGGAGGCCCCGGCGGGGGTCTCGGCCTGCCCGGGAGGTAGCCGTGTACGAGGGGGTCGTCCAGGACCTGATCGACGAGCTCGGCCGGCTGCCGGGCGTCGGGCCCAAGAGCGCGCAGCGCATCGCGTTCCACCTGCTCGCGGCCGACCCGGCCGACGTACGCCGGCTCATCACCGCGCTCGTCGAGGTCAAGGAGAAGGTGCGCTTCTGCCGCACGTGCGGCAACGTCGCCGAGGCCGAGGAGTGCCGCATCTGCCGCGACTCCCGGCGCGACCTCTCGGTGATCTGCGTGGTCGAGGAGTCCAAGGACGTGGTCGCGATCGAGAAGACCCGGGAGTTCCGCGGCCGCTACCACGTGCTCGGCGGTGCGATCAGCCCCATCGAGGGCATCGGGCCGGACGAGCTGCGGGTCAAGGAGCTCATGACCCGCCTCGCCGACGGCACGGTGACCGAGCTGATCCTCGCGACCGACCCGAACCTCGAGGGCGAGGCGACGGCCACCTACCTCGCCCGCCTGGTCAAGCCGATGGGTCTGCGTGTGACGCGGCTGGCGAGCGGCCTGCCGGTCGGTGGCGACCTGGAGTACGCCGACGAGGTCACCCTGGGACGGGCGTTCGAGGGACGCCGGCTGCTGGATGTGTGACGATCGGAGGGGATGGGCGGGCGCACGTGCGACCCGCCTCCCGCAGCCCCACGCACGACGTACGTCGAACCCCCGAGAGGCACCTGCATGAGTCAGCCCAACCCGCGCCCCGACGACCTCGGCGACTTCACCGTCGAGATCGCCGACCAGGTGGAGAGCTTCGTGGTCGCCATCCGCGAGATCGCCGCCGCCGAGGACCCCGACTACGCGATCTCCTTGCTGCTGCTCGAGGTCTCGCAGCTGCTGCTGGCCGGCGGCCGCCTCGGCGCCATCTCCGACGTGGTGCCCGAGGAGCGTTTCGAGCCGGACGCCGGGTTCGACCCGGACGTCGAGGGTCTGCGCACGTCGCTCGCCAACCTGCTGGAACCGATCGACGAGCACACGGCGCTGTTCGACCCCTACGGGCACGACCCCGAGCTGTTCACCAGCCGTCTGTCCGACGACCTCGCCGACGTCATGTCCGACCTGCTGCACGGCCTGCTGCACTACCGGGCCGGCCGGTCCCTCGAGGCCCTGTGGTGGTGGCAGTTCTCCTACCTGTCCAACTGGGGCTCGACGGCCAGCTCCGCGCTGCGGGCGCTGCACTCCGTGGTGTCCCACGTGCGGCTGGACGCCGGCCAGGACGAGGCGGCCGTCGTGGAGGACCGGTTGCTCGCCGAGGCCGCGGTGCAGGCCGTGGAGCCGTCCTGAGTCAGGGGTCCTGCGGCCTGACCACTGCGCGGAACAGCCAGGTTGCGCGGCGGGCACGTCCCTAGACTGGGCAGGTCCGAAGGCCGGCCGAGCACACCGAGGAGCGCACCATGAGCCTTGTCGTGCAGAAGTACGGCGGTTCCTCCGTGGCCGACGCCGAAGGGATCAAGCGGGTAGCGAAGCGGATCGTCGACACCCGCCGGGCGGGCAACGACGTCGTGGTGGTCGTCTCCGCGATGGGGGACACGACCGACGAGCTGCGCGACCTCGCCCAGCAGGTCAGCCCGCTGCCGCCCCCGCGCGAGCTCGACATGCTGCTGACCGCCGGCGAGCGCATCTCGATGGCGCTGCTCGCGATGGCGATCGCCAACCTCGGGCACCAGGCGCGGTCCTACACCGGCAGCCAGGCGGGCGTGATCACCGACTCGGTGCACGGCAAGGCGCGCATCATCGACATCACCCCGGGCCGCATCCGCGACGCGCTCGACACCGGCGCCATCGTGATCGTCGCCGGGTTCCAGGGCGTCTCCCAGGACACCAAGGAGATCACCACCCTCGGCCGCGGCGCCTCCGACACGACCGCGGTCGCGCTAGGCGCCGCGCTGGGCGCCAGCGTGTGCGAGATCTACACCGACGTCGACGGCGTCTTCTCCGCCGACCCGCGCATCGTGGCGAACGCTCGCCGGCTGCCGCGCATCAGCTACGAGGAGATGCTCGAGATGGCGGCCTCCGGCGCCAAGGTCTTGCACCTGCGCTGCGTCGAGTACGCCCGCCGCTACGGCATCCCGGTCCACGTGCGCTCGTCGTTCTCGACGCGCGAGGGGACCTGGGTCACCGACGTGCCACTGCCGACCGAAGGGGTCGAACCGATGGAGCAGGCCATTATCTCCGGCGTCGCGCACGACAGGAGCGAAGCCAAGATCACGATCGTCGGTGTGCCCGACAAGCCCGGTCAGGCCGCCGCCATCTTCCGCGCCGTCTCGGCCGCCGAGATCAACATCGACATGATCGTGCAGAACATCTCGGCTGCCGCGACCGGCCGCACCGACATCTCGTTCACGCTGCCCAAGACCGACGGGCAGACCGCCATGGAGGCGCTGGACCGCATCCGCGAGCAGGTCGGCTTCGAGGACCTGCTCTATGACGACCAGGTCGGCAAGGTCTCCCTCGTCGGAGCCGGCATGCGGTCGCACCCCGGCGTGTCGGCCTTGTTGTTCGGGGCGCTGGCCGACGCCGGGGTCAACATCGAGATGATCTCCACGTCGGAGATCCGTATCTCCGTCGTCGTGCGTGGCCAGGACGTCGACGCGGCGGTGCAGGCGGTGCACTCGGCGTTCGATCTCGACGACAACGAGAGCCAGGCGGTCGTCTACGGGGGTACCGGCAGATGAGCGCCCGCAAGGAGATGCGCGTCGGAGTCATCGGCGCGACCGGCCAGGTGGGTGCGGTCATGCGCCGGCTGCTCGACGAGCGTGACTTCCCGCTCGCGGCGCTGCGGTTCTTCGCCTCGGCCCGCTCGGCCGGCACGACGCTGCCCTGGCGCGGCGGTCACATCGAGGTGGAGGACGCCACCACGGCCGACGTACGCGGGCTGGACATCGCGCTGTTCTCGGCGGGCGGTGCCACCTCCCGCGAGCTCGCGCCGCGGTACGCCGCCGCGGGTGCCCTCGTCATCGACAACTCCTCCGCGTGGCGGATGGACCCCGACGTGCCGTTGGTCGTCAGCGAGGTCAACCCGTCGGCCGTCGCGGGCGCCCGCAAGGGCATCATCGCCAACCCGAACTGCACCACGATGGCCGCCATGCCGGTGCTCAAGCCGCTGCACGACGAGGCCCGCCTGGTGCGCCTCATCGCCAGCACCTACCAGGCGGTCTCCGGCAGTGGCCTGGCCGGGGTCGACGAGC
>JAVEDI010000034.1 GCA_030841035.1 Actinomycetota bacterium
ACCTGGGCCCGGTGGAGAGCGAGGAGGGCCTGCACTACCTGCGACCCGAGACTGCGCAGGGCATCTTCGTCAACTTCCTCAACGTCATGACCTCGGCCCGCAAGAAGCCGCCGTTCGGCATCGCGCAAACAGGCAAGTCGTTCCGCAACGAGATCACGCCGGGCAACTTCATCTTCCGCACGCGCGAGTTCGAGCAGATGGAGATGGAGTTCTTCGTCCAGCCGGGCACCGACGAGGAGTGGCACGAGTACTGGTTGCAGCAGCGCTGGAACTGGTACACCGACCTCGGGCTGCGGGAGGAGAACCTGCGCTTGTTCGAGCACCCCAAGGAGAAGCTGTCCCACTACTCCAAGCGGACGGTGGACATCGAGTACCGATTCCGCTTCGGCGGCAAGGAGTTCGACGAGCTGGAGGGCATTGCCAACCGCACGGACTTCGACCTCACCGCGCACTCCAAGCAGTCGGGTATCGACCTGTCCTACTTCGACCAGGAGAAGGGCGAGCGCTGGACGCCGTACGTCGTCGAGCCCGCTGCCGGGCTCACGCGCGCGACACTGGCGTTCCTGCTCGACGCCTACACCGAGGACGAGGCGCCCAACGCCAAGGGCGCGATGGAGAAGCGCACCGTCATGCGGTTCGACCCACGGCTCGCGCCGGTCAAGGCGGCCGTGCTGCCGCTCTCGCGCAACGCCGACCTGACCCCCAAGGCCAAGGACCTCGCCACCCGGTTGCGGGCCGCCTGGAACGTCGACTTCGACGACGCCGGGGCCATCGGACGGCGGTACCGGCGCCAGGACGAGATCGGCACGCCGTTCTGCATCACCGTCGACTTCGGCTCCCTCGAGGACCAGGCGGTGACCATCCGCGACCGCGACACCATGAAGCAGGAGCGTGTCGGCCTCGACGCCGTGCAGGGCTGGCTGGCCGCCCGCCTGATCAGCGCTTGACGGTCGCGCCTGACGGGGCAGGCACGACATCCCTGGGTCCGCCGTCCTGACGGCGGCCACCGCGGCGACGCCCCCGAGAGCCGGTCGACAATGCGAGCCGGTAACGATGAAGTCCGCGGCCCGACCGGTCGATAGAGACGGGTGCGCAGTCCACGATCGGATGTCAACAAGCAGGTGGCGGAGCTCCTCGTCACGGCCAAGGAGTCGCTGCACCTGTCCGTCGCGTTCCTGTCGCGGCTCGACGGCACGTTGCAGCACCTGGAGGTGGTCGAGTCCTCGGTGCCGTTCCTCTTCCGGGAGGGCGTGACGCAGCCGCAGGCGACGACGCTCTGCCAGGCGATCCTGGACAAGCGGTTGCCGCCGGTGATCCCGGACCTGAGGTCCTTCCCCGAGGCGATGAAGCTGCCGGCCGCGCGACTGCCACGCATCCGCAGCTTCGTCTCGGTCCCCGTCGTGCTCAGCGACGGCACGCTCTACGGCACGTTCTGCGCCGCGGGCCTCACGACGGACAAGGGGCTGACCAAGCGCGACAAGGCGCTGATGGACGTGCTCGCGCACGCCGCCTCAGTGGTGCTCGATCCCGAGGTGCGCGAGCAGGCGAGGTCGGCGGAGATCGAGGGCCGCCTGGCCCCGTTGATCGCGGCCGGCGGCCCTGCGGTGCTGCTGCAGCCGATCGTGGACCTCGCTTCGGGTGTCCGGGTGGGTGCCGAGGCGTTGAGCCGCTTCCCGGCCGCGTGGGGCAAGGCCCCGGACGTCTGCTTCGCCGAGGCGCACAGCGTCGGGCAGGGCGACCAGCTGGAGCTGCTGGCGTTGGAGCGGGCCGCGGACCACCTCGCGCACGTCGAGGGGTACGTCGCGATGAACGTCTCGGCGGCCACCCTGCTGACCGATGCGTGCGGGGCACTGCTGCGCACCTTCCCGCTCGACCGGATCCTGCTCGAGCTCTCCGAGCACGAAGCCGTCGAGGACTACCAGGCGCTCGAGGGCGCGCTCGCGCCGCTGAGGAGACGCGGCATGCGGCTGGCCATCGACGACGTCGGCGCCGGCTTCTCGTCGCTGCGGCACATCGTCGTGACGTCACCGGACGTCATCAAGCTCGACCGCAGCATCGTGTACGGCGTCGCGACGGACCGGGTCATCTCGACGTTGGTGCGAGCCCTGGTCGACTTCGGGCACGGCTGCCACGCCCACATCGTCGCCGAGGGCGTCGAGACTGCCGAGGACGCGGACGCGCTGCGGGCGCTGGACGTCGACTACGGACAGGGGTGGTACCACGGCCGCCCGGGTGCGCCGGAGGCGCTCGACCCGGTGGGGACGCCCCTCGACGTACGCCTGAGACACTGACGGTGTGACCACGACCGCCACCCGGCCGTCGCGCATCGGCGCGGCGGCACTGCACGTGGGCCCGCACACCGTGTGGCCGCCCGTCGTGCTGGCCCCGATGGCGGGCATCACCAACGTGGCGTTCCGGCGGCTGTGCCGCGAGTACGGCGGCGGGCTGTTCGTCAGCGAGATGATCACCACGCGCGCCCTCGTCGAGCGCGACCCCGAGACGATGAAGCTCGTCGAGTTCGGCCCCGACGAGTCGCCCCGCAGCCTGCAGCTCTACGGCGTCGACCCGGTCGTCGTACGCGAGGCCGTGACGATGCTGGTCGCCGAGGACCGGGCCGACCACATCGACCTGAACTTCGGCTGCCCGGTGCCGAAGGTCACTCGGCGCGGCGGCGGGGCGGCGCTGCCGTGGAAGCGCGACCTGCTGCGCGACATCCTCACGGCGGCCGTGCGTGCCGCGGGGGCGTCGCCCGTCACGATGAAGATGCGGATGGGCATCGACGAGGACCACCTGACCTATCTCGAGGCCGGTCGCATCGCCGAGGACTCGGGCGTCGCGGCCGTTGCGCTGCACGGGCGGACCGCCGCGCAGGCCTACTCGGGGCGCGCCGACTGGTCGGCGATAGCCCGGCTCAAGGAGCAGCTGACGTCGGTGCCCGTGCTCGGCAACGGTGACGTCTGGGAGGCCGCCGATGCGGTGCGGATGATGCGCGAGACCGGTGCCGACGGCGTCGTCGTGGGTCGCGGCTGCCTCGGTCGCCCGTGGCTGTTCCGGTCGCTCGACCGGATCTTCGCCGGTGAGCCCGACGAGCCGCACCCCTCGCTGGGCGAGGTGGCCGCGGTGATGCGCCGCCACGCGACGCTGATGTGTGACTGGCTGGGGGAGGACAAGGGTGCTCGGGAGTTCCGCAAGCACGTGTCCTGGTACCTCAAGGGCTTCGCCGTTGGTGGTGAGACCCGCTCGCGCCTCGGCCTGATCGCCTCGCTGGCCGAGCTCGACGACCTGCTCGCGACCCTCGACCTGGGCCAGCCGTTCCCGGAGACCGAGCTGGGTGCGCCGCGCGGCCGCCTGGGCTCGCCGCGCCGCGTGGTGCTGCCCGAGGGGTGGCTCGACGACCGGTCCAGTGGCGTGCCCGACGCCGCTGCCGAGCTGTCCGTCTCCGGCGGCTGACCGTCCCCCCTCCGGTGATCGTGAGGGGGATCGGCACCCCTGTTCCGTGATCGTGAGGGGGATCGGCACCCCTGGTACGTGATCGTGAGGGGGATCGGCACGGATTGCGTGCTGATTCCCCTCACGATCACGGGCGGGAGAGGGGACCGGTGGCACCGGCGGGACCGGCGGGACCGGCGGGACGGCGGGACAAGCGGGACAGACAGGCGGGCCGGGCCAGGCCGGGTGGTTGGGACGGTGGCGGGTTGGGGCGGCAGCTCATCGGGCTGACTGGCCTAGCGCGTCGAGGACGAAGGCGTGCAGGAAGGCCTCGTCACGCCACGCGTCGTACCGGCCCGAGGGCCCGGTGTGGGCGGCGGCGCCCAGCGCGGTCTGCAGCAGCAACGGGGGCGCGTCGGTGGACGATGACTCGGCGGCGCGCAGCTTGGCCACCCACTTGGCCGGCTCGTGCACGCTGACCCGGGGGTCGTGGCGGCTCGCGGTCACCAGCAGCGCCGGGCGCTTCGGTCCGGGCAGGTTCTCGTACGGCGAGTAGGACCTGAGGTAGCGGTAGTGCTCGGGCAGGTGCGGGTCGCCCCATTCCTCCCACTCGCCCACGGTGAGCGGCAGCGTGTCGTCGAGCATCGTGGCCACCACGTCGACGAAGGGCACCTGCGCGACGACGGCGCCGAACGCGTCCGGCGCCAGGTGCATGACGGCGCCCATCAGCAGCCCGCCGGCGCTCATCCCGCGCGCGGCCAGCAGGTCCGGCCGGGTGATGCCGCTCGCGCTCAGGTGCCGCGCACACGCGACGAAGTCGGTGAACGTCGTGCGCTTGGCCAGCAGCCGCCCCTGCTGCCACCAGGCGCGGCCCAGCTCACCGCCGCCGCGTACGTGGGCGACGGCGACCACGTAGCCCCGGTCCAGCAGCGGTCGCATCTCCCACCACAGCTCGGGGTCGAGACTGGCCTCGTAGGAGCCGTACCCGTACAGCAGGCACGGTCGCGGACCCGAGGCACCCGAGGCACCGGCAGCACCGGAGGTCAGCAGCGTCAACGGCACCAGCGTGCCGTCCTGCGCGCTCGCCCAGGTCTCCTCGCAGCGGTAGTCCCCTTCGGTCAGCACGCGCTGCTCGTGCGCGACGGTCTCGTGGCCGGTCCTCAGGTCGTGGTCGATGTCGACCGCCGGGCGCACCCACCCCTCCCGCACCACCCGCGCGGCCGCGACGTCGTACACCTCGTTGCGACCGAGACGCACCACCTCGCCGGGTGCCTCCGGACGCATCACCCGCACCGTCTGGCCCGCGGCGTCGAGGACGCGCAGCTGCAGATGTCCGTCCTGCCGTTCGGTGACCACGACGTGCTCGCCGAACGCGTCGGCCGACACCACGCGCACGTCCGGCCGGTGCGGGAGCAGCTCCTGCCAGTGCGCCCGGTCGGGCGTGCGGACCGGGGAGGTGACGAGCCGGAACTCCGGCCCGGTGTCGTCGACGACGATCAACAGCCGTCCGCCCTCGGGTCCCCGCTGGTGCTCGACGTGGTACTCCAGGCCCGTCCTACGTAGCTGTACGACGACCGGGGCGCGCGTGGGGTCGCTGGTGGACACCAGCCGGATCTCGGAGGTGTCGCGGCTGAACGCCGTGAGCAGGACGAAGTCACCGCTCCGGGTGCCGTGGACCTCCAGCTCGAAGCGGCGGTCCGGCTCGTGCCAGACGACCACATCGCGGTCCTGAGACTGTCCGAGGACGTGGTGGTGCACCGTGTCAGGTCGGTAGGCCGCGTCCAGCGTCGTGTAGAGGAAGCTGGCACTGTCGGCAGCCCAGCCCAGGCCGTAGTACGTGCCGCTCAGGGTGTCGGGCACGTCGCGGCCGGTAGCCAGGTCCCGGACCCGCAGGGTGAAGACTTCGCTGCCGTCGAGATCGACCGAGTAGGCCAGCAGGCGCCCGTCGGGGCTGACCCGGCGCACGCCCACGTCGACGTACGCCGCTCCTGCCTCGGCGGCCAGCGCGTTCTCGTCCAGCACGACCTGCTCGTCGGCGCACGCCGCGGCGGGCGCCCGGGCCAGGACGGTGTACTGCTCGCCCGCCCGGCGACGCAGCCGGTAGACCCAGTCACCCTCGCGCCACGGGGCGGACTCGTCGTCCTCGGGCAGCACGCGGGCCAGCTCGTCGTACAGCGTCGCGCGTAGCCCGGCGAGATGTCCGGTCTGCTCCTCGGTCCATGCGTTCTCGGCGGCAAGGTAGTCGAGCAGCTCGGGGTCATCGACCTGCCGCATCCACGCGTAGTCGTCGGTGACGACGTCGCCGTGCAGGGTCCGGGTGGAAGGGCGGCGGGGTGCCCGGGGCACGGTTCGAGCGGAACGCTGCACAACCGACACGCTAACCGACGTGTGATCCGTACTGACCCGTGATTCAGCAAGTGCGTGACAAAGCCGATCGGACGCACGATGATTCCGCACAACGCAGTGCGGTCCCGGCACGGCTCGGGTTGCGGGCTCCGCCGCTCGGCCTGGAGGTGTCCCTCGTGTCATTGCCCGGATCGCGCGGACCACTCCGCCTGCTACGCCCACGACCACGCCGCCTGCCGCCAGCAGTCGTCGTGGTGCTCGCGGCAGCCGCCCTGATGCTCGGCCCGCTCGTCGTGGACGCGCAGAGCTCTGTCCCAGCGAAAGCCAAGAAGGTCACCTTCACGGTCGGCATCAAGCAGGACATCGACTCGCTGAACCCGTTCACCGGCATCGTCGCGTCGGCCTACGAGATGTACCAGCTCAACTACGAGACGCTGACCGACTACAGCGTCAAGGACTTCTCGGCCAAGCCGGCGCTCGCGGAGAGCTGGGACACCTCCGCCGACGGGCTGACGTGGACCTATCACCTGCGTGCCGGGCTGAAGTGGTCCGACGGTCAGCCGCTCACCGCCCGGGACGTGGCCTACACATTCAACCGTGTCCGCAAGGGCAAGTACGAGCAGACCAACTTCGGTAACTACGTGGCGGCGATGACGTCGGTGGAGGCGCCCGACGACCGGACCGTGGTCATCAAGGTGAGCAAGCCGACCCCGATCATGCTGCACCTGTACGTCTACATCCTTCCGGAGCACATCTGGAAAGACATCGACGAGAAGAAGGTCACCGACTACACCAACGAGCCGACCGGAGCGGGCATCGTCGGCTCGGGACCGTTCCTGGTGACCGAGCACAAGAAGGGCCAGTTCGTGCGACTGCGGGCCAACCCCATGTACTGGGGCGGCCGACCCAAGGTCGACGAGCTGGTCTTCCGCATCTTCAACAACGAGGACTCGCTCGCCCAGGCACTGCGTCGCGGCGAGATCGACTTTGCCGACGACCTCGGGTCCAACGTGTTCAAGAGCCTCAAGAACGCGCCGGGCGTCACGACGTTCCCGGCCAAGTCCTCCGGCTTCGACGAGATCGCGATGAACACCGGCGCCGCCCTCGACGACGGCACCCCGATCGGCGACGGTCACCCGGCGCTCAAGGACAAGCGGGTACGGGTCGCCATCGCCCACGCCGTCGACACCAAGACGCTCGTCGACCGGGTCTTCGGTGGCTTCGCCACAGCCGGCACGAGCATCATCCCCTCGCTCTACCAGGACCTGCACTACGACCCGGGCAGCTCGGCCTACACCTTCGATCCCGCCGAGGCCGACCGGTTGCTCGACGCGGCCGGCTACAAGAAGGCCGCCAACGGGATCCGCACCATGCCGAACGGACGCCCGCTGCGCTTCCGGCTGTTCGGCCGCAGCAACTCGCAGAACAGCCAGCAGACCGTGCAGTTCGTGCAGGGCTGGCTCAAGGACATCGGCATCGACGTCCGCAGCAAGATCGTGTCGGAGGACTCGCTCACCGAGATCATCGGGCAGGGCAACTTCGACCTGTTCGAGTGGGGGTGGGTGGTCGAGCCCGATCCCAACTACCAGCTCTCGACCTTCACCTGCGCCAACCGCTCCTACAAGGACGCCGGCACGGTCTACGCGAACCTCTCCGACTCCTTCTACTGCAACAAGGCCTACGACGCTCTCTTCACCCGGCAGTCGCAACAGGTCGACGTCGCGGCGCGAGCCGAGACCGTCAAGGCGATGCAGAAGATGCTCTACGAGGACGCGCCGTACGTCGTCACCGCGTACTACGACGACCTCGAGGCCTACCGGTCCGACCGGTTCACCGGGTTCCAGGCGCAGCCGTCGCCCCACGGGTCGCTGCTCTTCCAGTACGGCACGCACAGCTACCGGACGATCCGGCCGGTCACCAAGGCGGCCGGTCCCAAGGCCGCGCAGTCGCCGCGTTCCGGACTCGTGGTCGGCGGCGTCATCGGTGGCGCGGCGGTGCTCGGCGGCCTGGTGTTCCTCGGCCTGCGGGGCCGCCGTCGGCCCCGGTCGGAGGTCGAGTAGCGGGTGACGCACCAGCCATGACCCTGATCGCCACGGACGTCCCGTCGCCCTCCCCGGAGGACGACCGCGGCAGGCAACGACGACGACGCGGCGGTCTCGCGGGCTTTGCCGTACGCCGCCTGCTGACCGGCATCGGGACCATGGCTTTCGTCCTGGTCTTCAACTTCTTCCTGTTCCGGCTGCTGCCAGGTGACCCCATCGCGCTCTACACCCGCGGTCGGAACACCGACCGCGAGCAGATCGCCGCGTTGCGACGCGCACTGAACAAGCCCATCGGCGAGCAGTTCGTGAACTACCTGAAGAACCCGTTCTCGAGCGGGGTGGACTCGACGCAGTTCTCACGACCCGTCTGGGACGTCATCGGCGACTACGTCTGGCCGACCCTCGTGCTGCTCGGCACGGCGACGGTGCTCTCCGCGGTCATCGGCATCGCCATCGGCATCAAGGGCGGCTGGAGACGCGGCAGCACCTTCGACCGGACGTCGACAGCGGCGACCCTCACCCTCTACGCCATGCCGGAGTTCTGGCTGGGCATGGTGCTGCTGATCCTGTTCAGCACCGGGGTGGGCGTCTTTCCCGGGGTGTTCCCCAGCGGCGGCACGCTGACCCCCGGACTGGACCCGTGGTCGGTCGACGGCATCCTCGACCAGGCCTGGCACCTGTGCCTGCCGGCGACGACCCTGACCCTCGCCTACCTCGCGGAGTATGCGCTGGTGATGCGCTCCTCGCTGGTCGACGAGCTCGGCCAGGACTACCTGATGACCGCGCGCGCCAAGGGGCTGATGGACCGGCTGGTGCGCCGGCGGCACGCGGTGCCCAACGCCCTTCTCCCCACGATCACCCTGGTGTTCCTCAACATCGGCTTCGTGGTCTCGGGCGCCATCACCGTGGAGACGGTCTTCTCGTGGCCGGGGCTCGGGTTGCTGTCCTACCAGGCGATCCGCGGGCCCGACGTACCACTGCTGCAAGCCATCTTCCTGCTGTTCTCGCTGTCGGTCGTCGCGGCCAACCTCGTGGCCGACGTCGTCGTGGCGGCTGTCGACCCACGGGTCCGGACGTGAGCGCGCCGGCTGCTGCACCGGTCCTGTCGGCCCGCGCGGTCGTGCGGGCCCGGCGGCGCGCGGCGCGGCGGCGCTTCGTCGCCGACTTCCGCGCGCAACGCGCTGGTGTCGCCGGTGTCGCCATCCTCGTGGTGTTCATCGGGCTTGCACTGCTGGCGCCGGTGCTGTTCGGCTCCGACCAGCTGCAGGTCACCAAGGCGACCGGTGGCACGCTGCAGCCTCCCGACGGCTCGTTCCCGCTCGGCACCGACGAGACCGGTCGCTCGGTGCTCGCCCTCGTCGTGTGGGGCGCGCGCGTGTCCCTGCTCGTGGGCGTCGCCGCGACCGTGATCTCCATGGCCATCGGGACGCTGGTGGGCATCGCCTCCGGGCACTTCGGGAGCTGGCTGGGTGCCCTGCTCGAGCGGCTCACCGACTGGTTCCTCGTCATCCCGTTCCTGCCGCTCGCGATCGTGCTGGCCACGGTCCTCGGGTCCTCGCTGCTGAACGTCATCATCGTCATCGGCGTGACGTCGTGGCCGGGCACCGCGCGGCTGGTGCGGGCGCAGACCCTGTCGGTGGAGGCGCGGCCCTATCTCGAGCGCGCACGGGTGCTCGGCGGCGGCCACTGGCACCAGATGTCGCGCCACGTGCTGCCCAACGTCATGCCGCTCGTGCTGGCGAACACCACCCTCACCGTCGCGATCGCGATCCTGTCCGAGACCACGCTGTCGTTCCTCGGCCTCGGCGACCCGTTCCGCGTCTCGTGGGGCTCGATGCTCGACAACGCGTTCGCCGCCGGGGCCATCAGCGCGGGCGCCTGGTGGTACCTCCTGCCCCCCGGCGTCTGCGTCGTGATCGTGGTGCTCGCCTTCACGCTGGTCGGCCGTGCCCTGGAGAACGTCCTCGACCCGCGCTCCCGGGAGGGCTGAGCCGATGAGCCTCCTGCGGCTCGAGGACCTCACGGTCACCTACCGCACCGCGGAGGGCGCGGTCCCGGCGGTGCGTGGTGTCAGCCTCGAGCTCGAGGCGGGTACGACGCTGGGGGTGGCGGGCGAGTCGGGGTCGGGCAAGTCGACGCTCGCGGCGACCGTGCTGCGCCTGACGCCACCGACGGCCACGGTGGGCGGCCGCGTGCTGCTCGACGGCGAGGACGTGCTGACCATGTCATTCGGCCGGTTGCGCGCGGTGCGCTGGGCGGCGGCCGCCATCGTGTTCCAGGGGGCCCTGCACTCGCTCAACCCGCTGCAGCGGGTGGGCCAGCAGATCGCGGAGCCCGTGTTGCTGCACGACGCCGACGTCACGCGCCGCCAGGCCGACCAGCGGGTGCGCGACCTGCTCGGCCAGGTCGGGCTCGCCGGCCGGCTCGCGTCGGCGTACCCCCATCAGCTCTCCGGTGGCCAGAAGCAGCGCATGATGATCGCGATGGCGCTGGCCTGCCGGCCGCGGCTGCTGATCGCCGACGAACCCACCACCGCGCTGGACGTGATGGTGCAGGCGCAGGTGCTCGACCTGCTCACGACGCTGGTGCGCGACCTCGGGCTGGGCCTGGTCCTCATCAGCCACGACCTGTCGGTGCTGGGCACGACGTGCGAGCGGCTCGCGGTGATGTACGCCGGCCGGGTGGTGGAGGAGGGGCCGTCCGCCGACGTGCTCGCCCGGGCCCGGCACCCCTACACGCGCGCGTTGTCGGCGGCCTTCCCGACGATCGGCGACGCGGCGGCGAGGTTCGCACCCCGGGGCCTGCCCGGTGATCCGCCGTGGCCCGGCGACCTGCCGCCCGGCTGCCCCTTCCATCCTCGCTGCGGGGAGGCCGTCGCCGCCTGCGCCGGGACCGACGTACGGCTGCGGGAGTGCGGCGGCGCGCACCGTGCGGCCTGCGTGCACGTGGGGACCCGGCCTGTCGAGGTCCGCGCATGAGAGGGCCGGCCGAGGGGCCGGTGCTGGAGGCCAGAGGCCTGGAGACGACGTTCCGCGGGCGGGGGGGCGGCACGGCGCGGGCCGTCGACGGTGTCGACCTTGCACTGGGACGCTCCCAGATCGTCGCCCTGGTCGGGGAGTCCGGCTGCGGCAAGACGACGCTCGCCCGGACGCTGCTGGGGCTCGAGCGACCCTCGCGCGGCCAGGTCCTCTTCGACGGCCGCATCCTCGACTACGCGTCGAAGCCGTTGAAGGCCTACCGCCGCCAGGTGCAATTGGTGCTGCAGGACCCGACCGGCTCGCTCAACCCGCGACACAGCGTCTACGAGGCGGTCGCCGAGGGGCTGCGGGTGCACAAGGTGGGCGGCGACGAGGAGGCCCTGGTCGCCCGCGCACTCTCGCAGGCGGGACTGCGCCCGCCGGAGCGCTACTTCCTGCGCCGCCCGCACGAGCTCTCGGGTGGGCAGCGGCAGCGTGTCGTCATCGCTGGTGCGCTCGTCCTGCAGCCCGAGGTGCTGGTGGCCGACGAGCCCGTGTCGTCGCTGGACGCGTCGGTGCGCGGCGAGATCCTCGCCCTGCTGCTGTCCCTGCGCCAGGACCTCGGTCTTTCCGTGCTCGTCGTGACCCACGACCTGGGCCTCGCCTGGAACATCGCCGACCGCATCGCCGTGATGTATCTGGGCCGGATCGTCGAGACGGGCCCCACCGAGAAGGTGCTCCGCGACCCGCAGCACCCCTACACGCAGGCCCTGCTCTCGGTGGTGCCGGAGACACGCCGCCTCGAGCAGGTGGTGCTGCGTGGTGAGCCGCCCGACCCCACCCGGATCCCGGCGGGCTGCAGGTTCCATCCTCGCTGCCCGGCGCTCGCCTCCGGTGTGGCGGCGGCGGCGAGGATCGCCGACGACTGCCGCTCGACGCCGCTGGCCCCGCTGCCCGCGACGGAGGAGCACGCGGCTGCCTGCTTCCTCTCCGGGCTCGGACAGGGCATGCTGTCCCCAGCTGTTACTGACTCGTGAGTCAGTAGTCACTGACAGGACAAGGAGACCTCGCGTGACGAACCGGTACGACGTCATCGTCGTCGGCGGGGGCCACAACGGGCTCGTCGCGGCGG
Source organism: Actinomycetota bacterium (assembly GCA_030841035.1). GTDB lineage: Bacteria > Actinomycetota > Actinomycetes > JACCUZ01 > JACCUZ01 > BP-173. The sequence continues at coordinate 11,907 of JAVEDI010000034.1, forward strand.
CGTACCTGGCCCGCAGCGGGCTGCGCACCGTCGTGTGCGAGGCGCGCCATGTCGTGGGGGGCGCAGCGGTGACCGAGCAGCCCTTCGGTCCCGCGTACAAGATCACGTCGTTGTCGTACGTCGTCAGCCTGCTGCCGCCGTCGCTGGTGTCGGACCTGGGCCTCGACCGGTACGGCTACCACGTCTACCCGCAGGGCCCCTACTTCGCGCCGCACGAGGACGGCCGGTACCTCGCGCTGCCCGACGACCGCGAGCGGCGCCGCGAGCAGATCGCCAAGTTCTCCGACAAGGACGCCGTCGCGATCGACCGTTGGGACGCCTGGATGGACGAGCTCGCGAGCGTTCTCGGCCCGCTGATCGACGAGATAGCCCCTCGGCTGGGATCGCACCGCCCGGCCGACCTGCCCTCGCAGCTGCGCCTCCTGCGGCACCTGAGCAAGCTCGACACCCGCCGCGCCGTCGAGGTCACCCGGATGTTCACGATGAGCATCGCCGACCTCCTCGACGACTTCTTCACCTCCGACGCCGTCAAGGGCGTGCTCTCGGTCAGCGGCGTCATCGGTACCTGGGCCGGGCCGCGCTCTGCCGGCACCGCCTACGTCATGGCCCACCACCACATCGGCGACCTCGGCGACGGCAAGGTCGGGACGTGGGGCTTCCCCCGCGGCGGGATGGGCGCAGTGACCCAGGCGATGGCCGCGGCCGCACGGTCCTTCGGCGTGGTGATCCGCACCTCGGCACGGGTGGAGCAGATCACCACCCGTGGCGGTGCGGTGACCGGCGTCGTGCTGACAGGGGGAGAGGAGCTCGCCGCGGACACGGTCGTGACGACCGCCCACCCGACGATCTCCTTCCTCCGGCTGCTCGACCGTGCCGTGCTGCCGGCCGACTTCGTCGCCGACATCGAGCGGTGGAAGAGCCGCAGCGGCGCCGTCAAGGTCAACCTGGCTGTCGACCGGCTCCCGGAGTTCGCATCGCGACCGGGGTTCGACCGCGAGGTGCACGGTGCCACGATCGTGCTCGCGGAGTCGATGGACGGCATCGAGGGCGCCTTCCAGGACGCTGTCTCGGGACGGTCCTCGTCGGTGCCGTTCGCCGATGTCTGCATCCCCTCGGTGTTCGACGACTCGCTGGCTCCCGAGGGTCACCACGTGGTGTCGATGTTCACCCAGTGGGTGCCGCACGAGTGGTCGGCGCAACCGCACACGGCCGACCTCGAGGCGCACGCCGACCGGGTCGTCGCGCGGATGGAGGCGGTGGCGCCCGGCTTCACCGACTCGGTGCTGCAGCGGCAGGTCATCGGCCCGCACGAGATGGAGGCCGAGTACGGCCTGGTCGGCGGCAACATCTTCCACGGCGAGCTGTCGGGGTCGCAGCTGTTCCATGCGCGCCCGGCCGCGGGGTACGCCGACCTGCGCACCCCGGTGCGGGGGCTCTACCAGGCCGGCTCCTCGACCCACGGCGGCGGCGGCGTGACCGGCATCCCGGGCCGCAACGCGGTGCGCCAGGTGCTGCGTGACCGTCGCCACGCGCGCTTCACGGCCCGCCGCTCGCGGCGCGGTTAGGCGGGGTACGTCGTGCCGCCCCTGCAGGCCGCGCTCCCCGCGGCGTACTACATCGACCAGTCGCACTGGCGACGCGAGCGGGAGCAGGTGCTGCACCGCGAGTGGTTCTGCGCGGGACGGCTCTGCGACCTCGGCCTGGTCGCCGAGGACGGCAGCCCGGCGACCCAGCGCCTCGCGGTCGTCGACGTCGCGGGCGAGAGCGTGCTGGTCACCTGCGACGCCGACGGCGCCCTGCACGGGTTCTACAACGTCTGCCGGCACCGTGGGTCACAGGTCGTGCCGGTCGAACCCCGCGCCGGGCGGCCGGCGCCGTGCCCGGCCGCGTCGCTGCGCTGCCCCTACCACTCGTGGACCTACGACCTGTCCGGCCGGCTGCTGCGCGCCCCGCACACCGAGGAGGTGACGGACTTCGACCCCGGGTCGTTCGGGCTGACCCCGGTGGCTGCCGACACGTGGGGCGGCTTCGTGTTCCTGCACCTCACGCCGGAGGAGGCGCCCCCGTTGCTCGAGTCGCTCGGCGCGGTGCCGCGGCGCCTGTCGCGCTACCCCCTCGCGTCACTCGTGGTCGGGCACCGACTGACCTACGACGTCGCGGCCAACTACAAGGTGGTGCTCGAGAACTACAACGAGTGCTACCACTGCGCCGGTGTGCACCCCGAGCTCGTCCGACTGGTGCCCGCCTTCGCCCGCGGCGGCACGGGCCTCGACTGGACCAACGGCATCGCGCACCGCCCGGGGGCGTGGACCTTCTCGGACTCGGGCACCTCCCTGCGCAACCGCTTCCCGGACCTGGACGCCCACGAGCAGGTGCGGCACAAGGGCGAGCTCGTCTACCCCAACCTGATGCTGAGCCTCTCGGCCGACCACGTCGCCGCCTTCACCCTCTGGCCGACCGGTGCGGGGCACACGCGGATCGAGTGCGCGCTGCTCTTCGCCCCGGACGAGCGCGATCAGGAAACCTTCGACCCCTCAGACGTCGTCGGGTTCTGGGATCTCGTGAACCGGCAGGACTGGGCGGTGTGCGCGTCGGTGCAGCGCGGCATGTCGTCGCGCGGCTACCGCGCCGGATGGTTCGCACCGATGGAGGAACCCAGTCTCGACATCAGGCGCTGGCTGCTGACCCGGCTCGGGGACGAGACGTCGTGAGCCAGCCCGACGTCGTGGTCGTGGGCGGTGGAGCCCTGGGCAGCGCCACGGCGTGGCAGCTCGCGCGCCGGGGCGCCGACGTGGTGCTGCTGGAGCAGTTCGGGTTCGGCCATCATCGAGGCGCCTCGCACGGCACCTCCCGGATCCTGCGCCGCAGCTACCACACACCGGCCTACGTGCGGCTGGCGGACGAGGCCTACGCCGACTGGTCGGTGCTCGAGGCTGAGGCGGGGGAGCGACTCGTCACCCGCGTCGGCGGCCTCGACCTGTTCCCGCGCGACGCTGCCATCCCGCCGGCCGACTACGTCGCCAGCCTGACGGCGTGCGGTGTGCCGTTCGAGCAGCTGTCCGGGGCCGAGGTGTCCGCCCGGTGGCCCGCGCTGGTGCTGCCGGAGGACATCCTCGCGGTGCACCAGGCGGACACGTCCATCGTCCCGGCGGGCCGGGGCACGGCCACGCTGCAGCGCAGGGCGAGGGCGGCCGGCGCACGGCTCGTGGACAGGTGCCCGGTGCTCGAACTCGTCGACCGGGGCAAAGCCGGTGTCGAGGTCCGCACGCCCTTGGAGTCCTACCGGCCGTCGCGCGTCGTGCTGACCGCCGACTCGTGGACCAACGACCTGCTGGCACCGCTCGGCGCGGCCGTGCCGTTGACGGTCACGCGCGAGCAGGTCACCTACTTCGCGCCCGAGGACCCGGGCGCGTTCGGGCCCGACCGGCTGCCGGTGTGGATCTGGATGGACGACCCGTCGTTCTACGGCTTTCCGACGTACGGCGAGAGCGGCACCGGGCACCTGGTCAAGGCGGCGCAGGACTGCGGGGGGGCGCTGACGAGTGCCGACGGGCGTTCGTTCGACACCGACCAGGCGGCGCTGGACCTGCTCACCCGTTTCCTCGGCCCGCTGTTGCCCGGCGTCGGGCCCGCGGTGCGCACCGAGACGTGCCTCTACACGCTGACGCCGGACCGGGACTTCGTCCTCGGGCCGGTGGCCGCCCATCCCTGCGTGCTGCTCGGTCTGGGCGCCGGGCACGGCTTCAAGTTCGCGCCCACGCTGGGCGGGGTGCTGGCCGACCTCGTCGCCGAGGGCACCACGACCATTGACATCGCGGCGTTCGCCCCCGACCGACCGGCCCTCGTCCAGGCCGGCCACCCGGTCAGCTGGTTGGCGTGACGGTGCCTCGGTCAGGGACGCAGGTCGCCGGGCGCGATGCCCAGCTCCGCGGCGGCGGTTGCCCGCACCCAGCCGCTGACCTGGCGGCTGCTGAGCAGCCCGTCGTGCACGGTCGCCTGCACCGCGAGGCCGTCGACGAGGGCGGTGATCCGCCAGGCCGCACCGCTGGGGTCGGCGCAGGTCAGCTCCCCCGACGCGACCCCCTGCGCGATGACCGCAGCGACGGTGTCCTTCCAACGCACGTCCAGACGCCGCGACACCTCGGCCATCTGGGGGCTGCGCAGGGCAGCTGCCCAGGCGTCGATCCACAGCGCCCAGCCGGCCCCCTCGCCTTCCGGCCCGTACATCGTGAGGATGCGCGCCAGGCGCCGCCGCGCGCTACCGCGTCCCTGCGCGGCATGGTCGAGGCGCGCGAGGTCGCGCTCGGCGGCGTAGGCGAAGGCGGCCGAGAGCAGCGCGTCCTTGGACTCGAAGTGGTAGAAGATCAGACCGGTGCTGACCCCCAGGGCGGCGGCGACGTCGGCGGCCCGGGTGTTGGCGAAGCCGCGCTTCGCCACCTCGTCGCACGTCGCACCGAGGATCTCCTCCCGGCGGACCTCGACCTTCCGCCGAGCCATGGCGCGACCCTACCGCCGCAGCCTGACCGCAGGGATGGGGCCGGCCGATGACCGTCGCGCGTCGCGCCCCGTTCGGGACAGGTGCGCTCGACGCCGCCCTGCTGCCGTTCGGCGAGGGCACGATGCTCCCCGCCGAGGCCTACACGTCTGCTGAGGTGTTCGCCTGGGAGCAGCGCCACTACTTCGCGGGCACCTGGATGTGCCTCGGCCGCCCCGACGAGCTGCGGGGCCGGTCGGGCTCTTCCAGCGGTACGACGCAGCGGGCGCTCACCGTCGGCGACGTACCCGTGCTGCTGCTGTGGGACCGGTCGGGTGAGGTGGCGGCGTTCGCGAACACCTGCCGTCACCGCGGCCACGAGCTGCTCGGCACCGGGCAGAGCTCCTCGCGCCGTGCCGTGGTCTGCCCTTACCACGCGTGGAGCTACGCACTGGACGGGTCGCTGCTGGCCGCGCCCGGGTTCCACGACGTCGGCTCCTTCGACGCCGCGGCGCACGGACTCGTGCGGCTGCCGCTCGAGCAGCGGCACGGGTGGGTCTTCGTCAACGCGACCGGCGATGCGCCCTCGTTCGCCGAGCACCTCGGGGCGCTGCCCGACCTCCTCGAGCCCTACGCGCCCGAGCGGCTGGTGCGCGGCGCCGTGCACGACTACGTGCTGGCCGCGAACTGGAAGGTGATCACCGAGAACTACCACGAGTGCTACCACTGCCCGCTGATCCACCCCGAGCTGTGCCAGGTGAGCCCGCCGACCAGCGGTGCGAACTACGACCTGCCCGGTGCGTGGGTCGGTGGCTCCATGGACCTGCGCGACGGTGCACAGACCATGTCGTTGGACGGACGCAGCAACGGGGCGCCCATCCCCGGCGCGGACCCGCGGCAGGTCCGCTACCTCGGGCTGCTGCCCAACCTGCTCGTGTCGCTGCACCCCGACTACGTCATGACCCACCGGATGACACCGCTCGCTGCGGACCGCACGCAGTTGCAGTGCTCCTGGTACTTCGTGCCGCGCGAGGACGGGGAAGAGGTGGACCCGTCGTACGCCGTGGAGTTCTGGGACCTCACCAACCGGCAGGACTGGGCCGCCTGCGAGTCCGTGCAGCGTGGGCTCGCCTCGCCGCACTTCCGCCCGGGGCCGTTGGCTCCGAGCGAGGACGCGGTGCACCAGTTCGTGACGATGGTCGCGCGCGGCTACCTCGACGGTGACCTGCGCGCGGCGAGCGCAGTCGCGAGCGGACCGCTCGGGGGCGCGTGCCCCGGCGTTCCTACGCTGGGACGCATGACCCCGACCCCCGACGACGACGTGATCGCCTTCGCCCACCAGATGTTCGACCTGGCCCGTGACGGCGCGGCGGACCAGCTCGCGGCGTACGTCGACGCCGGCTTGCCGGTCAACCTCACCAACGACAAGGGCGACACGCTGCTGATCCTGGCTGCCTACTACGGCCGCCCCGAGGCGGTCGAGGCGCTGCTCGCCCGTGGCGCTGACCACGCGCGCGTCAACGACCGTGGCCAGAGTGCGTTGGCGGCTGCCGTGTTCAAGCAGTCACTACCCGCCGTGCAGGCACTGCTGGCGGCGGGCGCCGACCCCGCGGTGGGCTCGCCGTCGGCACTGGACACGGCGCGGTTCTTCGACCTTCCGCAGCTGGTGGAGCTGCTCCAATCGCCGCGCTGACTGCCCAGGACCGGCCAATGGTCGTAGTACTGGCGTTAACACCCGCTTAGGTGTCCGATGGGCGGTCGCTAGGTGAAGAGCGCGCACAGTCGTTCCTGTCAGTCAGACAACGACGAGCGACGGAGATAGCCATGAATCGCAAGACCGCCACCCTCGGGCTCACCGCCCTCCTGCTGGCCGCCGGGTCGAGCGGGATCGCGCTCGCGGCCACCGGCTCGGACAGCCCCAGCCCGCAGTCCTCGCACTCCTCCTCCTCACGGTCCTCCCAGTCCTCGGGCCAGAGCTCGACGGTCGCTGTGCCCACGGCCACACAGTCCGCGGACGACGGCGCCCACCACGTGAGGCACACCGGGGTCAACGAGCCCGGCGACGACAACAACCGCAACCGGCACGGTCGCCGCGGTGCCACCCCCGCCACCGGCGTGGCCGCGGCCGCTGACGACAACGGTCGCCACGGTGAGCTGGAGCCCGGCGACGACCACGGTGGCCACGGGCAGGAGCCCGGCGACGACCACGGTGGCGACCGCTGACCCACCGCCCGCAACCCGCGACGCCCCCGCCCGCACCTGCACCGGTGCGGCCGGGGGCGTCGACACGTGTCCGCCGGCTTCGGCCGATCGAGCACTACTCGCCCGGGTAGGCCAGCCCGATCTGGCGCCGGATCTCGTCCATCGTCGCCATGATCGAGACGGTCTCGTCGAGGGGCATGACCTCGCTCTCGGTCCGTCCCTCGCGCAGGCATCGCATCACCTCGGCGGCCTGGTGGCGCAGGCCGCGGGTCTCCGCCGGCGCCTCGAACACCTCGACCACGTCGTCGCGTGAGGTGAGGGTGAGGGTCGGTGACCGGTAGAAGCGCGAGTGCAGCTCGAGGCGCGCCTCGGTGCCGATGATCGCGGCCCGGTTGGAGCCGGTGGCCTCGAGCGTCGTGGTCACGACGGCGTGCCGGCCACCGTCGTGCTGCAACAGCGCGGACGTGGTGGCGTCCACGCCGGTGAAGGCAGGATCGCTCAGGGCGAGGACCCGCGTCGGCGTACCGAGGACCATCGACGCGAACGACACCGCATAGATGCCGAGGTCGAGCAGCGCCCCGCCGCCCAGGGTCCGGTCGAAGAGCCGGGAGGACGCGTCCCGCTCGAACCACTGCCCGTGGTCGACGATCACGGTGCGGACGTCACCCAGTGCACCCTCGGCCAGCAGCGCACGCACGTGTGCGTAGTGCGGCATGAACCGGGCCCACATGGCCTCCATCAGGAAGGTGCTGCGCGCGCGGGCCGCCGCGACCAGCTCTCGGGCCTGTTCGGCGTTGACGGTGAACGGCTTCTCGACCAGTACGGCCTTGCCGGCCTCGATGGCGAGCAGCGCGGCGGGGTGGTGGCCCGGGTGAGGAGTGGCGACGTAGACGACGTCGACGTCGTCGTCGGCGACGAGCGCCTCGTACGACGCGTGCCGGTGCGCGGCGCCGAACTGCTGGCCGAACCGTTCGGCGCCCTCCGGGCTGCGGGACCCGACGGCGACCAGCTCGGCGTCGGGCAGCCGGGCGAGGTCGGTAGCGAAGGAGGCCGCGATGCGACCGGTCCCGAGGATGCCCCACCGGAACCGCCGGTCGTCCATGGTCAACGGTGTCCTCCTGCTCCGTTGCGGCTGCGCCGCGCTGCCAGAACCACGGCGAGCGGCCACAGTGCCTGGGCGCCGGCGGCGCATCGCTCTGCGAGACCGACGCGGCCCCTGTCGGACGCCAGCTCGAGCGCGAACCATGCCAGCAGCCCGAGCAGCGCCGCAGCCGCGCCCATCGACGGCAACGGCCGCAGCAGGCCCGGTCCGTGGCGGCGGACCGCGAGCGCGGGCCACAGCGACAGCGCCACGAACGCCGTGCCCGCCGCGGCGGCGTGCCCGGCGGAGCCGGAGCCGTCGCCGGGCAGCGGCACCGCGGCCACCCCGAGCGTCGCCAGGCCGCCGACGGCGAGCACCACGCGGCCCCCGAGACGTCCGGGTCGCAGCGCCAGCGCCGTCAGGACATGGCACACCGCGACGCCCTGCAGCGCCGTGGTCATCACCCACCGGTCGGTGGCGCCGTGGGCTGCGAGCGCGCTGATCGTGTCGACGAGCGGGTCGTAGCGGGCCGGCTGTCGTGCGGCTGCCACCGTCCAGCCGCCGACCAGCAGGACGGGTGCCCCGGCCGCTGACAGCACACCCCACCAGGGCACCGGCCGAGGGCTCATCCGAGGTCCCGTGCGACGCGGCGGCGCCAGGACCGCTTGGCGAACACCGCGCCGTCGCGCCACGTCTCGACCGTGAGCACGACCTCGAACGTCGACTCGTCCGCGCGCCACGTCAGGTCGCTGCGAGCCCGCACCGTCGACTCCGGCCAGCTGATCGTGAAGTCCGCCACCGACGTGGCCCGCTGGGCGAAGCTGTCCGTGTCGACCTCGACCCGGCCGGCGTACCGCTCGGCGACCGAGCCCGACTCGAGGTCGTGGCGGGAGCCGTGGTCGACGGCGCACGCCGTGGTCCGGCGCAGCACGTCGCGCTCCACCCACCAGCGGACGTCGCTCCCGCTGCCGTCCGGCGCGTCGGACCCGCCGGGCTGCGCCGCCGGCGCGCGCAGGATCAGCGGGTCGGTCGTGGGGGAGCTGCGGCCGGCGATCGGCAGCGTCAGGGTGGACGCCGACCGGTCGATGGTGAGCGAGAGCGGCGCCGGCGGTGCCAGGGTGTTGGGCCAGTCGGTGCCCGCGACAGCGAGCCGCAGCACATGACCCGGTGCGGCGACCCACGTCATCGCCTCCAGCTCGATGTCGACGTCGACCCACTCGTCGACCGGCAGCGCGGTCGGGTCGACCGCCGAGGAGCGGTGCGTCAGGTTGAGCAGGCCACGGGACAGCAGCGCCGAGGTGCCGTCGGAGAACACGTCGCACAGCTTGACCGAGACGAACGCCACCGGAGCGCTCGACCGCAGCCGCAGTCGCAGCCGGGGGTGACCGAGCAGCTCCAGGCCGTCGGCCGGCCACTCCCACGTCAGGGAGGCGGCGTCGTCGTACCGCTGGTCGTCGGGCTGTCCCCACGGCAGCGACGCGGCACAGCTGTTCCACGCCGCGACGCCGACGTCACCGACGACGGCGTACGTCGCCTCGCCTTCCCCGAGGGCGCGCGCCTCCTCGCGCGCCTCCGGCAGCGGCCAGCACGACGACGAGCGCCACTCGCCCTCGACCAGCGGCCGGTCGGGGCGGGGGCGCGTCGAGCGCTGCGCGAACCAGGTCGCCACCGGCTCACCGTGGACCTCCTCGCCCGTCCTGTGCTCGGCCTCGCCACGCAGCCACCGGTCCCACCACCGGGCCATGACCGGCACCAGGTCCACGTGCGGACCGGGCACCGAGGTCGCGGCGGACATGTGGCTCCACGGTCCGAGCAGCAGCTGGTGCGGGACGCCGGCCGACTGCAGTGCCTCGATGGTTCGGAACGTGTTGTTGCGGTAGCCGTCGGCCCAGCCGCCGACGAGCATCGTCGGGCAGGCGATGCGCTCGTACGCGGGGCGCAGCGAGCCGTGCCGCCAGTAGGGCGAGTCGCGCTGCTGCTCGATCCACGGCAGCACCCACGGCTCGAGGTCGTCGACCCTGGCCCGCCACGCATCGACCCATCCGTCCCCGACCAGCGAGGGCACCGGCGGCAGCGCGTTCATCGCGACCATGTAGCTCGGGTAGTCGACGAGGTCGAGCAGCCGGAACGCGCCGCCCATGAAGTGCACGTCGTCGGTGTACCGGTCGTCGGTGGCGTAGATCGCGATGACCGCCTTGAGGGCCGGGGGCCGTGTGCACGCGACCTGCAGCGCGTTGAACCCGGAGTACGACGTGCCGTACATCCCGACGGCACCTGTGCACCACGGCTGCTCGGCCAGCCAGGCGATCACCTCCCGCAGGTCCTGCTGCTCCTGCGGGGGGTACTCGTCGACGGCCAGGCCGCCGGACGAGCCGGTGCCGCGCACATCCACGCGGGCGACCGCGATGCCGTGCTCGTCGCGCAACCGCACGTACTCCGGTCGGTAGGAGACCGTGAGGTCGTCCTTGCGGTAGGGCAGCGCCTCCAGCACGCACGGCACGGGCGCGCCGCGATCGGCTCCGGCCGGCAGGAACAACGTCGTGGCCAGCCCGACGCCGTCGGTCATGCCGACGAAGAGCCGCTCGGCCGTACCCTCGGCGACCGCGGACCGCTTAGGCATAGTGCTCCTCGAGCAGCCGCTCGACCTCCTCGAAGGGCAACCCGGCCGACGCGTTGCCGTCGCGACCGAACACCGTCCGCGCGGCGAGCAGGCTGGTGACGACCGCCTCCTCGGTGGCCTCGACCGTGGCCGCGAAGAACGGGTCCAGCTCGCGGCCCGACAGCGGCGCGCCCGGCGCCGGCGCGCCGCGCCCGGCCCGCAGCCCGGTCGCCAGGGCGAGGAAGATCTCACCGCTCGCGTGGTGCGCGGTGCTGCCCGCGCGGGCCAGACCGAGACCCGCCCGTCGGGCCAGTCGCGTGCAACCGGCGCTGTCCAACGGTGCATCGGTCACGACGACGACGATGCACGACCCGGTACCGCCCGGCCGCGGCGGACCGGCCATCGGTGGCAGCCGAAGACCGACCGGGACCCCCGCGACGGTGAGCCGCTCGTGCTCGCCGAAGTTGCTCAGCAGCAGGACCCCGACCGTGTGACCGGAGGGCACGACGCGCGACGAGGTGCCGATGCCTCCCTTCCACCCCAGGCAGCTCATCCCGGTGCCCGCGCCGACCGCACCCTCCTCCGGCGGCAGCCCCGTGCCCACCGAGAGCCGCGCGGCAGCCAGCGCCGAACGTACATCGCTGCTCGAGAGCTGCATCCGACGCGCATCGGAGAGGAAGCTGTCGTCGCACTCCGCCACCAGCGGGATGACGACGTCCTCGAGGCCGATGCCGGGCTCCTGCTCGGCCAGCAGCTCGCACGCGGCGTCGTACACCCGCCCCACGTGCATCGTCGAGGTGAGGAAGACGGGTGTCTCCGCGAGCCCCCATTCCTGGACGGCGAGCAGGCCCGTGCACTCCCCGGCGCCGTTGAGCACCGCACCACCGGCAGGCACGGGGGAGCGGAAGCAGTTGCCGCCGGGGTCCAGCACCGTGACACCGGTCCGTGCCACGCCGCGCCCGTCGGGCGGGTCGGCCTCGTCGCGCCACACGGTCGCGTGCCCGACCCCGACGCCGGGGACGTCCAGGACCGAGGACGTCGGGCCCGGGGGCAGCAGACCGATCCGGACCGGCAGGTCGGCGGCGCGCGGCATCGGGTCAGCATGCCGCATGCCGGCCGGTCGCGCGCAGCAGCGCGACCGGGGAACCCTCGTGGCAGCATGCACCCCGTGACGCTGCCCACGGTGGTGTGGTCCGAGGAGGTGCTACGCCACGAGCCGGGTGCCGAGATCTGGGTAGGCGTGCGGACCCCCGGCACCGAGGTGCCGGACCGGGCCCGGGTGCTGCTTGAGGCCCTCACGCGGGCGGGCGCCACCGTGGTGCCCGCGGCGGCGTACGACGACGACGTGCTGCGCCGGGTGCACGACCCGGACCTCGTCGACCACCTCGCGAACGTGGCCGCCGACTGGGCCGCGGGCGGCTACGCAGACCTGGTCGGGCAGGACCGGGTGGTGCCCTACGTGTTCCCGACCGCCGGCATGCTCGACGGCCTGCCGGGCCGTGTCGCGAGCGCAACGCACGCCCGGGCCGGGCAGTACTGCTACGACACGATGAGCCTGGTCGGTCCCGGCACGTGGGAGGCGGCCCGAGCCTCGGTCGACGTCGCTCTCACCGCGGCCACGCTCGTCTCCTCGGGGGCGCACGCGGCGTACGCCCTCGTCCGCCCTCCGGGTCACCACGTCACGCGCCGCGCGTACGGCGGTTCGTGCTACCTCAACAACGCCGCCGTCGCCGCACAGGCGCTGCGCGACGCCGGGGCCGGCCGGGTCGCCGTGATCGACGTCGACGCCCACCACGGCAACGGCACGCAGGCGATCTTCTACGCCCGGCCCGACGTGCTCTACGGGTCGCTTCACGTAGACCCGGGAGCCGGCTGGTTCCCGCATTTCGTCGGCTTCGCCGACGAGCGCGGGACGGGCGCCGGCGAGGGAACGACGTACAACCTCCCGCTCGTCCCCGGCACCGGGGACCAGGGGTGGCTGGCCGCCCTCGACGAGCTCTGTGCACGGGTCACCGCCTCCGGTGCCGAGGCGCTGGTGGTGTCCCTCGGCGTCGACGCGGCAGGGGCCGACCCCGAGAGCCCGCTCGAGGTGAGCACCGCGGGATTCCGGGCCGCGGGGGAGCGCGTCGCGGCGCTGGGGCGGCCCGCGGTGCTCGTGCACGAGGGCGGCTACGACCTTGCGCGCCTGGGCGTCGACACGCTGGCCTTCCTGAGCGGATTCTGAATGGCGGTCGGGCCTGCGACCTGCATTCAGCCCGCGTGAGTAGGCTCCGCAAGGCGACCCCTGGATCGACGTCGATCACGCGAGGAGTGTTGGCCGTGCCGAAGTACGTCTACGACTTCACCGAGGGAAACAAGGACCTGAAGGACCTGCTCGGCGGCAAGGGCGCCAACCTCGCCGAGATGACCAACCTCGGGCTCCCGGTGCCTCCCGGCTTCACGATCACCACCGAGGCGTGCCAGGCCTACCTGCAGTCCGGCGACGAACCGCAGGAGATGCGCGAGGAGGTCAGTGAGCACCTTGACTCGCTGGAGAAGGCGATGGGTCGCACGCTCGGGCAGGGCGACGACCCGCTGCTGGTCTCGGTGCGCTCGGGGGCCAAGTTCTCCATGCCCGGCATGATGGAGACCGTGCTCAACGTCGGCCTCAACGACGAGTCGGTACAAGGCCTGGCCAAGCAGTCGGGCAGCGAGCGGTTCGCCTGGGACTCCTACCGACGGTTGATCCAGATGTTCGGCAAGACCGTGCTGGGCATCGGCGGCGAGCACTTCGAGGACGCGCTCGAGGAAGCCAAGAAGGCCCGCGGCACCGAGTCCGACCTGGACCTGGACGAGAACGACATGCGCCGGCTCGTCGACACGTTCAAGGGCGTCATCCGCGAGCAGACCGGCCATGACTTCCCCACCGACCCGCGCGAGCAGATGGATCTCGCCGTCCGCGCCGTCTTCGACTCGTGGAACGCGCCCCGCGCCATCCTCTACCGTCGCCAGGAGCGCATCCCCGCCGACCTAGGCACCGCCGTCAACGTCGTGGCGATGGTCTTCGGAAACCTGGGCATGGACTCCGGCACCGGTGTCGCGTTCACCCGCGACCCGGGCTCGGGCCAGCAGGGCATCTACGGCGACTACCTGCAGAACGCGCAGGGCGAGGACGTCGTCGCCGGCATCCGCAACACCTTGCCGCTGCAGAAGCTCGAGGAGATCGACAAGCCCGCCTACGACCAGCTGCTCGAGATCATGAAGACGCTGGAGAACCACTACCGCGACCTGTGCGACATCGAGTTCACCATCGAGCGCAACAAGCTGTGGATGCTGCAGACCCGAGTCGGGAAACGTACGGCGGGTGCGGCTTTCCGCATCGCGACGCAGCTGGTCGACCAAGGCCTGATCGAGATGGACGAGGCGGTCACGCGGGTCACCGGCGACCAGCTCGCCCAGCTGATGTTCCCCCGCTTCGACGCGAAGGCCGACAAGGAGCAGATCGCCGAGGGCATGAACGCCTCTCCGGGCGCGGCGGTGGGCAAGGCGGTCTTCGACTCCGACCGGGCCGAGGCGATGGCCAACGACGGCGAGGCGGTGATCCTGGTGCGCCGCGAGACCAACCCCGACGACCTCAACGGCATGATCGCCGCCCAGGGCATCCTCACCAGTCGCGGCGGCAAGACCTCCCACGCCGCGGTCGTCGCGCGCGGCATGGGCAAGACGTGTGTCTGCGGCGCCGAGGAGCTCGACGTCGACCTCAAGGGCCGCAAGTTCACTGCCCGCGGTGGTGCGGTCGTGAAGGAGGGCGACGTCATCTCGATAGACGGCACCTCCGGTGCCGTCTACCTCGGCGAGGTTCCCGTTCAGCCATCGGAGGTGGTGCGCTACTTCGAGCGCGAGATCGACGCCGAGAGCCGCGACACCGACTCCGACGCGATGGACCTCGTCAGGGCCGTGCATCGGATCATGACCCACGCCGACGAGGCACGGGTGCTCAAGGTGCGCGCCAACTCCGACACCCCCGAGGACTCCGCGCGCGCGCGACGCTTCGGTGCGGAGGGCATCGGGCTGTGCCGCACGGAACACATGTTCCTCGGCGACCGCCGCCAGCACGTCGAACGGCTGATCCTCGCCACCACGCTGGCCGACTCCGACGAGGCGCAGGAGGAGCGCGACGCCGCCCTGCAGGCGCTGCTGCCCCTGCAACGCGAGGACTTCGTCGGCATCTTCGAAGCGATGGACGGCCTGCCGGTGACAGTGCGGCTCATCGACCCGCCGTTGCACGAGTTCCTGCCCGACCTGACCGAGCTCACCTCGGCGGTCGCGGTCAAGGAGGCGCGGGGCGAGAAGGTCGACGACCATGAACGGGCGCTGCTCGAGGCCGTGCAGCGAATGCACGAGCAGAACCCCATGCTCGGCCTGCGCGGCGTACGGCTGGGCCTGGTGATCCCCGGGCTGTTCGCCCTGCAGGTACGGGCCATCGCGGAGGCGGCCGCGCAGGTCAAGAGCGACGGCAAGGATCCGCACCCCGAGATCATGGTGCCGCTCGTCGGTGCGGTGCAGGAGCTCGAGGTGGTCAAGGAAGAGGCGCTGCGCATCCTCGCCGAGGTGGCGGAGGAGACCGGCCAGGACGTGCCGGCCCTGATCGGCACGATGATCGAGGTGCCGCGCGCCGCGCTCACCGCCGGCCAGATCGCGGAGGCAGCCGAGTTCTTCTCCTTCGGCACCAACGACCTGACCCAGATGGGCTGGGGCTTCTCCCGCGACGACGTCGAGGCAGCGTTCTTCTCCCGTTACCTGCAGCTGGGCATCTTCGGTGTCTCGCCCTTCGAGTCCCTGGACCAGGAGGGTGTCGGCCGGCTGGTGCGTATCGCGTCGGAGGAGGGCCGGGCCGCGCGTCCCGACCTGCACCTCGGGGTCTGCGGCGAGCACGGCGGCGACCCCGACTCGATCCACTTCTTCGCCGAGGTGGGTCTCGACTACGTCTCCTGCTCGCCGTTCCGGGTCCCGGTCGCCAGGCTCGAGGCCGGCCGTGCCGCGATCGTAGGAATGGGCAGCGACAGCAGGTGACCGCATCTTGACCCTCGTCCGGCTGACCGTCCGCGTCGTGACGGGGCTGCTGGTGCTCTCGCTCCTGCTGATCGTCTTCGTCGCCGGCCGGGTCTGGTGGGTGGCCCGGCAGGACGACCGGCGGGTGTCGGACGCCATCGTCGTGCTCGGCGCCGCGCAGTTCGACGGCCGGCCGTCCTCCGTGTTCACCGCCCGCCTCGCGCACGCCAGCGACCTCTACCGGGCCGACGTGGCGCCGCGGATCCTGACCGTCGGCGGCCGCCGCGTGGGGGACCGGTTCACCGAGGCGCAGGCCGGCAAGCGGTGGCTCACCCAGCACGGCGTACCGGCGAAACGGATCGTGGCCGTGAACCTCGGCGTGGACACGCTCAGCAGCGTGCGCGCCGTGTCGGGCACGATGCGGGCGCGTCGCTGGTCGACCGCCGTCGTCGTCACCGACCCGTGGCACTCGCTGCGCACCCGCACGATGGCTCGTGACGTCGGCATCGACGCGGTCACGTCACCGACGCGCCGCGGCCCGGCCGTGCGCACCCGCGACACGGAGCTGCGCTACATCGGCCGTGAGACGGTGGCCTACCTCTGCTACAAGGCGTTCAGGCGCAGCATCGACTTCGGCCCGAACGCCCTGTGACCGGGTCGGGGGCCGCGTGGTGGGAGCAGCGGTGGGTTGCCGAGCCGACCAAGCGGCCCGGACGCACCGCTTACGAGCGCGACCGGGCGCGGGTGCTGCACTCGGCTGCGCTGCGCCGGCTCGCCGCGACGACGCAGGTCGTCGAGCCGGGGGAGAGCGACTTCCCACGGACCCGCCTCACGCACTCGCTGGAGTGCGCGCAGGTCGGGCGGGGGCTCGGCAAGGCGCTCGGCTGTGACCCCGACCTGGTCGAGACGGCGTGCCTCGCGCACGACCTGGGTCACCCGCCGTTCGGGCACAACGGCGAGGCGGCTCTCGACGAGGTGGCCCAGGCGTGCGGCGGCTTCGAGGGGAACGCGCAGAGCCTGCGCATCCTGACCCGGCTGGAGGCCAAGACGTTCGCCCCCGACGGCCGCAGCGTCGGGCTGAACCTGACCCGCGCGGCGCTCGATGCGTCGTGCAAGTACCCGTGGTCGCGCGAGAGCGAGGCGTCCGACGGGCGCAAGTACGGCGTCTACGCGGCCGACCTCGAGGTCTTCACCTGGTTGCGCCAGGGCGTGCCGGAGGCGCAGCGCTGCCTCGAGGCCCAGGTGATGGACTGGTCCGACGACATCGCCTACTCCGTCCACGACCTCGAGGACGCGGTGCACGCGGGCCACCTGCCCCTGGCCGTGCTCGACGACGTCGAGGAGCGCCACGCGGTCGCCGCGCTCGCCGCCACCCGGTCGCCGGGGGAGCCCGAGGAGTTCGCCGAGGCACTGGCCCGGCTGCGCCGCCTGCCGTACTGGCCGGGCGCGTTCGACGGTTCGCACCGGGCGCTCGCGGCGCTCAAGAACGCCACGAGCCAGCTCGTGGGCCGGTTCTGCGAGGCGGCGGAGGAAGCGACCCGGCAGGCGTACGGCGGCGGTGCCCTGTCCCGCTACGACGCCGACCTGGTCGTGCCACAGGACGCCCGCCTGGAGTGCGAGGTGCTCAAGGCCCTGACGGCGCGCTACGTCATGGAGAGCAAGCCGGCCGCCCGGCGCTACGCGGTGCAGCGGGAGATGATCCTCGAGCTGGTCGAGCTGCTCTGCCGGCGGGCGCCCGAGGGGCTGGACACGCTCTCGAGAGACGCCTGGGAGGTCGCCCCCGACGACGCCGCGCGACTGCGTGCCGTGCTCGACCACGTCGCCTCGCTGACCGACCGGTCGGCAGTGGCGCGCCACGCCGTCCTCCGGCAAGGATGAGCTCATGACGACCAACTCGACGCACGTCATCGTGGGCGCCGGCCTCGCCGGCGCGAAGGCCGCACAGGCGATGCGCGACTGCGGGTTCGACGGGCGGATCGTCCTCGTCGGCGACGAGCGGGAACGCCCCTACGAGCGACCGCCGCTGTCCAAGGACTTCCTGCTCGGCAAGGCCACCAAGGAGAAGGGCTACGTCCACGACGAGTCGTGGTACGCCGAGCAGGACGTCGAGCTGCGCCTCGGCTCCACGGTGACCGGGGTGCACCGCGGTGGCCAGCAGGTCGAGCTCGCGGGCGGCGAGCGGGTCGGCTACGACCGGTTGCTGCTCGCGACCGGCTCCGCCCCGCGCCGGCTGACCGTGCCGGGTGCCGACCTCGACGGAGTCCACTACCTGCGCAGGCTCGGCGATGCCGAGAAGCTGCGCGACGTGCTCACCGCGGGGGGCGCGGTCGTGATCGTGGGTGGTGGCTGGATCGGTCTCGAGGTGGCCGCAGCGGGACGGCACTACGGCGCCGAGGTCACCGTCGTCGAGCCGCAGCCCACGCCGCTGTACGCCGCACTCGGCCGCGAGATCGGCGACATCTTCGCCGCGCTGCATCGCGAGCACGGCGTCGACGTACGCACCGGCTCGGGGGTCACCGCCTTCGAGGGCGAGGGCCGGGTCACCGGTGTCGTCACGTCCTCGGGTCAGGTGATCGCCGCCGACGCGGTCGTCGTCGGCGTCGGAGTCATCCCCAACACCCGGCTGGCCGAGGCGGCGGGCCTCGACGTCGACGGCGGCGTCCTCGTCGACGAGAACCTGCAGACGGCGGACCCGGCCATCTGGGCGGCGGGAGACGTCGCGAGCGCCTGGCACCCGGTGTACGACCAACGGGTGCGCGTCGAGCACTGGGCCAACGCCACCAACCAGGGCACGGCGGCCGGTGCCGCGATGGCCGGCAAGGGCGAGCCGTACGCCAAGCTGCCGTACTTCTACAGCGACCAGTACGACCTGTCCCTGGAGTACCACGGGCACGTCGGGGCGGCCGGGTACGACGCCGTCGTCGTGCGCGGCGAGCCGGGCGCCGGGCCGTGGTTCGCGTTCTGGCTGCGCGAGGGCCGGGTGCTGGCCGGCATGAACGTCAACGACTGGGACGCCGCCGACGCGGTCAAGGCGCTGGCCCGCAGCCGCGCCCACGTCGAGGCCGCCCGCCTGGCCGACCCCGCCGTCCCCCTCACCGACGTCGACCGCCTGAGGTAGGCGGGGCTCGAGAGAAGGCTGGGGACAGCCGGTCCCCGAGCCCGGGGCCACCCGTAGACTCGCCGCCGTGGCAGGACGGATCCGGGATGAGGACGTCGTGCTCGTCAAGGAGCGCGCCGACCTGTCCGAGGTGATCGGCGACCACGTCACGCTGCGCCCCGCGGGCGGCGGCAACTTCAAGGGGCTGTGCCCCTTCCACGACGAGAAGAGCCCGTCGTTCTCCGTGCGGCCCAGCGTCGGGTCCTGGCACTGCTTCGGCTGCCAGGAGGGCGGCGACGTCATCTCCTTCGTCATGAAGCTCGACCACCTGTCCTTCGCGGAGACCGTCGAGCGGCTCGCCGCGCGCTACAACATCGCGCTGCGCTACGAGGACGGCGGGCACACCCCCAACCGCCAGCCGGGCCAGCGCAGCCGGCTGGTCGAGGCGCACAAGGTGGCCGCCCAGTTCTACGTCGAGCAGCTGGCCACACCGGCCGCGGCCGCGGCGCGCGGGTTCCTCGCCGAGCGCGGTTTCGACGCGGCGGCGGCCGAGCACTTCGGCGTGGGCTTCGCACCCAAGGACTGGGACTCGCTCAGCCGCCACCTGCGTGGCCGCGGCTTCACCGCCGAGGAGCTGATGGCCGGTGGGCTGGCCAGCAGTGGGCAGCGTGGGCCGATCGACCGGTTCAAGGGCCGGCTGCTCTGGCCGATCCGCGACATCACCGGGGAGGTGATCGGTTTCGGGGCGCGGCGCCTGTTCGAGGACGACCGCATCGAGGCCAAGTACGTCAACACCCCTGACACGCCGATCTACAAGAAGTCCACCGTGCTGTACGGCGTCGACCTCGCGAAGAAGGAGATCGCCCGCCGGATGCAGGCGGTCGTCGTGGAGGGCTACACCGACGTGATGGCCTGTCACCTGGCCGGCGTCGACACCGCGATCGCCACGTGCGGCACCTCGTTCGGCGAGGACCACATCAAGGTGCTGCGTCGGCTGCTCATGGATCAGAACGAGTTCCGCGGCGAGGTCATCTTCACCTTCGACGGTGACGCCGCGGGGCAGAAGGCCGCCGAGCGCGCCTTCACGTTCGACCAGCGCTTCACCACGCAGACGTACGTCGCCGTGGAGCCGACCGGCGCGGACCCCTGCGAGCTGCGACAGGCCAAGGGCGACCTCGCCGTGCGCGACCTCGTCGCGCGTCGGGTGCCGCTGTTCGAGTTCGCGATCAAGGCATCGATCGGGCGCTACGACCTCAACACCCCCGAAGGGCGGACCAGCGCCACCCCCGCGGCGATGGAGGTCGTCCGCAAGATCCGCGACGTCTCGCTGCGCACCGCCTACGCGCGCCAGCTCTCCGGGTGGCTCGGTCTGCCCGACCCGGACGAGCTGGTCGTGCACGCCCGCGGCGGCACCAACCAGATCGGGCGCTTCACCACGTCCGTCGCGCCCGATGACCCCGCGCTGCGTTTCGAGCGCGACGCGCTCAAGGTGGTCCTCCAGTCGCCCGATCTGGCCGATGCCTCGTTCGACGGGCTCGACCGCTCGGTCTTCACCGCCCCCGTCTACGCCGCGGTCCGTGACGCCGTGGTCGCAGCCGGTGGCGTCGCCGCAGCGGTCGGTGGCGGCGCGGGCTGGGTGGCGCGCGTGGAGGCGGCGGCGGCCGACGACGACGTACGGCGGCTCACGCGTGAGCTGGCCGTGGAGCCGCTGGCCACCAGTGACGCCGCCGCGCCGCGGTACGCCACCGAGGTGATCGTCCGGCTGGAAGAGCTCGCCGCCACCCGCGCCATCGCCGACCGCAAGTCCCGCCTCCAGCGCATCAACCCGGTGGAGGAGCCCGGCGGCTACAACCGGTTGTTCGCCGAGCTGGTGGCGCTCGAGCAGCACCGGCGGGAGCTGCGCGAGAAGGCCATCGGCATCCTGTAGAAGTTGATCACAAGTCCTTGTGGTTCAACGGATATCACCCGCTATCGGCCACTGATTTCATTGCGTCGGACAAATCACCAGCGCATTGCCCGGGCAGGAGGCAGACTGGCCTGCGTGGGGACGGTGACGGTCGCTCTCGAGGCCGTGAACGAGGTGGTAGCCCGGCTGCGAGCCAGCGGCGGGGACGCTCGACTGATCCCCGCCCAGGCGGTGGCCGCCGAGGCCACGGCCTCCGGCCTCGCGCCCGACAGCATCGACGACATCGTGCGCCAGCTCGCCGACGAGGGGGTCGAGGTCGTCCTCGACGAGCCGTCGACCGACGAGCTCGTCCAGGTCGCCGTCGAGGACGAGATCGAGCCACCGTCGCTGGACGACGTCGGACCGGCCGCCTCGGCCGACCTGGTGCGTGTGTACCTGCGGGAGATCGGCCGCGTGCCGTTGCTGACCGCCGCGGGGGAGGTCGACCTGGCGCGCCGGGTCGAGGCGGGCGTCTTCGCCGCCGAGCGGCTCACCGACGGCACGCTGCTCACGCCCGAGATGGCCCGCGACCTCATGACGATCTCCCGCGACGGCGAGCGCGCGAAGCGCCAGCTGATCGAGGCCAACCTGCGGCTCGTCGTGTCCATCGCCAAGCGCTACTCCGGCCGGGGACTGCCCTTCCTGGACCTCATCCAGGAAGGCAACCTCGGGCTCATCCGCGCGGTGGAGAAGTTCGACTACACGCGAGGCTACAAGTTCTCGACCTACGCCAGCTGGTGGATCCGCCAGGCCGTCTCCCGAGCCGTCGCCGACCAGGCGCGCACGATCCGCATCCCGGTGCACATGGTCGAGACCGTCAACCGCATCCTGCGCACCCAACGGCTGCTGGTGCAGACGCTCGGCCGCGAGCCGACCGTCGCTGAGATCGCCGAGCGCGTCGACCTGCCCGCCGAGCGGGTCTCCGAGATCCGCCGACTCGCGATGGAGCCGGTGTCGCTGCACTCGCCGGTCGGCGAGGAGGACGGCTCCGAGCTCGGTGACCTGATCGAGGACTCCGAGTCGATCGCACCGGCGGACGTGGTGTCGGTGGGCATGCTGCAGAGCCACGTCGAGGCGGTGCTGACCCATCTGGGGGAGCGCGAGCGCGAGGTCGTGCGGATGCGCTACGGGCTGGCCGACGGCGAGCCGCGCACCCTCGAGGAGGTCGGGCGCGCCTTCGGCGTCACACGCGAGCGGGTGCGCCAGATCGAGGCCAAGAGCCTCGCCAAGCTGCGTCACCCCCATCTGTCCGCCCAACTGCGCGACTACCTGGGCTGACGGCGCCTGCCGCCGGCCCTCGCGCGCCGGCAGCGACGTACGCTCTGCGACCGTGCGCTGGCCTCGACGGACCGCCCCCCTCCCGGACGATCAGCGGGCGGCGCTCGGTCTGGGTCCTCGCGAGCGGGTCGTGGCTGCCGCCCGGCTGCGCGGCGGCAGCTGGGTGGCCGCGACCGACCAGGGGCTGGCGCTGGGCGACCTGCGCATCGACTGGGCCGCGGTGACCCACGCGCAGTGGTCCGACGAGGACGAGACGCTCACGCTGGCGTGGTTGGACGGGAGGGGCACCGGCGAGCGGCGGCTGCTGATCGACGACCCCGGAGCCTTCCCCGAGACGGTGCACGCTCGGGTCACCGCGACGATCGTGCTGAGCCGGCGCCTGCGGGTGGCCGGGCGGCTGGGCGTGCGGGTCGCGGCGCGGCGCCAGCCGGGCAGCGACGAGCTGGTCTGGCAGGCCGTACCGGACCGCGGCGTCGACCCTGATGACCCGGCTCTGCGCGCCGGCATCGACGCGGCGATCCGTGAGATGACGACGGAGCTGGGCGCGTAGCGGTTAGGCGGCCGTGCGGGCGGCGCGGCTCGTGCGTGCCGGCTTCGTGACGGCGCGCGCCGCAAGGCGCTTGGGTGCCTTCAACATCCGCAGTACGGCGGCCTCCACCTGGCCGTGCGTCGCCGGCTGGCCGAAGTCGACGTCCGCCCCCAGGCGCTCGAGCGCGCGGGCCACGGTGACCCCGTCGTCGTAGAGGTCGATGACGCGAGGATCGATGTAGGACGACCGGCACACCGCCGGGGTGTTGCCGAGGTAGGCGCTCACCTCGGTCACGACGCGGTTGACGGCCCGCTTGCGCGCGCTCGCCGACGCCGGGGCGCTGGTCGACACGGCGAGGCCCACGGCGGTGAGCACGGTGGCATGCCAGGTCCGGAAGTCCTTGGCGCTCACCTCAGCGCCGAGGACGTGCTTGAGGTAGCCGTTGATGTCGGCGCTGCTGATGTCGTGCCAGCCGTCACGGTCGCGGTAGGCCAGGATCTCCTCGCCACCGCCGTCGCGCTTGAGCAGCGCTCGCACGACCTTGGTGACGCTCGGGTCCACGATGGCCTGCTGGCGCTGCTTGCCGCTCTTGGCGATGTAGTCGAAGGAGACGAGGTCGCCGATGACGGTCACGTGCTCACGGCGCATTGTCGCGAGTCCGTAGGTGCCGTTGTCCTCGGCGTAGGTCTCGCCGCCGACGCGGAAGAAGCCGAGGTCCAGCAGCCGGAATGCGGTGGCGAGCACCCTGGTGCGGGTCAGACCGCGCCCGGCAAGGTGCCCGCGCACGGTCTCGCGGGCCGCCGGCAGCCGGCGGGCGAAGTCCAGGACCCGTTCGTGCTTCGCGGCGTCGCGCTGCACCCGCCAGTCGTCGTGGTAGCGGTACTGGCGGCGACCGGCGGCGTCGGTGCCCAGGGCCTGGATGTGCCCGCGCGGATGCTGGCAGATCCAGACGTCGGTCCAGCCCGGCGGGATCACGAGGGCGGCGATGCGATCCAGGACCTCGGGGTCGGTGACCTTGCTGCCGTCGGGGTGGACGTAGGAGAAGCCGCGACCGCGCCGCACCCGGCGGATACCGGGGCCGGCGCAGTCGACCCGCTTGAGCCGTGCCATCGGTGTCGCGACCCTCCCGGCGATCGCTATTCGCTGCGTTCGCGGGCGAGCTTGTCGTCGAGCGACTCACCCTCGAGCTGCTCGGCGACGGTGGTGCCATGGGCGTCAGCCCCGGTGAACCCGTCACCCGGCAGGGCGGGCTCCTCTGGGTCGGGCACGCGAGAGCGCTCGGGGGAGTTGTCGTCAGCGACCTCGGGGATGTCGCCGTTGTCGACGTCGGGCGCTTCCTGGGCGTACTCGCTCACGCGGCTCTCCTTGCTGGCCTGGTGGTGGTGCGCTGGTGGGACGACTCAGCCCATCTGGCCGTTGCTGCCGGCGATCCCGCCCGGCGTCATGTCGTCGGGGCCGTGACCCATCCGGGCAGGCTTCTTTTCCTGCCACTTGTCGTGCCACTTGTCGCCCAGCTTGTCGGCGGCCTTGTCCTTGGCCGTCGCGAGCACGTCATTGGCCTGGTGCTGGATCTGGTTGGCGGTGCTCTGGACCGCTGGGTTGCTGGCGAACGTCCGGGCGGCCTCGCGGATCTGCTCGTAGCGGGCCCGCCCCGCCCGGCTACCCATGACGTAGCCGGTTGCGAAGCCGGCGAGGAACGTGACCTTGGTGCGCATGGCGCCTCCTGGGTTTCGTGAGGGATCCCGCGGTCCGCTCCACTGTCCTACGGTGTACGCGCCGCCCATACCCCTGGCTCACGAAGCGACACCTGGCAGCGGTGCGCTCAGGCTGAATGCGCTAATCTGTGACACCGCGACCGGCGCTGGGAGCCCCCTGGCGACGGACGATCCCCTGTAGCTCAATTGGCAGAGCAGCCGGCTGTTAACCGGCAGGTTTCTGGTTCGAGTCCAGACGGGGGAGCGCGATGACGCCATGAGGTCCACCGGCTCGACAGCGCCGCCCCTCGGGGCCGGTCTGGTCTCACTCGGGTCGGCTCCCGTCACGCGGGGCGGTAGCTCAGCCGGTTAGAGCAAGGGACTCATGGTCCCTCGCAGGGTAGTGCTCCGCCGCAGGTCAGAACCTAGATGGCAGGTGATTGACAGCCAAACTGACAGCCAAACACTCTCGCGGCCGTAGCTCAGACGGTTAGAGCAGCGGACTCATAATCCGCCCGTCGTCGGTTCGAGTCCGACCGGCCGCACCGCCGGCGTGTATTGGTTCGGCTGAAGCTTGACAGTTGGGCTTCGGTTGAGGCTTTACAGGTCTTCGGCTGATGGTTGACAGCTACTTCGGCTGATTCTTGACACTCCCTGGACATGAGGGAGATGAGTGTG
>JAVEDI010000035.1 GCA_030841035.1 Actinomycetota bacterium
GCGGCGGTCAGGCTCTTGACCCCAGCCGAGGGGGCGAAGTGGTACTTGACCAGGTGCGTGACCCCGACAGCGTACACACACTTGTAGGTGTTGACGCCGAACCCCTGCATGGACCGGTAGTTGGCCGGCAGCCCGCGCGGGCTGAACAGGTTGACCAGCATGTGCATGGACTCGGGGGTCTGCGACATGATGTCGAAGATCCGCGCCGGCTCCTGGCGGAAGGTGATGGGGTCGGGCTTGAGGGCGTGGATCACGTCGGGGAACTTGATCGCGTCGCGGATGAAGAAGACGCCCAGGTTGTTGCCGACGAGGTCCCAGTTGCCGTCCTGGGTGTAGAACTTCACGGCGAAACCGCGCGGGTCGCGGGTGGCCTCTGAGGAGTCGCGGCCACCGGCGACAGTCGAGAACCGGACGGCGACCTCGGTCTGCGTGCCCTTCTCCTGGAAGAGCTTGGCGCGGGTGTACTTCGCGATCGGCTCGTCGCCGACGGTGCCGTCGGCGACGAAGACGCCGAAGGCGGTGGCGCCACGCGCGTGAACGACGCGCTCAGGAATCCGCTCCCGGTCGAAGTGGCTGATCTTCTCCAGGAACTGGTAGTTCTCCAGCGTCGCGGGGCCACGTGCGCCGACGGTGCGCTGGTTCTGGTTGTCGTAGACCGGGTGACCCTGGCGGGTGGTCAGGACCGGGCGGTCATCTGTCGCGTCACTGCCCTGCTGCGCTACGTCGGTCATGCTGCTCCTTCGGAGGTTGCTGATGCGGAGGTGGGGCGGTCGCCCGAGAGGGCGGACCGCTCGCGGACTGTGGTGCCGCCTTCGCTGCGGCAGGTGGGGCAGACGCCCCAGAACGTGACCTCGGCCTCGTCGACCAGGAAGCCGTGGGTCTGTGACGGGTCGAGACAGGGGGCCGAGCCGACGGCGCAGTCGACGTCGGCGGCGGCACCGCAGACCCGGCACACGATGTGGTGGTGGTTGTCGCCGACGCGCAGCTCGAACAGGGCGGAGCTGCCGGCCGGCTCGACGCGGCGGACCAACCCGGCCCCGGCCAGCGCGTGCAGCACGTCGTAGACCGCCTGCACCGACACGGTGCCGATCTCGGCGCGGACCAGGGGCAGCAGCCGGGGCACGTCCGAGTGCGGCGCCTGCTGGAGAGCCTGCAGGACGGCCAGCCGCGGCCGGGTCACCCGCAGCCCGGCGTCGCGCAGCAGCGCGGCGGTGTCGGGCAGCGTGGTCACGGCACCGACCCTACGCGCTATCTGGAATCAGTCAAGTATCGGTACGTCGGTGCGGGTCAGCGTGCGGCGCTCAGCCAGGCCAGCTCGGCCTCGTCGGCGACCCAGGTGACCGGGCCCGCGGGGTCGAGGACCAGGAACGCGCACCGCTGCTCGATCGCGCCGGCGGCGGCCCGGCGCGCCTCGACCGGCACCGGGCGGCAGGCGGGGTCCCAGGCCGCCAAGGTCTCGAGCGAGGTGAACACCGGCAGGGCACGCCGCCCGTCGGTGCCCAGCATGATCGGCAGCGCCATCTCGACGTCCGTGTCGCGCGGGGCGCCCGCGGGAGGGCTGCCGGTCGCGCTCCCGGCGGCCGACGGGACGGCGGTCATCGCCACGATCAGCCGGGAGTGCTCGAGGACCGCCAGCACGGCGGTGTCGTCGCACTCCCCGCGCCCGCAGGCAGCGAGCACCGCAGCCAGCGCGGGGTCGGCCGCACCGGAGTCGCCGGCGAACCCGGGGTCGGGGATCGACCGCCCGGGCAGGGGCCTGCGGGGTCCCGACGCGATCACGTGACCAGCGTAGTGAGCGCATGCTGGGGGCCATGGGTGGCCCGCAGCTGCGGCTGTTCCACGACCGGGCCGACGCCGGACGCCGGCTCGGCGCCCGGCTGGCCGAGCTCGGCCTCGCCGCCGACGACGGTCCCGCGCCGCTGGTGCTGGGGCTGCCGCGCGGCGGAGTGGTGGTCGCCGCCGAGGTGGCCGCGGCGCTGGGCGCCGAGCTGGACGTCGTGGTCGCACGCAAGCTGGCGCATCCGCGGCAACCGGAGCTGGCCCTGGGTGCACTGTGCGAGGAGGGCGACCCGCTCTGGGACGGCGACCTGCTGGAGCGGGTGGGAGTGCACCCGGGCGACCTGCGCCAGGTGCTGGCGGCCGAGCGCCGGGAGCTGGCCCGCCGGGTGTCGGCCTACCGCGGCGAGCGCCCGCTGGCCCTGGACGCGCAGCGCGCCGTGGTGCTCGTGGACGACGGCGTGGCCACCGGCGCCACCGCCCTCGCCGCGCTGCGCTCGCTGCGGCGGCACGGCACCGGCCGGCTGGTCGTGGCGGCACCGGTCGCCGCGCCGGACCGGCTCGCGCCGCTGGCCGAGGAGGCCGACGAGGTGGTCATGCTGGTCGCGCCGCAGGAGTTCGTGGCGGTGGGCCGGTGGTACGAGGACTTCACCCAGGTGAGTGACGCCGAGGTGTGCGGCCTGCTCGCGCGCAGCCGCAGCGGGGCCTGAGCCCGTCGGGCTGCCGCTCAGCGCTCGTGGTCGACGATGGCGATGACCGGCCCGCCGCCGGAGGGCCCCTGGTGCACCGCCGCCACCGACACGAACACCGCCGGGTCGCCGGTGACCGATGCGACCACGCCCCCGACGCACGACTTGATCTGGCGGTGCCAGTGGACGTCGGAGTCGTCGAGCATGATGTTGCGCCGGTCGCGCACCCGGCCGGTCGGGTCGGCCTCGCACTTGCAGAAGACGTTGACCACCCGACCGCCGAGATCGCTCGGGTGCGGGCGCTGCGGCAGGTCGAGTCCCGCGTTGCGGATCGCGTCCCACACCCCGTCTGCGTCCAGGGCGTCCTTCATGACGCTGTGGCCGATCTGGAAGCGACCTCCGACCCCGCGCACGTTGCCGAGCACGACGATCTGCGCCCGGTCGAGCTCGACCCCGCTGGAGCACGAGGCGACGGCCGAGAACAGCGAGAGGTCCTTGTGGATCTGCTCGGCAGCCGGCATCTCGATCTCACCCAGCGCGACCGCGACGCCCAGTGCGGTGGTGGAGTTGGACACGTCCATCGACTTGAGGGTGTCCTCGGTCCAGACCTCGTGACCCCGGCGCCTGGCGTCGGTGATGGTCTCGAGGGTGAGCAGCGGGGTCTTGGTCTGCACGTAGTGGACGTCGGCCGGGTCGGTGATGCCGGCGCGGGACATCGCGACGCGCACGCCCGCCGCGACCTTCTCCACCATCGACGTACGACCGATGTCCTCGGGCAGGATCTGCTCGCTCATCGCGTAGCCGACCGACAGGCGCGGCTCGGCCGTCGCGGTGACCGACTCGCGCGCCACCGTGGCGAAGATCGTGGCGTGCGGCGAGAGGACGCCGTCGGTGCCGCCCGACCAGACGATCGGGATCGCCCTGATCTCCTCCATGGAGCGGCTGCCCCTGGCCTCCAGCACCTCACGGAAGGCGCGGTCGGCGATGATCCGCGTGTAGTCGTTGACGCCGCCGTTGCCCTCGGTCTTCCCGATGACGGCGATGACCCGGTCGGCCTCGATCTCGCCCTTGTCGATCAGCTCGGCCAGGCCCGACGCGTCGGAGACGCTGTCCAGCGCGACCTTGTGCACCGTGATCGGTTCGGGGGTGGCGCTCGGCTCGCTCGGCTGGGTCATGCTGGCGATCTCCTTCGTGGCTGGCTCGGATGGTGCGGGTCACGGACGGGCGACCGTGGTGCCGGCGTCACCGGACACCGCCTCGCCGATCCGTTGCAGCGATGTGATGACCGACCGGCGGCCGCCCTGCTCGACGAAGCGGACCGCGGCCTCGACCTTGGGGCCCATGCTGCCGCTGGCGAACTGGCCGGCCGCGGCGTAGGCCCGCATCTGCTCGGGGGTGACGTGACCGAGCGGACGGGCGTCGGGAGTGCCGTAGTCGAGGATCGCGTGGTCGACGTCGGTGGCGATGACGAGTACGTCGGCGGCGACCTGGCGCGCCAGGAGGGCGGCCGCGAGGTCCTTGTCGATGACGGCCTCGACGCCGCGCAGCCGGCCGTCGGGCTCCCGCACGACCGGGATGCCGCCACCGCCCGCGCCGACCACGATGAAGCCGGCTTCGCCCAGCGCCCGGATGGCCGGCGCGTCGAGGATCTCCAGCGGTTCGGGCGACGCGACGACCCGCCGCCAGCCCTTGGCGCCGCGGTCCTCCCAGGTCTGGCCGTGCTCGAGGAGGACCTGGGCCTCGGTGCGTGGCAGGTAGCGGCCGATCGGCTTGGTGGGGGCGGTGAAGCCCGGGTCGGCAGCGTCGACGCGGGTACGGGTCACGAGCGCGGCCACCGGGCGCTCGACGCCCCGGGTGGCGAGCGCCCGGTCGAGGGCGTCGAGGATCAGGAAGCCGATCGTGCCCTGGGTCTGGGCGCCGCACCAGTCGAGCGGCACAGGCGGCACGACGGAGGCCGCGAGCTCGTTCTTGACCAGCAGGTTGCCGACCTGCGGGCCGTTGCCGTGGGTGAGCACCACCTCGACGCCCCCGGCCACCAGCTCGGCGACGTGCTGCATGGCCTGCTCGATCGCCCTGCCCTGGTCCCGGGGCGTGGCACTGCCGCCGCGGCCGGTCATGGCGTTGCCGCCGAGAGCGATGAGCGCGCGCACGGGTGGACCCTAGTGCCGACCCCGGAGGGGGCGGGTGGGGCGGGTCAGGTGCTGCCGAGGGTGCGGTAGCGGGCCAGCCGGGCGGCCAGCCGGGTCGAGGGGTCGCGGCGCATCAGGGCGGTGATCTCCCGCTCGAGCACCAGGCCCAACCGGTCCAGGTAGGCCTCCGGCTCGTCGGCGGCGTCGGGGTGCTCGGCCACGATGCGGTCCACGATGCCGGCCTCGAGCAGGTCCAGCGACCGGATGCCCTGCGCCGCGGCCATCTCGGGGGCTCGTCCGGTCGTGCGGTGCAGGATCTCGGACGCGCCCTCGGGCGGCAGCGGCGAGAGCCAGGCGTGCTGCGCGCACAGCACCCGGTCGGCCGGCAGCAGCGCCAGCGCCCCACCCCCGGCGCCCTCCCCCAGCATCAGGCACACGGTCGGCGCGTCGAGCAGCACCAGGTCGGCCAGCGCCCGGGCGATCTCGCCGGCCAGCCCACCCTCCTCGGCGGCCACCGAGAGCGCCGCACCGGCGGTGTCGACGACCGTCAGCAGCGGCAGCTTGAGCTCGTCGGCGAGCCGCATGCCACGCCGGGCCTCCCGCAGCGCGGCCGGTCCGAGCCGGCCACCCTCCATCTGCCGCGACCTGTCCTGTCCCAGCACGACGCAGGGCGCGTCGCCGAAGCGGGCCAGGGCGAGCAGCAGCCCCGGCTCGCTCTCTCCGGCGCCGGTGCCGTGCAGCGGCAGGACGTCGCGGGCGGCGTGCCGCAGCAGCTGGCGGACGCCGGGGCGGTCCGGCCGCCGCGACCGCAGGACCGAGTCCCACGCCGGGATGTCGGCCAGGTCCTCGAGCGGCACCTGTGCCACGTCCACGTCGGAGGCACCTTCCCGCGGCGCGGCCAGCACGTTCAACGCCCGGTCGGCGATCTCGGCGATCCGCTCGGGCGGCACGACGGCGTCCACGATGCCGTGCTCGTACAGGTTCTCCGCCGTCTGCACCCCGGCGGGGAACGTGTCGCCGTACAGCGCCTCGTAGACCCGCGGCCCCAGGAAGCCGATCAGTGCTCCCGGTTCGGCCACCGTCACGTGTCCCAGCGAGCCCCACGAGGCAAGCACGCCACCGGTCGTCGGGTTGCGCAGATAGACGAGGTAGGGGTTGCCGGCGGCCTTGTGCCGGCCGATTGCGGCGGTGATCTTCACCATCTGCAGGAAGGCGACCGTGCCCTCCTGCATCCGGGTCCCCCCGGACGTCGGCGACGCGAGCAGCGGCAGCCGTTCGTCGGTCGCCCGCTCGATCGCGCGCACCAGCCGCTGCGCGGCGGCCACGCCGATGGAGCCGGCCAGGAAGCCGAACTCGCAGGCCAGCACCGCGACCCGCCGACCGTTGATGCGGCCCTCCCCCGTGACGACCGACTCGTCCAGGCCGGTGCGGTCGCGGGCCTTCTGCAGCGAGGCGGCGTACGCCGGGTCGGGCGGGTCGACGGCGATGGGCTCGTCCCAGCGCTGCCAGCTGCCGTCGTCCAGGACGGTCTCGATCAGGTCGAGCGCGCTGGGACTAGCCATCGAGGCTGTCCAGCCACTCCCGCACCGACTCGTCGTGCTGGCCGAGGGTCGGCGGTGCGTAGTGCTGCTGGGTGTCGCGCCCGTCGAAGCGCAGCGGCGGCCCCGGCAGCGTGAGCCGGCCGGCGCTCGCGTGCTCGACGTCGACGAGCAGGCCCTGCGAGCGGGTCTGCTCCCAGTCGTAGACCCGGTCGAGCGTGCGCACCTCCCCGGCCGGGATGCCGGCCTCGGCCAACGCGGGCAGCAGCTCGGCCAACGGCACCTCGGCGAACGCCGCATCGATCGCCGCGATCACCGCGTCGCGGTTGCGCACCCGCTCGGGGTTGCTCGCGAAGCCGGGCTCCTCGGCGGGCAGGTCGAACGCCGCCGCCAGCTTGCGCCACAGACCCTCGCTGCCGACGGCGATCTGCACCATGCCGTCTTGGCAGTGGAACAGCCCGTAGGGACAGATCGACGGGTGGTGGTTGCCCTGTGCGGCGGGCACCTCGCCGGCCACGGTGTAGCGGGTGCCCTGGAAGGCGTGCACGCCCACGATGGCCGCCAGCAGCGACGTGCGTACGACGGTGCCGCGTCCCGTCGCGTTGCGCTCGTGCAGCGCGGCGACGACGCCGTAGGCGCCGTACATGCCGGCGAGCAGGTCGCCGATCGGTACGCCGACCCGCGTCGGGTGGTCGGGGTCGGGACCGGTCAGCGACATCAGCCCGGCCTCGCCCTGCGCGATCTGGTCGTAGCCCGCGCGACCGCCCTCGGGCCCGTCGTGCCCGAACCCGGTGATGGACAGCACCACCAGCCGCGGGTTGATCTCCTGCAACGCCTCCATCGAGAAACCGAGCCGGTCCAGCACCCCGGTGCGGAAGTTCTCGACGAGCACGTCGGCCTGGCGCACCAGCCGGGTGAGCAGCGTCTTGCCCTCGTCGGACTTGAGGTCGGCGGTGACCGACTCCTTGTTGCGGTTGCACGAGAAGAAGTACGTCGACTCCCCCGTGTCGGCGACCGCGCCGCCGGGCCCGACGAACGGCGGTCCCCAACCCCGGGTGTCGTCGCCGCCCTGGGGGTTCTCGACCTTGATGACGCGAGCGCCGAGGTCGGCGAGCATCATCGCGGCGTGGGGACCGGCGAGCGCACGCGAGAGGTCGACGACGAGCACACCGTCCAGCGGTCCGAGCGCGGGCTGCTGCATGGCGCTCAGCGTAGGGCCGATCGCCCGCGCTGACGCGCCGGACGCTGACGTCGTCCTCCGGCACTCAGCCGCCCTGGTCGCCGCTGGGCATGGCGTCCATGTCGTCCTGCCTGGTGCCCTGCCGGTGCACCCCGGTCGACTCGTCGTGCGGGTCACCGGCCGGCCGGTCGGCCGGGCCCGAGCCGGGCGGCCCGCCCTTGTCACGGGAGCCGGGTGCGCCCCGCTCCTCCTGCGGCTCTTCCTGCAGCTGCGGGTTCTCGTCCTTGTCGGTCATGGCCTTCCTCCCTTGCGTCCAGGCGCCTCCGGCGCGGTCGGCTCAGCAGATGCGGGGCAGCGGGTCCCCGACAAGCATGTCGATCAGCCGGTGGCCGCCGAACGTGGTGCGGCCGAGAACGCGCCCGGGCGGCTCGTCGCGGACCTCGCCGACGATCGCGGCGTCCTGGCCCGCCGGGAGGGACCGCAGGGCCGCCAGCG
>JAVEDI010000107.1 GCA_030841035.1 Actinomycetota bacterium
GCCCACCTCGACCGACCCGATCTCGGCGTCGAGGCCATGCGCGACGGCCGGGCAGATCGTGTACTTGGCGACGTAGCGCATCGCCCGGTTGTTGTCGGCGCCGTTATCGCCACCCCCATCGCCGGGCAGCGAGCCCCAGCGCTTCTTGCCGACGTGCGCGGTCTGCCACGTCCGCAGCGGCACTTCGCCGACCCGGCCCATCGCCTGCGAGTCCGAGCCAATCATGGAGATCGCGCCCAGGTCGTGGAGCAGGTCCTCGGCGGCGATCGTCGACGGACGGATCCGCGACTCGGCGAACGCCAGGTCCTCGGGCACCGTCGGCTTCAGGTGGTGGCAGACCATCAGCATGTCGAGGTGCTCGTCGACGGTGTTGACAGTGTGCGGGCGCGTCGGGTTCGTCGAGGACGGCAGCACGTTCGGCTGCCCCGCCACGGTGATGATGTCCGGCGCGTGCCCGCCGCCCGCACCCTCGGTGTGGTAGGCGTGGATGCCCCGCCCGGCGATCGCCGCGAGCGTGTCCTCGACGAAGCCCGCCTCGTTGAGGGTGTCGGTGTGGATGGCGACCTGCACGCCGCTCTCGTCGGCCACCCGCAGGCACGCGTCGATGGCCGCCGGGGTGGTGCCCCAGTCCTCGTGGAGCTTGAAGCCGGAGACACCGGACCGCAGCTGTTCCCGCAGCGAGTCGGGCGACACGGTGTTGCCCTTGCCGAGCAACGCGACGTTGACCGGCCAGCCGTCCAGCGCCTCGAGCATCCGCTCGACGTGCCAGCCGGAGCTGGTGACCGTGGTGGCCTTGGTGCCCTCCGACGGTCCGGTGCCACCGCCGATCCACGTCGTGACACCTGAGCCGAGGGCCTCGGGCAGCTGGGTCGGGCTGATCAGGTGGACGTGACAGTCCACGGCGCCCGCGGTGAGGACGTAGCCGTTCCCGGACAGCACCTCGGTGGACGGCCCGATCACCAGGGCCGGGTCGACCGCGTCCATGGTGTCCGGGTTGCCGGCCTTGCCGATGCCGACGATGCGACCGTCGCGCACCCCGACGTCCGCCTTGACGACGCCCCAGTGGTCGAGGATGACGGCACCGGTCACGACCAGGTCGGGCGCACCCTCCGCCCGGGTGGCCCGCGACTGACCCATCGACTCGCGGATGACCTTCCCGCCGCCGAAGACCGCCTCGTCCCCGGAGCCACCCCCGGGCCGGCACCGGTCCTCGGTGACCTCGATGAGCAGGTCGGTGTCCGCGAGGCGGATCCGGTCGCCCTGCGTGGGCCCGAAGAGGGCCGCGTACCGGTCGCGCGCGATGCTGCTCATCGGCCGGGTGCCCCGTCCCGGTCGAGCCGGCCGCCGTCCTCGATCTGCAGACCGGGCACCACCCGGTCCCCGGCGATCGCCACCAGGGTCACCTCGCGATCCACCCCCGGCTCGAACCGCACCGCCGTCCCGGCCGGCACGTCGAGGCGCCGGCCCCACGCCTGGTCACGGTCGAAGCTCAGTGCCGGGTTGGCCACCGCGAAGTGGAAGTGCGAACCCACCTGCACGGGCCGGTCACCGGTGTTCGTCACCTGCAGCACGGTGCGCTCGTCGCCGGGGTTGAGCGGCACCTCACCCTCGCCGGTGATCACCTCGCCCGGCTTCACGGGATCGGCTCGTGCACGGTGACCAGCTTGGTGCCGTCGGGGAACGTGGCCTCGACATGGATCTGCGGAATCATCTCCGCGACCCCGTCCATGACGTCCTCGCGGGTGAGCACCTGGCGGCCGGCCTCCATCAGCTCGAGGACGGTCCGCCCGTCCCGGGCACCCTCCAGCAGGAAGGAGGAGAGCACGGCGACGGTCTCCGGATGGTTCAGGCGCAGACCGCGCCCGCGGCGGCGCAGCGCCAGCTCCGCCGCGTAGGACAGCAGCAGCCGCTCCTGCTCGTGGGGTGTGATGAGCATGCGCAGATCTTGCCCCTCACGTGTTTCGGGGAGGTCACGAGGGCAGGGATCGGCACGGCAGGGGGGCGGGCTGGGCCGAACGGGTGAGCGGCGCGCGCCGCGGCAGCAAAAACTGTCCCGCCTGCCCGTACCCCCGCGACGACGCCCGGCGATTACCCCTGCGAGATCCGCGGACAACTCGCGGACGTGTCCAAGAGCACCGAGGAGTTCCAGATGTCCACTGCACGTACGGCGCGTCGCGCGCTCGCCCTCGCGGCGACCCTGCCCTTCGCGTTCTTCGGCTACAACGTGTTCCCGGTCGCCGCGGCGACACCCCACTGCGGGGGCTCGGCGGCCACGATCGTCGTGGGCTCGCACTCACCGCACACGGTCCGCGGCACCAACCACCGGGACGTCATCGTGGTCACGGCCGCCGGACACGTGGTCAAGGCGCGCGGCGGCGACGACCTGGTCTGCGGCTCCAGCGGACGCGACACGGTCAAGGGCGGCCCGGGCTCGGACCGTCTCCTCGGCCGCGGCGGGGACGACAACCTCCGTGGTGGCTCGGGCGACGACGACGTGTTCGGCGGGGTCGGCGACGACGTCGAGCACGGTGACGGCGGCGACGACGTCGTGCACGGGAACGCTGATGACGACGAGGTGGCCGGCGACGCGGGCGACGACGACGTCTTCGGTGACGACGGCGACGACGCCGTCGAGGGCGGCGAAGGCGCCGACGACTGCCACGGTGGCGACGGTGCCGACGACGTCGATGACGGTGACGACGACGGTGACACCGAGGACGCCGGTGACGACGACGGCGACGTCGAGGACGGCCACGGCGGCAACGGTGGCGACGACATCTTCCGGAGCACGCGCCTCTGAACCAGGTGGCGCCGGACCTGCGGCGCTGAACCTGCTAGCTCGAACAGCACGAAGCCGGTGGCCGACCTTGTCGGCCACCGGCTTCTGCGTTGCGGGCTGCCGCAGCGAGCCCAGCCGGGGGTCGGCCGACCGTGCGGTCGGCCGCTCGACTCAGGCCGATACGCGCGCGGCCTGGCGCACCCGCCGCTCCACGAGGATCGGCAGATAGGTCGTCACACGCACCGGCCCGAGGGCGGCGTACGCCTCATGCACCAGCCGTTCGACGTCGCCCTCGGGGACGACGCCGGTGAGCCGGGGGCGCAGGGCAGACAGCAGGTCCGCCTCCACGACATCGGGTGCCAGCTCGACGGACAGCTCCGGGCGCGAGACGTGGATGGTCATGGGGGCGAGCCTGGCACCTCGGGGGGACCGGGCCAAGCCCGGTCCCGTTGTCATGACCACCCCGTGGGCGAGT
This sequence comes from Actinomycetota bacterium, assembly GCA_030841035.1. Classification (GTDB taxonomy): domain Bacteria; phylum Actinomycetota; class Actinomycetes; order JACCUZ01; family JACCUZ01; genus BP-173. The sequence continues at coordinate 3,255 of JAVEDI010000107.1, forward strand.
CGCCATCTGCTGTTCACCCCGTGTTCATCCAGCCCCTGGCGGTCGGCACCGGAGTGCACCCACGATGGCCTCGTGAGCACGTCGCCCGTCGCCTCGCGGCCCAGCGAGACCGAAGCCGAGCCGCCCCGCTACGCCGACGAGAGCGCCGAGGAGATCGAGGACGTCGCCACCGCCCCGACACTGACCCGCGAGCGGGCGGGCAAGGCCCCCGAGGAACGCTTCCTCGACCGTCACCTCAGCTGGTTGCAGTTCAACGAACGGGTGCTGGAGCTGGCCGAGGACCCGGCGGTGCCCCTGCTGGAACGGGTCCGCTTCACCGCCATCTTCGCCCGCAACCTGGACGAGTTCTTCATGGTCCGGGTCGCCGCGCTCAAGCGGCGGGTCGCCGCCGGCGTCGCAACGCGCAGCCCCTCGGGCGGCACGCCGCGCGAGCGGCTGGCGCAGGTCTCGGCCGCAGCACACGCGCTCGTGAAACGCCAGGCGACGCTGTGCGCAGACGTGCTGCTCCCCGCGTTGGCCGAGCAGGAGATGCGCATCCTGTCCTGGTCCCAGCTGCGGCCCGACGAGGAGGCACGGATGCGCACGCTGTTCACCGAGCGCATCCACCCCGTGCTGACTCCCCTGGCCGTCGACCCGGCCCACCCGTTCCCCTACATCTCCGGCCTCTCGCTGAACCTCGCCGTGGTCGTGCGCGACGAGAGCAGCGGCAGCGAGCACTTCGCCAGGGTCAAGGTGCCGCCGCTGCTGCAGCGGTTCGTCCGCACGTCCGAGCAGGAGACGCGGTTCGTGCCGCTCGAGTCGGTGATCGAGGCGAACCTCGACATCCTGTTCCCCGGCATGCGGGTGCTCGAGACCTCGACGTTCCGGGTCACGCGCAACGAGGACCTCGACATCGACTCCGACGTGGGCAACGTGCTGCACGCGCTCGAGCGCGAGCTCGAGCGCCGCCGCTTCGGCGCGGCCGTGCGTCTGGAGATCGACCGCGACATGAGCCCACGGGTGCTCGACCTGCTCACCCGCGAGCTGGAGGTCACCGCGGACGAGGTCTACCGCGTGCCTGCACCGCTCGACCTGGACAGCCTGTGGCCGCTGTCCGACCTCGACCGGCCCGACCTGCGCTACCCGCCGTTCGTCCCGGAGACCCACACGGCGCTGCGTGACAGCGAGGGCGGGGTCGGCGACGTGCTGGCGGCGATGCGCGACGGCGACGTGCTGCTGCACCACCCCTACGACGCGTTCGCCACGAGCGTGCAGGCCTTCATCGAGCGGGCGGCGACCGACCCCGGCGTGCAGGCCATCAAGCTCACGCTCTACCGCACCAGCGGCGAGTCGGCGATCGTCGACGCCCTCATCGAAGCAGCCCAGGCCGGCAAGCAGGTGCTCGTCGTCGTCGAGATCAAGGCGCGCTTCGACGAGCAGGCCAACATCCGCTGGGCGCGCAAGCTGGAGCAGGCCGGCTGCCATGTGGTCTACGGGCTCGTCGGGCTGAAGACGCACTGCAAGCTGGCCCTCGTGGTGCGCGACGAGCCCGACGGCAGCCTGCGCCGCTACGTGCACGTCGGCACCGGCAACTACCACCCCAAGACGGCTCGCGTCTACGAGGACCTCGGGCTGCTGACGACCGACGCGCGGATCGGTGCCGACGTCGCCGACCTGTTCAACCACCTGTCCGGCTACACCCGCCACCGCGACTACGACACGTTGCTGGTGGCGCCCGAGTCACTGCGCACCGGCCTGCTCCAGCGCATCCAGCGGGCCAGCCGCCGGGCCCGCAAGGGCAAGCCGAGCGGCATCAGCATCAAGGTCAACAGCCTCGTCGACGAGGAGATCATCGATGCGCTGTACGACGCCTCGCGGGCCGGCGTCCGCGTCCAGCTGCTGGTGCGCGGCATGTGCAGCCTGCGCCCGGGCGTGCCCTCGATGTCGGAGAACATCCGGGTGCGCAGCCTGCTGGGGCGCTTCCTGGAGCACTCCCGCATCTACCGTTTCGACGTCGCCGGTGAGAGCGAGACCCTCATCGGCAGCGCCGACGTCATGGACCGCAACCTCGACCGGCGCGTCGAAGCGCTGGTGCGGGTCACCGACGCGTCCAGCGTGGCCACGCTGGACGACCTGCTCGACCTCGCCTGGTCCGAGGACGTGGACCACTGGTCGCTGCTGCCCGACGGCAGCTGGCGTCGGGCCGAGCGGGCCGAGCGCACCGTCGACTACCAGCAGGCCGTCGCGCAGCGCCTCGAGAAGCTGCGTGCCGGGGCCGGGGTCAAGGACGGCTGAGGCGTGAGCGAGGTGGCCGACACCTACCGGGTCCACCAGGACTTCGTGCTGCCACCCCTCGCCGCCCAGGGCGGTGCGGTGACCGCGGCGTCGGCCGCCAGCCGGAGCACCCTCGTCGCGGTCTACCACGACACCGACGACCTGCGGCTGGGGCGCGCCGGGGTCACCCTGCGCCGCGACTCCTGCAACGGCGAGTCCACCTGGGCCCTCTCGCTGCCCGCGCCCGGCGGCGAGGGAACGCAGCGCGAGATCACGCGCCCGGGCGTCGCCGACGAGGTGCCCCAGGACCTGCGGACCCTGCTGCGGTCCCGCCTGGGCGGTGGCGCACCGCTGGTCCCCCGGTCGACGCTGCGGACCCGGCGCGCGGTCTATCAGCTGCTCGGCGCGTCCGGCGAGGTGCTCGCCGACCTGGTCGACGAGGCCGTGGAGACCGCCGGGGCCGGCCACGGGAAGCTCACCCTCGCCCGGTTCCGCGACCTGCAGGTGGCCGACCGGGGTGGCGGACCGCAGCCGGTCCTCGACGTGGGCAGGGCGCTGCTCGAGGCGGGCGCCGTGCCGGGGAAGGTCGCGCCCGCCGTGGTGGGGGCGCTGGACGAGGGGGCCATCCAGGCGACCGACCCACCCGCACCCGCCCCGGTCGCCAAGCGTGACCCGGTCCGCGACCTGGTCGCGGCGGTCCTGCGCCTCCAGGCGCACGAGCTGCTCGACCACGAGCTGGCCGTGCACCTGGGCCACCACGACGGCGTCCAGCGGCTGCGCGTGACGGCGCGACGGCTGCGCAGCCTGCTGCGTGACCTCGACCCCTTGCTGTCCGGCGGCTGGGCTGCGGGCCTGCAGGGCGAGCTGCACTGGCTGGGCCGTGCCCTCGCACCGGCTCGTGAGGCCCAGGCGATGCGCGAGCGGCTGGTCGCAGCGACGGCGCGGCTACCGGCCGAGTTGGACGGCACGGCCGCGCGGGGACGGATCGAGCGGGTGCTGGGGGCGGAGGTCGCGACCGCAGCCGGCGTGGTTCGCGAGACCCTCGGCGGCGACCGGTACCTCGCCCTCGTGGCCGCCGTCCTGGACGCCGCTCGCGCCCCGGCCACCTCCGAGGCCGCCGAGCAGCCCTGCCGCCGGGCGCTGCCCCCCATCGTGGCGGCGTCGCGGGCCCGGCTACGCGGCCGCTTCCGCCGCGCGCTGCTCACCCCCGAGCCCGCCGTGCTGGACCGCGCCCGGCTCGCAGCCGAACGAACGCGCTACCTGGCCGAAGCCCTCGACGTGGTCTACGGCAAGGACGCGCGCCGCTTCGCTGCCCGGGTCCGGCGGGCGCAGGAGGTGCTCGGTGAGCACCAGGACGCCATCCTCGCCGCCCGCACGGCGCAGCGGGTCGCCGCCGGCTCGCGCTCGCCCCAGGCGGCGTTCGCCCTCGGGGTGGTGTTCGCCCGAGAGCAAGGCGAGCAGCGACGGGCCCGCAAGCGGTTCGAGCGCGCGGCGGGCGAGGTCGTGGCGCCGCAGCGGCTCGGGTGGGCGGAGCAGCGATGAAGGTGGAGGCCGCGGGTGGCCTGCTGTGGCGCACCGGGCCGGACGGCGAGCCCGAGATCGCGCTGGTGCACCGCCCCCGCTACGACGACTGGTCGCTGCCCAAGGGCAAGCTCGAGCCCGGTGAGCACCCGTTGGCCGCTGCGCTGCGCGAGGTCCGGGAGGAGGCCGGGTCCGTCGCGACCCCTGGCCGGCCCCTGGGCCGGACCCGCTACGTCAAGGACGGTCAACCCAAGCGGGTGACCTACTGGGCCATGCGCCACCGCGAGGGAGGGTTCAGCCCCAACGCGGAGGTCGACCGGCTGGACTGGGTCGCGCCCGAGGAGGCCATGGCCCGGATGCATCCCGAACACGACCGGCGGATCGTGCAGGAGTTCCTGCGCGACCCGCGGGCCACCCGCGCCGATGTCGTCGTACGGCACGCCAGCGCGGGAGACCGGCACTCGTGGCGCGGCCCTGACGAGCAGCGTCCGCTCGACGAGCGGGGCCGCCGGCAGGCGCTCGGCCTCGTGCCGTTGCTGGCCGCCTACGGCGTCACACGCGCCTACTCGGCCGACGTCACCCGCTGCCTCGAGACGCTGGCGCCGTTCGCCCGGCAGTGCGGGGTGACCGTCGACGGCGAGCCGCTGCTGTCCGAGACGGGGTACGCCGGGCAGCCGCAAGCAGCCGTCCGGCGACTGCTCGAGCTGGTGCAGGCCCCGGTGACCGCGGTGTTCTGCACGCAGGCGGCAGCGCTGCCCGACCTGGTGGAACGGACCTGCGCGGCCCTGGGGCAGAAGGTGCGGCTGGGACCGGTCCCCAAGGGCTCGCTCGTGGTGCTGCACCTGAGCGAGGGCGCCGACGCGCAGCTGCTCGCGGTCGAGCAGCTGCCGCCGCCGTCCGCGGACGCCGGACAAGGCGGAACCCCGGAGCCGGGGGGGTGGCTCCGGGGTTCCTGATGTGGGCTGACGGGGGGGGTATCAGCCCACACTCTCGGGGGTGGTCGTCAGGTCAGAGAATGCGACCATAGGACACGTTGGTCGACCACGCGCGGTGCTTGCCCACACCCATGCTCGGGTTGGACGCTTCGTACCAGTATCCACCGCCGGCGTAGATGGCGACATGGCCGATCGAGCCGCCACCACCGTTGTAGACGAAGACGAGGTCGCCGGGCGCCGGGCTGGAGACCGACCGCGCGACACCGCGCTGCAAGCCGGACTGGTGCGGCAAGGAGATGCCGACCTGGGCGAAGACGAACTGGGTGAAGCCCGAGCAGTCGAAGGCCTTCGGGCCATCGCCGCCGTGCACGTAGTAGGCGCCGGACGCGGCAGCGGCAGCGACCGCCAGGACGTGGCCGGCCGATGCCGAGATCGGACCGTCCGCGGGACCGTTGGCCGGGCCGTCCGCGCGGCTGAAGGACCGCGACGACGTACCGGTCCTGAGCACACGTGCCTCGGCGGCCCGCTTGGCCGCGGCCTTCCTGGCCTTCTCGCGCTTGAGCTTGGCGCGTTGGCGGGCCGCGGTCAGCCGGGCCAGGGCCTCCTCGCGCGCCTGGCGCTCGAGGAGGTCGGCGCGCTGCACCCGCATGCCGGCCTGCGCGGCGGCGCCCGAGTACGGGCGGTCCAACGACACGGGTCTGACGCGAGGGGCCGGGACGCGCTGGTCGGAGGCCACCGCGACGACGGTGCCGGTCACGGCGACGCTGCCGGCGACACCAGCGGCGACGCTGATGTGCATCGGGCGCTTCGCCGAGCTGGCCAGGCGTGACAGAGCGGACGGGCGACGGTGCTTGGACAACCGTTGTCCTCTCCCACGCCTACGAGGTGAGCTGTCGGGTTCGGACGGGAGATGTCCGGCCGCGACGCGCGGCTTCACCCCAAGGACCCCAGAGGGCCCACCTTCGTGGGTCCCCCGCTCCTGCCAGGCGGTCTCGACGGACTGCACGGGCGGGGCAGGACTCGGCGGCCGCTCGCGCGCCGTCCCCCGTGGAGGAAGGGCGGCGGGGGGAAGGCTACGGGAGTCTCAGAAGGGTTTCAAACAGGGGTACGGCGCGTCGCTCACAGCTGGACCGGGTAGCCCGCAGCGACCCAGTCGTTGGTGCCCCCGTCGACGTTGACCGCGTCGACGCCGTGAGCGGCGAGGAACGCGACGGCCTGGGCGCTGCGACCTCCGACGGCGCACACGACGTACAGCGGTCGCGTCCCGGGGAGGTCGTCCAGGCGCTGCGGCACCGTCGCCAGCGGCACCAGTGCCGCCCCGGGGACGTGTCCGGCGGCGTACTCCTCGGGCTCGCGTACGTCGATGACGACCGCCCCCTCATCGAGGGCGGTCTTGAGCTCGTGGACGGTGACGGTGCGCATGGTGTCCTCTCAGCGGGCGGTGACGAACACGTGCGAGGCGACCAGGTCGCTGATCTCGGTCGTCTCCCCGCCGGAGCCCACCAGCAGCCCCTCGGGCGAGGAGATGACGGTCACGGACGCGCCCGGCTGCACCCCGGCCCGGCGCAGCCGCGACATCAGCACCGTGTCGGTCTGCAGCGGCTCGGCGAGCCTGCGGATGATGACCCGGGTCGCCGAGTCCAGCGACACCTGGTCCAGAGTGGTCAGCGCGCTTCCCGGATCGTCGAGGGCGCCCGGCTCCCCCAGCTCGGACAGCCCCGGGATCGGCAGCCCGTAAGGGGAGACCGTGGGGTGCCCCAGGATGTCGAGCAGCCGGCGCTCGACCTCCTCCGACATCACGTGCTCCCACCGGCAGGCCTCCTCGTGCACCAGCTCCCAGTCGAGGCCGATCACCTGGATCAGCAGGCACTCGGCGAGCCGGTGCTTGCGCATCACCCGGGTGGCCAGCGACCGACCGTCGGGGGTCAGCTCGAGGTGCCGGTCGCTGTCGACGTGCAGCAACCGGTCGCGCTCCATGCGGGCGACCGTCTGCGACACCGTGGGGCCGGACTGACCGAGACGCTCGGCGATGCGGGCCCGGAGGGGGACGATGCCCTCCTCCTCGAGCTCGAAGATCGCCTTGAGGTACATCTCGGTGGTGTCGATGAGGTCGCTCACCGGGCCATTCTCGCGTACCCGCGCAACTGCCCCGGCCGTGGCGACAGGGCTACCGTTCGCCCGTGACCTCGCCGGCCCGGCCGCAGCCATGACCGCCGCCGACTTCGTGCCCGCCGGAGCGGACCTCGAGGGGCTGCGGACCGCTGCCCGCGGCTGCCGCGGCTGCGAGCTGTGGGAGCCCGCGACGCAGACGGTGTTCTCCGCCGGCCCCGCCGATGCCACGGTCGTGCTGGTCGGTGAGCAGCCCGGCGACCAGGAGGACCGCCAGGGGCTGCCGTTCGTGGGGCCCGCCGGACGGCTGCTGGTCAAGGCGCTCGACGACGCCGGCCTGCCGCGGGAGACGGTCTACCGGACCAACGCGGTCAAGCACTTCCGCTTCACCCAGGCCGGCCCGGGCAAGCGGCGCATCCACCAGACGCCCGACCGGGTGCACGTGGAAGCCTGTCGGCCCTGGCTGCGCGCCGAGCTGGCGCTGCTCGAGCCGGTGGTCATCGTCGCGCTGGGCGCGACGGCCGCGAAGGGCATGCTCGGAGCGAGCTTCCGGGTGACCCGCCAGCGCGGACAGCTGCTGGCGTTCCCGCCGAGCACCGCGACCGAGGGGCCGCCGTGGATCATGGCGACCATCCATCCCTCCGCCGTGCTGCGGTCCGACGATCGCGACCAGGCCTATGCCGGCCTGGTGGCCGACCTGAGGGTGGCCGCCGTCGCCCTCGGGTGAGGCCGCCGCTGGCCGGCGCCCGGCGGTGGGCCCGACCGGCCAGCTCCCCCCTAGGGTGAGGCGGGTGCTACGCGACGACACCGCTGCCCCCGGCGGCCCCGTGCCGCTGAGCATCCCGAGCCGGTTCTGCGGTCCCTCGCGCAGCGCCAACGGGGGGTACGTCGCCGGCCGGCTCGCCGCCCTGGTCGGCGGGACGCGCCCGGTCGAGGTCACGCTGCGCCGGCCACCGCCGCTGGACACCCGGCTGGACGCCACCGCGCGCGACGGCGCGGTGGTGCTGACCCTCGGTGACGCGCTGCTCGCCGAGGCGCGACCGGGGCAGCTGCCGGGCGAGGTGGTGGACCCGGTGCCCTTCGACGTGGCCGCGGCGGCGATGTCGGCCTACAGCGGCCTGGTGCAGCACCCGTTCCCGAGCTGCTTCGCGTGCGGGACCGACCGGCCGGCTCCCGAAGGGTTGGGCCTGCGACCCGGCCCGGTACCCGGCCGGCCCGACACCGTCGCCACCACCTGGGTGCCCGCCGAAGGCCTCGCCGAGCAGCCGGGAGCCGTCCCGCCCGAGATGGTGTGGGCCGCCCTCGACTGCCCGGGGGGCTGGTCCGCGGACCTGGCCGGGCGCCCGATGATGCTGGGCCGGATGACCGCGACCGTCCACGCGGTGCCGGCGACCGGCGAACGGTGTGTGGTGGTCGGTCGGCTGCTGGGCCGGCAGGGCCGCAAGGCGTTCACCGCCAGCACGGCGTACGACGCCGACGGCCGGGTGCTGGGCCATGCCGGCGCCACCTGGATAGCGGTCGACCCGTCCGCTCTGGATCGATGACAGAAAGTGTTTGTCGCGCCCGGCGTCCGCGTCGTAGTCTGGACGTACACGGAAGGGAGGTGGTCCGGAGACTTGAGTATTTCCAGGACGCGTGAGGTGGCTGTCAGCTAGCCGCCGACTCCGGTTCGATGTTCCGGCCGTACGTGGCCGGCGAATCTCAGGCAGTCACCCGACCCGCGGGCCGCAGGGGAAACGTCCCCCCTGCACCAAGGCCCGCGGGTCGCTGCATGTCCGGGGCCCTGCCGTGCGGCCCGCCCGCTAGGGGGCCAGGCGCTCCACGACCCAGCCGGACGCGCCGTCGCGCCGGTAGCGCAACCGGTCGTGCAGCCGGTTGTCCCGACCGGCCCAGAACTCCACCGTCTCCGGCACGAGCCGGTAGCCGCCCCAGAAGTCCGGCAGCGGCACCTCGGTGCCCTCCGGCCACCGCGCCTCGAGCTCGGCCAGCCGCTCCTCGAGCTGCGCGCGGCTCGCGATCACCGAGGACTGGCGGCTCGCCCAGGCGCCCAGCCGTGACCCGTGCGGGCGCGAGGCGAAGTAGCCGGCCGCCTCGTCACGGGTGAGCGGCCGGGTCGGGCCCACCAGACGCACCTGCCGGTCCAGCGCGTGCCACGGGAACACCAGCGCCGCCTGCGGGTTCGCGGCCAGCTCCCGGGCCTTCTGCGAGCCGGTGTTGGTGTAGAACGCGAAACCCGCGGCGTCGTACCCCTTGAGCAGCACGGTGCGGGCGCTCGGTACGCCGGCCGGGGTGGCCGTCGCCAGCACCATCGCGTTCGGCTCGTCCAGGCCCGCGGCGAGGGCGTCGTGGAACCACCGGGCGAACTGCTCGAGCGGGTCGCGGGCCGCCCGGCTCTCGTCGAGGCCCTCTCGGGCGTAGCTGCGTCGCATGGCGGCCAGGTCCGGCCGCACCGGGTGCGCGGTCATGCGCTCACTGTGGCACGCTGCCCGAGAGCACACCCCTACTCGCCCGAGCCACTGCCCCGCCGCGGCGAACCCGCCTGTCGAGGAGGCCGTCCTGTGACCGCCACGTCCGACTTCGTACCCGGCCTCGAGGGCGTGATCGCCTTCGAGACCACGATCGCCGAGCCCGACAAGGAGGGCGGCTCGCTCAGCTATCGCGGGGTCGACATCGAGGACCTGGTCGGACAGGTGTCCTTCGGCAACGTCTGGGGACTGCTCGTCGACAACGAGTTCAACCCGGGCCTGCCGCCCGCCGAGCCGTTCCCCCTGCCGGTGCACTCCGGTGACGTCCGGGTCGACGTACAGAGCGCCCTCGCGATGCTCGCGCCGGCCTGGGGATTCCGTCAGCTGCTCGACATCGAGGAGGCGGAGGCACGCGACAACCTGGCGCGCGCCTCGGTGATGGCGCTGTCCTTCGTCGCGCAGTCGGCCCGGGGCATCGGCCTGCCCATGGTGCCCCAGGCCGAGATCGACAAGGCCAAGACGATCGTGGAGCGGTTCATGATCCGCTGGCGCGGCGAGCCCGACCCGCGCCACGTGGAGGCCGTCGACGCCTACTGGACCTCGGCCGCCGAGCACGGCATGAACGCCTCGACGTTCAGCGCGCGGGTCATCGCCTCGACCGGTGCCGACGTCGCGGCCTGTCTGTCGGGGGCGGTCGGCGCCATGTCCGGTCCGCTGCACGGCGGCGCGCCGTCGCGGGTGCTGCACATGCTCGAGGGGGTCGAGAAGAGCGGCGACGCGGCCGGCTACGTCAAGGGCGTCCTCGACCGCGGCGAGCGGTTGATGGGCTTCGGCCACCGGGTCTACCGCGCCGAGGACCCGCGGGCCCGGGTGCTGCGACGTACCGCCCAGCGGCTCGGCGCGCCGCGCTACGAGGCCGCGGCGGCGCTGGAGAAGGCCGCGCTTGCCGAGCTGCGCAGCCGCCGTCCCGACCGGGTGCTGGAGACCAACGTCGAGTTCTGGGCGGCCGTCGTCCTCGACTTCGCCCAGGTGCCGCCGCACATGTTCACGCCGATGTTCACCTGCGCGCGCACCGCCGGCTGGTCGGCGCACATCCTCGAGCAGAAGCGCACCGGCCGGCTCATCCGGCCCTCCGCGCGCTACATCGGCGAGGGTCCGCGCAAGCCGGCGGACGTCGCCGGCTCGCTCTGAGCCGGCAGCCGAGGTCACCGGCAGCCCGGTCGGTCATCTCGGTCCCCGGGCGGGGGCCGATGCCGGCAGCGGGCCGCGCCTAGCCTGGTCGGTGTGAGCGACCTGCGCCCCGACTCCATCGTCCTGCCCGCCGACCTGCTGCCCGCCGACGGGCGGTTCGGGTCGGGCCCCTCGAAGGTCCGTCCCGAGGCGGTGGCCGCGCTGGCGGCCACCGGCACCTCCTACCTCGGCACCTCGCACCGGCAGAGCACGGTCAAGGACGTGGTACGCCGCGTGCGGACCGGCCTCGCCGAGCTGTTCGGGCTGCCCGAGGGCTACGAGGTGGTGCTCGGCAACGGCGGGACGACCGCGTTCTGGGACATCGCGACGTTCAACCTCGTGCGCGAGCGGGCGCAGCATCTGGTGTTCGGCGAGTTCTCCTCCAAGTTCGCCGCCGCGACCAAGGCCGCGCCGTTCCTCGGGGAACCCTCGGTGGTCAACGCCGAACCGGGCACGCACCCCGATCCCGTCGCCGAGGCAGGGGTCGACGTCTACGCCTTGACGCACAACGAGACCTCGACCGGTGTCGCGATGCCCATCCGGCGCGTCGCCGGTGCCGACGACGACGCGCTGGTGCTCGTCGACGCGACCTCCGGCGCCGGCGGGCTGCCGGTCGACATCGCCCAGACCGACGCCTACTACTTCGCGCCGCAGAAGTCGTTCGCGTCCGACGGGGGGCTCTGGATCACCCTGATGTCCCCCGCCGCCGTCCAGCGCGTCGCCGACGTCCAGGCGAGCGGACGGTGGATCCCGGGGTTCAGCGACCTGAAGACCGCGATCGAGAACTCACGGCTCGACCAGACCTACAACACACCGGCGCTGGCGACGCTGTTCCTGCTCGCCGACCAGGTCGAGTGGTTCAACGGGCAGGGCGGGCTCGACTGGGCCGTGGCGCGCACGGCCGACTCCTCGTCGCGGCTCTACACCTGGGCCGAGAAGTCGCCGTACGCCCAGCCGTTCGTGGCGGACCCGGCGCAGCGCTCGCAGGTGGTCGGCACGGTCGACTTCGACGACTCGGTCGACGCGGCCGTCGTCGCGCAGGTGTTGCGGGCCAACGGCATCCTGGACACCGAGCCCTACCGCAAGCTGGGCCGCAACCAGCTGCGGATCGCGATGTTCCCCGCCGTCGAGCCGGACGACGTCGAGGCCCTGACCGCCTGCATCGACCACGTCGTGGCCGCCCTGCCCGCCTGAGCCGCAGCGGATCGCCGACCGGACGCGGTCGGTGGCCGCTCAGCCGTCCCGTCCTCGGGGACGGCGGCGACGGCGCCGGGTGGCAGCGCCCGCGGCGCCGAGCAGCAGGACGCCGAGCGCCCCGGCCCAGGTGAGGGCCCGGCGCCACGAGCTGCGACCGTCCGGTCCGCTGCCGGAGGCAGGGGAGGCTGCCGTCGCCGCAGGCCGCGAGCGCGCGGCCCGCGGCAGCGGCACCGCGTAGACCTCGCTGTGCACGCCCTCGCTGCCGACGAGCAGTCGGTTGCCGTCCACGGCGAGCGACTCGCCCTGTTCCTGGATCGGCAGCACGATCTGCTGGTCGAGGCGGCCGGGCGCGTCGTAGAGGTAGCCCGACGTGTAGGTACGCAGCACGAACTGCCCGCTGGGGAGGAACGCGCCGTCGGTGACCAGCGGCGGTACGTCGGCGACGCGCGTGAGCAGGTTGGTGCCGCGGGACCGGACCACCGGCCGGCGCGGTGCCCGGTAGAGCCCGCCGACGCCGAAGGACTTGGTCGCGATCCAGATGCGCCCGTCGCGTGGGTCGACCAGCAGCGCCTCGGCGTCGTGCGGCCCGTCGGGGTAGCGGAACCGGAACCACGTCGCCTCGCGCGTGTGCCTACCGAGCCGGCGCGCCTCGGTGACGCGGAACACCGACACGTCCGGGCGACGCTCGCGGTTGTCACCGATGTCGCCGAGGAACAGCGCCGGTCGGCCCCGCTCGTCACGACCAGGTGCGAGCGCCTCGGGGTCGTACGGGTCGATGCCGCGCAGCCGGATGCGCCCGACGGTCCGTCCGCGACGGTCGATCGCGAAGATGTCGGCGACGGCGCCCCCGTCGTTGTGGGTCCAGAGCAGGCCGGCGTGCCTGCCGGAGCGGGCCAGCCCGCTGGACTCGTCGATGGCCGCGTCCCGCAGCGTCAGCAGCGGCGTGGCGCTGGAGCCGGCGATCAGGACGCTGAGCAGGGCGGCGCTAGCCCAGGGCATCGGCGAGCAGTGTCTGCAGGTACGGAGTGACGTGCCACTGCGCGATCAGCGCGTCGTAGTCGGCGTCGGCGTCGGCGTCGGTGCCCGTTCGCGCCGGCCCGGGCCGGCGTACGGCCTTGATCATGGTGTTGCGGGGTGTGTACTCGGCCGCGACGAACTGCACGACCTCGGCGCGGTAGCCGACCCGGCGCAGCAGCGCGGCGCGCAGGGCATCGGTCAACGTGTCGCCGAAGCGTTCGCGCAGGATCGGGTGCCGGGTCAGCAGGCCGTAGGGCCCCGGTGCCGGCACCGCCTTCAGCTGCCGCTGCAGGTCGTGGTGGCAGCAGGGCGAGGCCAGGATGACCGGAGCCTGCCACCGCACGGCCTGGGCCAGCGCGTCGTCGGTGGCCGTGTCGCAGGCGTGCAGGGACAGCACGACATCGGCCGCCTCCGCTGCGGTGTCGACGATGCGGCCTTCCTCGAAGCGCAGGTGCTCGGCCCAGCCGAGCTCCGCCGCGAGCTCGTTGTTGCGGGTCCGGGCCGCGGCGCGCAGGTCGAGCCCGAGGACCTCGACGGGCCGCCGCTGTGCGAGGTAGCGGTAGGCCGCGAACGTCAGGTAGGCGTTGCCGCAACCGAGGTCGACCACCCGCAGGGGTCGGTCGGTGGGCAGCGCCGCGGCGTCCAGCTCGTCGGAGAGCAGGTGCAGGAAGGCGTCGACCTGACGGCGCTTGCTCGCGCCCGCGCCGAGGGCGGCAAACAGCGGGTCCCCGGGGTCGATGAGGTGCGGCTTGGTGCGGTCGTGACCGGTGTGCTGGGTGCCGGCCGCGGCGGCGCGGTGCACCTGGGCCTCACCCTTCTTGGTGACCCGTAGCTGCACGGTCTCGGCGGTCGTCTCCACGTGCCAGTTGCCGAACGGCTGGGCCAGCAGCGCGTCGACGGCGGCGGCCGCGTCGCCGTCGTACGCCTCGTTGCGGGTACGCGGGCCCTGGGCCTCCTCGGTCACCACCTGCAGCCGGCGGCCGGTCTTGAGGTCGACCGGGCGCAGCGTCGCTCGGGCGAACGCCGGTCGGTCGCCGCGGCGGCGGCCCGCCGCGACGGCCCGCACGAGGCCGTCGGCGTCCAGCAGCAGCGGGCGCAGCGCGGCGAGCGCGTCGGCGAGCGGTTGAGGCACGGCTCAGCCTCGCACGGAGGTCGGCCGGCGGGCCGTGCCGGAGAGCACGACGATGCCGCCGGCCAGCGCGACCACGACCCACAGCGCCCCGTCGAGTCCGATCGCGTGAGCCAGCGAGCCGATGAGGGGTGGCCCGACCACGAAGCCGGAGCAGGCGATCGTCGCGACCATCGCGATGGCGGCCGGCCCGCGCGAGGGCGTCTCACCGGCGGCGCTCATCGCAAGCGGGAAGGCGATCGCGATGCCGAGCGCCCACAGCACGGCCCCGAGGTAGCCCAGGGCCAGCGAGGGCACGGACAGCAGGAGTACGACGCCCAGCGCGGCGACGACCGCGCCGGTCCTCAGCACCCGGACCCGGCCCCAGCGGTCCACGACCCGGTTGCCGGCGAGCCGGCCGACGGTCATCGCGCTGGCGAACAAGGTGAACCCGAACGCGGCCGCCGCGCCCGAGGCCTGCCGCTCATCGGCGAGCAGCAGCGCCAGCCAGTCGTTGGCGGCACCCTCCGCCCAGGCCGCGCAGAACGTCATCAGGCCCAGGCCGATCAGCCGCCGGTCACGCAGGACCGGGAGTCCGAGGGCCGGCGGCACGTGGCGCTCGCCCTCGGCGCCGGCCCGGGCGCCGGTCTCGCGGGCGTTGGGCAGCCGACGTACGGCCCAGGCGGACAGCATCGCGGCGAGGACGCTCGCCGCCGCGAAGTGCGCCGCCGGCTGGACGCCGAGCCGTGCCGCGAGCGCGCCGAGGCCCGCACCGGTGACGCCACCCAAGCTCCACGCGGCGTGGAAGCCGGGCATCAGCGTGCGCCCGGCCCGCTGCTCTACCGCGTGTCCGGCGACGTTCATGGCGACGTCCCAGACGCCGACGCCGGCGCCGATCACGAACAGCACCGCCGCGAGCGCCACGAGGCTGGGCGCGAGCCCGAGCACGGGGTAGGCGACGAGGCTGACGGCGACGCAGACCGAGATCACCACGCGCTCGCCGACCAGGCCGATGAGCCGGCTGGAGAGCGGCATGGCCAGCAGCGACCCGACGGCGATGAACAGCAGCGCGAAGCCGAGCCCGCGCTCGTCGGCTCCGAGGTCGTCGCGCACCGCCGGGATGCGCGAGACCCAGGTCGCGAACATGCCGCCGTTGGTCGCGAACACCGCGCGGGTCGCCCAGACCGCGGACGCGACCGAGCGGGGCGGGGCGGCGGTCTCCACCGAGCCACCCTAGGTCGTGACCACTCGGGCCGTGGCCCGCCGTGACCCGCCGGCGGACCGCCGTGGCCGGTCAGGGTTGGTTGCTGGACGGGGACGGAAGGATCGGGCCCATGGACTACACACACCTGGGCCGCAGCGGACTGTCCGTGAGCCGGCTCTGCCTCGGCACCATGAACTTCGGCCCGGAGACCTCCGAGGAGGACTCCCACGCGATCATGGACCGCGCGCTCGAGACCGGCATCAACTTCTTCGACACCGCCAACGTCTACGGCTGGAAGCAGGGCGAGGGCCTCACCGAGCAGATCGTCGGCCGGTGGTTCGCCACCGGTGGTGGCCGGCGCGACAAGACGGTCATCGCGACCAAGCTCTACGGCTCGATGAGCGACTGGCCCAACGACACCTTCCTGTCCGCGCGCAACATCCGCCGCGCGTGCGACGCGTCGCTGCAGCGGCTGCAGACCGACCACATCGACCTCTACCAGATGCACCACGTCGACCGCGACACGCCTTGGGACGAGATCTGGGAGGCCTTCGAGGTGCTGCGCATGCAGGGCAAGGTGCTCTACTTCGGCTCGTCCAACCACGCCGGGTGGCACATCGCCAAGGGCCAGGAGGCGGCCGGCCGATGCGGGATGTTCGGACTGGTGAGCGAGCAGTCGATCTACAACCTGCTCACCCGTGAGGTGGAGCTGGAGGTGCTGCCGGCCTGCCAGGACTACGGGCTGGGCGTCATCCCCTGGTCACCGCTGCACGGCGGGCTGCTCGGCGGGATCATCCGCAAGACCGAGCGGGGGCAGCGGCGGCTCACCGGACGGGCGAAGGACGGCCTGCGCGCCCACCGCAAGGCGCTCAAGGCGTGGGAGGACCTCTGCGACGAGCTCGGCGAGAACCCGGCGCACGTCGGTCTGGCGTGGCTGCTGCAGCAGGAGGCGGTCACCGCCCCGATCATCGGGCCGCGGACCGTGGAGCAGCTCGACGGTGCGCTGCGGGCGCTGCGGATCCGGTTGACCAAGGACGTGCTCGCCCGGCTGGACGAGATCTTCCCCGGTCCCGGCGGCCGCGCACCCGAGGCCTACGCCTGGTAGCCCGAGTGAGCGCCCGGTCGTGACGCTCGCGGCTCAGACGACCGAGCCGACGACGACCACCAGGACCAGCAGCGCCAGCGCGCACAGCACGAGACACCGCCGCGTCCTCGGGCCCATGCCCCCGACCCTAGTCATCCGCCGAGCGGCCACGCCTCGAGCAGCTCGTGACGGGGCTCCGGGCCGAGGTGGGAGCGCACCAGCCGCACCTGCTCGGCCGACCAGCCCGGACCGACGTACGTCGCCAGCTCCGCCGCCGCCGCCCGGGTCCGGCCGTCGCGGCGCATCCGCGCCACGGTCAGGTGCGGGCGGTAGGGCCGCCCGTCGGTCGCCACGTCCGCGGCCAGCCCCCGCAGCTCGCCGCGCTGGCCCGCGACCCCCACCCAGAGCACCCGGTCACCGAAGCGCCCCGATCCCTCGAAGCGCAGCGACAGCGCCGCCGCCCCCCGCGCGGCCCGGGCGACCCGCCGGCGCACCCGTGGCAGCCCGGCCTCGGGCACCTCGCCGTAGAACGCCAGCGTGAGGTGCCACCGCTCGCGCGGCACCCATTGCAGGTCGGGATGGCGGACCTGCACCGGCGCCAGCGCCGCGGCGAGGTGGGCCACCGCCTCCGGCGGCGCCACGACCGCGACGAACAGCCTCACGCCGCGAAGCGCCCGGGTGCGAACATCGCCAGGTCGTACGCCGGCTCCGCCCCCGTCGCGAGGTCGGCCAGCGCCTCACCCAGTACAGGCGTGAACTTGAAGCCGTGGCCCGAGAAGCCGCAGGCGAGCACCACCGCGGGCACCCGCGGGTGACGGCCGACGACGAAGTGCTCGTCGGGCGTGAGGGTGTAGGCGCACTCGACCGAGCGCAGGTGCTCGGCCCCGAGCCCCGGCAGCAGCCCGCCGAGCAGCCGTGCCACCTCCTGTGCCGTCCAGGAGCCCGCGGGCCGGACCGCCGAGCGGTGCACCGACGCCTTCACCCCGCCGGCCGCGCCCGCCAGCGCCGGGACGCCGTAGGGAGCGGTGCCGTCGTCGCGCTCCCAGATCCACAGGGGGAACCGGCCCGGCTCGTAGGGCGCGACGCCGCCCGACGGCGCGAACCAGTGCATGACCCGAGGCTCGACCCGCAACGGCAGACCCAGCCCGGCGAGCACGTCCGGTGCCCACCGGCCGGTCGCGAGGACGAGGGCACCCGCATCGACCGACCCCGCCGCGGTGTGCACGCGCACAGCACCTCCGCGCGGCTCCCAGCCGAGCATCGGCTGGCCGTGGCGCAGCTGCGCTCCCGCGGCGGCGGCCAGGCGCAGGTGCGCGAGCACCGCCCGCTCGGGCGGCACGACGCCGGCCCGCGGCTCGTACAGCGCGGCGGTGCCGGGCGGTGGGCGGAACGCCGGGAAGCGCGCGCTGACCTCGTCCGCGTCGAGCACCTCGTGGGTGATGTCCCAGTCACGGGCGCTGGCCAGGCTGCCCTCGAAGATCCGGGTGCCGGGCCGGCCGAGGAACAGTCCCCCCGTCTCGCGGAGCATCGGCTCACCGGCATCGCGCACCAGCCGCTCCCAGAGCTCGACGCCGCGCCGCAGCAACGGCACGTACGCGCTGCCCTCGAAGTAGGCCTGTCGCACGATCCGCGACTCGCCGTGGCTCGCGCCGAACGCGTGCCCCGCCGGGTGCGGGTCGAGCCCGAGCACGCGGTGGCCCCGCGCCGCCAGGTGGTAGGCCGTCGCGCTGCCGAACCCGCCGAGGCCGGCCACCACGACGTCGTAGCTCGCCATGCTGCCAGCCTGCCGTACCGGCGCCCGCCGGGCGGGACCGACGTGACCAGCGTCACGACCGCGGGGCCGCGTCAGCTGGTGCGGAGCGCATCGACGGGGTGGTCGGCGACTGATCGGCTGAGGCACAACCCACCGTTCGGACCCTCCCGAGACGCGTCCCGGCTGCCGAGAAGGCTAGTGGTCAGTACGGCCGCCCCGCCGTAGCCAGCCTGGCCTCGTGATCACCTCCCGTACAAGAGGCCAGGAGCTCCCCCATGTCCGCTCACCCACGCCGTACGCCGGTGCGCGCGATCCTCGCCGTCGTGGTGGGTGCCCTGCTGGTCGGCGTCGCGCCCGCCTGGGCCGGGACGCCTGCCGCCGCCGGACGGTCGAGCGGGACCAAGGCGAAGCTCGAGACGGCGCAGCAGGAGCTGGCGAGGATCGAGAGGCAGGCGATCCGGACCAACGCCCGGTACGTCGCCGCGACGGCTCGCCTGTCGCTGGCGCGGCAGGCCTCCATCCAGGCGGAGCAGCGCGGCACGGAGGCCAAGCAGCAGGCCGACCAGGCTGCCCGGGAGCTGGGGCAGCTGGCGTCCGACGCCTACCGCGCGGGCCCCATGGCGGGCGCGGCGGCGGTCCTGGCCAGTGACAGCCCCGCCGAGCTGCTGCACACCGCGGCCATGTTGAGCATGGTCGGTGAGAACCAGGCGGCAACGGCGCGGCGGTTCCGGCAGGCCCAGGCCGCGACCGCCGCCTCGGGAGCCCGGGCCCAGCGGGGCCGGGACGCCGCCAGCGCGGCCGCCGCGGATGCCCACCGGCTGCGCGACCTGGCCCACCAGCAGCTGACCCGTGCGGTCGAGCTGCTCACCCAGCTGCGCGCCCAGGCCCGCCAGGAGGAGCGCGCGGCCGAGTCGCGCCGGCTCGCCGCTGCGCAGAGCGCGTTGCAGTCGGGCCCCGGCGAGGCACCGCCCGCGGCCACCGCACCCGGTCCGGCAGCGGGTCTGCCGGCCGACGCGGGGCTCGACCCGGGCGACGGCGCCCCCGGTCCGGACCACCTCCGGCCGCGCACCGAGCGGGCCAGACGACTGATCGTCGAAGAGTTCGGCGTCACCGACATCGGCGGCTGGCGCCCCTCGGACTCGGTCAGCGACGACCATCCCAACGGCAAGGCCCTCGACGTGATGATGTCGGGCGGCGGGATCCCCGACCCCGCGCACGTCGAGCTGGGCTGGCGGATCGCGCGGTGGGCGCAGGCGAACGCACCGGCCCTCGGCGTCACCTACGTCATCTGGCAGGCCCGCATCTGGAGCGTGGCACGCTCCTCGGAGGGCTGGCGCGACTACACCACGAACTTTCCGTACGGCGCCGCGGTCAACCCGACGACCCTGCACCTCAACCACGTGCACATCAGCTTCGCCTGACCTGCCCGCGCCGCGGCAGCGCCCGGTCACGCACCGCGTGGGGTCGCGGTCGCGGTCGCGCTAGCGCTGGGCCGCGACGGCGTCGGCGAGGTCACGCTCGGGCGTCGTACGGAACCCACCCAGCAGCTCGCTGCGCCCCAGACCCTGCCGGCGGGCCAGCAGCAGCGACGCGACGGCCGTGGCACCGGCGGACACCAGACCGCCGCCGATCAGGCTCCACCGGGCGCCGAACGCCTCGGCGAGCGCCCCGACCAGCGGCGCGCCCAGCGGCGTACCGCCCATCAGCACGGCCATGTAGAGCGCCATCACCCGGCCGCGCATCAGCGGGTCGACACCGAGCTGCATCGTGGCGTTGGCCGAGTTGAGCAGGGTCATCTGGCACAGCCCGAGCGGGATGAGCACGGCGGTGAACGCGAGGTAGGACGGCATCAGCCCGGCCGTGATCTCCACCAGGCCGAAGGCGATCGCCGCACCGACGACCAGGCGTAGCCGCGGCCGGCCGCGGCGCGCGGCCAGCAAGGCCCCGGACAGCGACCCCACCGCCATGACCGAGCCGAGCAGGCCGTAGGCCCCCGCGCCCTTGTGGAACACCTCGGTGTTCATCAGCGCGGAGGTCATCTGGAAGTTGAGGCCGAACGTGCCCACGAAGAACACGATGACCATGACCAGCAGCAGGTCGGGCCGGCTGCGGACGTAGCGGATGCCCTCCCGGACCTGGCCGCGACCGGGCTTGGCGCGCGGTGCGGGAGCCAGCTCGGCGACGCGCATCTGCTTGAGCGCGACGATCACCGCACCGAACGAGGCCGCGTTGAGCAGGAAGACCGGCCCGGTGCCGATGAGCACGATCAGCAGACCGGCCAGCGACGGGCCGATCACCCGACCGAGGTTGAAGGACGCGCTGTTGAGCCCGACGGCGTTGGCCAGGTCGTCGGGCCCGACCATCTCGATGACGAACGACTGGCGCGTGGGCGCGTCGACGGCCGCACCGACCCCGAGCAGCAGCGCCAGCAGGTAGACGTGCCAGACCTGCACGACGCCGGTGACGTCGAGCAGCCCGAGAACCGCACCGACGATTCCCATGGAAGCCTGGGTGAGCATCAGCAGGCGCCGCTTGGAGTAGCGGTCGGCGAGCATGCCGCCGTAGGGGCCGATCAGCAGCATGGGGAGGAACTGCAGCCCGGTCGTGATGCCGAGCGCGACACCGCTGTGGCCGGAGAGCTGCAGGACCAACCAGTCCTGGGCGACGCGCTGCATCCAGGTACCGACGTTGGAGACGAGGCCGCCGGTCGCGTAGAGGCGATAGTTGCGGACGCGAAGCGAGTGGAACGTCGGGCTCATGTACGGGTGATCCGGTCCAGGATGCTGGTGGCGGCCCGCAGGGTCTCGCGCTCGTCCGGCGTCAGCTCGGCGAGGCGGACCGCCAGCCAGGCCTCACGCCGGCGCCGGTCCTCACGCAGCAGATCCTTGCCTTCGGGTGTCACCGAGACCAGCTGCTGGCGGCCGTCACGGGGGTGTGCGGTGCGGCTGATGAGCCCGTGGGCCTCGAGCGTGCCGAGGACGCGGGTCATGGACGGTGGCTGCACGCGCTCGTGGTCGGCGACCGCTCGCGGGGTGATCGGCCCGTGCCGCTCGATCGTCGCCAGCGTGGCCAGCTGCGTCAGGGTCAGGCCCACGTCCGGGCGCTCGGCACGCAGCCGCCGTCCCAGGCGCATCACCGAGACCCGCATCGTGCTCGCCAGACCCGCGGTCGTGGTCATCGTGGGCACATCGTTAGCGTAGCTCATTACCTTTGCTAACGACTTTGCCGCCCCGCTTCTTCCGGCCACCCCCGCCCCCCGCCACCCCGCCCCACCGCCCCACCCCCCACCGCGCCACCGCCCCACCGCCCCACCGCCCCACCGCCCCACCGCCCCACCCGTGATCGTGAGGGGCTCCGGCACGAATTCGGTGCCGATCCGCCTCACGATCACCAACGCCGGGGGCCGAGGGGGCGCCGCGAGGGGGAGCGGCTTAGGTGGGCGCGGCCGGTCCGGTTCCTCCGGCCCACCCCCCCGTCCCACCGCCCCACCCGTGATCGTGAGGGGATCCGGCACCATTTCGGTGCCGATCCCCCTCACGATCACCAACGCCGGGGGCCGAGGGGGGCGCCTGCTGGGGGCCGGGGGCCGACGGGCGCGCCGGCGACCGAGGGGGGCGCCGGGGGCCGAGGGGGGCGGCTTAGGTGGGCGCGGCCGGCGTCACAGCAGCCGACGGAAGGCGCGCCAGTCCTCGGGCCCGTACCTCGTGTAGTGCCACAGGCTCGCGCCAGTGACCTGGGCGTCGTTGCAGGCCTGCACGAACGCCGTCGTCTCCGCGTCGTTCGAGGCGCCCGCTTCACCCCCGATGACGTGGATCGACGCCGCCGGACCGAGCCGCTCACGTAGGAAGGCAATGTTGCTCATCGTGTAGGCGTAGGTGTCCCGAGCGCCCCTGACCCGGTAGGTGTGGTAGCTCATCGGCAGCACCACGTCGTAGAAGCGGCCGACGGTCTCGTAGGGGAAGCTCGGCCAGAAGCGGGTCGAGACGGCCATACCCATCGGCGAGGGGATGATGGCGCCCAGCCGGTAGCTCACGCCCACCGATGCCCTGATCCGGCTGCTCAGCCTGCGCAGGTTGTCGTCACGGGTGACGCCCTTCGGGGTGCTCGCCGACGGCTCGATGTCCAGGGCGAAGCCGTCGAACCGCTCGCCCCGGCCCGTGCGGAACCTGATCGCTGCCATGGCACGTTCGTACTCGCGCCCCACCCTGCGCAGCGGCGGCAGGTACCACGCGACCACCCGCATCCTGCGCGCGTGCGCGGCGTGGATGAACCTGGCCAGCTGGGAGGGCCGGAACAGGTCCGTGCCGACCGGCCGGGTCGTGCTGGCCGTCTGCAGGAACAGCGTGTGGACCCCGCGCTGCTGCATCCGGCGGACGTGGCGCTCAGGGTGGTCCCAGACGGCGTCGCCGGAAAAGATCGACACCCAGGTCCCGGAGCCGGTGAACGGCCGTCCCCCGGCAGCGGCGGGAGCAGTCCCGACGGGTACGACGAGCAGGCACCCCAGGAGAGCGCCCACCAGACCCGGAACCAGAACAGAGGCCACACCCCGCCGTGGACGCATGCACAGGATGGTCGCACGCGGACGTCCCGGGCGGACCTCAACACGTTGAGACCGGGCTATCCTCGACCCGGCCGTTGCACCCGGGCGGCCCGGACGGATCGAACCGGCTGCGGGAGGTGAGTCGCTCATGCGCAGCGAGCCTCCCGGTCATACCGCCCGGCTCTGACCGCACCGGCGTCGCCGCGCGACGCCTTGCTCCCCGGCCGTGCGCCGCCGGTGAGGACGGAGCCCGCGCGTCATCCGTCTCTCGTCCGAGGAGCCACCGTGACCGAGCGTCGCCTGCACACCCTGCGGTCCCTGGCCGGCCGCACCCGCCGTACCCCGCCGCCTGACGTGACCGCGCGCCCCGCGGACCCGCCTGGTCACGACCCGGTGTCGCGCAGCAGCGTCGTGGACAGCGCGGTGTACGTCGACGGCGACCGCGTGGCGTCGCCGCGCACCCTTGCCGAGACGTACGAGATCCTGCGCGAGCACCCCGACAGCCTCGCCTGGATCGGGCTCTACCGGCCCGACGAGCGGCTGGTCGGCTCGCTGGCGTCGGAGTTCGCGCTGCACGAGCTGGCCGTCGAGGACGCGATCGTGGCCCATCAGCGGCCGAAGCTGGAGCGCTACGACGACACGCTGTTCGTGGTGCTGCGAGCGGCGCGCTACCTGGACGAGCGCGAGGAGGTCGAGTTCGGGGAGCTGCACGTCTTCGTCGGGCCCGACTTCGTACTCACCGTGCGCCACAGCGAGGCCCCCGACCTCTCGAGCGTGCGGCGGCGCATGGAGAGCAACCCCGAGCTGCTGCGCCGCGGACCCGAGGCGGTGCTCTACGCGATCCTCGACAAGGTGGTCGACGGCTACGAGCCGGTCGTGGCCGGTCTCGAGAATGACATCGACGAGATCGAGACCGAGATCTTCAGCGGCGACCCGCGGGTGTCGCGACGCATCTACGAGCTCTCCCGTGAGGTCGTCGAGTTCCAGCGGGCGACGCACCCGATGAACGGCATGCTGACCTCGCTGACGGCGGGCTTCGAGAAGTACGGCACCGACGACGAGCTGCAGCGATACCTGCGCGACGTCGCCGACCACCTCACGGTCGTGGCCGAGCGGGTGGACGGGTTCCGCCAGCTGCTGCGGGACATGCTCACGGTCAACGCGACCCTGGTCGCCCAGCAGCAGAACGAGGAGATGAAGGCGATGACGGAGGCGAGCCACGCGCAGAACGAGGAGGTCAAGAAGATCTCCGCGTGGGCCGCCATCCTGTTCGCGCCGACGTTGATCGGCACGGTCTACGGCATGAACTTCGCGCACATGCCCGAGCTCGACTGGACCTTGGGCTACCCCTTCGCACTGGTGTTGATGGCCCTGGTGTGTGCCGGCCTCTACACCGTCTTCAAGCGGCGCGACTGGCTCTGACGCGCGACGCGCATCTGCGCTACTGGACCCCGAGCAGCTGCTGGATCGGGTCGATGGCGAAGTACACGACGAACAAGGCGGCCACCACCCACAGCAGCGGGTGCACCTGTCCGGCCTTGCCTCGCGCGGCCTTGATGACGACGTAGGCGATGAAGCCGGCGCCGATGCCGACGGTGATCGAGAAGGCGAACGGCATCAGGATGATGGTGAGGAACGCCGGCAGCGCGACCTCCCAGTCGTCCCACGCGATCGCCTTGACCTGCACCATCATCAGGAAGCCGACCACCACCAGTGCCGGGGTCGCCGCCTCGTAGGGCACGATCTCGACGAGCGGCGCGAGGAAGGTCGCGAGCAGGAACAGCACACCGGTGACGATCGAGGCCAGTCCGGTGCGCGCGCCCTCGCCGACACCTGCCGCCGACTCGATGTAGGACGTGTTGCTCGACACCGAGGCGGCACCACCGGCCGCCGCGGCGAGCGAGTCGACGACGAGGATCCGCTGCGTGTTCGGGGGGTTGCCCTCCTCGTCCAGCAGCCCGGCCTCGGCGCCGATGGCGGTCATCGTGCCGAGCGTGTCGAAGAAGTCGGCGAGCAGAAGCGTGAAGGCGAACAGCACCGCCGTCACGAAGCCCACCCGCTCGAAGGAGCCCAGCAGGCTGAAGTGACCGAGCAGCCCGAAGTCCGGGGTGTCGACGACGTGGCCCGGGATGGCGGGAACGTTCAGGCCCCAGCCGTGCGGGTTCACGTTGCCCTTGGCGTCGATCGAGGGACCGATGTCGGCGATGGCCTCGACGATGACGGCAAGCACCGTCGCGCCCACGATGCCTATCAGGATCGCGCCCTTGATGCGCCGCACCATCATCACGATGATCGCGAGCAGTCCGATCACGAACACCAGGACCGGCCAGCCCTGCAGCTCCCCGCCGATGCCGAACCCGACGGGCACGGGCGTGCTCGCCACGTCGGGGTTGCGGCGTACGACGCCTGCATCGACCAGGCCGATGAAGGCGATGAACAGGCCGATGCCGACGCTGATGGCAATCTTGAGGGCGGGCGGTACGGCGGCGAACACCGCCCTGCGGAAGCCGGTCAGCACGAGCACGAGGATGACCAGACCCTCGAGGACCACGAGGCCCATCGCGTCTGCCCAGCTCATCTTCGACGCGATCGAGAAGGCGACGAAGGCGTTGAGCCCGAGACCGGTCGCGAGGGCGAGCGGGTAGTTGGCCAGCGCGCCCATCGCGATCGTCATCACCCCGGCCACGAGCGCAGTCGCGGCGGCGACAAGGGCAAGGTTCGGCGCCGTACCGCCGCCGAGGAAGTTCCCGTCGGCGTCCTTCGCCGTGCCGATGATCAGCGGGTTGAGCACGATGATGTAGGACATCGTGAAGAACGTGGCGAACCCACCGCGGATCTCCCGGGCGACGGTCGAGCCTCGCTCGGTGATGTGGAAGTAGCGGTCGAGGCCGCTGGTCGGCTCCTGTTCCGGCCGCTGGCGGGTGGCGGTGGCTCGGCTGGCACCAGACATGATTCCTCGCAAGTCGCGTGGCCGGTCGGCGCCGACGGGGAACCACCATGCGCCTCGGGAGGAGCCTGCCAGACATAGCCTGACCCCATGCCCCCGCCGCGCCGTCCGGATCCTGAGCCGCTGGAGACCGACGACGTCAAGGTGGTGCTGGTGGGCACGATTGCGTGGTTCGTCGCCTTGGTCCTGGCCCTGGTGTTCCACGCCCGGCTGTCCGAAGCAGGCAACGGAAGCTGGGTCTGGACGCTGCTCGCGGGCTGCTTCCTGGGGCTCGTCGGGGTGCGCTACGTCCTACGCCGGCGGGCCGCCCTGCGCCGCGACGCCGACCGCGGTGATGCGCCGCTCTGACAGCCCGGGGCAGGTTCCCCCGATCCGTCCGCACTAGCCGTCCTGGTCGCGCCACTCCAGCGCCACCTCGGCACGCAGCTCGCCCAGGCGCGAGGGATCGTCGAGGACGGCGCCCAGCAGCAACCGGTCGGACCAGCGGCCGGCCGCCCACGCCAGTCCGCGGGCCAGCCCGTCGAGGGTGCAGGCGTGCACCGTGCCGTCTGCCCCCACCCACCACTGCACCGGGTGGCCGGCGACGCGCAGGTCGTCATGCTCCACCCACGACGTCGCGACGCCGGCCACCAGCGACTGCGCGGGCAAGGGGGTGGGTTGGCGGGTCCCGCCCGCGAGCGCCGCCACCTCCACCCGCGCGCTCGTCGTGGCGACGTCGAGGACGGCGGCCAGGTCTGCGGCCACGTCCAGCGGTACGACCAGCGGGGTCGTGGGCCAGGGCAGCTGCAGGTGCGCCGGCGAGTCGAGCACCAGCGCCTGCGAGGCGTCGACGACCAGGTCGGGCGCTACCCGTAACCGGTCGGGAGGAGAGACACCCTCGGGATCGATGCGGGCCAGTGCGGTGTAGCAGCGACGCAGCGTGGCGTCGGTGACGGTGCGTCGTGGGTCGCAGAGCCGGTCCAGCAGGTCGTCGGCGCCCCCCGGGGCGGCGAGCAGCGCTGCCAGCGACGTCCGGACCCCCACCGCGGCGAGGAACTGTGCGTCCAGCGCCGAGTGCACCGGCTCGTAGAGGCCCGCGAGGTCCGGACCGGTGCTGCCCTCGCTGGGCGGGCGCCCGTCCAGCCGCGCGTGACGGCCCAGCCACCAGCCGGCGTACGACGCCACCGCGACCCGCCGTCCGTCGTCGGCGACCACGAGCGTCGGCTCCACGACGGCCGCCCGCAGCGCCCGGTCGGTGGCCAGCCGGGCGAGCAGCTCGTCCCACGCGTCGTCGCGCACGAGGTCGAGGTCGCGGACGGCCACCAGCTCGGGCGCCACGGCGGCGGCGTCGCTGCCGACCGCGCGGCCCACCACCTCGCGCACCCAGGTGGCTTCGTCGTCGAGGCCGTGCGGGTCCTCGTCCACCGTGGGGTCGAGCAGCACGTCATGGTCCACGACCAGCCCGAAGCGGTCCAGCACACCGGCGGCGGCGAGCACCTCGACGCCCCACCGTTGCAGAAGCGCAGGGTCGGGCCGGCCGACGAGGTCGTGGTCGGCGACCCGGTCGACGACCGAGCCGGGCACGACGAGCTCCCGCGCCGGGGCGTCCTCGCCCCGGTCGTCGACGAGCACGAGGTCGCCCAGCCAGTCGAGCTCGCCGGGCCGCAGCGCCGAGGCGGCGACCAGGGCCAGCACCGCGTCCGCGACGACCGACGGCGTCTCGGCGTCCCACATGTCCGCGACGGCGGCCCGTATCTCCGGCTGGTCGAGCACGGTCCGGGCGGTGGCCTCGGTCGCACCCAGCCGCAGCAGCAGCGGATGGGCGGCAGCGGGGTGCACGACCCGCAGCCCCAGGACCTCCAGCCCCGCCGGCAGACCCTCCTCGCCGGCCACGAGCAGCCCCCGCGGTCCGCGGACCACCCTGCCGTCGGCCAGCGGCACGCTCAGGGCGCCGAGGGCGTCGAGCACGCCCGGTCGGCCCGGCTCGGCGAGCGCGTCGTACAACGCCCGCCACCAGGTGGGCGGACGGTCCAGGGCGCTGAGCTCGTCGACCACGTCGGCCAGCTCCAGGCGTCGTACGCCGAGGCGAGCCAGCGCCGGCGAGTCCTCGACGAGGCCGGGCAGCACCTGACCCAGCACCTCGCGAGCGGCCCGGCCGGGGCCCGGGACCGCGACGGCGTCGCGGGGGTGGACCCGTTCGCCGCTGACGCTGTGCAGCAGCGGCGCCTCGCGCAGCGCGGCGAGCACAGCGGCGCGCAGCTCGCTGTCGAGCCGGCCCACCCCCATCGTGCCCGGCACCAGCGCCAGCGGGTCCTCGGCCTCGACGGCCAGCACGGCGTACGCCGCAGCGGCCTGGGCGACGAGGAAGTCGGTGAGCGGTCCCGGAGCCACGTGGCGACGGCCCGGGTCCAGCGGGAACGACGCGATCAGCAGCGCGGGCAGGTCCAGCGGCTCATCGGTCGGCGTCGGCGCGTGCACGGTCGGGGGCACCGGCTGGGCGGCGACAGGTCGGGCCCACGTCACCGACCACCCGGGCCTGGACCGCTCCTCCACCGGACGGTCGAGCAGCAGCGCCGGGTCGAGCGACCCCGACCGTCGTACGGCGTGCCACCGTCCGTCGTCGGTGACCACCCGCGTCCCGCCGTCGACCCGCACGGTGATCTCGGCCAACCCCGGCAGCGCAAGCAGCAGCGCGTCGTCGGCCTCGGCCAGCACGCGGCGGGCCAGCGCGGCCGCGGCCGCGTCGCGCAGGGGCAGCCGCACCGTCGTCTCCCACCCGGTCTCGGGCGCGGCGTCGGACGCGAACGGCAGCCGCAGCACCGGCACGTGCCCGCCCCGGCGCAGCAGCTCCTCGGCGAGCGGCGGCAGGCCGGCCACCAGCTGCGCAGCATCGGCGGCCGACCAGCGCAGCGCCCCGGTGGTCGAGGCGACCACCGGGTCGTCGGTCAGCGCCAGCACGGCGGCGAAGCCGACGCCGAAACGGCCGGTGGCGCCTGCGTCCTCCCGCTTGGCCGAGGCCCGCAGCGTCGAGAGCGACTCGGCGCCCGCCGCGTCCAACGGGGCCCCGGTGTTGGACGCCACGAGCACGTCACCGTCGAGCCGCAGGGAGAGCCGGCCGGCGACTCCCGCCCGGGACGCGGCGTCGGAGGCGTTCTGCGCGAGCTCGACCACGACCCGGTCGCGATAGCTGCCGCGGGCAAGGTCCTCCTCCGCGTTCGCGTCCTCACGGAAGCGGGCGGCCGACGCCGCCCAGCCCTCGAGGACGTGGCGACGGATGCGCGCGGTGTCGAAGGGGTCCGCGGCGGCAGTCGACACACCGGCAGTGGGCACGTCGCCCGTCAGGAGTGCCCGAGGTCCTC
Organism: Actinomycetota bacterium; assembly: GCA_030841035.1. GTDB lineage: Bacteria > Actinomycetota > Actinomycetes > JACCUZ01 > JACCUZ01 > BP-173. The sequence goes on from JAVEDI010000107.1 coordinate 31,956, forward strand.
GGCGGGCGCCGCGTCGTCGACCGAGCCGGGCGGGTGCGGCGCCGGGTGCAGCGCGATCACGTCGTAGGCGATGTCGTCGACCAGCGGTGCGGTCACCTCGACGGGGCCCGGCACGACCGCGATCTCGGAGTGCGCCCCGCAGCCGTGGTCGGCGGAGACGACCCGGCCGTCGGCCGGTGAGTACTCGTTGGCGCAGATCCCGAAGAGGGGGCGCAGGGCTCCGGCCAGCGGCACGAAGAAGCCGCACGTCGAGCACTGCGCCGGCGCGGCCTGCGCGATGGCGGCGTGCGGTCCGTGGTCCCCGGCGTACCAGCGGTCGACGGCCTCGTCGCGACCGTCGGGCGAGAGCACGCGGGCGCGGCCGAGCCCCAGCTCCCACAGGGCGAGCTGGTCGGCGTCCTCGACACCGGTCGCGGTGTACCCGGGCAGCAACCGGTCGTCGTCCTGGTCGGTCGGGAGCAGGTCGCCGACACCGAGGTCTCCGGGCTTGAGCCGCTCGCTCCACGGCACCCACGCCGGTGCCAGCAGCGAGTCGGCGCCGGGCAGCAGCACCGCCTCATCGACCGTGACCGTCTTGCCGCGGGGGACCCGGGTGACGGTCACCGCCCAGCGCCAGCCGCGGTAGGCCGGGTCGAGACAGGCGAAGTCGTGGGTGACCAGCCGCTCCCCGTCCAGGTGGGCGCCCAGGTGCTCGCCGACATGGGCCGCGCCACCGGCGACGTCCTCGGCGGCGGACCGGGCGATGTCCACGGCGGCAGGCCCGCCGAGCGCGGCGTCGATCGTCGTACGTCGGCGGCTTGCCGGCCTCTGGGTCGTGGCTGTCGTCACGAGCGTCGATTCTCCCTCATGGGCGAGCGGGACGCGAACCGGCGCCGACCCGGCAGGATGGGGGGATGGACCCGGGCGGCGCCGTACGGCGTGGCCGCAGCACCGCCGTACGCGCGCGTTCGATGGCGCTGGGCGGCGCGCGGCGCGTCCGCCGCGTCACGCACGCCGGCGGCGCGGGCGAGTCGGGGCTGGGCCGGCTGATCGAGCTGCACGGCATCAACACGATGGGCGACGCGATGATCGCGGTGTCCCTCGCCAACACGTTGTTCTTCTCGGTGCCGACCGGTGAGGCGCGAGGTCGCGTCGCGCTCTACCTGCTGATCACGATGGCCCCGTTCGCGGTCATGGCACCGGTGATCGGCCCGCTGCTCGACCGGTTCCGACACGGCCGCCGCTGGGCGATCGCGGTGACCCTGCTGGTGCGTGGCTTCCTCGCGTGGGTGCTCGCCGATGCGGTCGGTGGCGGGGACTTCTCGCTCTACCCGGCCGCCTTCGGCTGCCTGGTGGGGTCCAAGGCCTACGGCGTGACCCGGTCGGCGACCGTGCCCCGGCTGCTGCCGGAGGGTGCCAGCCTGGTGGCGGCGAACGCGCGGATCTCGCTGGCCGGCATCGTGGCCGGCGCCTTCGGTGCCGCCCTGGCCGGAGGTCTGTCGCTGCTCGGCCCCTCATGGTCGCTGCGCGGCGCGTTCATCGTGTTCGGCATCGGTGTCGTGCTCGCGCTGCGGCTGCCGGCGCGCGTCGACTCGACCGTCGGCGAGACGCGGACGACGATCTCGCTCGATGACACCGGCCCGATCCCGCGCCGCACCAGCGTGGGCCCGGCCGTCGTGACGGCGCTGCGCGCCAACGGGGCGCTGCGGGCCTTCTCGGGGTTCCTCACGATGTTTCTGGCGTTCCTGCTGCGCGAGCACCCGATCGGCGGCCTGCACGACACCGTCGCCATCGGCCTGGTCGCCGCGGCGGCCGGTGTGGGCAGCACGTCTGGCACCACGATCGGGGCGCGGCTGCGCACCCGGGCGCCGGAGACGGTCATCGTCGTCGTGCTGGCGGTCCTGACGGTGGCGGCGGTCGCCGGCGCGTTCGTCTACGGCCTGCCGACGGTGCTGGCCGTCGCACTCGCCGCCGGGCTGGCTCAGTCGCTCGGGAAGCTGTCGCTGGACGCGATCGTGCAGCGCGAGGTCCCCGAGGCCGTGCGGACGTCCGCGTTCGCCCGGTCCGAGACCGTGCTGCAGCTGTCCTGGGTGGTGGGCGGCGGTGTCGGGATCGCGCTGCCGCTCGACGGACGGCTGGGCCTGAGCATCGCGGCCGTCGGGCTGGTGGTCATGCTGGTCGTCACCGTGCGCGACCTGCGCGGCGCGCGGCGGCCGTAGCCCTCAGCCCTCCAGGTCGCCCGCGACTGCCCTCAGCACGGCGGCGGTCTTCTTCGCCGCCGCGCGGTCGGGGTAGCGCCCGCGGCGCAGCTGGTTGCCCACGCCGTCCAGCAGCTTGATGAGGTCCTCGACGATCACCGCCATGTCGTCGGCGGGCTTGCGCGCGCCGGCTGCCATCGACGGCAACGGGCCGAGCACCTTCACGGTGAGGGCCTGCTCGCCACGGCGCCCGTCGACGATGCCGAACTCCACCCGCGCGCCCGGCTTGAGCGCCTCCACACCCTGGGGGAGCGCGTCGCGGTGCACGAAGACGTCCCCGCCGTCGTCACGGCTCAGGAAACCGAAACCCTTGTCGGTGTCGTACCACTTGACCTTGCCGGTAGGCACGGGTGACCTCTGCTCTGCTCTGGTGTCGGATGTCCTGCCGGGTCGCAGGCGGTTCGCCCCACTGCTCCGGCGGCCGTCCAGCGTAACCCGCCGTACGCCGCGCCTCCTAGGCGTTTGCCCTCAGCGGAAACGTTCCGGATCGGGCAGCAGCTCGTTCATCGCCCCCGACCGGAAGCCGCGGGGATCGACCTCCACCGAGGTGAACCCTGCGTCGCGGACCGCCGCCAGGACGCCGTCGGCCGCCAGGACCCGGCGCACCGCCCCCGCGTCGACCTCGATCGAGGCGTGCTCGTCGAGGTCACGCACCCGCACGTCGCGTACGTCGATGCCGGCGTCGCGCAGCGCGGCCCGCAGGGCGGCCTCCGCCCGCTCGACCCGGGCCAGCCGCGCCGGGGTGATGGAGACGCCGTAGGCGATGCGGCTGGACAGGCAGGCGGCTGCCGGCTTGTCCCAGGTCCGCAGCCCGAGGCGGCGGCTGGCCTCCCGGACCTGCGCCTTGGTCAGCCCCGCGTCCAGCAGCGGCGTCACCGCGTCCCGCTCGGCCGCCGCGCGGATCCCGGGACGGAAGCCGGCGGCCGCGTCGTCGGCGTTCGTGCCGGTGGCGACGTGCCGGTGACCGTGCTCGGCCGCGACGGGCACCAGCACCTCGAGCAGCTCCGCCTTGCAGAAGTAGCAGCGGTCACCGGCGTTCGCTGCGTAGCCGGGCCGGTCCAGCTCGCGGGTCGCGGCAGTGACGTGCCCGACCCCGAGCGAGGCGGCGAGCTCCCGCGCGTCCTGCAGCTCCGCGGCGGGAAGGCTTGCGGAGACGGCGGTCGCGGCGAGCACGTTGTCGGGCCCCAGGACGCGGACGGCGGCGGCGAGCAGGAACGCCGAGTCCGCCCCGCCGGAGAACGCGACGGTCACCCGGCCCAGCTGCGCGAGCCTGGCGTCGAGCGCGGCGAGCCGCTGGTCGAGCACGTAGCCGTCGAGCCACTCGGGGAAGGCGCCGAGGTCGTCGAGCACCACGTCAGCGCCCGCCGCCCGCAGCTCCTCGGCGCTGATCGGGCCGCTGGGCACCGCGACGCTGAGCGCGTTCGCGGCCCGCGCACCCTCGATGTCGCCGAGGTGGTCGCCGACGTACACCGTGGCGCCGTGCTGGCGCAGCGCCTCGCCCTTGGCCGGCCCCCAGAGCCAGCCGTGCAGCTCATCGACGTCCAGGCCCAGATGGTCGAGGTGCAGCCGCGCGTTGGGGCCGTACTTGCCGGTGACGACGACCACCCGCCCGCCGTGCCGGTGCACCGAGTCGATGGCCGCGCGCGCACCCAGGAGCGCCTCCGTCGGCGTGACGGCGAGGTCGGGGTAGAGCGCCCGGAAGCGGTGGCCCATCTCCTCGACCCGCTCCGCCTGGAACCAACGACCCAGCTCCTCCTCGAGGGGAGGACCCAGCCTGCTCACGGCCGCGACGCTGTCGATGGGCACGCCGGTCTCGGCGGACAGCGCGTCCCACACGGCCGCGATGCCCGGCCGGGTGTCGATGAGGGTCATGTCGAGGTCGAACCCGACGACGAGGGGCGGCACCTGCCCCACCCTAGGTGCTGCTACTCAGGCGGCTCGGCACTGCGGGTCGGCGCGGGACTGCGGTCGTCGGCGGCAACGTCGCCGCCCTGCTGGGCGCTGGAGCGCTCGAGCAGCTCGGAGAAGAGCGCGCGATAGTGCACGAACGCGCGCCGCTGCTCCTCGGTCGTGCTGCTCTGGGCGTTGCTGCCGACCGCGTGGGCGGCCCGGTAGTGCTCGGCGACCTGCGGATGGTCGGCGGCCACCATGTCGGCCTGGCTCTCGAAGTCGTCGACCGGGTAGCCGCGCAGGCGCATCACCTCTCCGATGAGCCGGTCGGCGTCACGCACGGCCGCCGAGGGGCTGTCCACGAAGTCGACCTGCACCAGCTGCCACCGCTCCACGAAGCCGGCCTGCTCCGCCGCGGACAGCTCACGAACGTCCAGGGCGTCGCGCTGCTCGGCGACCTCGGCCAGGTGCGACTCGGCCGCCTTGCGGTCCCCGTGCTCGCCGACGGCCCGGTCGTACTCCGGGCCGAAGCGGCCCTGCAGCTCTTCGCTGCGGCGGCGCTGACGGCTAGCCATGAACAGGACGACGGCAACGATGGCCAGGACGACGATGACCAGCAGGATCACTGCGCCGGTGGTGTTCATCACGACCTCCTTAAGGTCGCCTACCGGCTTACCCGCGCACGCGACCGCTATGCGCCTCGGTCAGCGGCGACCTTCTCCAGACCGAGCAGCTGCACCGAGCGGGACCGCATCTCCACCTTGCGGATCTTCCCGGTCACGGTCATGGGGAACTCCTCGACGACCTGGACGTAGCGCGGCACTTTGTAGTGCGCGAGCTTGCCGTTGCAGAACTCGCGCACCGCCTCGGCACTGAGCCCCTCCACCCCGTCCCGCAGGAGCACCCAGGCGCACAGCTCCTCGCCGTACTTCTCGTCCGGCACCCCGATCACCTGCACGTCGGCGATGTCGGGGTGGGTGTAGAGGAACTCCTCGACCTCGCGGGGATAGATGTTCTCGCCACCGCGGATCACCATGTCCTTGATGCGTCCGACGATGTTCACGTAGCCCTCGGCATCCATCGTCGCCAGGTCGCCGGTGTGCATCCAGCCCGCCCGGTCGAGCACCTCGGCGGTCTTCTCCGGCTCGTCCCAGTAGCCCAGCATCACCGAGTAGCCGCGCGTGCACAGCTCCCCGGGCTCGCCGCGCGGCAGCGTCAGCCCGGTCTCGGGATCGACGACCTTCACCTCGACGTGCGGGTGCACGGAGCCGACCGTGGACACCCGCCGTTCCAGGTCGTCGTCGGCGCGGGTCTGGGTCGACACCGGTGACGTCTCGGTCATGCCGTAGCAGATGGTCACCTCCTCCATGTGCATCTCGGTGACCACGCGCTTCATCACCTCCACCGGGCACGGCGAGCCGGCCATGATCCCGGTGCGCAGCGAGGAGAGGTCGTAGTCGGCGAAGTTCGGCAGCGCGAGCTCGGCGATGAACATCGTCGGGACGCCGTACAGCGAGGTGCACTTCTCGTCCTGCACGGCCTGCAGGGTCAGGGCGGGGTCGAAGCCGGGCGCCGGGATCACCATGGTCGCGCCGTGCGAGGTGGCCCCGAGGTTGCCCATCCCCATGCCGAAGCAGTGGTAGTACGGCACCGGGATGCAGACCCGGTCGGCCTCGGTGTAGCCGCAGCCCTCGCCCACGAAGAACCCGTTGTTGAGCAGGTTGTGGTGGGTGAGGGTCGCGCCCTTGGGAAAGCCGGTGGTCCCCGACGTGTACTGGATGTTGATCGGATCGTCGGCCGACAGTTGCGTCTCGCGCTCGGCCAGCAGGCCGCGGTCGGCCGAGCGGCCGGTTGCCAGCAGCTGCTCCCACTCGGCGTCGCCGAGGAACAGGACCTCGCGCAGGTCCGGGCACTCACCACGGACCTCGGCGACCATCGCGCGGTAGTCGCTGGTCTTGAACGACGGCGCCGAGACCAGCACCGAGATGCCGGCCTGCTCGAGCACGTAGCCGAGTTCGTGGGTGCGGTAGGCCGGGTTGATGTTCACCAGGATCGCGCCGAGCTTCGCCGTCCCGTACTGGACGAACACCCACTCGGCGCAGTTCGGCGCCCAGATGCCGACCCGGTCGCCCTTCTTCACGCCGAGCGCGTCGAGACCGAGTGCGCAGGCGTCGACCTCG
>JAVEDI010000109.1 GCA_030841035.1 Actinomycetota bacterium
GCCCGACCACACACACGGGGACCGCTGGCACAGCCTTCGGCTACGCCGGTGAATACACCGACCCGGACACGGGGCTCGTCTACCTACGTGCCCGCTACTACGACCCCGCCACCGCCCAGTTCCTCACAAGAGACCCACTCGAAGCTACGACCCAGCAGCCATACCAGTACGTCGGTGGCGACCCGTTGGACGCGCGCGATCCCAGCGGCCTCGACTGCGGCTGGACGAGCCCGGGGGACTGCGGGCCCTCACTGCAGCAGGCCAGCGACTGGGCGGCGGGCTTCGGTGACACCGTCACGTTCGGCGGCACCAAGCAGATCCGGCGGCTGATCAACTACGAACAGACGGGCAGCACCAACGACATCGGCGTCGACCAGTGCGACAGCTTCTACCACTGGGGCAACATCGGCGGTGACTTCGCCAACGTCTTCGACTCGATCGTTGTGCCCGGCACCGTCGCCCGCTGGGCGAGCCGAATCCCGGCCGTCGGTCGGGCGTTGTACGGCAGCCGATCCGTTGGCGCCGACAGCCCGTGGTTCGGCAACGACTCGCTGGGCACCCCGGGCGTCTCCGGCAGCTTGAACCAGAGAGGCGCCGCCTATCGAATTGGCTGGAGCGTCAATGCCGAAGCGCCGGGCGGAGCGCGCCCGGTCTTCAGCCTGCGAACGCCGTGGATACTGCACCTCGACTTCTTCTACGGGCCGGTCTTCCCGTGATCAACACGGCCCAGGACTGGGAGGCATTCGCGCGGTCGCTGGTGCACCAGGTCGCAGCCGATCTTCGCGCCAAGGTGGAGGAGAAGCGGCTCACCGAGGTGCTGCTCTTGTTCACGATTTCTGCGGCGAACCCACGCGCCGCCACCATCCACGTGCTCGTCTCGCCCGGCGATGCGATCGTGTCGGCTGGTGAGGGCAGCCGCTTCGAGCTGCCATCCTTGCCGGAGGGGGAGTCAGAGGTCCGGCAGGTTGTTCGCGCCATTGCCCACGGCCGTCTGACCGAGTCGATTCGTGGCCGCCGAATACAAGGTTCCGTCGCTCTGGACGACGGTCGCGTCCTTCGCTCGGACGTCTGGGATGCGCAACGGCGATCGGAGCGGAAGCGGATGGCGGAGTACGAGCCGTTCGATCAGCCTGGCCCCTGACGCCGCGCTCTGACAATTCGTGTTGTCGGGATCGGAGAGGGGTGTTGTGAGAACTTTGGATGGACTCGTCGCGCGGCTGCACCGCGAGCAGCTGCTCGCCCTGCACCGCAACGCGCAACGACTCCTCGACCCGCTCGGCCACGGCGACACTGCCACCGATCAGCACCATCCGCCACCGCGGACGACGGGCCGGGACCCCTGCAGTCACGCCTCCATGGTTGCCGACGACGGCGATCGTCCTAGCCGCCGGCGCCGTCTCCTCGGTGCGAGAATCGGCGGGTGCCAACTGCCGCCCCAACTCGGAGACACGCCTCCGGGCATCCGCGACGAAACGTAGGCACACGCCGACCACCGGCACGGCATCCGCGCAGGTCAACGGCAGCCTCACCCCGACGAGCGATCAGATGCACGTCAGAGGTCTCAGTCGCCCGCTACTACGACCCGTCGACGGCGCAGTTCCTCACAAGGGACCCGCTTGAGGCAATCACGGGAAGCCCGTATGGATACACGGGTGGCGACCCGCTCGATGCAAGCGACCCCTCAGGCATGGACTGGTGCCTCGGAAACTACTGCCTCGGTTTCCACCCCAGCGATGCGATCAAGCCAATCGTCAACATCGGCCGAGGTGCGAGCTTCGGGCTCAGCGACAAGATCGCCAACTGGATCTCCCCCGGCGCCTCCTGCACCGTTGGGCAGGACACGCTGGACAAGGCCCTGGGGAGCGCTGCGACCATCGTCGCGACGCTGGGCTGGGGCAGCACCGCAGCCGGCGAAGAGGCCGATCTGGTATCGGGCTGGCGTGGCACGAACATGACCGACCAAGAGAGTTTCGACTATCACTACGCAGAGCACGGAGGCGGCGTGACGCGCGAGCAGTATGCCCAGGACGCACGCGACTGGGCGTCGAATCCGACCGGCAACGGCACCTCGGTGCCGCTCAAGGACGGCACAACCGGAGTCAGGTATCGCACGCCGGGTGGAGGCCCCGGCGGAATCCTAGATTCGGACGGCAACATCGTGACCTTCTGGTACAGATAGCCGTGGCGGCCCTTGAGGATGCGTACGCCGCCTGGAGAGGCGCCCCCTTCCCTCCAGGAAGCACCGACGACGAAGTCGACGAGATTCATGCGGACCTTGTCCTGGCCGATACGTGGGTCGCAGAGTCGGTTATCCCCTACGTCGAGCGGGCCGTATACGAGCCAGCCAAGGCAGACGTGCTTGGGACGCTCAGGGAACTGCGATCACGGTCCGTGGCCCTCGCTGACGGGGGCTCTGATGACCGCAGGACCTTGGTCGCAAGTTACTTGCACTACGTCGATCTGCTGGAAGAGGTCTACCGGGCCTTCATCGCTCGCAAGTAGGTCGTCACTCCCGGGTCGTCCGAGCCAACAGAAACCTAGCGACGCGCTACATCAACCCGTCCACGGGTCAGTCCGTCGTCGTCGACAACGTCACTGGAGAGGTGATCCATGTTGGTGGGCCTGGTTTCGCGTATGGCCCCGGCAGCGGAGACATGCCGTGACTAACACGACCATGATCTACGTCGCCCTTCTCGACGAGGGCGTCCGTGTCTGGCGTCCCGTCGATGCCGAGCGCATTCACGACGACTTCTACCGAATCGTCGATCAGCCGTATGATCGCGAAGCTGACAGGTGGGAGTTTGAGCCGGGCGACGAGGTCATTTGTGAGCACATCGAAACGAGCGAAGGACGTGTTCTCGCTGCCACGGCCCGCAAGGGTGAGTGACGATTCCAGGCGATCTCATCGGGCGGGACCGGCGTTGCGAGGTTGGTGATGGATCAGCTAGCCCGCCTTGCCTGGCGAATGATCACGACGACGTGCGGGCCTGCGGAATCCATCCTGGAAACATTGGGCGGTACGCCGTGACTGAAACACCCGATCCTGCTCCTCACATGCGTCGAAGCCGAGCAGTGCAACGCGTACTTCGAGCCCTGGGGAAGTGAGCATGTGCTGAAGCGCGGAGACGCGTTCTCCGTCAGCTCGGCAGCTCTCGCCAAGGGCAAGGTCGAGGTCAGTTTCGTGCCGACCGGCATCAGCATTTGCTTCTCATCTGACGACGAAGTGATCGTCACCGACAAGGCCGGCAAACGTTTGGCGATCTGATCACGATGCCTCCCCGCACGCTGCGACTCCATCAGGGTTCATGAAGTCCCCGTCGTCGCGGCGGCCGAGCCGATCGCGCATTGACTGCAGGGAGCGCGAGATGTGGCGAAACTGATTGGCGTCTGTCCCGAACACCGACGCGCTCGCATGAGCGAAAAGCTTCGGTGCCAGTGTTGGTGCCGGTGTGGCCGTCGGTCTGGTGCCAGTCTTAGAGAACGGCAGGGAGACCGGCACGCCGCTGGGGGCGAACGAGCACGTCACGGGCAGGTTCGGCCTGGGACGACGGGTTCCAGACTCCTGATGGGAATCCGCTCGCTCTTGCACACACACACACACGCCGCTGCGGCGCGGCCGCGACCCCGCACGAGGTGATCCGGAGTTTGTCGCCTCGGGCCCGTTTCTGCCGGTTCATAGGTGTGACGTTTCGCCGAGGTCAACGACGGCTGCCGATCCTTCGTTCTGTCGATCAGCGTGCTCGCCGCTGGTCTTTTGCCGCTGCGCCGCGGTTGCGGGAGGCACGGGTGGTGCGGGGGCCTTCGTGGCCGTCGCGGTTGTCGTGGCGGGACAGGAACGCTTCGAGCACGGCGATGACGGTGTCGCGTTCTTTGCGGTCGAGGAACGTGGTGGCTTCGAAGGCGAGCCGGAGCCGCTTGTCGTCGGGTAGCCGGCCGTCGTCGCCGAACACGAGGGTGTCGGTGCTGACCGACAGTCCGGTGGCGAGGCGGCGTAGCGCGGCGAGCGACGGTTCGGAGGTGCCGGCTTCGTACCGGCGCAGCTGGCTGATGTTCACGCCGGCGCGTTCGGCGAGCGCGACCTGGGTGAGTCCGCGGTCGCGACGTAGCCCTGCGAGGCGTTCAGCGAAGTCGTCCATCGGGGTTCACGGTAGCGGGTTTCTGGACTTGAGGGAGGCGTCTATGCGAGGTAATGTCAACCGTATTCGCCACCCACGCGGGGAGGGCCGATGGCACGGGAGCCACGCACGGGCCCGGTCGGGCTTCGTGAGCTCCTCGCGGCCAGCGGCGTCGCCGTGCATGACGATCCCGGCGGCTCGGGTGGGAGCTGCCCGCGCTGCGGGAAGCCGCTGCGCTTCGACCTGGACGGCGAACGCTGGCAGTGCGGCTGCGGGTCCGGCGGGCCGGCCGAGTGGGTCGCGCTGTCGCAGGGCGTGTCGGTGAGCCACGCCGCGGAGCTGCTCCGCACCGGTTGGCACCCCGACAAAGACGGCGTCGCGGGCCCGAGCCCTGCTGAGCGGACGGTGCGGCTCTTGCCGACCCTGTGCGCGGCGGACGCCGATGATCAGGCGTTGCTGGACGCGGTCGTTGGCCACTATCAGCACGCGCTGCCCGACTCGCCGCCCGCGCGGGCGTGGTTGGACCGGCTCGGCGTCGACGACACGCTCGCCGGCCGGCTGCGGCTGGGTTATGCGAACCGCACGTTGGGCTACCGGCTGCCCGAGGCCAACCGCAAGGCCGGCGCGCAGCTGCGCAGCCAGCTGACGCGGCTCGGCGTGTACCGGCCGAGCGGGCATGAGCACCTGACCGGTTGCCTGGTCATCCCCATCACCGCTGAGGGGCGGATCGTCGGGCTGTGCGGGTACCGCCTCGGCGAGGGCGGCGGATTGCAGTGGGCCCCCGAGTTGTCCGGTGGCCTGTTCCCCGACCCGACCGTCAATGCCGACGGTGAGGTGCTGCTGGTCGAGTCGATCCGCGACGCTCTCGCCGTGCTCGCCGCCGGCCACGACGGGGTGGTCGCGCCCGGCCGCCCAAACGGATTCACCCGCACCGACATCCGAGCGATGGGACGGCTGGGCGTCCGCGTCGCAACCGTGATCGGTGAGGGCGCTGATGGGCTGCTCGACCGCCTGACCGCGGAGGGCATCACGGCCCGCACCGTCACGCCGGGCGCGCCGGTGGCCGAGCTGCTGGCCAGCGCCCGGGACCGCGGGCACGCGCTCGACGCGCTTCTCGCCCCGGACGCAACGACCGCGCGCCCAACGCGGCCGATCGGCGACGACAACGCCGAAGCGGATCGCCCCTGCGAGCCTTCGGAATCGATGCCGGCGACGCCGGCCGCGACCGCGGCCGATGGTTGCCAGGTGACCGGTGACGTCGCCGAGCTGTACGTGGCGTTCGGGGTGCGGCGGTGGCGGGTGCGCGGCGCGGAGCGCAACCGGGTCCCGGACGCGCTGCGGGTCGCGCTGTCGGTCACCGACACGGCGACCGGGGCGTTCCATCTGGACACGGTCGACCTGTACGCGGCGAAGAGCCGCAGTGGGTTTCTCGACGCCGCGAGCGCCGAGTTGAGCGCAAACTCGAACGAGGTGCGCCGGGAGCTGGCCGAGGTGCTGTTCGCCACCGAAGCCGCGCTCGCCGCCACCGACGACGACCACGACGTGTCGGCGATGAGCGAGGCCGAGCGGGACGCGGCGATGAGCCTGCTGCAAGATTCGCGGCTGGCCGACCGCGTCGTCGAGGACCTTGGTGCGCTCGGTGTGGTGGGTGAGCAGACGAACCTGCTCGTCGCCTACCTCGCCACCATTTCGCGCAAGGCCGAACGGCCCTTCGGGGTGGTCATCCAGTCCTCCTCGGCGGCCGGGAAGTCGACGTTGGCGGACGCGGTCTGCGCGCTGGTCCCGGACGAGGACCTGGCCTCGTTCAGCGCGCTGACCGGACAGGCCCTGTACTACCTGGGTGGGCAGGCGCTGGCGCACAAGGTCCTCGCGGTCGCGGAGGAGACCGGCGCCAGCCGTGCCGCCTACGCGCTGAAGCTGCTCGTCACCGAAGGCCAGCTCACGATCGCCTCAACCGGGAAGGACCCGTCGGGTCGGCTGCGCACCACCCGCTATCAGGTCGCCGGGCCCGTCGCGCTCGTGCTGACCACGACGGCGACGGACATCGACCCGGAGCTCGCCAACCGGGTGATCGTGCTCGGCGTCGACGAAGAGGCCGCGCAGACCCGCGCCATCCACACCGCGCAACGCAAGGCGGCCACGCTGGACGGGCTGCTCGCCCGCCTGCACCGCGACAGCCTGCTCGGCGTACATCGCAACGCGCAGCGGCTACTCGATCCGCTGCCGGTGGTCATCCCGGACGCCGAGCTGCTGACGTTCCCGGCGCACGCGGTACGGCACCGCCGCGACCATCAGAAGCTGCTCGCGCTCATCACCGCGTCTGCGCTGCTACACCAACACCAACGCACCCACGGTGGTGTCGAGGTCAATGGCCAGCCGGTCGCCTACATCGAGGCCGACCCGGCCGACGTCGCGCTCGCGCTGCAGTTGGCCGAGACCGTGCTCGCGCGCGGTGGGGACGAACTGGCGCCGCAGACCCGCCGGTTGCTCGCCGCCGCCGAACAGCTCGCCGGCACCAGAGCCGCGGAAAGCGGCGAAGGAGACGGCGAGGGGCCGATGCCGGTGGCCTCCTTCAGCCGACGCGAACTACGCGAGCTGCTGGGCTGCACCGAGCATCAGGTCCGTGCCGGGCTCGCCCGGCTCGTCGCGCTGGAGTACGTCGCAGTGCTGCCGGGCCCCGTGGGCTGCCAGCACCGCTACATCCTCATCGACCCGCCCAGCACCGCAGATGGGCGGCCGAGCGAGGCTGATGGGCCTAGCAGCTCTCCATCACCCAGTGAACCCAGTGAACCCAGTGAACCCGGCGGGACCCTGCGGCCACCCGGTGAACCCGGCCCGCCGGGTCCATCAGCGCCGCGACCAGCGCAAACACCCGACCCAGCGGCCCAGCGGCGCGAAACCCGTCACATTGACGGTCAGCCGCCGGTCGTAGCCGTAGGCACAGATGTGTCAGGCGAGGGTGCGCCATGACGACGGCCTCGACGCTCCCGGCTCCCGTCACGCCGCTGGCCGCTGCGGTTGCCGAGCATCTGACCTGGCTGCGGGTACACGGCTACGCCACCACCACCGTGCACCAGCGTGAGTACCACCTCGCCGCCCTCGTCGGCTTCCTCGCCGAGGTCGGCATCAACACCCCGGGTGAGGTGAGTTTCGCGGCGTTGGAGTCCTACCAGCGCCACCTGTACCGACAGCGCAACACCCGCACCGGCGGACCACTGTCGTTCCGGACCCAGGCGCAACGGCTGATCCCGGTGAAGAGCCTGTTCGCCTGGCTGACCAAGCACGGCCGCATCCCGTTCGACCCGGCCGCCGGCCTGGTCCTCCCGAAGGCCGAACGGCGTTTGCCCGAAGCGACCCTGTCCGCGGATGAGGCGGAGGACGTCCTCGCCGGTCCGGACGTCACGACACCGCTCGGGCTGCGGGACCGGGCCATCCTCGAGGTGCTGTACTCGACCGCGATCCGCCGCGCCGAGCTGATCGGGCTGCAGGTGTGGGACCTCGACCACGCCCGCGGCACTCTGTTCGTCCGGCAAGGCAAGGGCGGCAAAGACCGGCACGTCCCGATCGGCGCCCGGGCGCTGGACTGGACCCAGCGCTACACCGACCTCGTCCGACCCACCCAGGTCCGGCATCCTGACGCCGGGGTTTTGTTCCTGTCCGCATCCGGCGCGCCGCTGCGCCCCGACTGGCTCTCGCGCACCGCCGCCGGCTACATCAGCGCTGGGGCGCCGGGTAAGCACGGCAGCTGCCACCTGTTCCGGCACACGGCCGCGACGTTGATGCTCGACGGTGGCGCGGACATCCGCTACGTCGGGGAGATGCTCGGGCACGCCAAACTCGAGACCACCCAGATCTATACGCGCGTCTCGATCGCGAAGCTGCGCGCGGTGCACGCCGCCTGCCACCCCGCCGGCGACGGGCAGCCCGGCAGCGGCGAGGACCACCTGCGCGCCATCTGACCGCCCCCGGCCCATCCGCAAGCACCCACCGGTCGCGCTGAAGCGCGGCTACGTGCCGGCGGTCGCCGGGTCGGCGTCGGGCTGCGGGTCGGCGGCCACAGCGGCGTGTGCAGTGATGAACTCGTACATCGCCGGGTTGCCCGCCCGCTTCAGCTTGATGTGACGCTCGTGGTCGTCGGCGGTGAGCAGTAGATGCACCGCGTCGGTCTCGCCGGGATGGGTCCAGACCCGTCGGATCTCGATCATCGTGTCCTCGCTCCAGTAGCCCCTGACCAGTCTCACCCCAACACACGGCCCGCTGAGCCCTGTAGCGACCGGGGATGGTGCATCGCGCCTGCGACAATCCAGCTATGGGTGCGGCCACGGACGCGCGAGCGCGTGAACCCGTCGCGCCCGCGGGGCGAAAACTCGCGTCCGGGCCTTCCTGCCGCACCGTAGGCGCATCTCGCCGGTCACGGTCGCGTTTGCGCACGTCAACCGGCCTCTTATGCGGCCGACCCCGCGAACATACGTCGGACGCCGCAGTCGCCCGCTACTACGACCCC
>JAVEDI010000043.1 GCA_030841035.1 Actinomycetota bacterium
CGGTCTGGGCACAGGTGCAGGCGTTCGGCGCGAACATCAAGGACGTCCCACTCGCGCAGATCCGCACCCAGCTGGAGAAGTTCGCCGCCGCCATCACCGCGATCGTCGAGAAGGAGTCGGGCACGGCCAGCTCGACGCAGACCCAGGTCGGGAGCGGTTCGACCGCCGGCTCCGACCCGTCCGCCACGCCGATGTCCGGATCCGACGGCGGGACCGCTCCTGCCCCCGACGCCGGCTCGACGCCCCCGCCTGCGGCTTCCGACGCTCCGACCCCGCAGCCCTCGGACACGTCGACCACCACGGCGACCGATAGCCCGACCGGCACGACGTCTCCCTAGCGGCCGTGACGTCTGTGGGGATGCGGCCCCCACGTCCGCGCACCGCACCTACCGGGCCGCAAATCGTCAAGCCTGAGGCAATACATAGACGGTGGCGCGCCCGGCAGGGATCGAACCTGCGACCGGCGGATTAGAAGTCCGCTGCTCTATCCGCTGAGCTACGGGCGCCAGCGCCCATGTCGCAAGGGTCAGGCAGGCGCGTCGCCCCTTCGGCATGGTGCTTCGGGGAGCATCTTCCTACAGGTCGGGCCGTTGCGCTCGGGTCGAGACCCGGCCGCCCCGGACCGGTCGCGTTGCCGGTGATGAGGCCGGCCGAGGCGCGCCGGGATCGCCGGAGCGTGGTCAGGGCACGCGCCCCTGCGAAGATGAGCGCCGTGATCCCGGCTGGAGACACCGCCGCCTTGCTGACTGCCCTCGAGGGGCTCGGCAAGCAGGTGCGCGACGCCCGGCTCCCCCTGGAGGTCGCCGACGTCGCCGAGGCGCGTCGCTTGCAGCGCGAGATCACCGACCAGCTCGCCGACTACGTGCTGCCCCGGCTGCGGCGGCTGGACGCGCCCGTCCTCGCGGTGGTCGGCGGGCCGACCGGAGCAGGCAAGTCGACGCTGGTCAACTCGCTCGTGGGGGCGCAGGTCAGCGCCGCCGGCGTGCTGCGCCCGACCACCCGATCGGCGATCCTCGCCTACCACCCCGACGACGCCGCCTGGTTCGAGGACCCGCGCATCCTGCCCACGCTGACGCGCAGCCCCAGCAGCTCGGACGACCCGGCGAGCCTGCAGGTCGTGCCGAGCGAGGGGATCCCCCGTGGCCTTGCCGTGTTGGACGCCCCGGACATCGACTCGGTCGTCACCGAGAACCGGGCCCTGGCGACCCAGCTGCTCGCGGCCGCGGACATGTGGTTGTTCGTGACGACTGCCGCCCGCTACGCCGACGCCGTGCCCTGGGACTTCCTGCGCTCCGCCGTGACCCGCGGGACCGCCGTCGCGATCGTGCTCGACCGGGTGGCCCCCGAGGCGACCGAGGAGGTGCGCGCCCACCTCGCCACGATGCTCACCGAGCACGGCCTCGGTGGCGCACCGCTGTTCGTCGTACCCGAGACCGCAGCCTGGGACGGTCTGCTGCCGCCGGGGACGATCGACGCCATCCGCGACTGGCTGCACAGCATCGCGAGCGACGCGACGGTGCGTACGACGGTCGTCCGGTACACGTTGGACGGGGCGGTGCGCTCGCTGGGCGCGCGGGTCTTCAGCCTCGCGGCGGCGACCGACGTGCAGGCGGAGACGATGCGGCGCCTGCGGGCCGAGGTCGACGAGGCGTACGACGCCGCGCTGCTGCGGGTCACCGAGGCAAGCGCCGACGGGTCGCTGCTGCGGGGCGAGGTCATGGCCCGGTGGCAGGAGTTCGTCGGCACCGGCGAGCTGATGCGCTCGCTCGAGGCGCGCATCGGGCGGATGCGCGACCGGGTGAGCGCCGCGGTGCAGGGCAGGCCGCAGCCGGGCGACGGCCTGGTGGAGGCTCTGGAGACCGGGGTGGAGGCGCTGGTGCGGGCCGCCGCCGAGGAGGCGGCGGAGAGGGCGGCCACCGCGTGGGCGCACGAGCCCGCCGGGGTGGCCCTGCTCGCCGGCGACGACCTGCAGCGCAGCTCGCCGTCCCTGCCGTCCGCGACCGAGCGCGCCGTCCGCGACTGGCAGGGCGGCGTGCTGGAGCTGGTGCGCGAGCAGGGACAGGGCAAGCGCGCCACGGCCCGCTACCTCGCCTTCGGCGTGAACGGGCTCGGTCTGCTGGTG
The DNA here is from genome assembly GCA_030841035.1 of Actinomycetota bacterium. Lineage (GTDB taxonomy): Bacteria > Actinomycetota > Actinomycetes > JACCUZ01 > JACCUZ01 > BP-173. The sequence goes on from JAVEDI010000043.1 coordinate 2,123, forward strand.
ATGGTCCTGGTGTTCGCCCACACCGGCGGCCTCGTCGCGGGCGAGCTCGCGGTCGCCGGCGGCGCGTCCGCCCTGAGCCAGAAGATCCTGGAGGCCGTGCTCGGCGACCAGGCGGTGCGGACCCTCGCGGCCGCCGCCCGCGCCGATCTGCACCGTCGCGTCGCCGACCTGCTCGAAGGCGAGCGGCGACGCTTCCTGCAACGGCTGGACGGCGTACCCGTGCGTGAGGGCACCGGTGCGGCCCTGCGCGTCGCGGTGCAGGACGTGGAGGACGCCCGGTGAGCAGACTGGGAGAGCGGCTGCGCGGGCGGCACCGGCGCTCGGACCTGCCGACCATGCTCGCGGCCCTCGACGAGGCGGTCGAGGCGCTGGAGGGCCGGGCCGACCCCGGCCTCCTGCGCCGGGCGGCGGGCGTGTCCATCCGGGCGGGGGAGCGGCTGCGGCTCTCGGGCGAGCACACCGTCGTCGCGCTGGCAGGCTCGACCGGTAGCGGGAAGTCGTCGCTGTTCAACGCGCTGGCCGGGGCCGAGCTCTCCACGGTCGGACTGCGGCGGCCCACGACGGCCCGGGCGCACGCCTGCGTCTGGGGGGCGGAAGGCGCGGCCCCGCTGGTGCAGTGGCTGGGCGTGCCCCGCCGACAGACCGCGTGGCAGCACGGCGCCGTGACGGAGGACTCCTCCGGCCTGGACGGGCTGGTGCTGCTCGACCTGCCCGACCACGACTCCACCGCTCTGGACCACCGGTTCGAGGTGGACCGGCTCGTCGAGCTCGTCGACCTGCTCGTGTGGGTCGTGGACCCCCAGAAGTACGCCGACCGGGCCGTGCACGAGCGGTACCTGCGGCGCCTGGCCGGCCACGCGTCGGTGACCGTCGTGGTCCTCAACCAGGTCGACACGCTCAACCCCTTCGCGGCGGCCGAGTGCGTCGACGACCTGCGCCGGCTGGTCGACGCCGACGGCCTGGCCAGGGCACCGGTGCTGGCGCTCTCGGCTCGCACCGGAGGCGGGCTGGACGCGTTGCGCGGCCTGCTGGCCGAGGCGGTCACGCGGCGTCGGGCCCGCAACGACCGGCTGGTGGCCGACGTCGAGTCGGTCATCTCGGCCCTCGCCCGCTCGGTGTCGGCCGACGAGCCGGCGGCACAGGTGGGCGCTGCCGAGCGACAGCTGGTCGACGCGCTCGCGTCGTCGGCCGGGGTACCGGCCATCGGTGCGGCCGTCGAGCAGTCCTGGCGGCTGCGTGCCGAGGGCACGCTGGGCTGGCCCCCGACGCGCTGGGTGCGCAAGCTGCGACCCGACCCGCTGCGACGGTTGCACCTGCGCTCGGGGGACCGTCGGCAGGTGCGCTCGATGCTGCGCTCCTCGGTGCCGGAGCCGTCGCCGGTGCAGCGCGCTCAGGTGGAGCACGCCGTACGCCGGGTGTGCGACGAGGTGTCCGGGGGGCTGCCCCCGCGCTGGCAGCAGTCGGTACGGACCGCGGCGGGGGCGCACACCGCCGACGTACGCGATGCACTCGACCGCGCGGTCGTCGGCACGGCTCTCGGTGTCGACCGGACCCCGTTGTGGTGGCGCGGCGCCTCGGTCCTGCAGTGGCTGCTGGTGGCCACGGCACTGGTGGGCGCGGGCTGGCTGGTGCTGCTCGCCCTGGGCGGCTACCTGCAGCTGCCGCAGCCGTCGACGCCGCGCTGGCGGGGCCTCCCCGTGCCGACGCTGCTGCTGGTCGGCGCGGTGCTGCTCGGGCTCCTGCTCGCGGCGATCGGGCGGGCGGCGGCGCGCGCAGCCGCGGTCGCGCGGCGACGGCGGGCCGAGTCCCGGCTGCGATCGGGCATCGAGTCGGTCGCCCGCGAGATGGTCATCGAGCCGGTGGAGGCCGAGCTCGCGCGGCATGCGCGGGCCCGTGATGCGCTGGCGCGGGCCGCGGGCGGATGAGCTGAACGACCGGCGCTGGCGGGTCGGGGCGTTGTCCACATCACGGGTGGGGTCGCCGTGCGTCCACAGATCGGGTCGACCCTCTGGTCGCCGGCCCGCGGGAGCCGGACCGTCGAGGACGCCGAGCGGCGACTGACCGCCCGGCCCGACGACACCGCAGGAGGGCATGGCACATGAACGAGACCCTGATCACAGTGGTCGGGCACGTCGCGACCGACCCGACGCTGCGTACGACGGGCGCCGGCGTGCGCGTGGCGGGCTTTCGCCTCGCGTCGACCGAGCGCCGCTACGACAAGGGCGTCGGCGGCTGGCGCGATGTACACACGACGTTCTACACAGTCACCTCCTGGCGCAACATGGCCGAGAACGTGAGCGGCTCGGTCACCAAGGGCCAGCCGGTCGTGGTCGTCGGGCGGTTGCGGGACAGCAGCTACGACGCCAAGGACGGGCAGCGTCGGACCGTGCTGGAGATCGAGGCGTTCGCGCTGGGGCACGACCTGAGCCGGGGTGTGGCGCGCTTCACCAAGTCCAGCGCCAGCGCACCGACCAACGTGGTGCGCGAGCTGGAGGAGGGCGATCTCGCCGCGCTCGACCCGGTGACCGGCGAGCTGCTCACCGGACCGGTCGACGACGGGTTTCCGCACGGCCTCGACGACGAGGGCTCGGCAGACGAGGGGACCGGCGTCACGAGCGCGGCCTGAGGCGATCTGCGCCCGCGGCCGAGCGTGTCCGGCCGCCGATGTGAGTGCAGTTGCTCCGCCCACCTAGGCTTGGGGCATGGCGGAGTTCATCTACACGATGCGCAAGGCGCGCAAGGCCCACGGCGACAAAGTCATCCTCGACGACGTGACGCTCAGCTTCTACCCAGGCGCGAAGATCGGTGTCGTGGGTCCCAACGGGGCCGGCAAGTCGAGCGTGCTCAAGATCATGGCCGGGCTCGACCAGCCGTCCAACGGCGACGCGTTCCTGTCTCCGGGCTACTCCGTCGGCATCCTGCAGCAGGAGCCCCAGCTCAACGAGGACAAGGACGTCCTGGGCAACGTCGAGGAGGGCATGGGCGAGATCAAGGCCAAGCTCGACCGCTACAACGAGATCGCCGAGAAGCTGGCGGTCGAGTACAGCGACGAGCTCATGGCCGAGATGGGCAAGCTGCAGGAGGACATCGAGCACGCCAACGCGTGGGACCTGGACTCGCAGCTCGAGCAGGCCATGGACGCCCTGCGCTGCCCGCCGCCCGACGCCGATGTCAGCGTCCTGTCGGGCGGCGAGCGTCGCCGCGTCGCCCTGTGCAGGCTCCTGCTCAGCCAGCCGGACCTGCTGCTGCTCGACGAGCCCACCAACCACCTGGACGCCGAGAGCGTGCAGTGGCTGGAGGCACACCTCGAGAAGTACGCCGGCACCGTCGTCGCGGTCACGCACGACCGGTACTTCCTCGACAACGTCGCCGAGTGGATCCTCGAGATCGACCGCGGTCGTGCCTACCCCTACGAGGGCAACTACTCCACCTACCTGGAGACCAAGCAGTCGCGCCTGAAGGTCGAGGGGCAGAAGGACGCCAAGCGCGCCAAGCGGCTCAAGGAGGAGCTCGACTGGGTGCGCTCGAACGCCAAGGGTCGCCAGGCCAAGAGCAAGGCGCGCCTCGAGCGTTACGAGGAGATGGCCGCCGAGGCGGAGAAGACGCGCAAGCTGGACTTCGAGGAGATCCAGATCCCGCCGGGTCCCCGCCTGGGCAGCCAGGTGATCGAGGTCGACCACCTCTCCAAGGGCTTCGGTGACCGGCTGCTCATCGACGACCTGTCCTTCTCCCTGCCCCGCAACGGGATCGTCGGCGTCATCGGCCCCAATGGCGCCGGCAAGACGACGCTGTTCAAGATGCTCATCGGTGAGGAGCAGGCCGACGCCGGCAGCATCAAGGTCGGCGAGACCGTACGCATCTCCTACGTCGACCAGAGCCGCGGCGGCATCGACCCGAAGAAGACCCTCTGGGAGGTCGTGTCCAACGGGCACGACTACATCAACGTCGGACACGTGGAGATGCCGTCCCGGGCCTATGTGTCGGCGTTCGGCTTCAAGGGCCCGGACCAGCAGAAGCCGGCGGGCGTGCTCTCCGGTGGCGAGCGCAACCGGCTCAACCTCGCGATGACTCTCAAGCAGGGCGGCAACCTGCTGCTGCTGGACGAGCCGACCAACGACCTCGACGTCGAGACGCTCTCCTCGCTGGAGAACGCGCTGCTCGAGTTCCCTGGCTGCGCCGTGGTCGTCTCGCACGACCGGTGGTTCCTCGACCGGGTCGTGACGCACATCCTCGCCTACGAGGGCGACTCCCAATGGTTCTGGTTCGAGGGCAACTTCGAGTCGTACGAGAAGAACAAGGTCGAGCGACTCGGGGCCGACGCAGCGCGCCCGCACCGGGCGACGTACCGCAAGCTCACCCGCTAGGCGCCGTCACCGCGATGTCAGCCCAGGAGGAGGCGCCGGTGCGACACCGCTTCCGCTGCGCCATGCGCTGGGGCGACATGGACGCCTACGGGCACGTCAACAACGTCGTCTACCTCAGCTACCTCGAGGAAGCGCGCGTCGACATGCTCTTCCACCTCGGCGCCGCGCAGGGGGCCAAGGCGCTGACCGAGGGTGTGCTCGTCGCCCGGCACGAGATCGACTACAAGCGACCGCTGGTCTACCACCCCCGTGGCGTCGACATCGACCTGTGGGTCGGCGCCATCAAGGGTGCGTCGTTCGAGATCCGCTACGAGGTGCACGACGGTGATGTGCTCTTCGCGCGGGCCGCGTCGCTGCTCGTGCCCTACGACCTGGCGGCCGGGCGGCCGAGGCGGGTCTCGCCCGAGGAGCGCGCCTTCCTCGAGCGGTACGTCGAGGCCGGCTGACGCCACACGCACCGGTCGGTCGCCGGTCCGGTCAGTCGCCGGCGCGGGCCGGCGAGTGCTGCGGTGCCGACTCCGGTCGCCGCTGCTCCGGCAGCGCGGCGTGCGGCTGGACCCGCAGCGGTCTGGCCGCCCAGGCCGGGAGCCACCAGTTCCACCGGCCGAACAGCGACACCAGCGCGGGCACGAGCAGCGCCCGCACGACGGTCGCGTCGAGCAGGATGCCGATGCCGAGGGCGGTCGCGAACACCTTGATGTCGGTGCCCGGCGACGAGGTCAGCGCGAGGAAGGCCATGAACAGGATCAGCGCCGCTCCGGTCACCAGGCGTCCGGTGCGGGCCAGGCCGGCCACGACCGCGGCGTCGGTGTCACCCGTCTTGTCGTACTCCTCGCGCATCCGGGCCAGGATGAACACCTCGTAGTCCATCGAGAGGCCGAACAGGAACGCGAAGATCAGCACCGGCAGCCAGAAGGTCACCGCCCCGGTGGGCGCGATCCCGAACACCTGCTCCGACCCGTGGCCTTCCTGCCAGAAGAGCACCGTGGCCCCGAACGTCGCGGAGACCGAGACTATGTTGAGCAGCACGGCCTTGACCGGCAACAGGATGGATCGGAACGTGCGCACCAGCAGGACGAACGTCACGAGCGCGATCAGCCCGAGGCTGTAGGGGAACTTCTTGTAGACGGCGTTGATGTAGTCGAGCACCGTGGCGCCCACACCGGCGATGCCCACCACTCCGGGGACGCCGAGGAGGGCATCCTTGACGCGGGTGACGACGTGCGCCTTGGTCGAGTCGACGGTCTCCTCGGTGGGGATGACACCGACGAGCGCGTAACCGTCCTTGCGCCACTGCGCGTTGTCAGGAGCGAACGCCGCCGCCACCCCGTCGACCTTCGTCGCTGCGTCGACGGCCGCCCCCGTGGCCGCCTCGAGATCGGAGCCCTTGACCAGCACCTCCATCGGCGACACGACCCCGGACGGCACGCCGCCCTCGCGCAGCCTCTGCAGCGTCTCGTAGGCCGGTCCCCCGCTGGACAACGAGTCGGTCTGCGCCTGGCCGATCTTGATGCCGAAGATCGGGATGATCAGGGCGGCGAGGATGGCCAGCGCGACACCCGCCGCGACCCACCGCCAGCGGACGACGAGCCGGCCCCAGGCCGACCATGCGCGAGAGGGCCGACCCTCGTGCCGGATGCGCGGCCAGTCGACCTTGGGGCCGATGCTGCCCAGCAGGGCCGGCAGCAGCGTGAGGATGACCAGCGTGCTGACCAGGGGGATCAGCATGCCGCCGATGCCCATGCTGCGCAGCAACGGCACCGGGATCACGAGCAACGCGCACAGACTGATCGCGACGGTGCCGGCACTCGCCACGACGGCGTGCCCGGCATAGTTCATCGCGACGACGACGGCGTCGTGGTTGTCCCGGCCGTGCGCTCGCTCCTCGCGCCATCGGTTGACGACGAGCAGGGAGTAGTCGACCGCCACGCCGAGACCCACCAGGGCGATGAGGAACTGCACGACGAAGCTGATGTCGAACACGTAGGTGCCCAGGAGCACGATGGTGAACGTCGTGAGGATGGAGACAGCCGCGATGACGAGCGGCACCAGCGCCAGGAACGACGCGAACAGGAACACCAGCACGGCCAACGCACCCAGCGCCCCGACCAACGTCTCGGCGAGGAGGCTGGGCGCACCGGGGTCGTCGGTGCCCTGCGCCAGCAGGTTGTAGCCGGTCACCGCGAAGTCCAGGCCCGTGCTCCTGCTCGCCTTCTCGAGGATCGGCTTCATCGCCACGTCGGGACCGACGTCGGTGAAGCTCTTGAACTCGGTGGGGTAGACCAGTGCATAGGTCGTGCGCTTGTCGTCGGTCAGGAACACCGGGTTCTTCGTCTCGGCGTAGTCGACGAACCTGGTGCCCGGCAGCGCCGCCTCGACCTCGTCGAACACCGCAGTGATCCTCGGCAGCTGCTGCCCGACCGTCGTGCCCTCGGGCACCGTGACGACCGCGATGGTGGGCGGGTTGGAACCGCCGTTGCCGAACGTCGCCAGGATCTGCTTCTCGGTCTGGTAGCCCGGCTGACCGGGCAGCGAGAAGTCGAGGGTGAGCCGATCGGCGGTCTTTCCGGCGGCGAAGCCGCCGACCGGGACCATCAGGACCCAGAAGAGGACGACGAGCAGCCGGTGACGCAGGGCGAACTCTGCGAGGCGGGCCATGCGCACCCCCGGGACGTGACGGGACAGGGTCTCTCGCTCAGCCACGCTAGGGGCGGGTCCCGACAGCGTCCACCGGGTTCGCCCGATCGCCGGGGTAGGTCAGGGGAGATCCGGAGGGTGCGAGGGTCAGCGCAACCAGACCGTTGTGTCCGGAGGCAGCGTGCCCGGGTGGTCCAGCGGTCCGCTGGCGAGCAGCACGACGTCGTACGCCGGCAGCGGCACGGGCCGGTCGGAGAGGTTGACCAGGCACACCACTCGTGAGCCCGCGCCCTCGGGGGGCTGACGCTCGAAGGCCAGGGTGCCGGCCGGCGAGTCGATCCAGGACATCGGCCCCTCGCCGAACGCGGGCGTGCCGCGACGCACCGCCAGGGCCGCGCGGTAGAGCTCGAGCGTCGAGCCGGGGTCGTCCTGTTGGGCGGCCACCGAGCGCGACCCCCAGTCCGCCGGCTGGGGGAGCCACGCCTTGCCGGTGCCGAAGCCGAGCGACGGGCCGTCGGTCGACCAGGGGAGCGGCACCCGGCACCCGTCCCGGCCGCGCTCGCGATGGCCCGACCGCGCCCAGATGGGGTCCTGCAGCACGTCCTCCGGGAGGTCGAGCACCTCCGGTAGCCCGAGCTCCTCGCCCTGGTAGAGGTACGCCGAGCCGGGCAGTGCGAGGGTGAGCAGCGCGGCCGCCCGCGCCCTGCGCAGCCCCAGCTCCAGGTCGAGCGGCGTGTCCGGCCCCGCGCGTTCGCCCTCGCCGACGCCGCCTGCGGTGCTGTCCAGGCGCGCGTAGCGCGTCGCGTGCCGCGTGACGTCGTGGTTGGAGAGCACCCAGGTCGTCGGCGCGCCCACCGCGCCCGTCGTCGCGAGGCACGAGTCGATGGTCGCGCGCAGCTCCTCGGCGTCCCACGCGGCGCGCAGGTAATCGAAGTTGAAGGCGGTGTGCAGCTCGTCGGGCCGCACGTAGAGCGCCAGCCGCTCGGCGTCGCGAACCCAGGCCTCGGCGACGAAGGCCCGCTCGCCGTCGTACTCCTCGAGCACCAGCCGCCAGCCGCGGTAGACCTCGTGCACCGCGTCGCGGTCCCAGATGGGGTGGTGCGGCCCGGAGTGCGCCTCGAGCAGGTCCTGGTCGAAGTCGCCGAGATCGGGCAGGGCGCGGTCCTTCTTCAGCGAGTTCGCGACGTCGATGCGGAAGCCGTCGACGCCGCGGTCGAGCCAGAACCGCAGGGTGCGGTGGAAGTCCTCGACGACCTCGGCGTTCTCCCAGTTGAAGTCCGGCTGCTGCGGGGCGAACAGGTGGAGGTACCAGTCACCGTCCGCGACCCGCTGCCAGGCCGGTCCGCCGAACACGGACTCCCAGTCGTTCGGAGGCAGGGCGCCGGCGGGGCCCCGACCGGGCCGGAAGATGTAGCGCTCCCGCTCCGGTGACCCCGGTGCCGCCCGCAACGCCGCCTGAAACCACTCGTGCTGGTCGGACGAGTGGTTGGGCACGATGTCGATGAGGACGTGCAGGCCCAGCTCGTGCGCCTCGCGCACCAGCGCCTCGGCGTCGCCGAGCGTGCCGAACACCGGCTCGATGTCCCGGTAGTCGGCGACGTCGTAGCCGCCGTCGGCCATCGGCGAGGGGTAGAACGGCGTGATCCACACGGCGTCGACGCCGAGGTCGCGCAGGTAGGACAGCCGCGAGCGGATGCCGCCCAGGTCGCCGATGCCGTCGCCGTCGGAGTCGGCGAAGCTGCGGATGTAGACCTGGTAGATGACGCCGTGCCGCCACCAGGCGTGCTCGGCCGTGCCGGTGTCGGGGGGTGGCGTCTGGAGCGAGGTCACCGAGCAGACTCTCCCGGGGCAGCGGGGTCGATCGTCAGGCGTGGCCCGGCAGGCGGCCCGCTCGTGCCGGCGGGCGCCCCGCCGCCGCCACCGGCCTCGCCGTACGCCGCCTCGTCGTCGACGGCGTTGACCATGCTGTTGGCCGCCATGACGAAGTAGTCCCAGAGCAGGCTCTCGGCGTGGTCGGGAAGGTCGAGGTTGTCGACGGCTGCGCGCATGTGCGCCAGCCACGCGTCGCGAGCCCGCGCTCCGACATGGAACGGCGCGTGGCGCATGCGCAGTCGCGGGTGGCCCCGCTGGTCGGAGTAGGTGCGCGGCCCTCCCCAGTACTGGACCAGGAACATCCGCAGGCGCTCCTCGGCCCCGGCGAGGTCGTCCTCCGGGTAGATCGCCCGCAGCATCGGGTCCTGGGCCACCCCGGAGTAGAAGTCGTGGACGAGCCGGCGGAACGTCGGCTCACCGCCGACCGTCTCGTAGAAGGTCGTCGCTTCCGAGGGGACGACGCCCTCCGCGCCGTCCGGCGTGTCCCCGCCGCCTGCCGGAATACCCATGCGGTCCATCGTGTCAGAGACTGTCGCGTGCTCCGCCCGCCCCTCGTCCCGCACCCACTGGAGGATTCATGGCCACGACCCGCACCGCGAACGCACACTGGGAAGGTTCGCTGCTCGACGGCAAGGGGCAGGTGACGCTCGCCTCATCGGGCCTCGGCACCTTCGACGTGACGTGGCCGGCGCGCTCCGAGGACGCACAGAAGGGCCTCACCAGCCCCGAGGAGCTCATCGCGGCGGCCCACTCGACGTGCTTCTCCATGGCGCTGTCCCACGCGCTGGCCGGTGGCGGTCACCCGGCCGAGACGATCGACACCCAGGCCGACGTGACGTTCCAGGCCGGCAAGGGCATCACCGGCATCCATCTGACGACCCGTGCGTCGGTGCCCGGCCTGACGGCCGAGCAGTTCCTCGAGCTCGCCGAGCAGGCCAAGCAGGCGTGTCCCGTGAGCGCGGCGCTCACCGGCACGACGATCACGCTCGACGCGTCGCTGGACTGAGCCCCGGCTCCGCTCGTCCCACCCCCGCGGCCCGGCTCAGGCCGGGCCGGCGGGGGTGGCCGGGAAGACCGGCACCGGCACTCGGATGCCCTCGCGGTCGAAGGCCTCCTTGATCCGCTCGCGCAGCTCGCGCTGGACGCCGAAGTGCTCGTTGGGCCTGGTCTTGATGATCACCCGGATGGTCACCGCGTTCCCGGTCACCGACTCCACGCCGGCGACGAGCGGGTCCTCGACGATCTTGTCGTCCCACTCCTCGTCCGCGGCCATCGTTTCGGCGACCGCTCGGATGATCTCCTGCACCCGCGGGATGTCCTCGTTGTAGGCGACCGACACGTCCACGACCGCCGTGGACCAGCCTTGGCTGTGGTTTCCGACCCGCAGGATCTCACCGTTGCGCACGTACCAGACGACACCGGAGCCGTCCCGCAGCCGGGTCACCCTCAGCGTGACCTCCTCGACGGTCCCGACGGCCGCGCCGGTGTCGATGAGGTCGCCCACGCCGTACTGGTCCTCCAGGATCATGAAGATCCCGGACAGGAAGTCACGCACCAGGCTCTGCGCACCGAAGCCGAGGGCGACACCGGCCACGCCGGCGCTCGCCAGCAGCGGGCCGATCGGGATGCCGAGCTTCTCCAGCACGGTGACGAAGGCGATGCCGAACACGACGATGGAGGCGACGCTGCGCAGCACTGAGCCCACGGTCTCGGCCCGTTGCTTGCGTCGCTCGGAGACCAGGGCGCCGGCGGCACCGGCGAGCACCTTGGAGCCACGTCGGCGCGGCTCGTCCGGACGCTTGACGGCGCTCGCGGCTCCATGGACCACCCGCGAGATGGCGCGGTGCAGGAGCCAGCGGATAGCGATGGCGCCGAGGATGATGCAGATGACCTGCAGGGGGGTGCCGAGCAGCCAGTCCAGCGTCCTGTGGGTGTTGTTCTGCACGACCTTCCACGTGAACGAGTCCGGCGTCAGGGCCAGGGCATCGGACGTGTGCAGCACTGCGCTCCTTCGGGTCTCGGCTCGAGCAGGGCCAGCACCCGAGGCTAGCGAGAGTTCAGCCGAGTTCCAGGCCGGTCCACCTGGCGGCGAAGGCCAGCGTGTCGGCCGTGAGCGCGATCGTGCGCGACAGCGCGCGGGCGCCGTGACCTACGTCTCTTTCGCGGCGGAGCAGCACCGGGCGTGTCCCGGCCGTCGCGTGCTGCAGCGCCGCACACATCTTCCGTGCGTGCAGCGGGTCCACCCGGGTGTCGCCGTCGAACACGGTGAACAGCGTCGCCGGGTAGTCGACGCCCTCCCGGACGTGGTGGTACGGCGAGTATCCCAGCAGCCAGCCGAGCTCCTCGGGGTCCTCGGCCGTGCCGTACTCGTCGTTCCAGGTCGCGCCGAGCCCGAACCGCTCGTAGCGCACCATGTCCAGCAGCGGCGCCGAGCACACGACCGCGGCGTACAGCTCGGGGCGCTGGGTCAGGGCGGCGCCCACCAGCAGCCCGCCGTTGGAGCCTCCCGAGATGGCGAGCTGGGTCGGCGTGGTCCAGCCGTCCGCGACCAGTCGCTGCGCCGCCGCGTGGAAGTCGTCGAAGACGTTCTGCTTGTTCTGGCGCATGCCGGCGCGGTGCCAGGACTCGCCCTCCTCCGAGCCGCCGCGCAGGTTGGCGACCGCGTAGACACCGCCCGCCTCGACCCAGCTGAGGACGCCGGCGGAGTAGCCAGGCGTCAGCGGCACGCCGAAACCGCCGTACCCGTAGAGCACCGCGGGGCGCGGCTGGTCGGGCTCCTTGGTGGGCGAGAGCACGACCATGCGCACGGTGGTGCCGTCCGTCGAGGTGTACTCCACGTGGCGGGCATGGACCTCGGGTACGTCGACCGTGCCGGGCGCGGTCGCCCACAACGTCGTGGTGCCGTCGGTCGCGTCGTAGCGGTAGACGGAGGACGGCGTGACGTGGTCGGTGTAGGCAAACCATGCCTCGTGACCACCCTCCGGCCGCTCCGCCAGACCGCTCACGGAGCCGAGCCCGGGCAGCGGCACGGTGCCGGTGCGCGCGCCGGTCGCCAGGTCGTGCACGGTCACCTCGCCCACGGCGTGGCGGGTCCAGGCGCACAGGAGCACACCGCCCCGCTCGGCCAGCTGCGGCCCGTCGAGGATCGCGTAGCCCTCGAGCACCGCCTCGTCGCTCTCGGGCACCAGGTCGGTCCAGGACTGGTAGCCGAGCTCGTCGGGCGTCGTGACGGCGAGGCGGTTGCGCGGCGAGTCGCGGTCGGTGAACAGGTAGGCGCGGCCGTCGCGACCGACGTGCAGCGACGTGCTCGCGTCGACGTCCTGCTGCACGACCTGCAGGTCGGGTGACTCGAGCGGCGAGGAGGTGAGGTCGGCCAGCCACAGGTCGTTGCGCGGAGCCGTTCCCGGGGCGGCGCCGATGGTCAGCCATCGCCCGTCCATCGACACGGTCACGCCGTAGTAGTTGGTCATGTCCTGGCCGTCGCCGAACACCAGCACGTCGCTGTCGGGGTCGGTGCCCAGCCGATGCAGCCACACCCGGCGGTGGTGCTGGACCTCGTCGGCCGGGACCAGGTCGGGCGCCAGACGGCGTACGTAGTAGTAGGCCGCGCCGCCGGGGAGCCAGGCGACGGGGGAGTAGCGCGTGCGGTCGATGGGGCCGTCGACCTGCCTGCCGGTCGCGACCTCCATGACGAACAGCTCGGACTCCTCGGTCCCGCCGGCCGAGAGCTGGTAGGCGAGCAGGTCGCCCTCCTTGGCGGGCTGCCACGAGTCGAGCGTGGTGGCGCCGGTGGGGTCGATGGCCATCGGGTCGATCAGCACGCGCTCGGCACCGTCGGGGTCGACCGTCATCAGCACGGCGTGCTCCTGCTCGGCCGTACGTCGCATGAAGAACTGCCGGTCGCCGCGCCACGAAGGGGCACCCACGACGCCCGCACCGAGCAGTGCCGCGACGCGATCGGCCAGGTGGTCACGCCCGGGCATGGCGCTCGCGGCGTCCTCGAACAGGGCGTCCTGTGCCGCCGACCACTGCTCGGTCTGCGGGGCCTGCGCGTCCTCGAGCCACCGGTAGGGATCGCTGACCCGGTGCCCGTGCAGCTGCTCGACGAGGTCCAGCCGGTGGGCGTCGGGGTAGGCCTGGCGCGTCATGGCCGACACCCTAGGCGGGGCCCGAGGTGTTTCGTGCTGGCGGGACAGGGGTCGCCCGGGTGACACTGGGTCCAGCCGACCCGGCACGAGCCACGCGCCGGGCCCTCCCCAGGAGGCACCTGTGGGTCACGCACTCGTGCTCAACGCGACGTACGAACCGTTGTGCGTCGTGCCTGCTCGACGCGCGCTGCTTCTCGTGCTCATGCACAAGGCGATCGCGGTCGAGGAGTCCGACCTGGTCATGCACAGCGCCACCATGGCGGTCTGCGCTCCCTCCGTGGTGCGCCTGACCCGGTTCGTCAAGATCCCCTACCGTGGCCCGGTCCCGCTCACCCGTCGGGCCGTCTTCGTGCGCGACGGGGGACGCTGCGTCTACTGCGGGGGCACCGCGACCAGCATCGACCACGTGGTCCCACGCAGCCGCGGCGGGCGGCACGCCTGGGACAACGTCGTGTCGGCCTGCCGCCGTTGCAACCACATCAAGGCCGACCGCGCCGTCTCCGAGCTCGGGTGGCGGCTGCACCCGCCGGCCGAGCCGATGGGCACCGCCTGGCGGATCCTCGGCACCGGCCGGTCCGACCCGCGATGGGCGCCGTACCTCGCGGCGTACGGCGCCGAGATGACGGATCCGGTCGCGATCGCCTCCGCATGAGCGAACGTCCCTGGTGAGTGAGATCCACGACCTCACGGCGCTGGAGCAGGGCGCCGCCATCCGGGACGGCGAGCTGTCCGCCCGGGAGGTCACCGACCACTACCTGGCCCGTATCGACGAGTCCGACGAGAAGCTCGGCGCGTTCATCACGGTGACCGCCGAGCGGGCGCGGGAGCAGGCGAGGGTGCTCGACGACGAGCTGAGGCACGGCCGACCGCGGTCCCCGGTGCACGGCGTACCCGTGCCGGTCAAGGACCTCAACCTCACTGCCGGCATCCGCACGACCTTCGGCAGCCGCGTCTTCGCCGACTTCGTGCCCGACGTCGACGACCACGTGGTGACGCTGCTGCGGCAGGCGGGCACGGTGCTGCTGGGCAAGACCAACACCCCCGAGTTCGGCCTGCCCTGCTACACCGAGAACGACGTCGCGCCGCCGGCGCGCACGCCGTGGGACCCGGACCGGATGGCCGGCGGGTCGAGCGGGGGAGCGGCCGCGGCCGTCGCGGCCGGTCTGGCGCCGGTGGCGCACGGCAACGACGGTGGCGGCTCGGTCCGCATCCCCGCCAGCTGCTGCGGCCTGGTCGGTCTGAAGCCTTCCCGGGGCCGCGTCAGCGGCGGCCCGATGAAGGGCGACGTGTCCGGGCTGCCGGTCGAGGGGGTGCTGGCCCGCACCGTGCGCGACGCCGCCGCGCTGCTCGACGTCATGGCGGGACCGATGCCCGGCGACCCGCACTGGGCGCCGCCGCTGCCGCCCGGCGAGACGTTTCTCGGGGCGGCCGACCGTCCCGTGGGGCGGCTGCGCATCGGCCGGTTCGCGACCCCGGCCATCACCGACGCGTCGCTGCACCCGGAGGTGACCGCGGCCTACGAGCGGGCCAGCACGCTGCTGACCTCGCTGGGCCACGACGTCGAGGACGTCGCGATGGTCGATGCCGCCTCGGGCCTCTTCCCGCCTGCCGCCGTGTCGATGTTCGAGACCGTGTGGTCGGTCCTGGCCACCCTGATGCCGGTCGACCCGGCACGCGAAGCCGGGCTGCAGCCCCTGACGCGGTACCTGCGGGCCCGCGGCGAGGCCGTGGACGCCACGACGTTCGCCCTGAGCCTGGCCGGCCTGCAGGTGATCGCGCGGCGTCTGGTCGCCAGCACGTCGAGGTACGACGTGCTGCTCTCACCCACCCTCGCCCAGCCGCCGCTGCCCGTCGGCGCGATCCGTGATCTGCACGACCCGGCCGGCGACTTCGAGCAGAACAAGCGCTTCACCCCGTTCACCGCGATCTACAACCTGACCGGGCAGCCGGCCGTCTCGCTGCCGCTGCACTGGACGAGCGAGGGGCTGCCGATCGGTGTCATGCTCGCCGGACGGCCGGCCGGCGAGGGGGCGCTGCTGGCCGTCGCCGCGCAGGTCGAGGAGGCCGACCCCTGGGGGCGCCGGAGGCCGCCGGAATGGTGAGGCAGACTGCCTCCACCATGAGCGCGCTGAGCCCTGACCTGATCGAGCTGGCCGAGGCCTACGGCGTCGCCACGGAGTTCTCCGACTGGCAGGGCGAGCACGCCGTGGTGCCCCGCGCCACGGTGACTGCGGTGCTGGGCGCCCTCGGCGTGGCGACCGAGACACCCGAGTCGGTCACGGCGGCGTTGCACGACGTACGGGAGCAGCCGTGGCGCCGGACCCTGCCGCCGAGCACCGTCGTGGCGTCCGGCGAGCGCGCCGAGGTCGCCGTACACGTGCCGCACGGTACGTCGGTGCAGGTGCGCGTGCTGCCCGAGGGCGGCGGCGCGCCCGTCGTGCTGGAGCAGGTCGGCCGGCAGGCCCGGACGCGGGAGGTCGGCGGCCGGCTGGTCGCGCGGGTCACGGTCGTCCTGCCGCCGGACCTGCCCCTCGGCTGGCACCAGCTCGAGGCGCGGGTCGGCTCGCAGGCGACGCGGGTCGAGACGGCTGCGCTGGTCGTGACGCCGGCCTCCCTGGGGCTGCCGCCGTCGATGGACGGCCACGACCGCGTCTGGGGCTTCATGACCCAGCTCTACACCGTGCGCTCGCGGCGGTCCTGGTCGCACGGCGACCTGGCCGACCTCGGCGCGCTGGCGCGGTGGAGCGCGCAGGACCTCGGCGCGGGCTTCCTGCTCGTCAACCCGCTGCACGCCCCGTCTCCCGCCCGGCCGATCGAGCCCTCGCCCTACCTGCCGGTCACTCGGCGGTTCGTCAGCCCGCTCTACATCCGGGTCGAGGACATCGCCGAGTTCGCCGACCTGACCGGCGCGGACCGGACCGGGGTCGAGCGCATCGCCCGGCGGCAGCAGGCGCTGAACGGGGCCGACGCCCTGATAGACCGTGACGCAGTGTGGGAGGCCAAGCGCGAGGCGCTGGCCCTGGTGCACGCGCTGGGCCGGGGTCCGGACCGTGCGGCCCAGTACGCCGCCTTCCGGGCCCGCGAGGGCGTGGGTCTTCGCGACTTCGCGACCTGGTGCGCGCTCGCGGAGGTGCACGGAGCGAGCTGGGACGACTGGCCGGCGCCGCTGCAGGACCCGCGCTCGGCCGCGGTCGAGCAGGCCCGCGAAGAGCTCGCCGATCGCGTCGACTTCTTCGCCTGGCTGCAGTGGGTCGTCGACGAGCAGCTGACCGCCGCCCACCAGCGCGCACTGGACTCCGGGATGCCGCTCGGCGTGGTGCACGACCTGGCCGTAGGCGTGCACCACGACGGGGCCGACACCTGGGCGCTGCAGGACGTCATGGCCCGCGGCGTGACGGTCGGCGCCCCGCCCGACGCGTTCAACCAGCAGGGCCAGGACTGGTCGCAGCCGCCGTGGCGGCCCGACCGGCTCGCGGACGCCGGCTATGCGCCCTACCGCGACATGCTGCGCACGGTGCTGCGGCACAGTGGCGGGATCCGGGTCGACCACGTGCTCGGGCTGTTCCGCCTGTGGTGGGTGCCCGAGGGCAGCTCGGCAGACCAGGGCACCTACGTCCGCTTCGACCACGAGGCGCTCGTCGGCATCCTGGCCCTGGAGGCGCACCGGGCCGGCGCGCTGGTGGTCGGCGAGGACCTGGGCACCGTGGAGCCGTGGGTGCGCGACTACCTCGCCGACCGGGGCGTGCTGGGTACGTCGATCCTGTGGTTCGAGCAGGACTGGGACCTCGGCCGACCGCTGCCGCCCGAGAGCTGGCGCGAGCTGTGCCTGGCGGCCGTGACCACGCACGACCTGCCCCCGACCGCCGGCTACCTCGCCGGCGAGCACATCCGCATCCGCGCCGACCTCGGCCTGCTGACCCGATCGGTGGAGGAGGAGCGGCGCATCGATGCGCAGGAGCGGCGCGCGTGGCTCGACCTGCTGGTCGCCCGGGGATGGCTCGCGGCCGATGCACGCGAGGACGAGGAGGCGGTCGTGCTCGCCCTGCACCGCGCCCTGGCGGCCACGCCGAGCCGCATGCTCGGTGTCTCGCTCAGCGACGCACTGGGCGACCGGCGCGCGATCAACCAACCCGGCACGGGCGAGGAGTACCCCAACTGGCGGCTGCCGATGGCCGACGGAACCGGCCGGCCCGTGCTGCTCGACGAGCTGGTCGGCTCGACACGGGCGGCCAGTCTGGCGGCCGCGGTCCGGTCGACGTCGTACGCCTAGTACGGTTTGGTCCCGTGACCGCCCGCACCGTCCTGCGCGCTGCCGTGCTGACATCGGCGACCGCGCTGCTCGTCCTCGTCACGACGCCGGCGTTCGCCGCGGTCACCGTCCTCGCGCACCGTGACGACGGTGACGACCCGGGCGGCGGCCTGAGCGTGCTGCAGACCCTCGGCATCTTCGTCGGCATCCCGGTCGGGCTGTTCGTCGTGATCGCCGTCCTGGTTTCCGCGCCGGCGATGGCCCGCGGCCCCCGCTACCGTCCCGGTGTCGGCTGGTGGGCGGCACCGATCTGGTTCAACGGTCCGGACGACGCCGAGCGCGCGGTGCGCGAGGCCGAGGCGCCGAGCAGCCAGGGGGGTGGCGCCAGTGCCCGCTGGTGACGCCTTCTCCGAGCGGCAGCAGGACGACGTGGTGCGGGCCATCCGGCTGGCCCGCAAGCAGTCGCAGCTGCCCGTGTCGGTCTACGTGGGAACCCTCGAGGGCGACACGCGCGCGATGGCCCGGCAGCTGCACGCCGCGCTGGGTGCCGGAGCCGACCAGGCAGTGCTCGTCGCCGTCGATCCCGGCGCCCGCCGGCTGGAGATCGTGACCGGCCCCGGCGTGCGTCGCCGCCTCGACGACCGGGCCGCGGCCCTGGCGGCGCTGACGATGACCTCGGCGTTCCAGGCGGGCGACCTGTCCGGCGGCATCGCCAACGGCATCCTCGCCCTGGCCGAGCACGCCCACGTGCCCCGCTCGCTGCACACCGACCAGCCCTAGTCGCCGCGAGCCGACCGGGGGAGCTCGGCGTGCCGCCGGCGGGCTGGCGTCAGCCCTGGGCGTCGCGGGCCCGCGCGCGCAGGGCCCGGGCCATTCCGTCGCGGGCCTCGGCCACCAGCCGCCGCAACGCGGGGGCTGCGTCCCGGTGCGCCTCGAGCCACGCATCGGCCGCGTCGACCGTCGACTGCTCGACCAGCAACATCGGGAACAGGCCGATGACGATGTTCTGCGCGGTCTCGTTGGTCCGGCCGGCCCACACGTCGGGCAGGCTGGCGAAGTAGCGCTCGACGAACGGGCGCAGCAGCTCTTCCTGGCCGGCTCGGGCGAACCCGCCGATCACCGCGGTCTGGATCGCGTTGGGCAGGCCGTCGTCGTCCATGACGGAGGACCAGGCCTCCTCCTTCGCCTCCGGCCGGGGCCGCGCCGCCAGGGTGGAGGCGGCCTGCCGCCGGCCGGTCGCGGTGTCGTCGCGGTCGAGCTCCCGGTCGATCTCGCGGTCCTCTGCCTTGCCCCCGCCGACGAGCTGGTGCAGCAGGTGCCAGCGCAGGTCGGTGTCGATGGCCAGTCCGCCGAGGGAGGTGCGTCCGTCGAGCAGGCACCGCACGACGTCGTACTGCTCATCGGTGACCGCCGCGCTCGCGAACGCCCGCACGAACTGCAGCTGCGAGTCGGAACCCGACGCGGCATCGTGCATCAGGCGCTGCAAGCCCTCGGCCAGCCGCACCCGGGAGTCGTCACGGTTGTGGGGCGCGGTGTAGAGGGTGACCGCCGTCTCGGCCAGCCGCAGCAGCGTGCGGGTGACCGAGCTGTCGGCCTCGCGACCGACGCCGCGCAGCACCAGCGTCACGTAGTCGGTGGCCGACATCTCGCCGTCGCGGGTCATGTCCCAGGCCGCGGACCAGCACAGGGAGCGTGCCAGGCTGTCGCGGAAGTCGGCGATGGACTCGGTCACCGTCGCGAGCGACCTCTCGTCGAGGCGGATCTTCGCGTAGGTCAGGTCGTCGTCGTTGAGCAGCACGACGTCGGGCTGGCGCATCCCGACCAGCTGCGGGACGTCGGTGCGCGCACCGGTGACGTCGAGCTCGACGCGCTCGCGGCGTACGACCCCGACGTCGGTGCGGTCGTAGAGGCCGACGGCGAGGCGGTGGGACCGCAGCGTCGGCCACCCCTCGGGTGCCTCCTGCAGGATCGAGAAGCCGGTGAAGCGGCCCTGCTCGTCGACGGTGAACTCGGGTCGCAGCGTGTTGACACCGGCCGTCTCGAGCCACTCCGCGGACCACGCCTTGAGGTCACGGCCCGACGTCTGCTCGAGCTTGCCCAGGAGGTCGGCCAGGGTCGTGTTGCCCCAGGCGAAGGTCGTGAAGTACCGCCGGATGCCCTCGAGGAACTCCTCGCGCCCGACCCATGCCGCGAGCTGCTTGAGCACCGCGGCGCCCTTGGCATAGGTGATGCCGTCGAAGTTGACCTCGACGTCCTCGAGGTCGTTGATCTCGGCGGCGATCGGGTGGGTCGAGGGCAGCTGGTCCTGGCGGTAGGCCCAGGTCTTGTCGGTGTTGGTGAACGTCGTCCACGCCGAGGTCCAGCGGGTCGCCTCGGCGGCCGCTAGGGTGCTGGCGTACTCCGCGAACGACTCGTTGAGCCACAGGTCGTTCCACCAGGTCATCGTGACGAGGTCGCCGAACCACATGTGCGCCATCTCGTGCAGGATCGTGACGGCGCGACGTTCGTAGGAGACCTCGGGCACCCGCGACCGGAAGACGTAGTCCTCGTGGTGCGTGACGCAACCGGCGTTCTCCATGGCGCCCGCGTTGAACTCCGGCACGAAGCACTGGTCGTACTTGGCGAACGGGTAGGGCGAGTCGAAGACGCGCTCGAAGAACTCGAACCCGGACCGCGTCTCGTCGAAGATCACGTCGTGGTCCAGGTGTGGGGCGAGCGAGGCCCGGCAGTACAGCGACAGCGGGACCGTGCGCTCGCCGTTGCGGTACTCGGAGTCGACCCGGTGGTAGGGCCCGGCCACGAGCGCGGTGATGTACGACGACAGGCGCTCGGTCGCGGGGAAGCGCCAGGTGGCGGTGCCGGCTGCGCCCTGTTCCGGCGTCGGGGTGGGCTGGTTGGACACGACCTGCCAGTCCGACGGCGCGGTCACCGTGAAGGCGAAGGAGGCCTTGAGGTCGGGCTGCTCGAAGACGGTGAACATGCGGCGCGAGTCGGCGACCTCGAACTGCGTGTAGATGTACACGGACTTGTCGACCGGGTCGACGAAGCGGTGCACCCCCTCGCCGGTGTGCATGTAGCGGCAGGAGGCCGTCACCCGCAGCGTGTTGTGCTCCGCCAGGTCGTCGAGCGTGATCCGGGCGCCGTCGTAGACCGTCGCCGGCTCGAGCGCCCGACCGTTGAGCTCGATCTGCTGGATCTCCTCGGCGACCAGGTCGATGAACGTCGACGCGCCCGGCTCGGAGCAGCGGAAGCGTGCGACCGTCACGGAGGGGAACGTCACCTCGCCCTGGGTCAGGTCGAGCTCGACGTCGTAGCCGTCGACGGCGATCAGGCGTGAGCGTGCCTGCGTCTCGTCGCGGGTGATGTTGAGTCGGGTGGCGTCGTTCGCCACGGGGTGCTGGTGCACGAGACGGAGATCTCCTCGCTGTGGGGACGCTGCATCTTGTCACGGGGGTCAGCGCGGCTTCGAACGGGAATGTCCCGGGGTGAGGGGCAGGTTGTGGTTGCTATGCCCGTTCAGCCAGCAGGAGCTGGCGCCGCAGCACGAGGGAGCCAGGTGTCACCTTCACCGGATGGAGTACCGGATCGCAGCCCCGATCGAGCCACGGCGGACTTCTGGTTCGACCCTATTTGCCCGTGGGCATGGATCACGTCGCGCTGGATCATCGAGGCTGCCCGGGTCCGCGAGCTGGATGTGCACTGGCACGTGATGTCGCTGTCCTACCTGAACGAGGACCGGGACATGCCCGAGGACTACCGCAAGGTGATGGACGAGGCGTGGGGCCCGGTGCGCGTCGTGGTCGCGGCTGCAGCTGCGCACGGCGAGGACGTCGTGCTGCCGCTGTACACCGCCCTCGGCAACCGGTTCCACGTGGAGAAGAAGCCCAGGGACCGCGCGACGATCCAGGAGGCCCTCGCCGAGGTCGGTCTGCCGCTGGACCTCGCCGAGGCGATGACCTCCACCGCCTATGACGAGGACCTGAAGAAGTCCCATCACGCCGGCATGGACCAGGTGGGCTTCGAGGTCGGTACGCCGGTGATCGCCGTCGAGGGTGTCGCCTTCTTCGGCCCCGTGGTGTCGCCGACTCCCCGGGGCGAGGCGGCCGGCAAGCTGTGGGACGGCGTCCTGCTGGTCGCCGGCACGGACGGCTTCTTCGAGCTCAAGCGGTCGCGCACCCGGGACCCCGTCTTCGACTGACCCAATGTCTGCATCCCGGTAGCGGTGCCCGCGGGACAGGTGCATCCTGGTCCCGCGATGGGAGTGGCCATGACCGACAGCACGGGTCGTTACTGGGACATCGAGGGCTGCCAGTGGGTGCGCTGGCAGGTGGCGGCTGCGGAGGTCCCGGCCGCGGCCGAGGAGGGCGCGGTGCCGGAGCAGCGCGCCGTAGCCGCTGCGCCGGCCGAGGCACAGCTGACCCTGCCCTGACGGCCGGCCTGTCCCGCCGCTCAGGCGATGACGCAGAACAGGTTCCCCTCGGTGTCGGCCAACACCACGAAGTCGGCGTCCGGCGGGTAGGTCCACTCCACGCGGGAAGCGCCGAGTGCGACGAGGCGCTCCACCTCTGACTCGAGGGTGGCGCCTTCTCGCTGGACCCACAGGTCGATGTGGGTCCGGTCCTCCTCGTCCAGGTGCAGCCGCGAGCCCGAGCCCTCCGCCGGCTCGAGGAAGGCCGGGTTCTCGGGCGTGGCGACGTACCCGAGCGCCTGCCG